>JAAZVZ010000013.1 GCA_018623155.1 Glaciecola sp.
GCTTGTTGCTCATTACTGCGTTGCTGAACTCGTTCAATAAATTCCAGGCCATCAACATCTGGCATAAACCAGTCAGATACAATGAGATCAATATTCTGATTCGTGGCTTTACACTCATCAAAAATAGCCAAGCCTTGCTCAGCACAGTCAGCTTCTAGCACATTAAAATCAAAAGACTGTAGCATGGCACTCAACACAGAACGTGCTGATTCGGAGTCATCCACTAAAAGCACGGTAATATCCTTTAAATCGGCTTTTTGAGTATTTGATAACACCGTCTCATTGCTTTGAATGTCACATTTGATATCAAAAGAGAAGGTCGTGCCAGCATTTTGTTCAGACTCAACAAGTAACTGCCCGCCTAACAAGCCAATGATGCGTTGCGTAATCACTAATCCTAAGCCCGTACCACCATATTTACGAGTAGTAGAGTCATCTGCTTGTTTAAATGGTTCGAATATCTTTTGCAGGCGGTCCTGCGGTATCCCAATACCACTATCTTTTACTGCAAATGCTAATTCAATTTGGTTGTCGTCTTGTTTTGCTAACTGACAGTTGAGTCTTATTTCTCCAACATGTGTAAACTTGACCGCATTATCGAGTAAGTTAAGTAACACTTGCCGTATTCGCGTAGGATCTGACACGACAACACTTGGAATACTTGCGTCCATGTCCATGACAAACTCGATATCAGGTTTATCTTTCAGCTTGATGTTGATCACATCAGTGACTTCGTTCAGTAGTGGCTCAAGTTTGAAAGGAACATTTTCAACTGACATTTCACCAGCTTCGGCTTTCGAAAAGTCTAATATGTCATTAATAATTGCTAGCAAAGACTTTGCGCTACTTTCGACCTTACTAATGTAGTTGATTACTTCTTCTTGCTCACACCGCTTTTGCGCAAGATAAGACATGCCAATGATAGCATTCATCGGAGTACGGATCTCGTGGCTCATATTGGCCAAAAAGTTACTCTTTGCCGCATTGGCCTCGTCCGCTTTGCGACGCAACACTTTCATTTCTTCGTAGCGCTCTCGTAACTTATCCTCTCGAGACTCTACGCGGTCGAGTTGCAAGCCTCCAAATGAGGCGAATAAACCCAAGAAAAATGGTGCTGTATTGATGATCCAGAGAAGTTTTGAATTGGCTTGAACGGCTTTAATGCCTTCCCAATCTAAGGGCAAGCCTTCGACCCAGCATTGCAGCAGAGAGCCAATGATAGGGAAACACACACCAAAGAGCGCGCCATACAAAGCGAAACGCTTTTGATTTTTACCTATCTGCATCTCAACCCCCGTTTAGTCATAGCTGACGACTGCAGCCGGTTCTATTGTCGAAGTTTAAGATAGATCAACAAAGAAAAAAAGACTTTCTGCGATTGGTTAGAAACGATAGCCTATCGAAAATTGCAGTTGCGACATTTCCAACTCAATATTTTGTGCACATTGCCCACTGATTGGATCACACGTCAACGCATTGGCTCCGCTGATATTGTTATTTGGTGAGTACATAATATCTGCACTCCAGCGACCCGATGCAATACCTGCGGTATAGTGAATTTCTTGTACCCCAGGAGATAGAATGTTAAACAACATTTCACTTTCTGGGATCGGTTGCTCACCATAACTTACTCCCAGGCGATATATCGTCTCGCCAATACCAAATTGATAACCAAGTTTGACAATGTCCATATCACGCCAGCCAAACCCTGCGCCATTATCTTGACCTAGTTGAGCCTGCATCAGATTGGGCATCATCGCGTTAGCAATGGATGCAACTTCTGAGTAGTTAATTTTTTGCCAGTCCAAGGCAATGAGTGCGTTATCCGAAAAAGTGTATGCAGTGCTGATCGATATATTTGAAGGGATATCAAATCCGCCCTGTTCTGCAAATAAACCAGCATAATCAGAAAAGTCTTCCATTGCGATTTTGGTTTGATAGCTTAGGCCTAAAGTAAGAGTATCTGAAACATCATAGGTAACGCCAAATTTGGCACCAAACCCAGTGGTAATTTCATGTCCTTTATTCGACACCGCTTGTGGGTTTGCAGAAAATTGTCCGAAGGCTTCTAAGCCTGTTGCTGCAAATCGTTGTACAGCAAATATTGGAGCCACGCCAATGGCCAAATCATCGTTCATTTGACGAGCATAGCCAATACTAACAAACAATTGCGCTAAATCGACCCCTGCATTTGAGCCATAAAATACGCTTGTTGGATATTCGGTGTTCATACCACCATTACCATAGACCACAATATTTAAACTAGATTGCTCATCGAGCGATGTTTTCCAACCAAATCCAGGGGTAATAAAGCGCTCTCGGTCTGATTCTACTTCGCCTAAAGCCAATGAAAAAGCGGGAGGTGGTGCCATTTGACCTGTGACTGTATGCCCACGTTTAGGGTTAAATATACTTAACTCTAACTGTAGTTGGTCATTTACTTGCAATGCGCTGGCTGGGTTATTCACTGAGGAAATAGCGTCAAATGCAACAGCCGTTCCTGCACCCGCTAATGCTCTATTTGCGTTGCCGTATCCGTGAGCAAAGTAGCCGTTTGTGGCTTGAGCTGCAAACATAGTGAAAAGTGAAACACTTGATATTATTATTTTTTTCATCAGATACTCCTATTGACAGGTCATTATGCCACCTTTTGTATCTGACTTTATATCCGTTTATTTTGAGTTAGACAGTTCAGTTATATATCCTGTCTATAATGTTCAATTCCAAGCTGTTTTATTCGTTTAATTGTCTCCACCTCTAAGGTTGCAATGGGGCAATTTTTCCTTAAAGCGAGGCTCAAATAAGCGGCTTCGTAATTTGATACACTGTAGGCTCTAGCTAATTCAATGGTTTGCTGAGTCATTTCCTCTATTGATGGATTGTCGACAACAATAGGAAGTTTCTTTATTTGTTCTAAGAAGCGTTTCGAATGATGTAATTCGAGCATCTTTTTTCGTTCGGCATGCAAAATCAAATTTGTTAGCTCTAGATGAAATGATCCAGGTACCAATGCATGGTATTCATTTAAACTTTCCAAAACACTTATGGCATATTTTGCTTGCGGTAAAAGTTGTGGCGTTAATAACCAGCGAAAAGCAAGTGCTGCATCGAGTATAAAATAATTCACTGTCTTACCGAATCAAGTAATTTTTTATAGATAGAATCAGGGATTTGAGAAACCGATGTGTTGGTAATGATAGCAATGGCTTCACTGATTACCTTTTCATCGTGCATTTGTGAAGAAACAATATCCACGACTGCTTTTCCACGATTTGTAATTGTAAAGCGCTGGCCTTGTTCGGCTTTGCGCATGATTTCGGGTAATTTTGTTTTTGCTTCATAAGCGCCAATGATGGTAGAGCTCATTTTGACTTCACTGTGTTAATTCAATACCAGCAAACTACTATATTTATTGAGACAACGCAAACTAGACCAGATCACTAGTCTAAACACATAGTCTCGAATTTATACTTTTGTTTATATAGACCAGTAAACTGGTCTATTTGACATTTCTTACTCGACAGGTAATCTAACGATTCGCTAATGATAAGAGTAAAACGATGCGATTTTTGATTTGTATGTTTGGATTAGTAGCACACTTGGTCCTAGCTGAAGAGCCGACAGAACTATACTGGGAAGACATGGTGCCACAAGATTTTGTGCCTTCTGAAGTTTCGGTCGATCATCAAATGAATATGAGTCAAGCTGACCCAAATGCGCCAGTATTGCAATCACTCCACAACCGCTTTGTCAAAATCCCAGGGTTTGTGGTCCCGCTTGAAGGCACGGCAACTCATACCAAAGAATTTTTACTCGTGCCTTATTTTGGTGCTTGTATTCATGTGCCACCGCCACCTTCTAACCAAATCGTGCATGTGACTTTTGCAGAAGGCGTTCCAATTGAACGTCTTTATGATGCAGTGTGGATTACTGGCAAACTAACCACCACTCGCTGGGAAGGCGATATTGCTTCGGTCGGCTATTCTATGAAGGGTATCGCAGTAGAATTGTTTGAATAGATTTGCTTAGATCAAATAGCGAGTCAACTGTTGTTTAATGTCCAGGGGTATCGCACAGGATTTTTGTGTGACAAAATCATAGTGCACTAACGTTGTTTCCCCTTTGGCAACAAGTTGTTCTGCTTGCCATACCTCCTGTGCAACCACAAATGAGCTATTGCCCACTCGTCGAATACCGGTTTTGACAGTAACATCCAGGCCATAATGAATTTGTGCAATGAAATCCACTGTGTAACTGGCCAAAATCAATGGCCATTGTTCCAAGTTCAAAGCCGGATTAAATAGTTTAAAAATTGGCTCACGCGCGGTTTCAAACCACTGAGGCACAACCGTATTGTTCACATGTCGTAATGCATCCGTTTCATAAAAGCGAACTTTGAAGGTTTCAGATAACACCTTAAAACTCCTTATTGCAACATGGGCTTTAAAAATCTACCAGTATGAGAAACGCTTGATTCCGCTACTTCTTCAGGGGTACCTTGTGCAATAATCTGACCACCGCCCGAACCGCCTTCAGGACCTAAGTCTACAAGATAGTCTGCCGTTTTGATGACGTCCAAATTATGCTCAATGACCACCATCGTGTTACCTGCGTCACGCAAACGATGCAGTACTTCAAGAAGTTGCTTAATATCGTGAAAATGCAAACCCGTCGTTGGTTCATCCAAAATATAGAGCGTCTGCCCAGTATCGCGTTTAGACAGTTCTTTAGCTAACTTCACACGCTGTGCTTCCCCACCAGATAACGTGGTGGCGGCCTGTCCTAGGCGTATGTAGCTCAAACCAACATCCATCAAAGTTTGTAATTTGCGATTGATCGCCGGGATTGCATCAAAAAACTCACGCGCATCTTCCACTGTCATCTCAAGGATTTCATGAATATTTTTACCTTTGTAACGGATCTCCAACGTTTCGCGATTGTAGCGTTTGCCTTTACATACATCACACGGCACGTACACATCCGGTAAGAAGTGCATCTCAACTTTTATAACACCATCTCCCTGACAAGCTTCACAACGACCGCCTTTCACATTGAAGCTAAATCGTCCCGGCTTGTAACCTCGTGAACGCGCCTCTTGAGTACCTGCAAAAATCTCGCGGATTGGCGTAAAGATCCCTGCATACGTTGCAGGATTAGAACGAGGCGTACGACCTATCGGGGATTGGTCAATATCAACGACTTTGTCTAGCTTTTCCAGACCGGTAATGGACTTATACGGCGCAGGCTCATTGGTCGTCGCGTTGTTTAATTCGCGCTGAGCGATTTTGTAAAAGGTATCGTTTATAAGCGTTGATTTGCCAGAACCTGAGACCCCTGTGATACAAGTCATTAAACCTGTAGGGACTTTTAGTGTCACATCTTGAAGGTTATTACCCGTCGCACCGGTTAACGTAACCCAGCCGCCTTTCTTGGGTTTGTTTCGCTTAGTAGGAATGTCAATTTTTTCTCGGCCCGACAAATACTTACCGGTGAGTGAATCAGGCGAATCCATGATGTCTTGCATGGTGCCTTGGGCGATGATTTCTCCGCCGTGAACGCCCGCACCTGGGCCAATATCGATGACGTGATCGGCTTCGCGAATAGCGTCTTCATCATGCTCAACGACTAGTACAGTATTGCCCAAGTCACGTAAATGCCGCAACGTCTTAAGCAATCGCTCATTATCTCGTTGATGCAATCCAATGCTTGGCTCATCCAGTACATACATTACGCCAACAAGACCGGCACCGATTTGGCTGGCCAAACGAATACGCTGGGCCTCACCACCAGAAAGAGTATCGGCACTGCGTTCAAGCGTGAGATAGTTCAATCCAACATTCACAAGAAAGTTAAGACGGTCTTGAATTTCTTTTAGGATTTTTTCGGCGATTGCCGCTTTTTGGCCCTGTAAATCGAGGTCATTAAAAAACTTCAACGAATTCTCTATCGACATGGTCGCGATGGAAGGTAAGCTGGTGTTCCCGACAAAAACATTTCGGGCCTCTAGGCGCAAGCGGGAGCCGTGACATGCCGAGCAAGGTTGTTGTGAGAGGTATTTGGATAACTCTTCACGCACTGCATTGGACTCAGTATCCTTATAGCGACGCTCCATGTTGGGAATAACCCCTTCAAATGGATGCTTGCGCTGCATGATATCGCCACGTTCATTGATGTATTTGAAATTGATCGCCGTCCCTTTGGAACCATTTAAAACGATATCAAGGTGTTTTTTATCTAGAGTATTGAGTGGTTTAGTCAAATCAAAACCATAATGCTCCGCCACGGCTTGGAGCATTTGATAATAATAAAAGCTCCGCTTATCCCAGCCTCTGATTGCCCCACCAGAAAGAGAAATCTCATCGTTAACAATCACTCTTGTGGGGTCAAAAAATTGTCTAGTGCCTAACCCATCACAGGTTTGACATGCACCAGCTGGGTTATTAAATGAAAATAAACGCGGCTCTAACTCAGCAATACTATAGCCACAATGCGGACAAGCAAAATTAGCAGAAAAAATAATTTCTTCTTTGTCTGGTTCATCCATGTAGGCAATTTTGGCATTACCACCGGATAAATTAATCGCCGTTTCAAATGACTCAGCCAACCGCAATTGCAAGTCATCGCGCACTTTAAAACGGTCAACGACCACCTCAATGGTATGTTTTTTGTGTAAGTCCAACGGTGGAGGATCAGATAAATCACAAACATCACCATCAATTCGTGCTCGAATATAGCCCTGCGCAGCTAATGCTTCGAGTGTTTTGATATGCTCGCCTTTACGCTCTTGCACCACAGGGGCTAGTAGCATGAGTTTTTCACCCTCAGGCATAGCAAGAACGCGATCCACCATCTGAGAAATCGTTTGCGCATCCAGCGGAACATCGTGATCTGGACAGCGAGGAGTCCCGACTCGAGCGAATAACAAACGCAAATAATCGTATATCTCTGTGATGGTACCGACCGTAGAACGCGGGTTGTGCGAGGTGGATTTTTGTTCAATCGAAATCGCCGGAGACAAACCTTCAATGAGATCCACATCAGGTTTTTCCATCATAGACAAAAACTGACGCGCATAAGCAGATAACGATTCCACGTAGCGACGTTGACCTTCGGCATAAAGGGTATCAAACGCTAACGATGACTTACCAGAACCTGAAAGCCCGGTGATAACGACCAGTTTGTCGCGAGGAATGTCCAAAGAAATATTTTTTAAATTATGGGTGCGGGCGCCGCGTACTTCGATTTTATCCATGGATAACCAGATGTGTAAAATGGCAAACCTGTAGTATGCCATAAATGTCTATTTTTGTTAGTGACTTTTACGCAATAGGCTCTGTATTGATCACATTAGCTCAAGCTGTGATAGAATTTACTGAAATTATTTTTGTGTTTTAAACGATTTTGAACTCTACCGAATTACGAGCGGCCTTTTCTCTCGCTGCAATATACATGAGCCGGATGCTTGGCCTGTTTATGGTCATGCCAGTCATGGCTGTTTTGGCTGTGCAATATGAAGACTATTCGCCGTTCTTGTTAGGCTTAGCAATTGGTGGTTATGGCTTAACCCAAGCTATTTTGCAAATTCCATTTGGCATGCTATCAGACAAAATTGGTCGTAAACCAGTTATTATTGCTGGGCTGATACTATTTGCTATGGGCTCAATCATTGCCGCTCTTGCTGATAGCTTATTTTGGCTGGTATTGGGTCGCATACTTCAAGGGGCAGGGGCAATAGCGGGAGCGGTTATGGCGCTAGCCGCCGATGTAACTCGAGAAAATCACCGTACCAAAGTCATGGCCATTATCGGTATCAGTATTGGCTTATCTTTTTACCTTGCTTTATTACTCGGTCCAGTATTAGCTCAAGTCGGAGGGCTGTCTGGGATTTTTTATGTCACAGCGGGACTTGCAGTTGTGGGCATAGTCCTCGTCATTGTTGCGGTACCCAACGCAGTCAACCTGGCCCCTTCCGGAGATATTTTACCGCGTACCAAACAGCTCAAGCAGATGATATGCCACCCAGAGCTGATCATTTTGAATATCAGTGTCGGTATTTTGCATCTATTGATAACGGTTTTATTTATCCAACTGCCGGTATTACTTCATGCGCAAGGATTAGATTTGACTGCTCAGTGGCAAGCTTATTTACCTATTTTGCTAGTTTCATTAATTGGCTTATTCATCCTCATCCGCATAGGTCAGCGTCAAATAAAAACCACTTTGTACATTGCCGTCACACTTTTAATGCTCTCTTTTGTAGGATTGTGGGCCGTCACTAGATTGGACGCATTTTCCCTTTTCTGGTTATATGGCATTGGTGTGGCCTTTTTTATCGGGTTTAATTATTTAGAAGCCAATCTACCTTCTATGTTATCAAGTATTGCGCCAGCAGGTGCAAAAGGTAGCGCGATGGGGATTTATGCTAGCAGTCAGTTTTTTGGTGCTTTTTTAGGCGGTACAATAACGGGTATTTTGGTCAGTAGCTTTTCTGATTCCGTCCTATATACTGTGGTCATTGGCATATGTATAGTGTGGTCAATTTTATTGTCACGTCTACCTAGTCAAACCCGCTTTAAAAGGGTTACACTTGACGTCAATACCGTACAGTGGTCAGTGGCTGAACTCAGTAACAAATTACGCCAGTTAGATGGCGTAGCAGACATTACCATTGTTGAAACAGAACAAGCGGCGTATCTCAAAGTCGACACAATGTATTTTGATCTGGCGCAAGCACAACAAGCCGTACAATGAGACAGAGGTGAGCAATGGCATCTAGAGGCATTAACAAAGTAATCATCGTTGGTAATCTTGGCAACGATCCTGAAATTCGCTACGCGCAAAACGGCAATGCAATTGCAAACTTAAGTGTTGCAACTAGCGAGACATGGAAAGACCAACAAGGACAACCACAAGAAAAAACTGAATGGCATCGCATCGTTATGTACCGACGCCTTGCTGAAATCGCTGGTGAGTACCTCAAAAAAGGCTCCAAAATCTACATCGAAGGTAAGTTGCAAACGCGCAAATGGCAAGACCAATCTGGTAATGATCGCTACACAACTGAAATTGTAGCAAACGAATTACAAATGCTCGACAGTCGCGGAGACGGAGGCATGGGCGGTGGTAATGCTGGTGGTGGACAAGCTCGTGGCGGGCAAGGCGGATACAATCAAGGTGGCAACCAATCTAATAATGGGGGCTTCCAACCATCAAAGCCACCACAACAACCAACTGCGCCAGCAAGCAAACCAGTGAGTGAGCCTGACTTTGACATGGATGATGACATCCCATTTTGATTCAAGACAAAATTCACATGTTGAAAACTAATCTAGAAAGCCGCTGAAAAGCGGCTTTTTTAGTTCTCTATATAAAATTAACTTATAGAGGCCATGCCTTGATTGTAAATCCATGTAACTTAACCTAGAATACGGCGATAACTCCGTATTAAACAAATATATAGGCTGTCCATGTTCAAAAAGCTCCGTGGGATTTTCTCCAATGATCTATCTATCGATTTAGGTACGGCAAACACACTGATTTATGTAAAAGGTCAGGGCATCGTCTTAAATGAACCATCTGTTGTTGCTATCCGCGAGGAGCGTGCCGGAACGCCGCGCAGTGTTGCTGCAGTAGGCAGTGACGCAAAACGTATGTTAGGACGCACACCAGGTAATATAAAAGCCATCCGTCCGATGAAAGATGGGGTAATTGCCGATTTTAATGTCACGGAAAAGATGCTTCAGCATTTTATTAAACAAGTGCATGACAACAACTTCTTGTTACCATCACCTCGGGTTTTGGTATGTGTACCATGCGGTTCTACACAAGTTGAACGTCGTGCCATCAAAGAGTCCGCAGAAGGTGCTGGTGCGCGTGAGGTGTATTTGATTGATGAACCAATGGCGGCTGCGATTGGTTCAGGTCTCCCGGTTTCTGAACCGACTGGCTCCATGGTCGTCGACATTGGTGGCGGTACCACTGAAGTTGCAATCATTTCATTAAACGGGGTGGTATATTCTTCGTCTGTGCGCATCGGTGGTGATAAATTTGACGATGCTATCATTAATTACGTACGACGTAATTTTGGCGCCTTGATTGGTGAAGCCACAGCAGAACGAATCAAACATGAAATTGGTGCCGCTTACCCTGCTGAAGAAGTGAAAGAAATAGAAATCCGAGGGCGAAACCTTGCAGAAGGTGTACCACGGAGTTTCTCACTGAATAGCAACGAAATTCTAGAAGCACTACAAGAGCCTCTAACCGGTATTGTTTCAGCCGTTATGGTTGCACTTGAGCAATCGCCACCAGAACTTGCCTCAGATATATCTGAGCACGGCATGGTACTGACCGGAGGTGGAGCTCTACTTAAGGACCTTGATCGGTTATTAATGGAAGAAACCGGCATCCCGGTGGTCATTGCTGATGATCCTCTAACCTGTGTGGCCCGTGGTGGCGGACAGGCATTTGATTTGATTGATCTGCACGGCGGCGATTTGTTCAGTTACGAATAACACGCAAAGGCAACTTCTGTTGCCTTTTTTGCTTTTAATCAGATAGTTAATTGATATGAAACCGATATTTAACATTGGCCCATCTATAGAATCTCGCTTATTTGTTGCGGTATTCTTTGCTGTTACATTACTGATAGCAGATGGTGTGTATCAATTCTCTAAACCCATCCGGGTGACTCTTAATTCGCTGGTTTACCCCATCAAGTTTATCGCCTCTTTACCAGGTGAGTTTTTAGAAGAAAGCTCAGCTTTGTTTGTTACTCAAGGTGACTTATTAGCTGAACGCGAAATCCTCATTTCCGAAATTATGCAATTGCGTGAAAAGGCCCAGCGATTTGATATTTTAGAAGAAGAAAATGCTCAGTTGCGTAGCTTAATGGATGCACCGCTTGCACCTGAGTTTGCAAAAACCATTGTTGAGCTTCTGGCGGTCGACAATAGTCCCTATTCTCAACAAGTGCTAGTCAATAAAGGAGCATTAGACGGCGTCTTTTTATCGCAACCAGTTCTGGATGACCAAGGTATTGTTGGGCAAATTAATGATATCGCGCCAACCGAGAGCCGAGTACTGCTTATCACTGATATTGCACATGCCATCCCTGTGCGTATTCTTCGCAATAACGTTAGACTCATTGCCAACGGTTCAGGTAATACAAACCGCCTTAATATTAAATATGTTGCACACAGTGCAGATATTGAAGTGGGTGATTTACTCGTCAGTTCTGGTTTAGGCGAAGTCTATCCTGCTGGTTATCCAGTTGGCGTTGTTTCTGACATAATTCGCGATGAAAGCAAACCCTTTGCTCAAGTCAACGCCACCCCTCTTGCACGCTTAGATAGAATTCGTTACTTGTTGCTGCTAGATACTCAAGCACCCCTCACTGGACAAGCTCAACAGGTTGATACGCAATGATAAATCGCTTTCATGTACATTTTTCTCTATTGGTGTGTACCGTTCTTGAAATCATGCCAATGCCAATTAGTTTTGGTACTTATCGACCTGATTGGTTATTAATGGGGCTGGTATTTTGGAATATGTTTTTCCCACAGAACATAAACATTGGCATTGCGTTCTTTTACGGGCTCATACTGGATGTGTTATTAGGTTACACTCTCGGCATGCATGCGTTGGCATTTTCACTGATCATGTATGTCGCTTCGATACATCATTTGCGATTCAAAAATTATTCTATCTGGCAACAAAGTGGTATTTTAGGGCTTTATACCGCATTTTTTAACATGGTATTGTTTTGGTTACAGCATTGGTTCAACGATGCCTTTTTCCAACTAAATTATTTTTGGCCAACGGCCACGACAATGTTTTTATGGCCTTGGTGCTTTTGGTTACTCAATCGCGTTCGCAAAGAACGCTTGCGACATTAAAGGAAGCCAAATGTGGCAGCAACAAAGTGAGTTTATTTTAGCGTCCTCCTCTCCTAGACGCATCGAGCTTTTGTCTCAACAAGGACTAAAATTTACCTCTGTGAGTCCCAATTTGGATGAGACAGTATTGCCCAATGAAGCTCCCGATGCTTACGTACAGCGCTTGGCGATAGCCAAAGCAGAGATCATCGCTCAATCGGTTCCTGGCGTTTGGGTCATAGGCAGTGATACCACGATCGGTTTTGCCAAGCAAATATTAGGTAAGCCACAAGATGAAGCGCATTGTGTGGCAATGCTGACCTCATTAAGTGATTCTTCACATCAGGTGTACACGGCAACCGCACTGGTTTGTTGCCATAGTGTCCCGCAGGATACAGATAAGCATATTGAACGCCACGTCGTGTTAAATACTTCAGTTGTTACGCTGACCCAGATCACAGAGGCGCAAGCTCGAGCTTATTGGCGAACTGGCGAACCTGCAGATAAGGCTGGGAGTTATGCTATACAGGGTATCGGGGGCGCCTTTGTTGCTTCATGCGAAGGTAGTTATAGTGCGATTGTTGGGTTACCATTGGTGGAAAGCATCGCGCTATTGCGCAAAGTAGGAGTTATCGATGAGTGCTGAGTTATTAATTAACGTTACACCGTCAGAGTCTCGGGTAGCGTTGATTGAGAATGGGATTTTGCAAGAAATCCATATCGAACGTCACACCAAAAAAGGACTTGTAGGCAATATTTATCGCGGCAAGGTATCTCGTGTTTTGCCGGGTATGCAAGCTGCGTTTGTGGACATCGGATTGGATAAAGCTGCTTTTTTACATGCCTCGGACATTGCGATTCACTCCGAAGTAGCAGAAGATGTCGCGCCGAGTAATATTGCAACCAAAGACATTCGCGAACTGGTACGCGAGGGACAAAGTATCGTCGTACAGGTCGTTAAAGACCCTATTGGAACAAAAGGTGCTCGTCTCACTACAGATATTACTCTGCCATCGCGTTATCTGGTTTTTATGCCCTCAGTGACGCATGTTGGTGTTTCACAAAGAGTCGAGGACGAAGCAGAACGGCAACGCTTAAAAGAACTGGTTTCACCTTTGTGTGATGAGCAAGGTGGATTTATATTGCGAACAGCAGCTGAAGGTGTTGCAGGTCCTGAACTAGAACAAGATGCAGCTTTCTTACGGCGATTGTGGGACAAGATTAAAAGTCGTTCAAGTGACAAAAAACGCTTCGTGTTGTTTGAGGATCTGCCTTTGGCACGACGTGTGATCCGGGACTTTACTGGCACCCCTATTGAGAAAATTCAAATTGATTCAAAACTTGCTTACCAAGAGCTTGTGGATTTTGTCGCAGAGTATGTCCCCGAGCTCACTGATAAATTGGTTTTGTATACAGGTGACCGACCCATCTTTGATTTATACGATGTCGAAAATGAAACCCAACGCGCCCTTAAACGTCGTGTGGACCTGAAATCTGGGGGGTATCTCATCATCGATCAAACCGAAGCCATGACCACAGTTGATATTAATACAGGAGCGTTTGTTGGACATCGAAACTTAGAACAGACGATATTTAATACCAATGTTGAAGCCACTCAGGCGATTGCACGTCAACTTAGATTACGCAATTTAGGCGGTATGATACTAATCGATTTTATCGATATGGAGGAACCTGAGCACCAAAAACGTGTCTTACAATCATTGACTCTCGCGTGTGCTAAAGATCGCGCTAAAATAAACATTATGGGATTTACGTCTCTTGGCTTAGTTGAGATGACCCGCAAACGCACTCGAGAAAGTCTGGAACATGTACTATGCGATGAGTGTCCAGTCTGTGAAGGCAGGGGAACCGTCAAAACCATAGAGACGGTTTGTTTTGAAATTATGCGAGAGATTGTCCGGGTTAACCGCGCTTACGATGCTGACAAATTTGTCGTTTACGCTGCGCCGGCAGTTGCAGATGCATTAATGGGAGAAGAGTTTCCAATGTTGGCAGAAGTTGAAGCGTTTGTGACTAAGCAAATAAAAGTCCAGACTGAACATCTTTATAGCCAAGACAAATTTGATGTCGTCATGATGTAATGCAATATAAAATAACGTGAGTATTGTTAAGTGAGTGAAAGTAACACCAGCCATTTTTTACGAAAAAGCATTGCCTTTATTTGGCAGAGCTTTGCGCTGTGTGTGGTGTTGGTCGCAGTGCTACTTTCTGCCATTCGACTCAGTCTTCCGCATGTTGACAGTATCAATGCTCATGTTTCAAAACTTCTTTCTGAACGTCTTAATGCGGAGGTCTCGATTGAACAGCTTCAAGGAGATTGGGGCAACGAAGGCCCCACTTTAGAGTTAATTAATTTATCTATCTTTGATAACTCTGAGAATGCGTTCATGGTAGAGCAACTCACTATCAGTCTAGATTTATTTGAGTCGTTCGCTCAGATGAACCTCATCACACATGAGTTTGCCCTGCGCAATGCATCGTTGACATTACTTCCACAAGCTACTTACGACCTAGACTCAAACAGTGATAACGTTGATGCGTTAGTCCCACTACTGAAAACGCTTTTTATTGAACAGTTGACCTACTTTTCAATCGACAACCTGACGATCCAGTTGCTCACAGATGGCTATAAACAAAACTACCGTATAGCAGAGCTCAAATGGCTTAATCGCGATGATCAACATACTGGGATTGGGAGCATATTAAGTGCTGATTCACAATTTGAACTAGCAACATTGTCTATCGCACTGACTGGTGGTGCCGATAATTTAGAAGGACAGATTCATTTTGCTGCTGATGCCTTACCAGTGCGTGATTTACTACCGATAAAACTTCGTGAACACGTATCTCAAAGCAGTGTTTTATCCAGCTCAGCATGGGTCGATATTCAGGCTAACAGGATCACTCAAGTGACGGGTAATGTCGAGCCGTCGAATATCCTCATCCAAAATAATGAGCAACTACTCACGATTATGACGGACCAATTTAATTGGGTTATGCGTCCTGAAAATGAATACTGGTCGGTATCCCTAAATGACATTGCTCTGCAGATAAATGATGTTGTAACTAACACGACATTTGAAGGGCGTTTATACACCAACGGCCAAAGTGAATTCACTTTAGCCAACCCAGTCCCAATGGCTGTGCTTGAGCCCATTTTGACGATTGTCAATCCCAGCCAAAC
Organism: Glaciecola sp.; assembly: GCA_018623155.1. Taxonomy (GTDB): domain Bacteria; phylum Pseudomonadota; class Gammaproteobacteria; order Enterobacterales; family Alteromonadaceae; genus Opacimonas. The sequence continues at coordinate 15,079 of JAAZVZ010000013.1, forward strand.
ACCTTTAACTCTGACTGGAGAACTCGCACAAGCTCAACTATTTTGGCTGTCAGATGATGAACAAGCAGGGTTTTTACGCCTTGCTGAGGCGGGTTGGAAAGCACAAGATTACGTCGGCATAAACAATCTTAACGTCAGCACATATTGGCATCGAATCGGATCACAGGCACATTTAAGAACCACGGTTGATGCTATGGATGGTACGATATTTACCCGTTCACATACCCTTGCTGATGATGTGCCTTACTCTAAATTATCAGCAGATATTTTTGCCAGTATTGACGACAATTCATTTGTCATAGCGCCAAGTACTCTTTCACTGAAAAGTGAATTAACAGACGTATTTGTGTCTGCGCAATACGATGAGCGCTTACAGTTAGAAGCCACCTTAGAACCTGATACAGTCAAAAACGTAATAGCCTTACTACCGACGGAATTGATGGGTAAACAAACCTATCAATATTTGATGCGTGCTTTGAATACAGAAAGCCAAACCGGCACAGTCAAACATGCATCGTTATTGTGGGATGGCGTACCATCGGAATTTCCTTTTGCCGACAACAATGGGGTATTCCAAGCTCAGATAGTGATCGAAGCAGCCGATTTTGTCTTTGCCCCAGATTGGCCAATGTTAGAAGAGCTATCCTTGACTTTAGATTTTGTCAACTCAGACTTATTCATGTATTCACCGACTGCGACCTTGGGTGACGTTGCGGTAAAGGATATGCATGCATCCATTCCGGGTTTGAGCAGTCAATCTGTCTTAACTATTGATGCGCAAGGTAGCGGTACTGGCTTTGCTGTGTCACAAGTAATGCAACAATCGAGCTTAGCGAATTCATTAGGCAAAGTGTTAACGGAAAATGTCATTATTTCTAATGCTTTATCCGCTCAGTTAAACTTAACTATACCGCTTAGTGACTCAAAAGTTGATGCAAAAGGTAAGGTCAATTTTGACGAGAATTATGTGCTCATCAAAAATATCGATGCAGAACTCAAAAATGTGACCGGGGAATTGACATTCAATAATGCTAATATTACCGCGCCATCTTTGAATGCTCTACTCCTAGAGCAAATGATCGATTTAGACTTGTTATTAGCCCCAAAAGAGTCTGGCTATCAGGCAGAAATCAAACTCAATGGTGATTTTGATAGTGCTCAGATAGCGAGTGAAGTTAATCCACGCTACGCAAAGTTAACCTCTGGCAATATCCCCTGGCAAGCAAAAGTTGACTTACAATTTCCCACTGATGGGGAGTTTGCTTACGCGGTATCACTTGATGCTAATTTGATGTCAAGTGAATGGTATTTGCCCGCACCATTTGCCGATGCCAGAGAGTTGACGCTCTCACTTACTGGCGATACCAAATTCAGTCAGGTAGAAACTCAGTTAGATAATGCGGTTTATTTTAATGGTTCATTACCTCATGCCGAAATGCAATTTTCGCGGGCGCACCTGCGCATTGGCGATGCTTCACCTCTAGCCAATATGGGGACAGGTTTTAGTATTTCAGCTGCACTAGATAAGCTTGAGGTACTGCAATGGTATAGTACAATCAATCACTTATTGGATACTGAACACAACACAAATAACGCGCTCTTTGCACCACCTGAACGTATCTTTATCGATACGGATGCGCTGCTCATTGCCGGCCAGACTTTGCATAATGTGGCAGCCACCGTTAAGCAATCAGATGATAATTGGCAAATTGAACTCAGCGCAGATGAAACTCGAGCGGAAGCAAATTTATATAATGATTGGCTCGGTGCTGGGATCGTGATTAACGCACAGTATATCGATTTGCCGACATGGTCTGACACGACAAAGTCCACTCAGGTCGCTTGGCAAGAAATGAATCTTCCACCGATTCGTTTCACCTGCTACAAGTGCAGTATATTAGGTAATGATTTTGGCAAAATTGTCATGCACACTGAACCAAACGCAGAAGGCGTCGCGATTGAAGAACTCCGTATAGAGAACTCTGAGGGGACTTTGTTTGCCTCAGGTCAGTGGCGTTTTTCCAATAGCGAGCGTTTCGCAGATACCCAGATTAATGGCGTCTTAGATGCTCGAGATTTTGGGCGGTTCTTAGAGCGATTCAACTTTGACTCAGGCATTGTCGACTCCAGTGCTGATTTTGATTTTGCCATAGGCTGGACTGATACACCGATGGATTTCAATTTTGAAAACCTTTATGGAGAGATAGATTGGTCCCTTTCAGATGGTTACTTGACCGAGGTCAGTGATAGAGGATCTCGAATTTTTACATTGGTTTCACTAGAATCTTTAGTTCGGAAATTGAGTTTAGATTTTCGTGATGTGTTTGCTCAAGGTTTTTTCTATGACGAGATAAGCGGCACGATGAATATTGAGCAAGGCGTAGCAAGTACCCAAGATACCGTTGTCGATGGCGGCGCTGGTGAAATTGAAATTACAGGTTTTACTGATTTGGTCGCACAAGAGCTCAATTATAACGTGTCATTTACTCCTGATGTAACCGGTAACTTGCCAGCACTAGTGTACTTTATGGTAAATCCCCCTACTGCTATTGCCGCTATTGCCGTAAACCAAGTACTCACTGAAGCTAAAGTGTTTTCAAACATCAACTATTCAGTCACTGGTTCATTTTCTGAACCGGTCATTGAAGAGCTCGGTCGTACTAGTGCCGATATTCAACTTCCAGCCCGTCTCGGAGCAGAGCTTCCACCTGAACCGGTACGCCCAATAAGCAATCTGGATAAACAAGGGATCCCCATTGCTGAACCACAGGGTAATAACGGTGGATGAGCTTGAGCTTGTTGCCATACAGTTAGTTTCGGTTCCCGATGTGGCAGCAAATTTGGTTCAGGTGAACAAACAGCTTTCTGATTGGCAATCTCAGCGAACTTCATCACTTCCTGCCCTGGTAGTTTTGCCGGAGTGTTTTGCGTTTTTTGGTGGCAGTGAACAAGCCCAACTAACTCTATTAGAGCAGGATATGCAGGCGCGTATCACAAAGTGGTGTTGTGAGACGGCTCAACAATATGGCATTTGGTTAGTGACTGGTTCTATACCCACTCCGAGCATTGAATCGAGTAAACTTCGAGCAACCTCATGGTTAGTGAATCCCGCAGGTAAAATCTGTGCTGAGTATAACAAGGTGCATTTGTTTGATGTAGATATCGCAGACAACACTCGCGCTTATCGGGAATCAGCTACTACATTAGCAGGAGATCAAGCCGTCACTTACTCTGGAGAAATTGGTCATATTGGCATGGCGATTTGCTATGACTTGCGATTTAGCGCGTTATTCAATGCAATGAGTGCAAAAAAACCATTAGATGTCATTGTGTTACCCGCTGCTTTTACCTACACTACAGGTAAAGCACATTGGCACAATTTGCTATCCGCCCGCGCAATTGAATACCAAAGCTATGTAGTTGCGGCCAATCAGGGCGGCCTGCATGCCAACGGTCGGGAAACTTTCGGGCATACCGTAATTTATTCACCTTGGGGCGAACTCATCGCTTTAATAGAACAAGGTAACGGCTGGATCAGTTGCCATCTCGACCATAAAGCTCAAGAACATATTCGCCAAGCCATTCCAATGGCACAGCACCGCAAAGTATTTTAGGAGACGCTGTGAGTTTAGCTGATGTACAACACAATTTGTTAGATGCTTCCGATATCAGTCTTACACAAATTGAACAGACGTTTGAGATATTCGATACGCATCAAGTTGATTATGCTGATATGTATTTCCAATCATCACAACATGAGGCTTGGGTACTAGAAGACGGCATTATAAAAAACGGCAGCTATAACATCGAGCGCGGAGTAGGGGTTCGAGCAATTAGTGGTGAAAAAACCGGTTTTGCATACTCCGATGATATTAACCTCACTGCACTTAAAGATGCCAGTAAAGCCGCTCGAGGTATCGCCCCAAAACTCAATGTCACTCCGGACCGAAAACATTTGCAAAGTCAACATGCTGTGCAAATGTACATGAGTGATAACCCATTATTGGCAATGGCAGAAGAAGAAAAAATTGCATTGTTAAAAGCATGTGATCAGTATATTCGAGCACAAGCGCCCAATGCAGAGCAGGTAAGCGTTTCGATTACAGGTGTGTATGAAGAAATATTGATTATTGCCACCGATGGGACGTTGGCATCCGATATTCGTCCCCTTATTCGCTTGAATATTTCAGTATTACTCGAAGAAAACGGTCGCCGTGAACGTGGTGGTTCGGGTGCCGGTGGACGATACGCGTATGCGTTTTTTACTGCCGAAAACAATGGCATACCATTTTATCAAACTGTTGCCGATGAAGCTTTGCACATGGCTCGAATCAATCTTCAAGCCGAGGCAGCACCTGCTGGGAATATGCCGGTTGTTTTAGGTGCGGGCTGGCCTGGTGTATTATTGCACGAAGCAGTTGGTCATGGTTTGGAAGGAGATTTTAACCGCAAAGGCGCCTCAACCTTTTCAGGCAGAATTGGGGAACAAGTCGCCGCTAAGGGAGTCACAGTAGTCGATGATGGGACGATTCCAGATCGTCGAGGCTCGTTGAGTGTTGATGATGAAGGGACACCTTCTGGTTATAATGTCTTGATTGAAGATGGGATTTTGCGTGGGTACATGCAAGACAAACACAATGCTCATCTGATGGGCGTTGCACCAACCGGCAATGGCCGCCGTGAATCTTATTCGCATTTACCGATGCCGCGGATGACCAATACTTACATGCTAGGAGGTGAGCACAATCCAGATGAGATCATCAGCAGTGTAAAACAAGGTATCTATGCGCCTAATTTTGGTGGTGGTCAAGTGGATATCACCTCCGGAAAATTCGTATTTTCTACCTCAGAAGCCTACTTGATTGAGTACGGTAAGGTCACTACGCCCATAAAAGGCGCAACGTTAATCGGCAATGGTCCAGATGTCATGGGCAAAATCTCTATGATTGGCAACGACATGCATTTAGACCGCGGGGTCGGCGTATGCGGCAAAGATGGCCAGAGCGTTCCTGTTGGGGTTGGCCAGCCGACCCTCAAAGTAGATGAGCTGACCGTTGGTGGTACTCAATAATTATTTGATCTGTGCTTTGAGATACTGAAATATTTCGCGTGATGCTTTAGGTGGTTTATTTTGTTCAGCTTGTTTTTTGGCCTGACGCGCAAGCTGACGAAGATGTTGACGGTCGAGCTGAGGATGTGCTTCTAGCACCTCATTAATCCCATCGTCACCCCGAGCAACAATGTCATCTCGGGTTTGCTCTAGGGCATGAAAGGCTTGAACAACTTGGCGCTGAGCGACGTTGAGCATCGTCATTTGATGCGCTATCTCTGGAGTATTATCGCGTTGACGCAAGAGTTTGCCGATAAACGATAATTGACGGCGATAACCGTCTTTTTTTCGATTGATTTTTTGCGCAAGGGTGATTGCTTCTAATAACTCGTCATCCAAGTCAAATTCTTTGAGTTTGGCAGGCGCCAAATCGACGAGTTTTTTGCCCAAATCGACCAACTCTTTTGCTTCTTGCTTGAGTTGGGTTTTACTAATAAATTCGGGTTCGTTGTTGTCTTGAACATCATCAAATTCGGACATAGATAGATTGCCTGTCACAGTGAGCGCTTTTAATATAAGTGCTATTGTACCAAGACCGGCCCTACAATGGATAGAAGTTTTATATGCAACCTATACAGCAACAGCTCATCGATATTCAAGACGCAGTTTCTCAAGTATTGGATTTTGCTAAAACTGCAGGCGCCACTGCAGCAGAAGCAAGTATGTCCAAAGTACAAGGAATTAGCGTCACAGCTCGTATGCAAGGTGTAGAAACGGTTGAATTTACGAATGATGGCGGTCTAGGCATCGCCGTTTATGTCGGCCAACAAAAAGGCTCTGCTTCCACCTCTGATCTCTCCCCTGAGGCATTGAAACTCACCGTAGAAAAAGCCGTAGCCATCGCAAAGCACACTGAAAACGATATCTGCAACGGTTTAGCTGATGCCGACCTGATGGCTTCAGAAATCGTCGATTGTGACCTGTATCATCCGGTTGAGCTCGATACAGAACAAGCTCTATCGCTCGCACTTGAGACAGAAAAAGCAGCACTCGAAGTCTCTGATAAAATTACCAACTCTGATGGCGCTACCTATAATGCCAATATTGGTTGTCGAGTGTATGGCAATTCACATGGGTTTTTGGCTGGTTACCCTAGTTCTCGTTATGCTCTGAGCTGTGTCATGATTGCAACAGATGGCGATGACATGCAACGCGATTACGCTTACGGTATTAATCGCCAAGCTGATTTGCTACCTAACTCCCAAGCCATCGGGATTGAGGCAGCGAATAACGCACTCAACCGCCTAAATGCTCGTAAAGTCCAGACCGGTAAATACCCTGTGGTGTTTGATCGCACAATTGCATCAAGCTTGTTTGGTCATCTTGTCAGTGCAATCAGCGGGGGCAGTCTATACCGCAAATCCAGCTTTTTGCTCGACAGCATTAACACCCAAATTTTACCTGAATGGCTAACGATTCAAGAAACTCCGCATCTTTCAAGTGCATTAGCAAGTTCTCCATTTGATCATGAAGGTGTTGCAACCATCGAACGAGATATCGTTTTAGACGGCGTTTTACAAACGTACTTATTAACCAGTTACTCTGCGCGCAAAATGGGGCTCACAACAACAGGTCATGCAGGCGGTATTCACAATTGGCAGGTGTCTTCTACACATGCTACACAAGCGGATTTGTTGTCGCAAATGGGTACTGGGATCTTGGTTACAGAGCTAATGGGGCAAGGTGTAAATGGTGTCACAGGCGATTATTCACGTGGTGCGGCAGGCTATTGGGTAGAGAATGGCGTGATTCAGTATCCAATCCACGAGTTCACTCTTGCATCCAATCTCAAAGAGATGTTAGCCAATATTCAAGGTATTGCAGCTGATACAGAAGTGCGTGGTTCGGTTCACACGGGGTCGATTTTGTTGGATGAGATGCAAGTAGGTGGCGAATAGGCATTTTGCATTTGATGCCTTGGTTAGGTGTACTTACAAATGGTCAAAGTAATCACCTGCTCGGTGTCTAAAAAACACATTACAATATTGTAATTCAATCTCCAGTGGCGATGAGTTGAGTATATTTATGTAGGGATTAAGTTCCAACGTCACAGTGACGGTTTGAGATGCAACAAGTGAATCAAACAGCGCACGCTTTTGCGCTTCTGACTTTGAATATGGCATACGAATAATGATGTTTTCATTGCAATTCGGGGCACGAATAGGAAAGTGCTCCTTTGGAACGAACACCTCAAACTGTCCACCTTGATTAAATCCATATTCCGTATTTACTTTATAATACCCGGATATCAGCTCAAACTTCATGTGGTAATAGTTTGAATACATACCAGGGTTAATTTTTATCTCTGTTCCATGACTTTGTGCTAAAACCAATAGCAACAGAGCACTTAATATTTGTATCTTCATCAGTTTAATCGTCGCTTATTCGGTTCGTGAGGTAAACATCAAAGCGATGCTTTTTACCTTTGATAACCATTGTCGGAGCTTGATTATTTAAGGGTGGTGCATAATTAGGACGCTTCACGACTACGCGCTTTTGCGCTAACGCTAAAGCGGGTATTAACAAATCATCCGCATCGAAATCATGGCCAAGTAACTGTTGCAAAAACTGCATATTTTTCTTAACGGCAGCTGATTTTTTCTTATGTGGAAACATGGGATCCAAATACACGACATCAACATGTTCACCATCCTCAGCCAGTTTAATTAAGGACTCATGAGCACTGCCCGCTTTGAGGGAAAGAGCATCTGCTAACCAACTTAAATCATCCCGCCGCGACAATCTTGCAAGTCCATCCGCTAATAGTGCACAAACCACATTGGCTCGCTCCAACATGGTCACACGACAGCCAACACTGGCCAAAATAAAGCTATCTGTTCCCAAACCTGCGGTTGCATCGACCACATGCCAATCAGACTGCCCCTTAATACCAACCGCTTTGGCAATGGCTTCGTTTTTACCACCACCTTTATCTTTACGATATGCTAATGCGTCACTGGCAAAATCGACCATTAAAGGGAGTACTTTAGGTTGATTCATATCCACCAAACCCAGACCGTTTTCGCTTAACGACAAAAGTAAGCCTTGTGCAGGCACACCCGCTGATTTTGGCCACGCCTGCAGTTGCCAATTGTCAGCGAATGATTGTAAGGACTGTAAATAATCAGGTTTTGCTTCTTGTACTATGGTATCTGCGAGGCGAATGGGAAACGGATCATCGCCAATGATGCGCAAATCAGAATACCGTTGTACAAACTCAATATTAAGCATTGGTATAATGTCCTTTGTAACCGAGCCAGCGCTGCACAATGGCGTTGGCGTGTTTTGGATACTGCTCAAACAAATGCTCAGCCAACTGATGAACTTGACCAAGCATGTACCCATCCCGAACTAAATCAGCAATCTTAAGATCGGCGATACCCGTTTGCTTTGTCCCAAGTATTTCTCCAGGTCCACGAATTTCCAAATCTTTTTGAGCGATATAAAAGCCATCATTGGATTCGCGTAATACGCGCAAACGTTGTTCAGCAGTCTTAGAAAGGTTCCCTTCGTAAAGCAAAACACAATGGCTCTCTACACTACCGCGCCCCACCCGACCACGCAACTGATGAAGCTGAGCCAGTCCTAAGCGCTCTGGGTTTTCAATGATCATCAGCGAAGCATTTGGCACATCGACGCCGACTTCAATCACTGTCGTGGCAACCAGCAAATCAATTTCTGCGTCTTTAAATGCCTGCATTCGTGCTTGCTTCTCTTTGGCGTGAAGTCGGCCATGAACAAGACCGATATGCAATTCGGGCAACAAGGTTTGTAATGCCGCATGGGTGTCTTCGGCAGCTTGACTTTGTAACACATCCGATTCTTCAATCAAGGTACAAACCCAGTACACTTGACGCCGCTGAGTAGTTACTACTTGACGAACTCGCTCGATGATTTGATCTCGTTTAGCGTTGGGAATGACGACGGTTTTGACCGGTGTTCGACCTGGGGGTAATTCATCAATAATCGAGGTATCCAAGTCAGCATAAGCAGTCATTGCAAGGGTGCGAGGTATAGGTGTTGCGGTCATGACAAGTTGATGAGGAAAACGCCCTTGTTGCTCGCCTTTTTCGCGCAAAGCAAGCCGTTGATGAACCCCAAATCGATGTTGTTCGTCGATGATCACCAGAGCAAGCTTAGCGTATTCAACTTTCTCTTGAAAGACAGCATGAGTACCGACTAGCATATTAATGCTGCCATCCTGGAGTGAAGTAAGCACTTGCTCACGAGCTTTACCTTTAAGTTTTCCTGCTAGCCAGCCCACTTCCAATCCAAGAGGCGCAAACCAGTTCGCAAAATTTTGGGCATGTTGCTCGGCAAGCAACTCCGTTGGAGCCATCAGGGCAACTTGATAACCTTGCGCGATAACCGGTAATGCCGCGAGTGCGGCCACCAAGGTTTTGCCTGAGCCAACATCGCCTTGCACGAGACGTAGCATGGGCACACCTCGGACCAAATCGGATTTGATTTCTTCTACCACTCGTACTTGCGCACCGGTGGGCGCAAAGGGTAACTGTTGCAAAAATGCCGTCGACAATGGATCTTGTGGGGCAATAGCAAAGCCGGGATCCTGTGCATGATCACGGCGCACTTGCAAAATACTCAAATGATGCGCAATTAATTCCTCTAATATCAAACGGTGTTGCGCCGGATGTTTGCCCTCGGTCAACAACTCCATCGTGACATTTGGGGGTGGTCGATGCACCAAGTACAAAGCGTCGCGCAATGAAACTTGTTGGTCGTATAATCCCGTAGGGAATAACTCAGTAAGCGCTCCTTTGTCCAATTCTTGTAGCGCGCTTTCGGTCAGATTGCGCAAGGTGATTTGTTTAATACCGTCGGTGGCTGGGTATACTGGTGTGAGACTTTCTGCCACCGCAATTGGGGCATCGTCTTGCACAATTTTATATTCTGGATGCACCACTTCTAGGCCATTTAAGCCTCGACGCATTTCACCAAATATGCGCACGCGTGTGCCTGGGATAAATTGCTTTTTTTGTGCTGCAGAAAAAAAGAAAAAACGACAACTCAAGCCACCCGTCTCATCTGAAACTTTTACCACCAAAGAACGTCGTTTGCCAAATTTGATATCCGCACTAATAACCTGTGCCACGACTGTAGCGTGTAAGCCATGATGCACATCAGCAATATTGTAAACCCGAGTGCGGTCTTCGTAACGAAGAGGTAAGTGAAACAACACATCTTGAACAGTACGCAAACCAAAGTCATGGAGTTTTTCAGCCATTTTGGGGCCGACTCCTTTTAGTTTGGTAACCGGCATACTACCAAGCGTCGTTTGGGTCACTCGTTATCCTTTTTGGTTATTATTTTTGCAAGAATAAATCAATTACTTAGAGTATTGTAGCGTATCCCACCATAATTGTGAGGCATCAATTTGCCCCTCGTCATTGATGTGTGGCAAAGGTAAATCGTGCTTTAACCATTGTTTGTAAATCGTTGGATGGCCGCCTTTAAACAACAACCTCTGACATTCTTCTTCACTGAGATGTTGAGTTTGATACATGCCCGCATTTTGTCTTTGACGTTGCGCTTCATATAAGACCAACGCAGCGGCGACTGAGACATTTAAGGATTGTGTCATACCCACCATGGGGATCACTATGTCTTGATCAGCAAGAGCCAACGCCTCTGGTGTCACACCGTCTTTTTCTTGTCCCATGATGATAGCAGTTGGACGAGTGTAATCGATTTCGCGATAATCTAAGGCAGAATCAGATAAATTTGTCACCAGCACTTGCATCTTTTGCGCTTTAAGATGAGACACCGCATCATCAATCGTGTCATGCGTTTGCACTGATAACCAGTCAGTCGCGCCCATCGAGGTACCGCGACGCATCCCGGGCGTTTTTTCCCAAATGGCATGCGCCCGATGAATACCCACTGCATCACAAGTACGCAATATAGCTGAGACATTGTGAGGTTTGTGTACTTCTTCCATGAGCACCGTCAAATCCGTTTGGCGCATCGCTAACATCTGACGAATGCGCTGATAACGTTCCGGTGACATAGGCTTACTCTGTAATCAACATACCATCAATTTCGATTTGTGCGCCTTTCGGTAATGCAGCAACTTGAACTGCTGCTCGAGCCGGATAAGGTTCGCTAAAATACTCTGCCATAATGCTGTTGACCGTTGCAAAATGCCCCAAATCAATCACAAAAATATTCACCTTTGCCATATCATTGAGCGTACCACCCGCGGCTTCGCAAACTGCTGAAAGGTTTTTGAATACTTGGTGCGCTTGCTCGGCAAAATCGTCCGATACCATTTCCATTGTTTCTGGAACCAAGGGGATCTGACCTGATAAGTATGTTGTGTTCCCAACCTTAACGGCTTGGTTATAAGTACCTATTGCGGCGGGTGCACGGTCAGTGTGAATGATTTCTCGAGACATATGTGTTTCCTAATGTGTGTGTTTGATCTGCGAATGACGCGAAACTTTTTGAACTTCTTCAATGTTGCGAATTTTACGCATTATATCCGCAAAATGAATACGATTATGGGTGGTAAAAACCAAATCGACATTGTAAATATTGGACTCTTTTTCATCAGAGTTCATAGAAATAATATTCGAATCACTTTTCGCAATAATATTCGTCAGCTTTGCCAGAATACCCTGATGATTAATCAGCTCAATGCGCAACGAAACCTTAAAGTCGCCATTGACTTCGCCATCCCATTCCATAGGCAATACTCGCTGAGGTTCTTCCCGTGTGAGCTTGCGAATATTGGTACAACCCACTTGATGGATCATCATACCCTTACCGGGATTGAGTACGGCCACGATTTCATCATTTGGGATCGGGTAGCAGCAACGTGAATAGTGTAGCAATAAACCTTCCGTGCCTTTGATTGCGACATTACCGCGCTTATCTGATTCGGTGAGTCCTTCGGTATCACCGACCAGACGTCGAGCGATGACACCGGCTAATTCGTTACCCAAACCAATTTCTCTCAGTAACTCATCAAAGGTATTATGTCCCAAATCTAAAGAAATTTGTTGTAAATCTAACGCTGGAATATCATCGTATTTGACCGTCCCCAATGCATGACGTAGTAGGCGAACTCCCATATCCGTTGCATCTTCGGTTTGCTGACGTTTGAGATAATGACGGATCGCACTTCGTGCTTTTGCAGATACGACATAATTTAGCCAATTGGCATTGGGTTTTGCTCGTGGAGAAGTAATAATTTCGACGGTTTGACCATTTTGTAACGGTTGAGATAGTGAGTAGTTACGCTTATCCACACGCACCCCAACACAGCGATTTCCAACATCCGAGTGCACTGCATAGGCAAAATCGACAGCACAGGCTCCCATCGGCAATTCGATGATTGAACCCTTTGGGGTAAATACGTAAATCTCGTCGGGAAATAAGTCAGATTTGACGTTTTCAATAAATTCGAACGATGAACTCGCACTTTGTTGCAATTCAAGTATGGACTGCATCCACTTTCGCGCTTTCAAGTGCGCACTAGAATCGGTGTCTTCGTTATCTTTATACAACCAGTGTGCAGCAACCCCTTTGTCTGCCATTTGGTCCATTTCTTTAGTTCGTATCTGGATCTCAACAGGGATCCCATGAGGCCCTTTTAACGAAGTATGCAACGATTGATAACCATTAGTACGAGGAATGGCAATATAATCTTTGAATCGATTTTCAATTGGTTTGTACAAGCCATGCATCACACCTAATGCACGATAACAGTCATCAATCGTATCGAATATCAAACGAAACGCATAAATATCCATCACTTCATTAAACTGCAGTTCTTTATTTTTCATTTTGCGGTAGATGGAATACAGATGCTTTTCTCGTCCTTTGACCAAAGCAGGCAAACCAACCGAATCAAGTCGAGTACAGATCTCCATAAACACATTGTCGATGATCTCTTTGCGATTTCCACGAGCTTGTTTTACTGCACTGGATAATGCGCGAGCACGCATAGGATGCTTGGCTGCAAAGCCGAGATTTTCCAACTCGTTCTTCATATCATGAATACCCAAGCGATGGGCAAGAGGTGCATAAATCTCAAGGGTTTCATTGGCGATGCGCCGACGCTTATCTGGGCGCAAGGCGCCTAGGGTACGCATGTTGTGAGTGCGGTCAGCAAGTTTGATTAGGATAACTCGGATATCTTCCACCATCGCAAGTACCATCTTGCGAAAGTTTTCAACTTGAGCTTCTTCTTTATTCGAAAACTTGATTTTGTCGAGCTTACTGACCCCTTCGACCAAATCTGCCACGGTATCCCCAAAATGTTTAGCCAAATCTGCACGGGTATAGCTTGTGTCTTCAATCACATCATGTAATAAGGCGGCCATAAGGGTTTCGTGATCAAATTGCATCTCAGCCAAAATATTGGCTACTGCCACAGGGTGTGTAATATAAGGATCACCAGATGATCGCATCTGCCCTTCGTGCGCATCTCGAGCTAACACAAATGCATCACGAACCGACTGAATTTTGTCAGCTGGTAGATACGTTTCGATGGTTGTTTGTAAGGGTTCGAATAAATACACTAATGCATCACACGTTTTGGTTAAGGATTACGTTTATAGAATACGTCTTATTAGCGTGTGATGCTAGTGTTTGAAAGGGAAAAAAGCTTATTCAGCAAGGATGTTAGCTACCGATGCAAATTCCTCTGACTCAGCACGAGCTTGGTCTGCAACTTCTGCTTGTTCAAGTGATTCTTGTGTAACCAAACCTTTTTCGATTTCGCGCAAGGCAACAACTGTTGGCTTGTCGTTGACGTTATCAACAAGAGGATCTTTACCTTCAATGGCAAGCTGACGTGCGCGCTTAGCTGCTAATAAAATCAAATCAAAGCGATTGCCTACCTGATCAACTGCATCTTCAACAGTGACTCGAGCCATGGTCTTCTCCGTGTAAAATAGTTAAATTTCGTAAAAGGGGCGTGATCTTACCCCATAAACGTCGATATTGCTATATTTTTGGGCAACAATTTATTGGCCGATTACCGACCCAATAACGCGTTAATTAATCTGCCATGCGCGGTCTTAACGAATGCCTGAGTCTGGCGCTGAGCCTGAACAATACTGAGGAAGGAACGTAGAGTTTCATCAAAATCATCGTTCACTAATACATAATCGAATTCATCGACGTGTGACATTTCACTGACCGCTTCTGCCATTCGGCCGGCAATCACTTCTGCGCTGTCCTGCCCTCGCCCAGTCAAGCGTCGCTCAAGCTCAGCAACACTGGGAGGTAAAATAAACACTGTGTGCGCATCTGGTAATTGGGCTTTGACTTGCCGAGCTCCTTGCCAATCAATATCCAAAAATACATCAATTCCGCGTTCTAAAGTATCCGCAATCGCTTGTTTTGATGTGCCGTAGTATTTGCCAAAAACCTCCGCCCATTCAAAAAAGCCGTCTTCTTCAACTAACGCTTTAAATGCATCCACTGTGACAAAATGATAATGCACACCATCTTTTTCACCCGGCCGTGGCGCCCGAGTGGTATGAGATACTGAAACTTGCAGGGGGTGGTTATCGGTGCTGTATTGCTCTAATAACGCCTTGATCAGACTCGACTTACCAGCACCAGAAGGCGCTGATACGACAAAGAGATTTCCTTTAGCAGATGAACTTGGTGTAATAGACATAGGTAAAAAAGACTGAACTAACATTGGATTGCACACTGCCCTCAATGGTAACATAACCAATAAATAAAACACTATGCACTGGCCACGTACAGGAGAGCTCATGGCAGAATTAACCGAATTGGCTTATCACAACCTGATTGATGAAGCGTTTATTGCTATTGAAGAACAAATCGACGCCCTTGAAGAGCCGGATATTGAGGCCGAGAGCGCCGATGGCATCATCACTCTGGTGTTCGAAAACGGCACCAAAATCATCTTGAACAAGCAAGAACCCTTACTTCAATTGTGGGTCGCTACCCGTTACAACGGACACCATTTTAATTATGAAGATGGACGGTGGATCGATGAGCGAGGCGCAGGCGAGTTTTGGGCATTTTTAGATGATGCGATTAGTAAACAAGCTGGTGTAGAAGTACGCTTAGGCCTAGGCAATGCTTGATTTATTAGCTTCAGTTGTAGTCGATGCGCCAAGCGAACACAAAGCCACCGTCATATGGCTGCATGGCTTGGGTGATTCGGGTAATGGTTTTGCGCCTATCGTGCCTGCCTTTCAGCTTCCTCCTGAACTAGGCATCAAGTTCATATTCCCACATGCCCCGGTTCGTCCTGTCACCATTAACAATGGTATGCAAATGCGCGCATGGTACGATATTAAAAGTATGGATTTTGGCTCACGCGCAGATATTGATGGTGTACTCGAATCAGCGGAATCTGTCAAAGCTCTACTTGATGCAGAGATCGAGTCGGGTATACCCGCACACAAAATTATCCTTGCTGGATTTTCTCAAGGTGGTGTCATCACATACCATCTTGGCGCACGTTATCAGCACACTCTTGGCGGTATGATTTGTTTATCGACCTATATGGCAGAGCCGTTATTGCTGACTAACGAAAAAACCGAGGCGGCTCTTGCTACGCCTATTTTTGCTGCACATGGTACACATGATGACGTGGTTCCCGTGAGCATGGGAGAAGCCGCTTACCAATCCGCTTTACAAAATGGTTTTGATGCTAGTTGGCGAACATATTCGATGCAACACAACGTACACCCAGATGAAATAAAAGATATCAGCGCGTGGTTACAAGCTCGCTTAGCCGATTAAAACGGTTTTTGGATAACGCAACACCCAGGATTAAATATGAGCAAACAAACCCTAACCATCGCTACCCGTAAAAGCCCACTCGCTATGTGGCAAGCTGAATATGTGCAAGCCGGTTTGTCTCATGCTTTCCCTGAGCTCGACGTGGAACTGCTACCCATGTCCACCAAGGGTGATCGTATCCTAGATACGCCATTGGCAAAAGTCGGTGGTAAAGGTTTGTTTATCAAGGAACTGGAAGTTGCCATGATGGAAGGACGTGCAGACATTGCCGTACATTCGCTTAAGGATGTCCCCATGGAGTTTCCACCAGGATTCGGACTGCATGCAGTGTGTCGCCGAGAAAATCCATACGATGCATTTGTTTCAAACCGTTACGACAACTTTGCTCAATTACCTCAAGGCGCGGTTGTCGGCACCAGTTCCTTGCGTCGCCAAGCACAGCTCCGTGCGAGACGTCCGGATTTAGTGATTAAAGATCTGAGAGGGAATGTCAACTCGCGTTTAGCAAAATTAGATGCAGGTGAATACGATGCAATCATTCTTGCCTGCGCAGGTTTAATTCGTTTGGATATGGGCGAACGCATTAAAGAACAACTTGCTTCAGAAATCTCCTTACCTGCAGTAGGGCAAGGTGCTGTAGGCATAGAGTGTCGCAATGACCAGCCGGAAGTAATTGCATTATTGCAGGCTCTAGCCTGCCCTGACACGACGATTCGAGTCAGTGCCGAGCGCGCCATGAATGCTAAGCTTGAAGGTGGGTGTCAAATTCCAATTGGCTCATTTGCAGAGCTTAATAACGACGAGCTGCGCTTACGTGGATTAGTTGCCTCAGTCGATGGCAAGCTTGTCTGTCAAAGCGAGCAGACCGTGAGTTTAATCGGTGATTTTGCAGCACAATGCGAACAGGCAACCGCCCTAGGAGTAGCCATAGCAGAAGAACTCCTATCCCAAGGTGCCGGGGAAATCCTCGCAAATGTGAGTATTGCCTAACATGAGTGTGCTGCTGTTGCGACCTGAACATAAGATTGCAGCATCTCAGCGCGCTTTTGCTCGAGCAGGAATCCACTGCGTGGGCGTCGCTTTACAACATTGCCTACCCTGTGATGACGTGATGACTCAAGTCAATGACATTGAATGGCAAACCGTCAAGCATGTGATTTTTACCTCCAGTGTGGCAGCCAAATGGACTTTACCATTGCTTCCACAGCTGCCCAGTTCAACACTCATCTACGCAATCGGAAAGCATACTTTTCAGACCTTAGCCCAATGGACAAGTAAAGATCCTTTTTGGTGTAATGGACATAGAATATTTTGTGCGCCGAAAGGGGCTGAGCACTCAGAAGGGTTATTGCAACTTTCTCAGCTAAAAGATGTCTCACAACAACAAGTTGTTATTGTGAAAGGTCACGGCGGTCTCAATACATTAGCAGACACATTAGCTACTCGGAAAGCCGAAGTTAGTACTCTGTGTAGCTACGAACGCTTAAATTTATCTGAACCAGTTTCTACACATGATTGGCATCCAGTCGATATAAAGACTATTATTGTGACAAGTGGCGAACAGGTCGAATTAGCCTTTAGGCATTTTGATGATGATTGGCTTAAACAATGCACTTGGTTGGCACCCAGTCAGCGTATCGTTACAATATTGTATGAACGCGGTATCGAATCTGCGTTCAATACCAACGGTGCATCGGACACCGATTTAATTAGTACCCTACAAAGTATAAAAATGGAGTAGCTTATGGCAGTAGATGATAAGGATGTACAAGACGACGTAATTGAAGGGGAAGTCGTTGATAGCTCATCTGCGCAACGTGACGCGCTAGAGGCTGAGCCCAAGCAAGAACCCACACCATCAGAATCCTCTCCCGCCACTCGTGAAACCGAAGTAAAAATGACCCAAAAACACAGCCACAAAGGCTTATGGCTGATCACGACCATTAACCTTTTGATAGTGATTACACTGATTGCTGGCGGTTACTGGTATTGGTTAAACTACCTCAAAGTCGATCGCGCCAATCCACAAATCGAATTATTAGAGCAACGTTATTCAAGCCTTGAGACAAGTGTAAATGGAATAACTCAAGATGTTGCAGCCGTCCAAAATACGATTGATGCTCAAGCTGAAACCATTACCAGTTTGCAAAACGATGACGCTCAAACGGCTGACATACTTGGTCAATTATTACAGCAAGTCGAACTGAATCAATTGACAAACGAAGGGTTATCCAAGCGTATTGCCGATGTGGCCGGCCGTCGCCCTTCTGATTGGTTATTAGCAGAAGCAGATTACCTTGTTAAACTCGCAGGAAAAAAACTGTATCTTGAACAAGACGTCCAAGCGGCGGTCATGTTATTAAAATCCGCAGACGTACGCATTGCCGATTTAGCGGACACTTCTTTGTTACCTATACGCGCACTCCTAGCAAAAGATATTCAGACCCTACAACAAGTTAATGATGTACCGTCAACGTCTATCGCTTTGAGTATTTCTGCTTTGATTGCACAAGTGGATGCATTGCCATTAGACACCTTAAAATTACCGGACCCCGTCGCGCCAGAGGAGCAAACTGCGGTCAGCACCGATGTCGCCAATTGGAAAGCCAATCTAAAAGCGAGCTGGGATGCAATTGTCAAAGACTTTATCTCAGTTGAGGAACGCACATCAGACGTGACGCCTTTCATGTCGGGCAAGCAGCAGTGGCTAGCACGAGAGCAACTCAAATACGCTTTGCTCAATGCTCAACAGGCTATATTACAAGATGAACCTGCGCTTTATGTGCAAGGATTACAGACGGCGTTAGATACTGTCATCACACATTACCAACTCGACAATTCAGGTGTAGAAACCTACATCCAGTCCATTCAAGACCTAATTACCATAGACACCAATCAAGACATTCCTTCACAACTTGACTCTCAAGTGCCTTTAGCTGAAGTCATTAATGCACGTATCCAGACTCTCTTTGCAGGGGGTAACTAACCATGGTCCGAGTCATATTATTATTTGTGATTTTAGTTACCGGATTGATTGTAGGTCCCAATTTAGTCGGCGAGAAAGGCTATGTGCTCATCGCTCTCAAAAATACCACTATAGAGATGAGTGTGATCAGCCTCGGTGTCATGGTGTTCTTTGCAGTGATCGGCTTTTTGGTCGTTGAATGGCTCATCAAGCGCGTGGTAAGAATGCTCACCGGTTCAAGGGACTGGTTAGGCAGTTGGGGCTCTCGTCGACGTCAAATGCTTTTCAATAAAGGGATGCAAGCCCTTGCTGAAGGTGACTTTGTCCCTGCACGCAAAGCCTTACTCAAAATTCGTAACGCCGAATTTAACGGTCTTAATTTACTGGCTCTTGCGGATGTTGAAGCCAAACTCGGAAATACACAAGCAGCCATCGGTTACTGGGATGAAGCTGCGCTCAATGAAGGAAGTGCCCTTGCAGCGCACTTAACAAAAGCCCGTTTTCTAATCCATCAAGATGAAAGCAAAGCAGCATTAGAGATTATTAATCATTTAACCATCGCCCAAAAAAGTAAAGCCAATGTCATTGAAGTTTGGGCTGAAGCGCTTGCCGCTGCGGATGAATGGCACGAACTGAGAGAACGCTTGAGCAGTTGGAAAAAAGCGCTCGGTAATCGTTATCAGCACTGGCAAGACTTAGCGACTCAGGGTGATTTTGCCTTAATTGCGTGTAATGAAGGTGGCAATGAGCTCATCCAAGAATGGCAAAAACTGCCTCGCGCTCAACGTAAATCACCCGTGCAACAAAAGGCTTATATTGAGCAATTAATCGCCCAAGACATGCATAGCGAAGCTGAAAAAGCGTTAGTTGAAGCGCAAAAGTCAGGGCCTGAAACACAACTACTGCCACTATTCAAAAAGCTTCATTTAGCCGAGCCCAAAGCCGCTACCAAAATGCTGCAAAAGTGGCTCAAAAAAGACAGCGACAGTGTGATGTTACATTCGGCTCTTGCCCATCTTGCTCATCACGCTGGAAATGATGAACTCGCACAAAGTGAAGCTGAAGCCGCTATCGCCATTGAAAAGCGTCAAGAGGATGTGATATTACTGGCAGAGATCAAAGCCCGCCAAGCCCACCCCGATGAAGCACTTGCGTTATATCAGCAAAGCTTCAAAGCCAGTTGATTTTTTGAAAGATTCTCATCATCGCGCCTGTCTTATATAGTGAACCCAACATCACTGAGACAGGACGATTATGAAACGCTATATACTACTTTTTTCGCTACTCTTTTCCGCCGGCGTAATGGCCAATGATCCGATAGAAACGGGCACCTTCAACAACAAGGCGATATACGGTTACGATACAGTCGCCTACTTTACCCAAAGCCAAGCAATCAAAGGTTCAGAACAACATGTTACATCATGGCGTGGAGCGGATTGGTATTTCAGCTCTGCCGAACACAAATCGTTGTTTGACAACAATCCCGAAGCCTATGCACCACAATACGGTGGTTACTGTGCTTATGCGATGTCTCGGGGGCGTTTTGTGGGGATTGATGAAGATGCATGGACGATTTATGACAACAAGCTATACCTAAATTACTCTAAAGGTGTGCGTGACGATTGGTTGGAGCAACGTGAAAAGTTTATCCGCGATGCCGATATTCAATATCATGAAAAAGTGGATTTCTGATTTGCACCTTTATGCAACGCCATTTTGTGCGATAATGCTGTGCTAAACCTACTTTTTTCTTAAGGATTTTTGATGAATATTGCACAAGCGTTGCAAACTCGTTATGCAACAAAGGTATTTGATCCGACTCGCACTATTTCTGAACAGGACATGGCCTCGTTACTAGATGTCATGCGCCTCGCGCCCTCTAGTGTCAATGTTCAGCCTTGGCATTTTATTGTGACTTCTACCGATACTGGTAAAGCACGTGTTAATCAAGGTGCTCAGGGGCCATATGCGTACAACGCACCCAAAGTTCAAAATGCCTCGCATGTTGTAGTAGTCTGTTCCAAAATCCATATGGATGACGATTATCTTCTCTCATTGTTGGAGCGTGAAGAACACGATGGACGCTTTGCCAAAGATCCAAGTTTTAAAGAGACCTATCACGGCATCCGTTCGACATTTGTTAATCTACACCGCTACCAGCTTAAAGACACTCAACATTGGATGGAAAAGCAAACCTACCTGAATATTGGTGCCCTCTTAACCGCCGCCGCTGCCATGGGAATTGATGCCTTACCAATGGAAGGATTCGATTTACCCGCATTGGATAAAGAGTTTGATTTGCCTGCGCAAAACCTCTCTGCAATATGTGTGATCGCACTGGGTTATCGAGCAGATAGCGATTTTAATGCAGATTTACCCAAGTCACGGTGGCCATTGTCTACTATTATCACCGAAGTATAGTGGCCGGATTTAGTCACCGAGTAAACCTTTGAGGTTGGCTATCCCCACTGCGCCAACGGCCTTGCGTTGTTCTGCTGTTTTTGTGGGCTTTTTGAACTCCCATTCCACATCGTCTTGTGGGAGTTCATACAAAAATCGAGAAGGTTCGGGCTGAATGATTTCGCCAAACTGACGCCGTTCACGAGAAATACTAAAGGTCAGTTCACGTTGGGCACGAGTAATTCCAACATACGCCAAACGCCGTTCTTCCTCGACATTGTCTTCGTCAATGCTGGATTGATGGGGTAATAACCCCTCTTCCATCCCGACTAAAAAGACATAGGGAAATTCTAAGCCTTTGGAGGCGTGCAAAGTCATTAATTGCACTTGATTACCTGCACCGTCATCTTCACCGCGTTCCATCATGTCACGCAAAATCAAACGGTTCACCACCTCGAGCAGTGTCATAGGCGCATCGGTTTCTGACCCTTTCAGCATGTCTGTCACCCAACCATACAAGGTCGATATATTGGCCATGCCCATCTCTGCAGCTTTGGGTGACGCGGCATGCTCAAACAACCATGCTTCGTAATCAATGTGTTTGATCAAGTCTCGGATAACCGCCACGGTATCACCGCGCTCGGCATTGTCCGATGCTTCCACCATCATCCTTGCAAATTGCTGTGCCGCTTGCCATGCCTGGGGCGTTAACACAGACTGCAAGTCATTGTCACAAATGGCCGCAAACAAACCAATTTGTTTCTCATTAGCGAACTGACCAATCTTTTCCAAAGACGTTCTGCCAATACCACGGTTCGGCGTATTAATGATCCGCAACAGCGCATTGTCGTCATCGGCATTCACCAATACCCTAAAATACGCCATGATATCTTTGACTTCTGTCCGATCAAAAAACGAGGTGCCACCCGAAATCTTGTAAGGAATTTTATTGTTCATCAAGATCTTTTCAAACACACGCGCCTGATGATTCCCGCGATACAAAATCGCATAATTACCAAAGGAAGTAGCGTTCATGAACTTGTGTGCGAGCAACTCTGCGACCACCCGCTCAGCCTCATGCTCTTCATTTCGGGCAATCACTATTTTGAGTGGCTCTCCATATTGCAAATTGGCTCTTAACGTTTTGTCAAAGATATGGGGATTGTTCTGGATCAAGATGTTTGCACAATGCAATATGCGCCCTGAAGAACGATAATTTTCTTCTAATTTGATCACTTTGAGACGTGGAAAGTCCTGATTTAACAATTGCAGGTTCTTGGGTTGCGCGCCGCGCCAAGAATAAATGGACTGGTCATCGTCGCCGACCACAGTAAAACGAGACCGCTCACCGACCAAAAGCTTTACCAAAATATATTGCGAAGTATTGGTGTCTTGATACTCATCCACCAACAAATACCGAATACTCGATTGGATCTTTTGCCTCGCCGTTTCATTGTGCTGTAGCAACAGAGTGGGAAGCAAGATTAAATCATCAAAATCCAACGCATTGTAAGCTTTTAAGTGGGATTGATAACGCTCATAAAAGTGCGCAAACTGTTTTTCTCCTTCATTCGCTGCGCGTTTGGCCAGCTGTTCAGGCAAGATCAAATCGTTTTTCCAGTTAGAAATACAATTCTGTAACAGTCTAATTTGTTCCTTATCCCCTTCAAACACCTCTTGTGTTAAGTCCTTGAGCAACGCAAAACTGTCTTTGTCATCAAATAACGAAAAACCCGCTTTAAGACCCAATAAATGAGTGTATTTGCGTATGATATTTAGACCAAGAGTGTGAAAGGTGGAGACTTTTAAGCCACGCGTTTCGCGCTTATCTAAACTTAGCGCTACGCGTTCCTTCATTTCTTTAGCGGCTTTGTTGGTAAATGTCACTGCAACGATATGTCGAGCAGGCACGTCACATTCACGCACAAGATAGGCGATTTTATTGGTGATAACGCGAGTTTTGCCACTGCCTGCACCCGCCAACACTAAGCAAGGACCAGAAATAAAAGTGACCGCGTCATGTTGCGCAGGATTTAATTTCATAAAGAGTATTTTACCTGAATTTGTATGCTTTGCATTGAAACTTTACACGGCTCAGTTACAATAAAAACTGTTCAAAAGGAGAAATCAGCATGTTAGATCCACAAAAATTAGAGCAATTTGCAAAACAGATCACCGATGCCATGCCCGAAGGGATCAAGTCGATGGCAAACGAAACTGAGACAAAGGTCAAACAAGTGATTCAAGCTCAACTTGCTAAGATGGATATTGTTACTCGTGAGGAGTTTGATGTGCAAAGTCAGGTATTACTGCGCACTCGAGAAAAGCTCAAAGCACTAGAAGCGCGGCTGGACGCATTAGAGGGTGACTCAAACGCCGAGTAATTCGGCCCATAACCCTAGCAAGAATATTAAGCCAATCCAATGATTGGCTTTGAACATAGCAAAACACTGAGTTAGATCACGCTCTCTTACTTGCCACATTACATAGCCGATAAACCCAGCCATGACGCTCAGGCCAGCAAAATACCATGTGCCTAATATTAACTCATAGCCTAACAAAGCCAAAAACCCGAGCATAACGCCATACAATAAGCCAACCATTGTTAGATCATGACGGCCAAACAGTATCGCAGTGGATTTGACGCCAATTTTCAGGTCATCATCTCTATCCACCATCGCATACAAGGTGTCATATGCGACGGTCCACGCTAAATTCGCAGCGTACAGATACCACGCCCAATGAGGAATATTTTGGTTGATGGCCATAAACGCCATCGGGATGGACCAACTAAATGCCGCCCCTAAAACAACTTGAGGGAGGTGAGTATAGCGTTTCATAAATGGGTAACTGCTGGCCAATACCAACGCGATAAGCGATAGATAAAACGTGGCTAGATTTAACTGCAACACGAGTACCATTGCAATAAACAACAGTCCGATAAACATAATGATCGCTTCTTTGGTGCTCAATAACCCAGATACCAAAGGCCGCGCATTTGTTCGTGTCACATGGCCATCTACTTTGCGATCCGCAATATCATTAATCACGCATCCTGCTGCGCGCATCACCACAACCCCTGCCGCAAAAATCACAAACACATCGAGTTGCGGCTGCCCCAATGAAGCGAGCACGACGGCCCACAAAGTTGGCCATAACAATAGATAAATGCCGATGGGTTTATCCATCCGCGTAATCGACCAAAATCCTTGAAGCAAACGCATCATCAGGCGTTTCCGTACGCTGGTGATGATGGCAAAAAAACCTCGGCAACAAGTAATTGCGAATCCGCATAAGTAAATACCGAGCGGCGCCCAACCAAGTCTGTTGCTGCATCCCACGCTTGGGCAAATTTGGAATCTTGCACAATACGAGTCAGGCTAAATGGCTGACGTACAAAACGGGTATCATTAAATAAAATTTTGCCCAATGGCTTATTCCCCAATCCCACGAACTCGCCTTGACACAAACATTGGGGGATGACCGAGCGGGCGAACACAAGTGGCGTACCATTATCATGCAAAACAACTTCACGAATGACATAATCGTCATCTTGCATGACGGCTCTCTCACTCATGTGTAAAGGCAAAGCATCTTGCTGTATAAGATGCACTGCAAAACCCTTTGTAACCGAAACCAAACGCTCGGTTAATGACTCAGTGGCTAACACCCACTCTCGCGCATTAGCGCTCAGTACCAAATCGTTTTGCCACGATTGCTCGGCTAAATGTTCAGATAGCGTTGGGAGGTGAGCTGGAAATGTCACGTATCTAAGGCCTTATGCTGACTCGAGTCATAAAAATTTGAGGCAGATTTTACCTTACTTGCTGATACAGTGGTAAATAATTTTGCAAAAAATCAAGTACGCCGCTTTATGAGAGAAAACAGCATCGCCCACACCATGCCTGCTAAAAGACCGAGTGTATGTGCTGTATTCGCCATGTTAACGGGTAAAATATCAACATAACCCAACGCTAACCAAGCCAACATAAAGCCAATGACTCCCTTATTGAGGACAAAACCCCACTGAGGTCTAAGCCAACCAAGTATCCAGTAAAACCCCAACAGGCCGTATACAACACCTGACAGCCCACCAAAGTTAGGTCCTGAGACCAACAGTTGCCCTACGTTGGAAATGACGCCTATCGTCACAAGCAACAACAACAAAGTGGACCGCCCCATGCGCAGTTCAATCTGCTGTCCTAAAATCCACCACCATAACAAGTTAAATGCAATATGCATGAAGGAAAAATGAATGAATGCAGGCGTTAATACACGCCACCATTCATGTGTCACTGCCAATTCTTTGATGGGGACAATAAACAAATATGAATAGATCCACATCCCCGTTTCACGCAAAGGCATCAACAAAAAAATCACCATACAAATGACCAATACACCTGTAACAAGAGGGGTTTTCAGTGCTTCACTAAACCATCCATAGGGCATCGTCAAAGAGCTTGAACCAACTGCGTTTACCTTGCCTGTGTCCCAACTTGCCGCTTGATAACGCGGATCATTTGGCGCATTGAGATAGTGATTGAGTATATTCTGCGCCTGTGGTAAATGTGCCTCGTGCTGTAGCATGACACAAAATTGCGAACCATCTTCAATCAATTCACATGGCAACTGTTGCGCACACAAATAATCAACCAACACTTGGCCATGCGACACTTGCCGAAAACATACTAAACGCACTGGGCTATCCATGTATTAGACCTTGACTGATGAGACATCCTCAGGAAATGTAGACTGCCACAAGGTAAAACCACCATCCATGCTGTAGACTTCATCAAAACCTTGCTCTGCAATATACGCAGCAGCTTGTTGTGAACTGATCCCATGATAACAAGTCACAACGATAGGGGTTGCAAAATCCACTTCCGCTAAAAAACTACTCAACGAACCATTATCCAAATGGCGAGAGCCTGGAATGTGTGCTTGCGCAAAGCTATTTTCATCGCGAATATCGACCACAACGATGTTGTCATGAGCAAGACGTGATTTCGTTTGTGTGACGTCAATATGTTTGAAAGTTGTCATTACATTAATCCTATATCAAATGGTTAACTTTGCCAGTCTAATATGACTTTGCCTGATTGCCCTGACTGCATGGTTGCAAAACCCACTAGATAATCGTCTACCGGCATCTGATGAGTGATGATTGGCGATAAGTCCAAGCCACTTTGGATGAGACTTGCCATTTTATACCAAGTTTCAAACATTTCACGACCGTATATGCCCTTGATCGTCAGTCCTTTAAAAATCACCTGATCCCAATCTATGGCGACTGAATCAGGAGGTATCCCTAGCATGGCAATCTTGCCACCGTGGTTCATCGAATCGAGCATACTAGTGAAGGCTTGAGGGACACCTGACATTTCTAACCCGATATCAAAACCTTCGGTCATACCCAGCTCGCTCATTATATCTTGCACGTTAGTTTGAGCAACATTAACCGCTCGAGTCGCGCCCATTTGTTCCGCTAGAGCCAAACGATAAGGGTTGATATCCGTGATCACGACATGCCGAGCTCCGACGTGTTTGGCCACCGCTGCCGCCATAATTCCGATTGGGCCAGCGCCAGTAATTAACACATCTTCGCCAACTAGATCGAAGGCCAAAGTGGTATGTACTGCATTCCCAAATGGGTCAAAAATAGAGGCTAACTCATCACTAATATTGTCTGGGATCTTAAACGCATTAAACGCAGGGATCACCAAATACTCAGCAAACGCACCTGCTCGGTTCACCCCAACCCCTTCGGTATTGCGACATAAATGACGCCTTCCTGCACGGCAGTTGCGACAATGTCCACAGGTGATATGACCTTCACCTGAGACCCGATCACCAGTGGCAAATCCTTTGACTTCAGAACCCATACCAACGACTTCACCAACGTATTCATGACCAACAACCATAGGCACAGGGATGGTTTTTTGCGACCAACTATCCCAATTATAAATATGCATATCCGTGCCACAGATCGAGGTTTTACGAATTTTGATGAGCAGATCATTAGGACCGACTTCAGGTTCTGGCACATCTATTAACCAAATGCCCGGCTCCGACTTCAATTTAGCGAGTGCTTTCATTCAATCACTCCTAACTCTCGTCCAACATCAATAAAGCAGTCTATGGCATAATCTACTTGCTCAAGACTGTGTGCAGCAGACATTTGTGTACGGATACGGGCTTGACCTTTTGGCACAACCGGATAAGAGAAACCAACAACATAGACGCCTTTTTCCAGCATTTTATCGGCCATCGTCGCAGCCAGTTGGGCGTTCCCTAACATCACAGGGATAATGGCATGATCTTGTCCACTCAAAGTAAACCCTGCGGCAGACATACGCGAGCGAAAATGTTGTGTATTGCGCGCCAATGCTGAACGAAGCTCTTCACCGTCAGCCATCATTGCAAAGGCTTTTTGTGCCGCTGCGACAATAGGGGGAGCCACCGAATTAGAAAACAAATATGGACGTGAGCGCTGACGCAACCATTCTACAACTTCTTTTTTACCACTGGTATAACCACCAGAGGCGCCACCCAGTGCTTTACCCAGTGTGCCGGTCAAAATATCTACCCGCCCCATCACATCACAATACTCGTGTGAACCTCGACCGTGTTTTCCCACAAAACCAGTTGCATGGCAATCATCAACCATGACCATCGCATTGTATTGCTCTGCCAAATCACACACACCCTTGAGATTCGCTATCACCCCATCCATTGAAAACACCCCATCGGTAGCAATCAATTTGAATCTTGCTCCGGCTGCATCAGCAGCCTGCAACTGCGCTTCTAAAGAAGTCATATTATTACTGGTATAGCGAAATCGCATTGCTTTAGATAAACGCACACCGTCAATGATACTTGCGTGATTCAAGCTATCCGAGATGATGGCATCTTCTGCGCTCAGTATCGTTTCAAACAACCCACCGTTAGCATCAAAACACGAGGGATACAAAATGGTATCTTCCATACCCAAAAACTCACTGATTTGCTGTTCTAATTGTTTGTGAATGTCTTGAGTACCACAGATAAAACGAACCGAAGCCATACCAAATCCATGGCTATCTAACCCTTTTTTGGCGGCTGCAATAATATCCGGATGATTGGCAAGACCCAGATAATTGTTCGCACAAAAATTCAAAACGCCACGCTCCGCTACGGCGACCTGGCCTTGTTGTTGAGAGGTGATGATGCGCTCGGATTTATATAATCCATTGCCTTTTACATCTTCAATTTGTGCACGAAGATGCGATATGAATGCATTACTCATACTTATGTATCTCTGTCGTCAGTTTTTTTCTTATTTTAAACAGTGCAATTCAGACTGCAGTGACAGTATAGATGCTTAGTTTAATATTTCAATGACTTGGCAGGCTCTTAGGCTGGACCCATTTTTGATCAAGGAGAACATGGGCTAAACTTTGTGTTAATTGATGTTCAGGAATAGGTTGAGCAACCAGAAAGCCCTGTATAAAGTCGCAGTTCAGGTTTTGCAAAAACATATATTGCTCAAGGGTTTCAACACCTTCTGCTACAACCGTCATTCCGATATTACGTATCAAATCAATTGTGGATATGACGATTAGTTCATCTGTTTTGTTATCCAACATACCGTGGATGAAACTCCGATCAATCTTGATTTTTGTCACGGGCATTTTACTGAGATAGCTCAGAGAAGAATAGCCGGTACCAAAATCATCGATAGAAATTTTCACACCAACTTTTCGTAACTCTTGCATCACCTGTAAAGTGTGTTTGATATCTGAGACTAAGGTGCCTTCAGTTAACTCAAGTTCTAGGCGGTCAGGTCTGATCTGATAGCGCTTTAACGTACTTTCAAGATATGGAATCAAATTTCGATCCAAAAATTGCGTTGCAGAGAGGTTCACTGCTATGGTTTGATTCTTATAGCCTAGATTATTTAAGGCCTGCAACGTTTTTATACTGCGCTCAAGGACGTAGTAGTCTAGGTTCAGCATAAAGGTTGAGTTCTCTAGAATTGGAATAAACTCAGCTGGTGGTATGAGTCCTTTTTCAGGATGACGCCAGCGCAACAATGCTTCAAAACCGTGCAAATCATTATTGCGCATGTCAATTATTGGCTGTAACGCGAGATAGAAGTCATTATTTTGTAATGCCAGTCGCGCCTCATGCTCCAACTCAATTTTACGTATCACCTCGTCATTAAATACCTCATCATAAATACGTTTACTGTTTCCTCGGACCTCCTTCGCTCGATTCAAAGCCATATCAACTTGACGGATAATTTCATCAACACTGATTTTGGCTGAATTACATATTGTAACTCCCAAACTCACTGACACAAACACCTTCAAACTATTCACCACAAAAGGCTCTTCAAACAAAGCGATGACTTTTTCTGCCGTTATATTTGCATCAGCCTCATGCACAACACCATCCACAACAATCACAAACTCATCACCGCCAAAACGACATAAAAAATCTTTCTTTCGCACTAGCCCAAGTAACCGTTCTGCAACCTGTTGTAAAAGCTGATCACCAACGGTATGTCCTTGTGTGTCATTCACTTTTCTAAATTCGTCTAAGTCAATCAATATGACGCCAAACGGTTTGTTGTATCGGTGCATGCGTATCATAGACTTGTGCAAATATTCATTGAGGTTGTTGCGGTTAGCTAACTGGGTCAGCTCATCGTACATGGCCAGAAAACGCAGCTTAGATTGGTCTGCAGACATTTTTTTGTGCAGTTCATTAAGCTCTTTCGCAAATTGCATAGCTGCTGAATCTAATGTGTCTAACTCGTCGGAAAAAAAGCGTTTTAATTTGAGTTTTTTCTCATTAAACGCCTCAAAATGGTTGTCTTTAATAATTGGAAAGCGTTCGACAAGATTAGTCAAACGCTTCCGATACTTTGCGGTAAATAAATGAAAGATAACACCAAAAAGTATCAAGACAAGTATAGCCATCACAATGATACTCACCGCAAAAGACTCTCGGGTTTGCACTCGGGACTGCACGTCTTGTAAAAAAACAAAGTATTGAGGAGAGTCATTTTGCATCGGATTAATGTGTACAAAACTCACAAAATACGTTCTTTCTTGATGATCAAACGAAATACCATCTCGCAAAAAAGCATCGTCTTGTCGTTGTGATAACGCTTTGCTCACAGGAGCATATATCGTTTTAGTATTTTCCGAGGTTTCGATGTGATGAATGAGGTGATTGCGCTGTTGCATATCCGAAACTAAATTGACTTGGGAAATTAGGGCGCCGGTTGTCTGATACAAATCAGCCATAATAATGGTCATATTTTGTGAAACATACACCATAAAACGTTTGCCATTACTGTCTATAAAAGGCACTGCAACGTACATAAAGCAATCTTTTTCGCACCAAATTTGTGGTACTTGCTTCAATAACACTTGTCG
Source organism: Glaciecola sp. (assembly GCA_018623155.1). Taxonomy (GTDB): domain Bacteria; phylum Pseudomonadota; class Gammaproteobacteria; order Enterobacterales; family Alteromonadaceae; genus Opacimonas. The sequence continues at coordinate 45,737 of JAAZVZ010000013.1, forward strand.
TTTGATATCAATGTATTCAAATGGCAACTTCTGTGGTGAAGATTGATATATCATCTCCCCTTGACCATCAGATATCCAAGCATGAGAAACTAACTCATTGAGTTGCCAAAATGACATTTGAGCGTTTAATGCATTGATGAGTTGTGCGAGAGAATGGTTAGCTTGTTCGATCTCAGCTTCAAGTAAAACGGACAAATTTTTACTGTGTAGCCGCTTAACGATCATGAACTCACCCAGATGCGTCTCAATATATTCTTGTTCCATACGGTTTTTGCTAGAACGAGACTCGGTAACTGTAATCGTTATGACCACAGCCAAAATGAAAAACATCAAGAAGAGCATCAAAATAAAGATCTTCTGGCTGATACTGAGATATCGGGTCATAAAATGACAAACACATTTATGCAGTTTAAAGCTAATAATGGCAAGGTTTTGTACTCCTCTTTGCCATCCATAGCAATAAAAGAACCCACTCTTTAAACTATAGGTGATTTTGTAGGAATTGCGTGATTTTATTATGAAAAAGTAGGCAATATCTTACATTGAAAGTATTTTCTGTAATGCGTCAATGACCTGTTCTGGCGTAATTTTGCTCATCAGTTTATCTCCATGAGCCCGTTTACCCCACTCGAGTTCTGACCAAGGCTTACCATATTCAGCTTCTATCGCTTCTGAATAAACCGAGATGGTCTGATCAATAGAACGATATGGACCTGTGCGTTGCGGATTGGAATGAGCATACAGACCTAATACGGGCGCACCCATCATTGAGGCCATATGAGCAGGACCGGTGTCCGGTGCAATCACACATGCAGCATGTCGCATAAGCGCCGCCATCTGTAATAAAGACGTCTTTCCAATTAGATCCAAAGTGACATTGTTCGTATGCTCAAGAATGCCCTGCTGGCAGGCCTTATCCAAAGCTCCCGGGCCTCCACACAGTACTATGCTGATCCCTTGTGTTGCACACCAATCAATGACTTTTGCATAATATTGATTAAGCCAATTGCGCTGAGCTTTTGATGCGGCTGGCGCAATGATGATAAAACGTTCAAGTATTTTTGTTTGCGCTTTGGCCCAATCTAAGTCAGTTGCCGGAATACCCAGATCCCACTCGACTGGTGCCTTAGGTACACCTATCGCGTCGGCAAATTGCATAAAACCGTCCAACACATGCACTCTTGAATGACCTTGAATGCGTTCATTGATAAACCAGGAATGCAGTTCCTTACTGCGTGCTTTATCGAAACCAACGCGACGCTTGGCACGTACTACAGAACCCAACCAGTTCGCACGAAAAGCAATTTGCATTTGCAATAACACATCAAACTCACGATGTTTTAATGCACGTTGCAGTTCTGTGCGAGCATTTTTTGCGCGTTTATCGCAAACGATAAATTCAATACCCGAGGTATGTTTGAGAAGTTGATATTCTACTTTGCCAATGATCCATGTAACCTGAGCAGTTGGCCATGTGCGTTTAATCCGAGTAACCATCGCCAACGCATGTGTCACATCGCCAATCGCTGAGAGTCGCATTAAACATATTGTTTTAGGAGGAGATACACTATTTGGCATAAGTTAGATCGAATTGCATCACTCTTTGTGAATTTTTACAGATTTCATGGCGATATTTGATTACAATCTGTTGTAAAGTACAAGTAAAAAACCAACAAACCGATTCTTTATGGCGGAACTTCACAGCGATTTACCAAATCACAGCGATACATGGGAGTGGCAAGCTCAGTCTCAACCCAAGCAATTTGTGTATGCTCCGCAACTCAATCAACATATTCACAGTCATTGGTTCAAGCCCAACTATTGGCGCGAAAATAATGCCGTTATGGCCGTACGAGTTGGCCGAGGTAAAACCTATTTCATTGCACATGAAGGTCGTACTATGGTGTTACGTCGCTACTTACGCGGTGGTATGGTACGGCATTTCACAAAGGACAAGTTCCTCTACCGAGGCCTTGCTCAGACTCGTGTTCAGCGTGAAATCGATTTGCTTTTGTATATGCATACACACGGATTAAATGTGCCCAAACCCATTGCAGGCTGGTGTAAACAATCCACGTTTATTTATCGCAATGCACTATTACTAGAGGCAATCCCACACGCTCAAGATTTTCACCACCTTTTGTGCCAAGAGGCTTTGCCAGAGGTCCTGTGGCAAAATGCTGGGCGCATGGTCAAACAAATGCACTCACTGGGCGTATATCACCATGACCTTAATATACACAACATATTAGTGGATAACGAGCAAACCGTTTGGCTCATTGACTTTGACCGCTGTGAACGTCGTCCACACGATCACAAGGCTGAGCAATGGAAGTCTGCAAACATTACCCGACTCAAACGCTCTTTGGACAAGGAGCAACTGCAGATGGATGAATATTACATGGACGATATGCAATGGCAGGCATTTTTGAATGGATATAAAGCGTCTTAAGACTGTAAGTACCGCTTTTTCCTTGCATATCACCCTACGCATTGTTATCTTTCTCCTCTGCTTGTTATATGGACTTAGCTTATGAAAACTCGTGCCATCTATCCTGGTACATTCGATCCGATTACCAATGGCCATCACGACTTGATTGTTCGCGGTGCAGATATGTTTGAGCACGTTATCGTGGGCATCGCATCGAATCCTTCCAAAAAACCATTATTCAGTCTAGAAGAGCGCGTTGAACTGATCTCCAAAATCACCGCAGACCTACCTAATGTTACAGTGATGGGCTTTACTGGATTACTGGCTGATTTTGCGAAACAGCAAAACGCCACTGTATTAATTCGAGGATTAAGAGCCGTCTCTGACTTTGAATACGAATTTCAATTAGCCAACATGAATCGTCGTTTGAACCCTCAATTGGAAAGTGTGTTTTTAACCCCTGCCGAAGAAAATTCCTTCATCTCATCGACCTTGGTCAAAGAAGTTGCTTTGCATAACGGCAATGTCAGTGAGTTTGTTCATCCGCTGATCAAAGACGCCTTAAATGAACGCCTGCACGGCAGCTAAAATGAATAGTATTAACCCTAACGCTGACAAGTAGTACAATAAAACGTATTACGTTGTCCGACCATTTTAGATTTGATGGAGCTGTGACAAGTTAAACACGGTTCGTTGGCTCGGCCATACACATTGAGATGCAGGCGAAAATATCCCGGATTGCCATCTACATTAGAAAAATCTTGTAATGTGGTACCGCCTTGTTTAATCGCTGCGGCCAATACAATTTTGATGTTTGCTACTAATCGTTCATAGCGAGCTTTACTGATCTTTCCCGCTTTGCGCAAGGGATGGATCCCGGACAAAAACAGGGCTTCATTCGCATAGATATTGCCCACACCTACCACAATGTGATTGTCCATAATGAATTGTTTAACGGTACTCATGCGACCCCGACTTTTGTCAAATAATGTCTGTGTCGTGAAGTCTTCGGTTAACGGCTCAGGTCCTAAAGACTGCAACAGGACATGAGGTGGCTCATCAATGCCTTGCCACAATACCGCACCGAATTTACGCGCATCGTTTAAACGTAAACACTGACCATTTGCTAGGACAATATCAAAATGATCGTGTTTTTTGAGTGGCGTATTCGCGTCAAATACTCGCAAATATCCAGTCATACCCAAATGGATGATAATGCTACCCGCTCGGGTATTAATAAAAATATACTTTGCCCGGCGCGTTACGCTATCAATCGGCAAATCTTGTACCAACGCAACGTCTTCTGGTATGGGCCAGCGCAATTTTGGAGTGCGCACAATGACGCGTGCAATGGTTTGTCCAGTGATTTTGGGGGCCACACCCTGACGGGAGACTTCTACTTCTGGTAGCTCTGGCATAACTTTAATTGTCCAACAAATAATGAAAGTAGTATGCGTTAGGCTGATGGATGGATCAAATACAAAAAACCCGACACTTGGTCGGGCTTTGTTGGAGACATCACCAAATAAGATTATTTGATTTTGGCTTCCTTAAACATAACGTGCTTACGGACTTTAGGATCGTACTTTTTGATTTCCATTTTGCCTGGCATGTTGCGCTTATTTTTGTCTGTGGTGTAGAAATAACCTGTACCAGCAGAAGAAACTAATTTGATTTTATCACGCATAATCTAGGTTCCTTATACTTTTTCGCCACGTGCACGGATGTCAGTTAATACTGCATCAATGCCTTTCTTATCGATTATACGCATACCTTTAGTAGTAAGGCGTAACTTAACGAAACGGTTTTCAGACTCAACCCAAAAACGGTGAGTTTGTAAATTTGGTAAAAAACGACGACGAGTCGCGTTGCGAGCGTGTGAACGGTTGTTACCTACCGCCGGGCGCTTGCCTGTTACTTGACATACTTTTGCCATGACAATGTCTCCAATAAACTATAACATCTCACAAAACTGATAAATTAAGTTGTTGTGAATAAGAGGGCGCATTTTATACAGCATTTACTCAATTATTGCAAACATTTTCTATGTTCAAATCGGTAAATGTTTAATATTTAAACGATATTTTTTAGCCCTTATTTGCGTACCCCTCCATGACTAGGTGATTAACCCTCTCGCAAGAAAAGAAACTGCCTGCCCAGCACCTATCACAAAATGATCCAAAATCTTCACGTCTACCAACGCCAGTGCGTCTTTGAGTATCTGGGTAATGTGCAGATCGGCTTCACTCGGTTCTACCATTCCAGAAGGATGATTATGCGCTAATATGACTCCAGCAGCATTATATTGCATCGCCAATTGCACGACCACCCGAGGGTACACCGGTGAGCGATCAATGGTGCCTTGAAATACGACTTCAAAATGCAAAAACTGATGTTGGCTGTCCAAAAACATTACGGCGAAACACTCATTTTGGGCAAACTGCAAACGACTTTGTAAAAATACTTCTACGGCTTCACTGCTATTGAGCACGGGTTGATGATAAATCGGTTGGCTAACAATGCGTTGCTGTACTTCATACATAGCACGGATTTTGGCAACGCGGCTCGGCCCCATTCCCTTGATTTGTTGTACTTGCTCATCTGAAGCGCCAAAAACGCCGTAAAGCGAACCAAAACGATCCAGTAATTGATTGGCGATGGTTTGGGCAGTATTTGTCGATTCGCGATGACGCAAACACAGTGCTAATAGTGCCGCATCACTGTGCTGGGTGATTGGTATAGATTGACTTTGAATTGAGTTATGCATTTAGAATAATTTCCGAGTTTTATATTGGCAAATGCCAAGAAAGTATTGATAATGCCATTTTTGAACTGCGAAAATGACGCGTCACAGGTAAGTGAAACAAAATCATGAATAATTTACAAAACCAGAAAGTGTTGCTAGGTGTTACAGGAGGCATCGCCGCCTATAAAGCACCTGATGTTGTGCGTAAACTTGTGGCACAAGGTGCTCAAGTGAGAGTCATTCTTTCTGCTTCTGCACGTGAATTCGTTTCACCTCTGTCTTTGCAAGCTGTCAGCGGCAACCCTGTGAGTGAGCATTTACTGGATCCAGCAGCAGAAGCAGGTATGGGACATATTGAATTGGCTCGGTGGGCGGATCAGATTTTAATTGCACCAGCGACTGCACATGTGATGGCAAAACTAGCCCATGGACTAGCTGATGACTTGTTGATGACGTGTGTTTTGGCATCAACTGCACCTGTCACTATTGCACCGGCAATGAATCAACAGATGTGGGCGGCCGCGTCAACCCAAGCAAATTTGTCTATTTTACAAGAACGTGAGATCCGAATATTAGGTCCCGCTGCCGGTGAACAAGCCTGTGGCGATGTGGGTTATGGACGCATGCTCGAACCACTTGAAATTGCCGAATTACTTGCACAAAACACGTTACCTCTTGCCGATGAACCTGACGTCACCTTACAACATAACTTGCCTCTCTCTGGGCAGCATATTGTATTAACCGCTGGTCCTACCCGAGAAGCCATTGATCCGGTGCGTTATATCTCTAATCATAGTTCTGGCAAAATGGGCTACGCACTGGCAATGAAGGCTTTAGAATTAGGGGCAAATGTCACGCTAATCTCTGGTCCAGTAAATCTTCCTGAACCACTTGGCGCGAACACTATTCAAGTGCAATCTGCGGTCCAGATGCATGCAGCCGTTATGAATATCATCGATCAAGCCACAATTTTTATTGGGTGTGCAGCCGTTGCAGATTATCGCGTTGCCGATGTCCCTGAACAAAAAATTAAAAAAAGCAATGACACTATGACCGTCAATATGATCAAAAACCCAGACATATTGTTTGACGTTGCACATTTACCCACCCCTCCTTTTACCGTTGGCTTTGCTGCGGAAACACAAGACGTCGAGCACTACGCTAAAGACAAACTTAAGCGGAAAAAACTCAATCTCATCGCAGCGAATGATGTATCGGATACAAACATTGGTTTTAACCAGAATCAAAATGCGATCACCGTTTTTAGCGCCAATGAAAAAATACAACTCCCACAACAAGATAAGCTTGCAATTGCCGAGCAACTTCTTACAATAATCGCTAGACACGTAAGTACTAACTAACCAAAAGGAACGTTTCATGGCTGAGCAAAAACGCAAGCCCAATCGTCGCGCCCATATTCTTCAGTGCCTAGCCAGCATGTTAGAAAACAACTCTGGGAAACGTATTACGACCGCGGCCCTAGCCGCAGAAGTAGGTGTGTCTGAAGCCGCTTTGTACCGTCATTTCCCTAGTAAAGCACGTATGTACGAAGGTTTAATCGACTTTGTCGAAGAAACGTTATTTTCTCGTATCAACAAAATCATCAACGATGAAAAAGACACTGCCGTTCGAATCCAAATGGTCTTACATTTGTTTCTGGGTTTTGGTGAAAAGAATCCCGGTATTGCGCGTATCTTACATGGGGATGCACTGACCGGTGAACACGAACGCTTACGTGGACGGGTAAGCAAAATCTTTGAACGTCTGGAAACACAAATCAAGCAGATCTTGCGTGAACGCAAAGTACGTGATGGTAAAACGTTCAGCATCGATGAGGGAGCTTTAGCTTCTCTACTTACCAGTTACGTAGATGGTCGAATCAATGCGTATATCCGTAGTGAATTCAAGCGTCGTCCTACGGAGCAATTTCCTGAAATTTGGGTGAGCTTGAAAGCACAGTATTTTGCATAAGCCCATTGAGCTGAACCTATCCTCACTTCGTAAAAAACCCCGAGAACATCGTATTCACGGGGTTTTTTAGAATTTGCTCATCACACTATGGCAACTGATTATATGGCTTACCGAAGGTTTGCCCAAAAAAGCTCTCTTGATACCATTTTGGTCTGTCGACAGCATTGGCCACTTCTAACCCAATATTAAAATTCACTTGCGTAAAGTTATATGCCGCGCCCCAATGAAAGTCCTGATTCATATCGTCCTGTGGCGTGTGATAATTGGTCTTTAAAAAGTTCATCAGAACATTTTCTGCATCGTCGTCTTCATCAAACGATGTGATCCCAGTGATCAGAAAAATGGCTGGGATCCCTTGTTTAACAAAGCTATAGTGATCTGAACGAGTAAAGAGATTCATCTGCGGCCAAGGATCAGGAGTTAACGCAATATTCGCATTGGCCGTTGCACGTTCAACATATTGCCCCATAGTGGAATGCTCTGCTCCAAAAGCAATCACATCAGCAAAATTAAACGTGATCAATGGCATATCCAAATTCACATTCGCCACAATACTCGGAAGCGGTACCGTTGGATTTTGCGCATAGTAATCCGAGCCCAACAAACCTTTTTCTTCCGCTGTAACAGCAACAAATAACATGGAACGTTTGGGTTTTTGAGGTAATTGCGCAAACATACGCGCTGTCTCTAACATCACCGCTGTGCCAATGGCGTTGTCTAACGCACCGTTATTGATCTTGTCTTTTTTGACTGATTTACCAATGCCTAAGTGATCAGAGTGCGCACTATATAAAACGTATTCATTTTTTAATATCGGGTCACTCCCCTCAACCATACCAATGACATTAGGTGAGGTAATGTCTTCGTGTGTCGAGCGTGCTTTGATGGTAACGCTGGCATTCAATACAAAACCATCTATCGCTTGATCTGTAGTCATCTTTTCGTAAACAGAATCCAGTGATTGTGGTGCATTTGCAAACAGGGTTTGCGCACTGGGGATTGGTAGATAAGCCCCGCCAAGGATCTGGGTTGAGGCACTGGATGCATTGCCATCCGCATTGAGCCAGTCCATACGCTCAGAGTGGATATAGTTTAGCTGACGCGAATAAGGCCGGGTCTTTTCTTGCTCTGGATCGGAAATGACAATAACACCGATAGCACCAGCTTCTTCAGCATATTTGCGACGCATTGAACTGGACGCTAAATGCGCGCCAACATCGGTCAGTAACGTCTTGGGTTTGCCTGGTAAGCGCACAATGATCTTGCCTTCAACATCCACATTAGCAAAATCATCTATCCCAAATTCTGGCGCCACAATACCGTAACCGACAAAAACGGTTTCAGCAGTAATATCGACTTGGGTATCATTCATGCTAATACTCGTCATGAATTCTTTGGGATACGCTAACTCCGTTTGCTTTTCACCACCTCTAATGATGAACTCAGGAGACGTTTGATCAAGCTTGCCTTTGCGCAACACCAATCGTTGCATGAATCCGTCTGTCCCTGCTGGCTTTAAGCCATACTCGGCAAATTGTTGTGCGATATATTCACTGGCCGCTTCGTGTCCTTGAGTCCCTGGAAACCGCCCCGTCAGTTCATCTGATGCCAAATACGCCATGTGCTGGCGAATATTGTCTGTATTCGCTGATGCACTTTGCTCTGGTCGAGTAGATCCATTATGGGTTGCTTGACAAGCACTTAATACAAATAACCCTGCAACCCCGAGTAGCAGGACTCGACCTAATTTGTTCGACATGTTCTGTCCTTACATTAATGTTTTTATTGCATAATATCTTAACTGAGATGCATGTTATGTGCTTGAAATTTTTTAGACGCCCCCAATAATGTATTTCAAATGTGATTTCATCTTATTGATAACAAGACTTTATGAGTTCAACTATGGACAACAACACGCCTTTATACAAAATCCAATTTATTTCAAATGGTCAACGTTACGAACTGTTTGTCAAAACATTGCGCCAAGATAGCCTATACGGTTTTGTTGAAGTCGGTGATTTTGTCTGGAATACGCATACCGAGCTTGTCCTAGACCCGAGCCATGAAAAACTCAAAGATGAATTTGCAGAGGTGACCTCGACGTTTATTCCGATGCATAATGTATTGCGTATCGACACAGTCAAAAAGCACGGCACTGCCAAAATCACTGAGTTGTCGGATAAAGTCGCCCCCTTCCCAAGCCCAATTTATACCCCAAAAAAGTAAGCATAGCAGGGACTTGCATTCTTTGTTAGACTGATGTCTTATCGCAGTCAAGGGAATCGCTCATGCGTTACTTACTCAGTCTTATTGCTTTATTCACACTGACACTAACAGGGTGTCAAAGCACTTTATCGACTTCCTCTGAAAGCTCTTTTGACAATTTGTTAGATGAAATTTGGCAATATGAGCAAAACGCTCAATCAGGTGGTAGGGGCGTTATCGCAGGATCATCGTTGCCCAATATTTCTCCTGAGTTTAAAGCGCAGCGCCATGCGAAACTCACTGCCTTTATTGAGCAAGTCAACGCATTTTCTGATACCGAGCTGACTGAGCAACAACAAATCAGCAAAGCAATTCAATTGTATCGTTTGCAAAACTATGTGGATGAGTATCAATACCATGCCCACCTAATGCCAATCACTTCTGAATATGGCTTCCACAGTAGCTTGCTCAATCTTCGCTATCGGTTTGCCTTTACTCAACCATCTGATTTTGAGCAGTATTTGGATACATTAGAACAGATCCCTGAGTATATGGCACAGCAAATTGACTATATGCGACAAGGGATAGCGCTTGGCAAAACACAACCCCAAGTGGTTCTTGATGGATTTGAAGAAAGTATCGCGACGATCATCAAGGCCGATCCTATGCAAAGTGCTTTTTTTGCCCCCTTTGCACAAGTATCTGATGCCGCTCTGATAGCTCGCGCCAAACACGTTATCCTGACGTCTGTAAATCCGGCTTTTCAAGCGTTTTATGATTTTATGGTAGAAGAATACAAGCCCAATGCAAAAGTCAGCATCGCTGCCAAAGACTGGCCTAATGGTGCAGAGTATTATCAAAATCGCGTGCGTTACTATACCACTTTGGATTTGAGTGCAGCAGCCATTCACGAAATTGGCTTGCAAGAAGTTGCGCGTATTCGTGGGCAGATGCAAGAAGTACTAGATGAGCTGAACTATGTAGGGAGTATTAATGACTTTATTGCATTTTTGCGCAGTGATCCGCAGTTTTATGCCACAAGCTCCAAAGAGTTGATTCACACTGCCATGGTCATGTCAAAACGGATGGATGCCCTATTACCAAAGTTATTTGAACATTTACCTCGAACCCCTTATGGCGTAGCTCCTGTTCCCGACGATATCGCCCCCAAATACACTACTGGTCGCTACGTCTCACCACGCAACGACCAACAACCAGGCTATTATTGGGTAAATACCTATGCCTTAGACAAGCGCCCATTATATGCATTACCGGCATTGACCTTACACGAGGCGGTACCAGGACATCATTTGCAAATCTCCTTAGCCAATGAAATGCAAGACTTACCCAATGTTCGGCGCTCGACTTACATCTCCGCATTTGGTGAAGGCTGGGGGTTATACAGTGAGTATTTGGGCGTTGAAGTTGGTTTTTATCAAACGCCTTACGAGGAGTTTGGTCGGCTGAGTTATGAAATGTGGCGAGCGTGTCGTCTCGTTGTCGATACCGGTATGCACATGCTAGGTTGGACAAGGCAACAAGCCTTAGATTATATGTTGGAAAACACAGCGCTTAGCGCCCACAATGTCAAAACGGAAATTGATCGTTATATATCTTGGCCAGGACAGGCATTGGCCTACAAATTAGGAGAGATCCTCATCAAAAAATGGAGAGTGAAAGCCGAAGAGACGCTTGGAACCGATTTTGACGTGCGACGATTCCACACGGCCGTCCTCAAAAATGGCAGTTTGCCTTTGCACAAGCTTGAACAACAACTGGAGCAGTTTATCGCAGATGAACAAGCCCGCTTGAAGCAATTATAACCCTACATAGGATGAGTAAGATGATTTACCGAGTGGCAAGCGTAATCACAATGTCATGCTTATTCTTTTTTGTTTTAACTGGGGTCTCTGAAGCAAAAACTGATTCAGTACGAAACACAACCTTACAGAACGTCATGATACCTAGTGCAGGGACTATTGATACGTATCAACAGTTTGCCTCCTCCTTTGTTGCGCCACGCAGAGTAAGTGTTTGGCTACCGAATCAATATGAATCCCTAGTTGCTCAAGGTAAACGCTTTGCCGTGATGTACATGCATGATGGACAGATGCTCTTTGATGCGAAAGTCACCTGGAATCAGCAAGAATGGGGCGTTGATGAAACGGCACAACTACTGATAGATAATCAGCGTGTTATGCCCTTTATCGTTGTGGGAATTGATAATGGCGGTGATGATTTGCGCTATGTCGAATACATGCCACAAAAACCCTTTGAGGCATTACCTGTAACGATCCAAGACCAAATCTATTCACGTCAGAACCACGACAACAAAATTCAATCCGATGCGTATCTGCTCTTCATCGTAGAAGAGCTAAAACCTTATATCGATCAGCAATATGCAACGTTAAATTCGCGAAACAATACGTTCATTGCCGGAGCGAGTATGGGCGGGTTAATCAGTTGGTATGCCGTTGCAGAATACCCCAATATATTTGGTGGTTGTCTATGTTTGTCGACGCATTTTCCAGGCGGCTATGAATTACAAGACTTTAGCGTCTTTAACAGCTTTGTTGATTATATGGCAAAACACCTGCCTATCACAGGTGAGCATAAGTTGTGGTTTGCCTATGGCGATCAAACGCTGGATCAATACTACCCACCGTTTCATAAGGCTCTGCATGAACAGTTTACAGAGTGGGGAGCAGCTCCAAACTCTGTCAAGGTTCAATTTTTTGCTGGAGACAATCATTCAGAAAGCGCATGGCAAAAACAATTACCACTTGGGTTGATGTTCATTTTATCTAACAACCATTACATCCATTAAAATTCTAACTATTTTGTAAGTGTTAACTGATTGCATATGACAAACTTCGCTGACAAATCATAATGTAAATAGCATGTTAAGCCAAATCAGTCCCTGTATCACCTTAATCTTTTAAGAGGACACAGGCTTTTTTTCATTTAAATTCGATACGGCTTATCTTAATCAATTAAGAAAAATTAAAAAGTTCGCTTGCATTTTACATTCCGTTAACGTATTTTAGATAACTGCTATAAAGCAAACTTAGATCATTCATGTGATGACAACGGGGACAACTACATGAAAACAAAACAATTATTCAAGCCAGCTTTGCTGTCTTTGGCTGTTGCTTCAGCCTTCACTTCTGGCACTGTATTAGCACAAGATGCTAATCAACAGGCCGACAACGTAGAAGTAATCGCGGTTAAAGGTATCCGTGGTTCACTTATCCGTGCTCAAGCGGTTAAACAAGATTCAACATCGATTGTTGAAGCAATCTCTGCTGAAGACATCGGTAAATTACCAGATTCATCTATCGCAGAATCACTTGCACGTCTACCAGGTCTAGCCGGTGAGCGTGTTAACGGTCGTACTTCTGGTATTTCTGTACGTGGTTTTAAAGAAGACTTCGTTGGTACGTCAATCAATGGCCGTGAAGCCATTTCAATCGGCGATAACCGTGGTGTTGAATACGACTTATACCCATCAGAAATTATGACTGGTGCAACGATTCATAAATCAGCATCGGGTACTTTGTTAACTCAAGGTATCGGTGGTACCGTTGATTTACAAACCGTTCGCCCATTAAACGCAGAAGAAACCTTAACGGTAACGGGTATCTACGAAGCGTCACAAGCACCAGCGGATAACCCTGATTTTGACGACAAAGGTCATCGTTATTCATTGTCTTTCGTCGAAAAATTCGCGGACGACACTATCGGCCTAGCTGTTGCTATCGCTTCTACTGAATCACCAAACAACCAACGTAAGTATGGTGTTTGGGGTTACGGTGCGAATGACGATGGTCAATTTTTACCATTTGGTCTAGACCTTAACTCTCAATCAACGCGTCTAGAACGTGATACCATTTCTGCAGTTTTACAATTCCAACCATCTGATGACCTAGATATCATTGTTGATTATTTATCAATCGATTATCAAGATTCAGGTGTGTTACGTGGTTTCATTGAACCGTTTGCAACCGCAGACTTACAAGGTGAAGGTGTCAACGTTTCTGGAACACAAATCAACGCACAACCAGTATTGCGTACTGACCCACTCAATAAAGATGGGCAACTTGATTCTTATGGAATCAAATTAGAATATGCACTAAACGATGATTGGTCAGCAACGGTTGATTATGCTTACTCTGAAGCAGATAAGTTCGAACAACGTGCTGAATCATACGCTGGTTTATCTCGTTCAAATGATCCATTACTTGGCCAGCGTACGTTCCAGATGTCATCTGAAGGTGTGTTTTTCACCGGCCAAACCGGTTTAGATGCATTCTCTGATCCAAACACACTACAACTAACAGGCCCTCAAGTCTGGGGTGGTGGTTTAGCGAACCTTGCTTCTCAGTTTGCAACAGACGCGATCCCAGGTGATCAGGATTATTTGTATGCGCAAGATGGCTTCAACAACAAGTTCAGCATTGCTGAAGAATTAACTCAATTCAAAGTTGAAGTTGAAGGTAACCTTGACCATGACGTAGTTCAAAAAGTAACGTTTGGTTTAGCATATACTGATCGCTATAAAGACAAAATCAACAACGGTAACTTCGCAACTGCTTCAACTTTCCCAGCAACGGAATCTGTAACTGAAGCAAACGTACCAGTTTATGGTCTAACTGACCTAACATGGGCTGGTTTAGGCTATGTTGTTGCATATGATGGTGCCGCTCCATACAACAATGGCTACTATACACAAAACGACGGTGAGTGGTTAGAACCAGACCGTTTCGGTGATTCATATGTTATCGAAGAAGAAGTCACTACATTATACTTCCAAGCAGACTACACAACTGAAATCGGCGGCTTAGAAGTATTTGGTAACTTTGGTGCGCAGTACGTTGACACTTCACAGTCTTCAAGCGGTACACTAGGCGTTATCGGTGCGAACTTCCGTGTGTGTGACGTCAATGGCGACGGCCCAACTTCATCTTCACTCGCACAAGGTGCAGATCCATTAACGTCTATCGTTGATTTGTCTGAGTTTGTGGACCCAGAGTGTAAAGTGGAAGACGGTAACGACTACTCTCACTTCTTGCCATCATTTAATATTAATGCAGAAGTAGCGGATAATACGTTTGCACGTTTTGCAGCATCTAAGACGATTTCTCGTGCACGTATCGACCAAATGCGCGCATCAGGTTTCGTGAAATTCGATATCAACGAACAATTCATCACACTTGAAAACGAAGATGTCCTAAACGGTGCAGGTTCACCTTGGTCAAAAGTTGCGGGTAACCCGAAACTTAAGCCACTTGAATCAAACAACTTTGACCTATCAGTTGAAAAATATTTCGACGATGAAGGTTATGTTGCGGGTACGTTCTTCTATAAAGACATCGTGAACTACACGCGTTCTGCTAACCCAACTATCAACTTCCGTAACGATGAGTTCAATAACGGCGCAGATTACTTTGTACCAGGTTTCCATGACCGTGTTCTAACTGATGACGTTGTGAACTCACAAAATGGTAACACTTACACTGCAGGTACTCTTGTCACACCACCTGATTTTGGTCAGTTCTCATTCTTCGAAGACGGATTGAAAGGTTCAGTATCTGGTTTAGAGTTAACTGCTAACGTTCCGTTAAGCGTAATTGATGCTTCTCTAGATGGATTTGGTGTGGTTGCCACAGCAACATTCATTGATGCAGAGCTGGATGATGGCTCAGCTATCCCAGGTCAATCTGATGAGATCTTGTCAGTTGTTGCTTACTACGAAAACGAAGGTTTTGAAGCACGTATCGCGATGACGGATCGTGACGGTTTCACAACGTACGAGCGTGGTGGTTCAAACAAGATTGCTGAAGCAACTCGTGACGGCACTAAAGTAGTCGATGCTCAGATTTCTTATGATTTCGAAAACGCAGGTATCGAAGGTTTAGAAGGCCTACGTCTGTCTCTACAAGGAACCAATATCCTTGATGATGCAGACCAAGTATCACGTGACGGTAACGGCATCGTTACAACACGTCGTGAGTTTGGTGCCACTTACATGCTTAACGTGAACTACTCTTTCTGGTAAACACGTTAACGATGTAAGTTCAACGCAACACAAAAGGTCTCTTTAGTCTCGACTAGAGAGACCTTTTTCTTTTTACCGCTGATGTTTTACGGTATAGTTTTTACATTACATATTTAGGTGTGCGTTTCATGCAAGCTATCAAAAAAGTCCTTATCGCGGGCGGTGGTACAGCAGGTTGGATGACTGCAGCGTTAATGAGCAAAGTGCTTGGCCAGCAGGTACAAATCGCTCTTGTCGAATCTGAAGAAATCGGGATTATTGGGGTAGGCGAAGCGACCATCCCACCCATTCAAACATTTAACAAATTTTTGGGTTTAGACGAGAAAGCGTTTTTACGTGAAACACATGCCACCATGAAACTCGCAATTCAATTTGAGAATTGGCGAGTGAAAGGCGAGAGCTATTTACATACTTTTGGTGCACCGGGAGCGAGTTTAGGATTTTGCAACTTCCAACATTACTGGGAGCGCGCTAAACGCCAAGGTGTCAAAGGCTCAATTTGGGATTACGATCTAAACTACCTCGCTTGTAAGCAAGGTACATTTAACAAAATCAATACCCAAAATCCAATTTATGATATGCCGTATGCTTATCATTTTGATTCGGCATTATATGGCAAGTTTCTGCGTGGACTCGCTGAACAATCTGGCGTCGTTCGCCATGAAGGGATTATTGAGCATGTTGCGCAGGACCCTGAAACAGGTCATGTCTCCGGCGTTCAATTGACCGATGGCCGTCAGCTAGAAGCCGATCTGTTTGTTGATTGCACCGGTTCACGAGCGTTGCTTATCCAAAAGACTCTTGGCGTTGCCTATGAAGATTGGTCACATTGGTTACCTGCTAACAGTGCGTTGGCTGTACCGACTGAACGCCATGATAAAACCGCTCCTTATACTCGTTCGATCGCTCACGATAACGGTTGGCAGTGGCGTATCCCTCTTACCCATCGCAATGGTAATGGGATCGTATACAGCACAACTCACACCACCGATGAAGCGGCTCTGGCAAACTTAATGGGTAACCTTGATACCAAACCTTTGGCCGACCCCAAACAGTTGCGCTTTAACACTGGCCGAACCAGCAAACAATGGTACAAAAACGTCATTGCTGTAGGATTAAGTTCAGGGTTTTTAGAGCCATTAGAATCGACTTCCATTCATCTTATTCAGTCTGCTATCGTCAGATTATTAAAGCTTTTCCCGCACCAAGGCATTCAGGACAGCGCAGTGGAAGCCTTTAATGAAGAAGGGCGGATTGAATACGAAACCATTCGCGACTTCATCATCTTGCATTACAAAGTCACCGAGCGTGATGACAGCGAGTTTTGGCAAGCAATGCGCAACTTGGAGGTACCCGACCGTCTGCAACACAAAATTGACCTGTTTACTTCAGTTGGTGAAGTGTTCAACGACCAACATGATATATTTCGAGATGCGTCTTGGATCCAAGTTATGTATGGCCAAGGGTTGACCCCACAAGACTATCACCCAGCGGCCAATGCGATGAACTTAGATGATCTCAAGGCCACCTTAGATAAAGTACTCGCAGCCAAGCAACAACCTCTCGCGAAGATGTTGCCACACGATGACTATATCAAAGCGTTTTTAGGAGCGGCCTAATGCAAGCCACATCAGACAAGCAACAATTTGTAATCGTCGGAGGTGGTACTGCTGGTTGGATGGCTGCCTGTTTGTTGGCTCATCACTGGCGTGATAAGGTCGATGTCACCTTGGTGGAGTCTCCAGAGATTGGTATCATCGGCGTCGGTGAAGGTTCAACACCGACTTTAAAGCGTTTTTTTTCTGATCTAGGTATCTCTGAATCCGATTGGATGCCACGCTGTCACGCTACCTACAAGACCAATATTCGCTTTGTCGACTGGTCTCCAGAGTCTGGGGTTGATAGCTATTCTCATCCTTTTATTTGTCAGCTTGATACGTTTTCTGAACGTGCATTTTACTTAAATTGCTTAACTCGTCGGTTAGGGCTTGATGTCGAAACGACGCCTGAAAAACTATTGTTCAACGGTTGGTTAGCGAACTATCAATTAGCGCCTGTTACCCCGCCGCATTTTCCATTTAACATTGAATATGGATATCATTTTGATTCTGGATTACTCGGTCAGTTTTTGGCAGAGCATGCTGTACAGAAGCTTGGAGTCAATCATATTCAAGCGAATGTAAAAGCCATAATGACCGAAGCCAACGGCAACATCGGACGTATTTCATGTGCAGATCATGAAGATATCCACGGAGATTTTTTCATTGATTGTACTGGTTTCAAATCAATGTTATTGCAAGACACATTAGGTGTGCCATTCCATTCATTCTCAAACAATCTGTTTAATGATTCAGCTGTGGTATTCCCTACAGAGGTAATGAATGATCTACCCGTTGAGACACGAGCAACAGCGCTATCAGCTGGTTGGACTTGGCAGATCCCACTGACCCATCGAACTGGTAACGGCTATGTATATTCTTCCCAATACATTAGCAGCGAAGATGCAGAAAATGAATTAAGAACCCACCTAGGGCTTGGCAAAGAAGCTGAAGCACGTCATTTAACGATGCGCGTGGGGCAGGTTGAAAAACATTGGGCTAATAACTGTATTGGTTTAGGATTATCGCAAGGGTTCATAGAGCCCCTTGAGGCTACTGCACTACACTTGGTACAAACCAGTGTCGAAATTTTTATGGATGAATACGAAAAAGGGAACTTCACTGCGCAGCAACGCGATAACTACAACGCCACGATCACTGAACGATTTGAACGAGTACGTGATTACATTGTGGCACACTATAAACTCAATACACGCAATGATAGTGATTATTGGCGGGACAACCGCAATAATAACAATTTATCAGAGCCACTGTTAAAACTCTTAGATGTTTGGTTCCGCAAAGGGGATTTGACTCAAGAGATCCACAGACAAAACCTTGCTAGCCATTTTGGCACAACGTCATGGCATTGTTTACTTGCTGGGTATGGTACATTTCCACCTCTTTCGAACAAGCAGCCCGGCACGGGATGTCAATATGCCGAGCGTGAATTAGAGTCGTTTTTTGCAGGCTGTATGCTGAACTTTAAAACGCAAAAGGAGGCGCTTTCGAGCTTGTAGTTGCTAAAATTACCAGCTTTTAAGCACTATAGGGCCTTAAACCTCACCGCAAAACCACCAGATTCAGCCATGCGAATAGTTAAGGCGTCTGTCGCTAAAACAGTCTTGTTTTCTATCACGATGGCATATGGGTTTTCACCCCAATCTGTCTCTTTTGCATCACGATATATCTGCGCTTCATAACGTTGCCCTTTGTCTAAAAAATCAAGCGAGACAGTGACAGTGCGTTCATTTTCATCCGTGACACCCGCTAAGTACCAATCCTTTCCTGAAAATTGGCGATGCTGTTTTTCTTTACGCGCAGTCACTGCAAAATCCGCGACATCGCCTTGCAACACGATGGAGTCTTCCCAATCTGTCGGTACATCAAGAATAAACTGAAACGCTTCGGGTTTTTCGAGATAATTTTCAGGGATATCAGCTGCCATCTGAATTGGACTGTAGAACACTACGTATTGAGCGAGTTGTTTAGCCAAAGTACTGTGAGGACGACGATATTTGTGTAAACCATCTTCTTCAGTACCACCACCAGTTCGCACAAAGTCAAAATCAAATATCCCTGGTGTGTAATCCATTGGGCCGGCCAACATCCGGGTAAAAATCAACATTGGCTCGTGTTCAGGCGGGTTTGGGGTTGACCACCCGGCGTTGTACTCTTGCCCACGTGCGCTTTCAGTCGCAATCCAATTTGGATAGGTACGATGCAAACCTGTCTGTTTGACCGCCTCGTGTTTATTGATAGAAATCTTATGCTTGGCTGCTTTTTGGATGTTACGCGTCATATGATTGACGACATGTTGAGAGTCAGTGAACTCGTAGCGCATGATACCCTTTTCGTCTTTGCGTTTGAGGTTTTGACCGTGCGCGACATAGCCCGTTTTGATCTGTCTAACACCTAAGGCTTCATAATATGGAAAAGCGTTATTCCATTGGGTTTCATAGTTGGTGATCCCTCCTGAAGTTTCATGATGACCAATTAAACGAACGCCTTTATCTAACCCATATTGTGCGACCTTTTTAATATCAAAATCTGGATAGGGCTGGGTAAAATCAAATAGTTCTGAATTCGCGATCCAATCGCCATCCCAGCCTTCGTTCCATCCTTCTATGAGTACTCCGTCAAAGCCATATTTGGCAGCAAAATCCATATACGCTAACGAACGTTCGGTTGTAGCTCCGTGCTTTTCACCACTGCCCCAGGTACACACATCAATGTGCATACACCACCAGATGCCAATATATTTCCCAGGTTCAATCCAGCTCAGATCATCCCCTAGTGCATTGGGCTCATTGAGATTCAAGGTCAAATACGAGTTTGCCAAATCAGGCGCACTGTCACCAATCGTGTAAGTCCGCCAAGGGGACGTCCACGCACCCTGCTTTACAACAGCTAAGCCGTCAGAACGTGGCGCAAGGTTGGCATTAAAACGTCCTAGCTGAGCTTTCTCTAGGCTCATGCCTGCAAAATCGAGCAGTGCAGCTTCATGTACCGCAACGTGGGTGCCATTCTCATAGACAACCGTAAATGGCGTATGCACCACGCCTTCCACTTGCTGCATTGGCGTTGAGCGATACAAATACTCATAGCGTTCGCGCATTTGACCCGGGATCCAATACGCATTAGCTTTATGAGAATCTGCAAACCAAAACTCCGTCAACTCACGAGTAATATTAAGCGCGTCGGTCCCATTGTATTCGTAACGAAAGCCAACGCCGTCATTGAATACCCGCACTCGCACATCAAACTGGATGTCTTTTTGTTGGGTATTGGTAAATCGCACCACAAGTTCATTGTGGTGGTCACGAACGAAACGCTTTGCGCCCCAGGGTTGCTCCCAGGTTTGGTCAATACTTTTGCGACTGACTTCCGTCACTTCAAAATCCCGATACCATGGATAGGCTTTCTCAAAAGTAAACCCCAGTTTCGAATGTCGTACCAAGCGCTCTTTTTTGTAGTCAATGGTATATTGTGCCAGCGTGTTTTCATCGGTTAATGAAAAAACAATACGTTTATCTGGTGAGGTCACGCTGATGGTCGTGGCATGAGTGAACCAAGCACAAAATACAAAAGTGAGTACAAAGAATTTCATGTGGGATCCCTTTAATGAAGCAACATTTAACCTAATCTTAACATTTAAGCGAAAAATCACAAAGGATTTCTTAAACGATTAAGTTGCATGGCTATTTTCATCTCTGAATCACTTTGTTACTATCATCAATTAATCATGACTCACCAGCCGTTTATTGTATTGTGCCCTTGAATTATTTATTCTACGTTGCTCAGGCCTATAGCTTCGATATCTTACGTCCACTGCAAACCGAAATCCGCCGTCGCCGTGGCAATGCAGCATGGTTTTTAGCCAACCCAAAACTACAACCGTCGATGTTAACTAGTGATGAAGTGTTACTTAATAGTGTTGACGAGGTAAAGGCGTTTTGTCCTGATGCGGTGTTTGTGCCAGGTAATGTCGTGCCTGACTTTTTTCCTGGGGTTAAAGTGCAAGTTTTTCACGGCTTGGAATACAAAAAGAAAGGACATTTTGCGATTCGTGATTTTTTTGATCTGTATTGCACGCATGGCCCGATTACCACAAACAAATTTAATGAATTAGCATTACAGCACCCTCATTTTCGAGTCATTGAAACGGGTTGGCCCAAACTGGACCCATATTTTGCGTTGCCTCAACCAAACAATCCCAAACCAGTAATTGTGTATGCTCCGACATTTTCGCCTGCATTATCCTCTATTCCACTGTTACATGAAGCATTAGGTCAGCTATGCGAATCAGAGGCTTATGAGATTGTGGTCAAATTTCATCCTAAAACATCTCAAGCGTGGCAAGATTTAGTCGCTCAATACGTTAATACTCACTTCAAAATAAGCGTTGAACCAAATCTATTAAAGCTTATTTGTCATGCTGATCTTGTGATTTCTGATACTTCTAGTGCCGTGGACGAGGCTTTGTTACTTGGTAAGCCAGTCATTACATTTAACAACAAAGCACCGCAAGACGCCTTGTACAATATTACGGATGCAAGCCAGTTGGCTGTAGCCGTGACTGAAGCATTAGCCATTGTTCCTGACAAACAAGCCGTGATTCATGACTATATTCAATCTGTCCACCCTTACCAAGATGGACTAAGTAGCGCTCGTATTTTAGATGCAACATCTCAAGTGATTGATTTAGGTGTCAAACGCAAGCCTTTAAATTTGTTACGCAAATTCAAGATCCGCAAAAAGCTCAACTATTATCGATTGCGCTAAATTACAAAAATTTACACTTTGGCTGGGCAAGATACATTTCCCTATGCCATATTGTATGTGAACGATGAATCTGGCAAAGATAAGGAATGCACTATGAAACTATTAAAAATATCCCTCTTACTTGGCTCCCTCATCTTAAGTAGTTTTGGTCATGCTGAGACCGTTGATATAACCAAAGAATATGTCTCTCCAGAGGAAACCAAACAACAAGTATTAGCTGATGACATTGAACGCATTGGTGTTACCAGTAAAGTGCCTCTTTTGTATTTTAAACGCCAAGCGATGCTAGCCGAGCTCGACTTTTATGAAACATTCAATGCTATCGCTGACAATGAACAATTTAAGATGCGTTGCCGCAAAGAGGCACGCGTTGGCAGTCGAATTAAAGAAACTCGTTGTTATCCCCAATATTTATTACAACGCATGTCTCTTGAAACTCAAGATGCTTTGTCATCAGGCAAGCCTTATCCAACGTGGGAAGAAGTCGAATTTTTGGTGCAGCGTGACAAAAAAGCCTCTTTAGTTTATGCAGAAGAATTGATCACTAAAAATCCTGAGTTGCTAGCAAAATTAGAAACTATGCAGGCAAAACAACAAGAGTATTTAAATAAGCGTTCTGAGAAATTCAAATAAGACAGACAATCTTTACAGTATCTAATTCTCTCGCTAGGGATCCCTACTGTAATATCGTAGAACTAGAAGTTGATATTATGCATGAATAAATTATTTATGATTTATCTTGGAGGCAGTGCTCCAGGTGCGAATTTAGAGCTGCACGATGTACAATTTGTGATAGCCCCGACTATTGAAGAAACGTATAGTCAACTGATTAGTCACTGGTTTGGTAATAAAAAAGGCTTACACCTTGATAGTTATAAACACATCACTGGTGCAGACGGATATCAGATCATATTGTCGGACACGCCTCAAGATAGCGATTTGCGACTGTATTTTGTCAACGTAGGAGGGTATGACAAAAATAACTTGGCAGAACGTCATGCGTTTGGTTTATTCGTTGGATACAGTCCTGATGATGCAAAGCGCAAAGCCAAGAAAAGATTGTTAAAGAATGAAATGCAAGTTCACAAGGATAATTGTGTCGAGGTGGAAGCCTGCCTAGAGCTTTCATTATTAGGTAATCACTACATACATTTGCAAAAATCAGACCTTCAATATGACTTAACACCTGATTGGTATGGTTATCATCTTATTGGCTGATTGCCATTTCGAATCAATACTATAAATGCATGCGCATCTCTACTAAGGCAGAATAAAAACCTAGCTTTTGATATGCCCTAATTGCTGATGCATTCTCAGGGTAAACAGTCAGTTTAAAATCATTTACGTCTTGTTGCTTAGCAAATTCAATGAGATGTTTCATAATGGATTGATTAATACCTTGGCCTCGGTACTCAGTCGCAACATACATCATTTTCAAATGACCAACACGCTCGTAATGAAAATATTCTCGTGCTTTTTCTAAAGTAATTGCTCCACAACCCACAAGCTTTGAATCATGATCTGCTACTACAATGCAACCGTCGTCTTGTGTTACAAAATTCATAGGATCATAATATTCTATGAACCCATCTTTTAGACTTTGATCCATTGGACGTTCCGCCTCAACAATTCCTTGTAGCATGTTTTTAAGTTCGAACTCATCATCTAATGTCCCTAGACGATAAATAATCGGTTTATACTTATTATTTTCAGACATGAGGTCATTGTAGCTAAAAAAATATATTTATTAGATTAATTGACCAATTGTAATAACACAACATAAATACCGTAAAAACAAAAAACCCCCAGCCGTCAGGCTAGGGGTTTCTTTTAATAGGAGCTTGGCGATGTGCTACTCTCACATGGGGAAGCCCCACACTACCATCGCCGCTAATACGTTTCACTACTGAGTTCGGGATGGAGTCAGGTGGTTCCGTATTGCTATCGTCGCCAAGCATAAACTGGTTATGCTTTAACTA
>JAAZVZ010000042.1 GCA_018623155.1 Glaciecola sp.
CAGGCCAATTAATTCACACACGCAAGAAGCGTTTGATAACGTTCGAGAGTGGTTGGGCGAGTGGGACGGTGACTTGATTTTAGATAACTGCTGCGGTGTCGGCGCCAGTACCGTTAAAATTGCTCAGCAGCACCCTCATGCCAAGGTCATTGGGATTGATAAATCGGCACAGCGTGTGGACAAACATTCACACTATGCTGTCACACAAGATAATTATATGCTGGTTCGCGCTGATCTTAACGATTTTTGGCGTTTGGCGAGACAAGCTCAATGGCAATGTGTAAAGCAATATATGCTTTACCCAAATCCTTACCCCAAATCGACACAAGTGCAGAAACGTTGGCACGGGTCTCCTGCTTTTTTGGATATGCTGGCATTAGGTGGAGAGCTTATCTTGAGGTCAAATTGGCGCTTGTATCTTGAAGAAGTAGCAGTAGTTTTAGCTCATTTAGGTCAGACATCACAACTAAATGATGTCGCAAATGATGAACCCATGACGCCTTTTGAAGCAAAATATCAAAACAGTGGGCAAGTGTGCTGGGAATTGAGGACGATAAGCGATTAGTCTCGTATTTATCTCCCAACCAATAGAAAATACTAGTATTTGAAATATCATAGTTATAATATGCGCATCTTGCCTTGGATGGCGGTATTGAGTGATGGATAAACAACGATGTTGGAAAGCCCGTGAGTAACGCTGAAGCAAGTTTAGAGTATTTGTTCCGTGTATTTACGATGCCGGAGCACCAAGACTCGACTTTGAGTCTGATTGAAAAGAACTTATCGGATAATTTATCTGACTTTTTGTCGCGCCATGTCGTTGCTAAACGTCATTCATTAGAGGATATTGAACGTGATTTTGCAGATGCTTCGATGCCTGAACGCCCTGAGTTTGTTTCGGCTCATGCACAAAAATTGCTCGACACCCTTGTTTCCCATTCCGTCAATACTTATGCCCCGACCTTTATTGGTCATATGACCTCAGCCCTACCGTATTTTCATCTTTCATTGTCGAAATTATTGGTTGGTCTGAATCAAAACTTAGTCAAAATCGAAACCTCTAAAGCGTTCACGCCACTGGAGCGTCAAGTGTTGGGAATGATGCATCATATAGTCTTCTCGAATGAAACCAGTTTTTATGATGAATATCTTCATTCGGCCCAGCATTCATTAGGCGCCTTTTGCTCAGGTGGAACCGTTGCGAATATGACGGCATTATGGGTTGCGCGTAATGCCAAATTAGCGCCTAAACTCGGTTTTAAAGGTGTGTCTCAAGAGGGGATATTTGCTGCGTACAAAGCATACGATATTACTGATTTAGGGATTATTTGCTCACCACGTGCGCATTATTCTGTTGGTAAGGCCGTTGATCTATTAGGTGTTGGTCGCAAGAATATATTGCATAATAGTGACAGTAATCACTCACTTACTCCTAATGAGGCATTAAAAATTGGTCGTCAATTCCAAGCGGAAGGCAAGGATATTTTGGCCATTGTAGGCATTGCTGGGACTACCGAGACAGGACATATAGATCCTCTTGATGAATTAGCTGACGTTGCACAAGAACTTGGGTGCTGGTTTCATGTTGATGCTGCTTGGGGGGGCGCAACGCTGTTTTCTAACACGCACAAAGTCAAAATGCATGGGATTGAGCGAGCTGATTCCGTCACTCTAGATGCGCACAAGCAAATGTACGTTCCAATGGGTGCTGGAATGGCCTTGTTTAAGGATCCACACGCTGCAAATGCCGTTCGTCATCACGCTCAATATATCTTAAGACAAGGCTCAAAAGATCTCGGGGCAACGACTTTGGAAGGCTCTCGTAACGGAATGGCAATGATGGTCTATTCTTCGCTCCATATTCTCGGACGAGAGGGGTATGAATTACTCATCGATCAAAGCATAGATAAAGCCCAACAGTTTGCTTCAATGATCGAGGATGACGATGAGTTTGAACTCATTACCTATCCTGAATTGTCGTTGTTAACGTATCGTTATGTTCCAGCTGAAGCCAAAGCACTGTTGTCCGATCCAGCTCATTATCGTAGTATTAATGAGTTATTAAACCGCTTAACCAAAGCCATTCAAAAATCACAGCGTGAGGCTGGACGTTCATTCGTATCTCGGACACGCTTTGAGGTCAACAAATACCCTGATGATGTCTTAACCGTTTTTCGTGTGGTCATAGCAAACCCACTGACTACGGTAAATCACTTGCGCGATATTCTGGCTGAACAAAAAACCATAGCAGTTCAGACCGAAGCCTACCAAGCACTCATGAATTTTGTTACACAGACTATGGCAACGCCAGCGGTAGGTTATCGATAAGGCGCGTTTTACCTAAAAACGCCGCGCCGAGTATGACGAGTTCTTTTTCAGCAAACCCAGCAGGTTGTAGTGTTTGGGCATTGCGGATCTCGATATAATCAGGTTTAAAACCAGCCTCCGCAAGCCGTTCATTGCCATCTTTAATCAGTTGGCTATGTTCGTTTGAACCGTTTATCAGCGCCTGTTTAATATCAGATAAAACGCGATACAAAGTTGGTGCGATGGCTCTTTGTTGCGCATTGAGGTAACCATTACGAGAACTCATTGCTAAGCCATCTTCATGACGCATCGTTGGTACGGATACGATATCAAGATTCATAGATAAATCTGCGACCATGGCCTTTATGACTTGCACTTGTTGGTAGTCTTTTTCACCAAAATAGGCGATGTTGGGTTGTACCATGTTAAACAATTTAGTGACAACCGTCGCAACACCTCTAAAATGGCCTGGGCGTGATGCACCACAAATCATATAAGATATCCCAGGGACTTCGACAAACGTTTGCTGTTCAAGGCCTCGAGGATAGATATCTTTTGCACAAGGGGTAAAAATGACATCAACCCCCAGACTTTCTAGTTGGGCTGAATCTTCAGCGAGGGTACGTGGGTAGTTATCTAGGTCTTCACCAGCGCCAAATTGCATTGGGTTGACAAAAATGGAAACCACCACGATGTCGGCTTCTCGTTTAGCCGCTTCTACTAAACTTAGATGGCCTAAATGTAGATTGCCCATAGTTGGGACAAAACCAATTCGCAATCCATTGATTTGCCATTCGCGTCTGAGAGCTCGTAATTGTGCAATGTCTGAAATGGTTTGCATAATTACTCCGAAAATGTATGCTCAGGGCCAGGAAACACACCAGATTTTACTTCGTCTATGTACTGTGTCACAGCGTCTTGTAAAGAACCAGTTTGAGCAAGATAATTCTTGGAAAATTTGGGCATATAGTTTGCGCTAACGCCTAACATATCATGCATCACAAGTATCTGTGCGTCGGTAACGTTCCCCGCACCAATACCTATCACAGGGATCGTGAGCGCCTCAGTAACGCGTTTAGCAAGTGGAGCGGGTACGCATTCCAAAACCAAAGCTTGAGCTCCTGCGGCCTCAAGTGCCAGAGCATTTTCAACTAACATTTGAGCTTTATCAGCCTCTCGACCTTGCACTTTGAATCCACCAAATACATGGACTGATTGTGGAGTAAGTCCTAAATGACCACAAACAGGGACTCCGCACTCTGTTAATCGAGTAATCGTAGGGGCTAACCAAGCCCCACCTTCTAGTTTGACCATACTGGCGCCAGCTGCCATCAGCTTGGCTGCATTAGTAGCGGCTTTATCTACCGTATCGTAGGTCATAAACGGCATATCAGCCATAACAAAGCAACGTTGAGCTCCACTGGCTACGGATTTGGTATGGTAAGCGACTTCATCAATACTGACTGCAAGCGTATCTTTTTCGCCTTTGAGTACCATTCCTAAGGAATCACCGATCAATAAAATATCGACACCCAAAGCGTCAAAGAGTTTAGCAAAGCTGGCATCATATGCGGTTAACGCAGTGATTTTTTCGCCATTTTGCTTCATTTTTAAAAGTGTTGCGGTCGTAACAGATTTCATAGAGTTTCCTTGCTAATAATCTGCAAAAAATCAAAAACGGCACTATATAGTCAAAACTTATAAAATACTAGTTTTCGGTTTAATTCATTAGCCTTGTAAGCGCGGTTAAATCACATTCTCTGATCCAATGAGCGATGGGTTGATTGTTGGGCATAATCAGGTCGGGCTGTATCTCAAATAATGGCACTAACACAAATTCACGTCCGCTCATGCCATAATGAGGAACCGTTAATTCCTCTGTTTTGATGTATTCATTACCATATAAGAGTAAGTCCAAATCGAGTGTTCTAGCGCCCCAGCGTTCAGCTTTACGAACACGGCCGTGACTAAGCTCAATAGCTTGGAGTACGTGTAACAGGTCAATTGGAAGTAAGTTTGTACTTACTTTGCATACGGCATTAATGTAATTGGGTTGGTCTTTTGGGCCCATTGGCGCGCTAGAATAAAAATGCGAACGCTCCAGTAATTTGATGTCAGCATGGGAATCTATATCGGCAAGAGCATCCGTCAACTGCTGCACGGGATCACCAAGATTTGCCCCTAAACCGATAAATATTCCTGGGCTAGGATTATATTTCACGATTTTTTCCTTTTTCGCCGATATCGTCCCTTACTTGGAGAACTTTGTCGCAGAGCGTCTAACATCACTTTACGCTGCTCGTTATTTGCCTCTTGGAAATCGGTCCACCACTGAGCTAATTCAAACAACTCACCGCCTTCAATTTGTCCGCGCAATAACAAAAAGTCATACGCAGCGCGAAATCTAGGGTGTGCTAACATTTGGTAGGCACGTCGACCATAACGCTTGGATAAACGGTGTTGAAAATGCCATATCTCTCGCATCGGAATACTAAAGCGCTTTGGGATCATAATGCGTTTTAGCTGCGTGCTCAGTACATGACTGCAAGCCATACTAAACGCATCAGCTGGCGATAAGCCTGATTCGACTTGATATTTTGCCGCTGATTCTTCAATGGGGTACCACAATAGGGCTGCATAAATAAATGCAGGGGTTACTCTTTGCCCGTTATTAATTCGATTATCTGTATTGATAACGACTTGTTCAACAAAGCGTGCTTCTCTAGAACCGACCGCTTTGGTGAGTTGTGCAGTTTGCGGAAACAGCTGCGCAAATAACTCAAATTCCTCTAATAATTCATAGGTGGCCAAGCCCTTACCGTTGAACAGTAATTTGAGTACTTCTTCAAACAACCGAGCCGGTGGAATATTCTGCAATAAACCCGCATAGTGATGGATGGCTTCAGAACTTGCCGCATCAATTTGCATATTGAGCTTTGCAGCGAAACGCACTGCCCGTAACATTCTTACGGGATCTTCGCGATAGCGGGTTTCTGGATCACCAATTAAGCACAAACGCCGTTTATGAAGATCTTCTAAGCCACCTACAAAATCCAATACTTGATTGTTATGAACACCAAAATACAATGCATTGACAGTAAAATCTCTGCGTACTGCATCTTGTTCAATAGTCCCATACACATTATCGCGAACGAGCTGACCTTGTGCGTCGGCTTTAGCGACATCGTTCGCCTGTGAGGGAGCATTTTCGCTAACGTGTGGCCCACGAAACGTTGCTACTTCTATGATTTCACGGCCAAATACAATATGTGCAAGGCGAAAACGACGTCCTATAAGACGGCAATTGCGGAATAATCCTTTGATTTGTTCTGGTCTAGCGTTGGTCGCGATATCAAAATCTTTTGGTTGCTGACCTAGAAGAATATCACGCACACATCCGCCCACAAGATACGCTTGAAAACCTGATGAATGTAAGCGCTCACATACCTTTATGGCATTAGGTGAAAGCTTCTCTAACGTAACAGAGTGTTCGTTGGGAGCGATTGATATGGCTGTGTGAGGCACAGAATTAGACATGAAATTGGCTATGCTTATTAATATTTTTCATTTTATTTATATATCATAAGGGTTTATGCCTCATTCGACAATCATTTCCTGTTGGAATGCAGGGGGGGATGTACGCCATTGTTGGATACCGTCTGCGAGAATACCATCAATGCTTTGTGCACTAGAATGAAGACCAAGAAGCGCGAAAATGGTTCTCAAGTTTGCCAATGGCTTTGAGTTATCAATTGCTGGCGCATGATTTTGTTTACTGAGCTTTTTACCTGGTGCGGTTACCAGGACAGGACAATGTGCGTATTCTGGCGGTTTTTGTTTTGTCAGACTATGCCACAAGTTTAATTGTAGTAGGGTCGTTGGGAGCAAATCAGTGCCCCGTACGATGTGGGTAATGCCTTGTGCAATATCATCTAGGACGACAGCAAGGTTGTACGCCACTAAGCCGTCTTTGCGTTGCAATATGCAATCTTCAAAGGCTGAGTGCTCTATCAACTCACTATATGGCGCACGTTGTAATCCATGCCAACGGTCGCGGTACTCAATAACAGGCGCGTCGTTTCGCCAACGAATCGCACCAGAAATGTGTTTGGCATGGCGACATTGTCTTTGATAAAGAGGATGGTAAGATTTAATTTGAGCACGGGTACACTGACAGTAATAGGCGCGATTTTGTTGTAACAAAGTGCTGAGAGTTTTTCGATATTTTTCATGCCGATTATGCTGCCAAAAAACCGGTTTATCAGACACCATACCGTGGGTGGCAAGAGTATCTATGATAAGTTGTGATGCACCTAAAACTTCACGCGGTGGGTCGATATCTTCTATTCTTAGAAGCCATTGACCATTATGGGCTTTGGCATCAAGGTAACTCACTGTTGCAGTGAACAATGAACCTAAATGGAGAGGGCCTGAAGGGGACGGAGCAAACCGTCCCACGTAACCTGTCATGTTTAACCTAAGAGTTGCTTCTCTTTGATCTCGGCCATGGTTTTACAATCAACACATAGATCTGCGGTTGGTCGAGCCTCTAGACGACGTATACCAATTTCGATACCACAAGAATCACAAAAGCCAAAATCGTCATCATCAATACGCTTGATCGTTTTTTCAATCTTTTTGATAAGTTTCCGTTCACGGTCACGAGTACGCAATTCAAGAGCGAACTCTTCTTCTTGAGAAGCCCGATCAACAGGATCTGGAAAATTTGCCGCTTCGTCTTGCATATGGTGGACCGTTCGGTCGACTTCTTGACGAAGTTGATCACGCCATGCCGTAAGAATAGTCCGGAAATGCGCCATCTGAGCGTCGTTCATGTACTCTTCGTCTTTGCCTTCTTGATATGCTTCAATTCCGGCAAGAGAGAGTAATCCTAATGTTTTATTATTTGTAGTGGCCATACCACGTCTCCTTAACAACACTTTATTGCAGTGTTGACACTATCAAAACAGTATAGTGTGTATTTGAGTAATCAGACAAAAATCTAAAAATTACAGCTTTGATGATATGTGGCTGATTCATCGATTTTCAATCACAAAGAGTGTTAAAAAATATAACCTAATGATTTTAATTTGTTTTTTTCGTTTAATTACTACTCGGGCGAAAGATTATGGTCATATTTTGGACATTTGCAAGCTTTTTATAGACGATAATCAATAAGTCATTGATACTGTGAATGTAAAA
>JAAZVZ010000003.1 GCA_018623155.1 Glaciecola sp.
GGGATCTCAACAATGCCAGAAGGGTGACGGTAGGGAAACCTTGGCCAGTGTGGTACGCCATACAAATCGTGCTCTATCGGATACGTACTCGACGAGTACATAAAGCCCAGTCGTGCCAGTATGTCATAAACGTATTCAGTCTTGGCATTGATCGAAAAACTCGGAGCGCGATACCCCATCACCGCTTTACCCGAAATCTGTTCAATGCGGTCTTTGCTTTGCGCAATATCTTCATAGGCCTGTTGCTGCGTCAAGGTAGTGAGACGAGCATGATTGGTCCCATGACTGCCTAGCTCATGGCCTTCTGCCGCAATGCGTTGGATCAAAGCAGGGCAGCGCTGTGCCACCCAACCCAAGACAAAAAAAGTGGCTTTAACATTGTGCTCGGCAAAGGTATCGAGTAACCGGTGGGTGTTATGATCCACCCTTGGGGTAAGAGAGTCCCAATCGTCTTTGGCTATAGCTTGTTCAAAAGCAGACACATGAAAGTAATCTTCCACATCCACTGTCATCGCGTTCCATTGCACGACATAATCTCCCTATTGTCCTTTGCCAAATAAAACTACTTCAACTGTCCGTATCAGTATTAATATATCGAGCAAAAAACTCTGATGTTTAACATAATATAGATCGAATTTGAGCTTTTCTTTCGCATCGTTGACACTTGCACCGTAAGGATAGTTCAATTGTGCCCAACCTGCTAATCCTGGTTTTACAGTGTGACGCTGATTGTAAAAAGGGATTTTAGTCGCCAGTTGTTCCACAAATTCAGGTCGCTCAGGACGTGGTCCAACAAAGGACATGTCCCCACGAAAGACATTGTAAAGTTGCGGTAATTCATCCAGACGATATTTGCGAATAAAGCCGCCAATTCGCGTGACCCGCATGTCGTTTTTGGTCGCCCACTTCGCACCGTCTTTTTCTGCGTCTTTGCCCATACTGCGAAACTTATAAATCGCAAATGGTTCGCCGTTTTTACCGGTGCGAATTTGTTTGTAAAAAACAGAAGTGTTGGTTCGTCGACCGTCATCAAGATAAATTGCTAATGCCGTTAATAACATAAATGGCCACACAAAAAACAATACCAGAGATGCTAAGAACCAATTTAAACCATTATCCACTAATTGACGGGCGTAGTGTTGAGAGTTGAACCCGTTAGAGAAAATCAACCAACTAGGAAACAACAAATCCACTACAATCTGCCCCACCTCACGTTCCATAAAGTCCAATAAATCGGTAACTACCACACCTTGTAATCGCAAATCAAACAGCACTTCAATGGGTAACGTGCCACGGCGCTGGTCGGCAGCAATCACTATCTCATCAATGTTGTTGGCTTGGATAAACTCAACGAATGAAGCGTCGATATCAACGTCCAAAAGCGTTTCATGTTGAATGCCTTGCTCATCACGGTTATCCCCAGGCACAGGGATAAATCCTATTAATTCAAAATTTTTGCGGTCTGCAGAACGTCGCATGCGCTTTTCAATAATAGATGCTCGCTGACCTGCCCCCAAAATAACAATGCGGCTTTTGCCTACACCCAGTGCGTGAAAATGAAACAACAAATATCGAAATATTGATATTCCAATAATGTTAAGGCAAGCGGTGATCACCAAGTAATAGGGGTGCGCGTCTAAGTTGCGCAGAATCGCTGCTTCGACGACCATAAGTGCAAAAAACGCCAAGCCGTGTGCGACAAAAATGCGCCGTACTATCCCTCGGTAACTGTCGCGTAATTTTGACTCGTATAACCCTACGGCCAAAGCCGCTAAAAACGTGAAAAGTGGAATGATAACGAGGTAAGGTGTGAACTTTGTGTGAAAACCTGTTGTATAGGGTGTAGCAAGCTCTACTATAAAAAAAGAAAGATACGCAAAATACGTCACGAGCGTGATTTCAGCTAATATCAGCGACGTTAGGCGTCTTCGGGCTTGTATTATAGGCTTAGCCATCTTTCTCTTCCTTGAGAACTTAAAATTGTCTTATCGACTATGTATCGTCTGATGGCTTTTTTTCTTAACCTATGCCTGTCATAATTTTTTTCTTTAGTATTGTGTTTTTTGTCCGATAAAGACTATACCGTCAGTCTGACAGTAAAAAGATTAAAGGATTATCTAATGAAAATGACACGTCTATGGATGGCCGTATGTGCCCTATTTGCTTTACTACTTAGCGGGTGTGCAACACAAACGTTGCCAACTGCCAAAGTCCGTACCACCCTGACAACCGATGTGGACAATTATCAATATTTAATTGGACCTGGTGATCAACTTTCTATCTTTGTATGGCGAAACCCTGAGATCTCAGGTTCCTTTATCGTTCGACCTGATGGCAAAGTCACCACTTCATTAGTGGAAGACATCGCCGTATCGGGCAAAACACCTTCTATGCTCGCTCGTCACATTGAACAAGAATTATCAAAATACATCAATAATCCACGAGTGACGGTGAGTGTGAATTCATTTTCTGGTCCGTTATCAGAGCAAGTCCGCGTCATTGGCGAAGCCACTAACCCAGCTGCGATCAACTACACCCAACACATGACCTTATTAGATCTCATGATTGCAGTGGGTGGATTAACGGAGTTCGCTGACGGCGACAACGCGGTTCTGATCCGTCGTATCAATGGCCAGCAAAAAAGCTTTGCTTTGAATTTGGAGCGATTAGTCAAAGACGGCGACATCAATAAAAACATTGATATGTTGCCGGGCGATATCGTGATCATCCCAGAAGCTTGGTATTAAGTCGGTCGTTTTAACGACGCTCTAGCTAAGCTTTTCACTTTTAAAATGGATTTTATCTATGCAGGATTTGCAACAGACACTTGCTCAATTAATTGACTTTGTGCGTGGTATTTGGATCAAGAAACGATTTATTATCATCACTTCTTGGTTGATCTGTCCCATCGGCTTTGCTTACGTGGCGATGCTTCCCGATGAATACGAATCAAACGCGGTGGTCTATGTCGATACACGTTCCATCATTCAGCCATTACTGCGCGGACTAACGATTCAAAACAACACCCAAGCAGAAGTCGAACAAATGGCGAAAACGTTGTTAAGTCGGGATAATGTGGAAGAAATTGCCCGTCAATCTGACTTAGATCTGTCTGTCACCACAGACCAAGAGTATACGTCGCTGATCAACAATTTGAGTGAAAACATTAAACTCAAAACGACATCAAAAGACAACATTTACACGATTTCATACCGCCACCAAAACCCAGAAATGGCAAAAACAGTCGTTCAAGAAACACTTGAACTGTTTGTAACCGGCTCATTGGGTAACAATCGACGCGATTCGGTTAATGCGAATGAATTCATCGATCAACAAATCGCTGAATACGAAGCAAGATTGAGCGAGTCTGAACTGCGCTTGTCGGATTTTAAACGCAAATATTCAGATATCCTGCCTCAGCAAGGCAATTTTTACGATAACTTGTCTCGCATGACGACCAATTTGGAAGAACTGCAACTCACCATCAAAGAAACCGAACAACAAGTCAGCTCACTGAAGACTCAGTTGCGTCCGCGAGAAAACGGTTACAGTGATTTGAGCATCGCAACGCGTTTTGATGCACGCATTGAATCCTTACAAGAGCGCATGGATGAGTTAAAGCTACGTTATACTGATATTCACCCAGATGTTGTTGAAACTCGCGATTTGCTCAACTCATTACTCGAGGCCAGAGAACGCGAGATATCCTCTCTCACTTCGAGCGCGTCGAGCGAGGACAATATGAACCTGCTCACTCAA
Source organism: Glaciecola sp. (assembly GCA_018623155.1). Lineage (GTDB taxonomy): Bacteria > Pseudomonadota > Gammaproteobacteria > Enterobacterales > Alteromonadaceae > Opacimonas. Next base: position 3,760 of record JAAZVZ010000003.1, read on the forward strand.
GAAATTCGTCTCGAAATTTCGCGTTTAGAAAGCAGCATTGCCTCAATGAAAGTGCGAGAAAACGACTTCACAAACAAAATTGCTTTATTGCGCTCCAAAATCGACCAAGTCCCACAAGTCGAGGCGGAACTCACCGCGCTGAATCGAGATTACGGCATCATGCAACAAAAACATCAACAACTGCTTGTACGTAAGGAGTCTGCTGAGTTATCCAGAAGAGCCGATGACTCAACGGATGATTTGAAGTTCCGAATTTTGGAGCCGCCGATGATACCGACTGATCCGCAAGGTTCAAAGCGCTTAGTTTTTTATACTTTGGTTATCTTAGTGGGTTTTGGTTCTGGTACTGGCTTAGCCTTCTTATTGAGTCAGATGTCACCGGTATTGCATCGTGCACAACAACTCAGTCAATTAACGACGTATCCGGTTCTTGGGGTCGTGAGTCATTTAGATATCAGTGATATCAGTCACAAGAACAAGATGAAATTGTTGACCTTTACCGTCTCATCCGGTTTGCTTATAGCCTTATATTTGGGCTTAGTCGGCGCTGAGCTATTCAATATCAATATCGTAGAGCGAGTCATGTAATGGATAATTCAATCGAAAAAGCCCTCCAGCGCCAACGTGAGGAAACCCCTCAAACTGCGGCAACAGATTCGGAAACGACAACATCGGTTGAACGTACGTTGCAAGCCCCCTTTCCAACAAAAGCAGCTGCTGTTTCAAATAATCAGAACCTGACTTTGAACTTAGAAGAGCTCGATAAAAAGGGGTTTGTATCATTAAGTACCAAGCGCACTCGAATTAATGAAGAATATCGAGAAATCAAGCGTAAACTCCTTAAAAATGCCTTTGGCTTTTTATCGACGACACTAGCACGCAGTAATATCATTATGGTCAGCAGTGCTCGACCTTCTGAGGGCAAAACCTTCACAGCCGTCAACTTAGCGTTATCCATCGCGGCTGAACAAGACAAAACGGTCCTGTTAGTGGATGCCGATGTGCTCAAGCCAAATGTCTTACGTACACTCGGTGTTAACGCAGAGCAAGGTTTGATGGAATATTTGAATAACGACGAGATGGATTTATCACAGGTACTCTACAATACAAACGTCGATAAGTTGAAAATCATCCCAGCTGGACAAACACACCACTTATCGACGGAACTTCTGGCGAGTAAACGCATGGAAGATACCATTGAAGAGTTTTCCAAACGCTACCCTGATCGCGTGGTCATTATTGATACGCCTCCGTTATTGGGGATCAATGAATCTGCCATCATGGCTGGCTTTGCTGGTCAAGCGGTGCTAGTGGTTGAAGAGGGCAAAGCCAAACTGTCTGACATTCAAGACACGGTTGAGCGCTTGAACCCAGACATGGCGATTGGTTTTGTGATGAACAAATCCACTCATCAAGGCTCAAAATATGGTGATTATTACGGTTACTACTACGGTGCCAAACCATCACAAACCTAATGGAGTAGTATAGGTGAAACTCAATCGATTACAGGTCGCGATGTGGTTAGCCGTCACGTCAATATCAACCGCTGCGGCCGGAGAATTATCTGTCGTTGCCAAGGTGACGGGTGAACACATTGAGCAAGATTTTACGTTGTCACAAAGCGGAGATATCGCCGCGCAGACCCAACAAATCCGTCCGCAAATCGGCGTACAATACGATGCCAAACGGCTCAATATCAACCTGAATGCCGAGCACATCCAGCAACGTTTTGACAATGGTACAGACACACAATCTTATGATTATACCAACGCTAGTTTGAGTGCCTCATGGACCGTCATTGAGCGCCTGTTACAAATCAATGCCAATGCCAGCCAAGGCTACAATAGTTTTAATGTGAATAACCTAGGGCGTAACGTGTTTTTGTCTCCCAACCGAGATTTGAATAAAACCCAACGCTATGGCGTGGGCTTTACCTCAGAATGGTTAACTGGTTCGGTCCTTGGTGGGAGCTTAACTGGCGACGTTACTTCTTCTGAAACGCAGCGCGATGGTAACGGAGTTTTGAAAAGTGACTCTCATAGGCTCAGTCTCAATCTAGTCAATGGCGATGCCTTGCCTGACTTGAAATGGTCTTTGCAAGCAACTCAAACCGATTCATCAGGGTTTACCAATCGAGATTTTGACACGACTTATGCCAACTTAGATGCCAGTTATCGCTTGTTTGGTGATGTTGGATTGGCCTTAAATGCATCGTTTGACGCCAATGAAGCATCCCTTGCTGATACCGGTAATGCACAAATTCGTGATTTTACCAGTTATGGGGTTGGATTGAGTTATTCACCGTCTGCGGAGCGTTCCATTTCGTTGACCTGGAATACGAGTCAAAGCGATGATTCTGAGGTAGATGAGGAAGACTACCTAGTCGGCGCAATTGATTGGGCTTTCAGCTCTCGCACTCGTCTCAATGCACGGACTTCAAAGCGTTTCTTTGGACGTACCTCAAGTGCGAATTTTGTCTATAACTTAAAGCATCTGCGCGCAGTGGCCTCTCGTAGTGAAGCGGTGACGTCCACCTCTCGATTACTCAACCAAGGATCGATTGTGACACCGTTTGTCTGTGGTGCTGGAGCAAGTTCCATTAATGATTGCTTCTTACCCGAAACCACCGATTACACGTTGGGCGCGGGAGAGCAATTTATTAATGTTTCTCAACCGGTATTTGCATTGGTCGATTCTGTCATCATTCGCAAGTCTGACAGTTTGGCTTTGCTCTACGAAAAACGCAAAACGACGATCAGTTTAACGTTTTCTCAAACCTCACAAGAGCGTTTGCAACAACAAAATATTATTGATGCCGACATCATTGACTTCCAACTTGGCTATCAGATGGGAAGCTATACCAATATCAGCTTAGAATACTCAACACAAGATTATCTCCAAACCCTGTTGAGTGATGCATCCACCTCAGAAGGTAAGTTCACAGAATACGGGATGACTTTAAGTCGTGATTTTGGACGATCATTCAATACTGAACTGTCACTCAAACGCCTTGATAAAGAAGGTACTGTCACTGGATTTAATTCGTTTGGGGCGTTTTCAGACGAGGATTATACGGAAAACCGCATCACCTTCTCGTTGTCATACGAAGAACAATAATCAAAAAAACCCCTTAGTTAAGGGGTTTTTGTTTCTCTTCACTGTCTTTACTCTCTTCTTTTTCCTTTTGATACCGCGTTTCATGATCGTACTGACGGTACTTATGCTTCAGCAGAGTATCAACGTATTGGGTAAGCTTGAGCTTATTGGCAAGTGCTTGATCAAGCGCCCCAACTAGCTCATCCAGCTGTGCTTTGTAATATTCAATGTCGTATTCGGCCAACCTCAAGCGTTCTTCGGTTGTTAATGGTTGACTGTTCTCGCCATCTTCAAACGCTTGTTCTGAAAGCGTTTGTAACACGACATCACGCGTCTGAATGTGTGCTTTGTTGGTATGAGGAACACTTGGGTTGCGAGGTGCAGCAGAGGGATCGACGAGTGGTTGAGCGAGCTGATTTTGCGGTGCTTCATTGGCCAGTTTTTGTTGCGCACGGACTTGCGCCATCGCTTCTTGCTCAGCTTCATAATCGGCCATTTCTTCATTGGTGAACATCTCTTGTGACACTTCATCAATGACTTTTTCGATGTGCTCCAGTTCAATATTGTGCGTGTTTTCTAAAAACCCAAACAACAACACTCTATCCATAAATGTGTTGATTTTACGAGGGATCCCTTTGGTGAACTCATAAATTCGCTCCAGCGCTTCTGCACTGAATAAATCGCCCTTCTCTTCCTTGTCCCAACCCGCGTGTTCCATACGGTATGGGATGTATTCGCAGACCTCTTCTTGACTCAATGCCGCAAGGTGACAAGACGCCACAATACGCTGGCGGAACTGTTCCATATTGGGTGCACGCAAAATGGGTTGCAACTCATCCTGACCGAGTAAGAAACTTTGCAATAACGGTTTGCCATTTTGTTGAAAGTTCGACAGCATCCGTAATTCTTCAATGGTCTCTAACGGTAAGTTCTGAGCTTCATCCACCAATAGTAAGGCACGTTGCCCTTCTTTCGATAATTGATAGAGGTAGGTTTCCAGATCTTTTAATATCTCTGTTTTGCTGCGATCACTGACTTCAATGCCAAATTTAGCAGCTACCATCTTAACGGCTTCATCCGGGCTAAGCTTGGGTGTGACGATCTGCACCGCGACTATGTCTTGCTCAATATTGGCCAATAAACTATTGGCAAGGGTTGTCTTCCCTGTACCAATGCCGCCGGTAATAACAATAAATCCTTCGGCTTGGGACAAGCCATATTGCAAGTAGGACATCGCTCGACGATGCAGTTTGCTGGCAAAAAAGAAATTGGGATCGGGGGTGAGTTGAAATGGTTTCGCCGTCAGTCCATAGTGACTTTCGTACATACGGTATTCGTCCTTGAGTCATATTCTCTACTACAAGATTATCGGCCTCGAATGGCAGAGATTAAGTCAAAATTCGAATTATCGGTACCCCATGGCCAGACGCGCAAACCACTGGCGCAACCAGCGTGATTTTTGCATCGCAAGTAGTCCAAGATTACGTGGCAGGACAAACGGCAATAATTCATGACTGAAACTGTGCAATAACCAATCGGTTGCCTGGATGGTGCTTTGGCGGTCGCGCGCGCGCGCTTTGCGATAAGTCTCAGCAATGTCTAACGGTGGATGCTTATCGGCCAATAACCTGACGAGCGCAACCACATCACGATGAGCCAAATTGAACCCCTGTCCAGCAATGGGATGTAAGGTTTGTGACGCATTCCCTAGTACGATAATACCTTGATGCCGTGACTGCTGCTGAGTCAATCGCAGTGGAAACATCACAGGTGAGTCCATCTGCGTGAACCGACCTAGACGAGTACCGAATCCCTCTTGCACTAATCTACATTGTGTTGCTGATGAGTGTGCCAAAAACGCTTTAGCCTGGTCTTGAGTCATCGACCACAACATATTGTACGTATCGTCCTCTATTGGCAACATGGCCAAAGGACCGGTGTTGGTAAAGCGCTCAAAGGCGGTAGTGTGCCGGTAACGCTGCGGGCCATTGCCTGCGACTTTGATGTTTGCCACAACGCCATACTGCCCGTAATCTTTTTGTGTCTCGGTCTCCAGTAGCCATGGCATCGTTTGGCTGTTGCCGGCGGCAACCACACAGTATTGGCAGACCCATTGTTGGGTGTCACTGGCAATGTGGTGGTGCTCATTAGCGTATTCATGAGAGGCAATACGGTTCTGGTAATGGACAATGACTTGAGGATGATCACCCAGCTGTATGTGAAGTTGTCGAGTTAAGGCGGATAAAGATACAACATATCCTAACGCAGGCACATTTAGCTCAGAAGCTTGTAAGCGGCATTGTCCCAAGTACCCAGTATCACTGACATGAATTTGTTTAATTGGGTACCCTAATGTGGCACAGTCGATGCCAAGCTGACTCATTGTATCGACGGTCGAAGCGGCTAACGCAATGTGCCTCGGGTCTGCACACACATCATCATAGCTTTGTTGTTCAATCAAATGCACTGACAGGTTCGTAGTATGAGCTAGGTGTAAGGCCAACAGGGCGCCCACACTTCCACCCCCCACAATACAAACGTCAGTATTTATGCTTGAGATGGACATAATGGATCACGGTAAGCTTCGCCCATCAAGGCTTCAATTTGTGCTCGGGTTTTGGGGACGCCACTGGTTAAAATCTCACACCCGTTGTGCTGCACGACGACATCATCTTCAATGCGAATACCTATCCCCTTGTACTGCTCAGGGCATTCACTATCTCTAGCAATATACAGTCCAGGTTCAATTGTCAGTACCATATTTGGTTGTAACTTTGTAGGCTCGCCTTTATGCTGGTAAATCCCTGCATCATGCACGTCCAGTCCCAAGAAGTGCCCAATCCCATGCATGTAATAAGCACGATAGGTTTGCTGGTCGATATTGTCTTCAACGGTACCATGCAAAATCCCTAAATCAATCAACCCCGCGACTAAGACTTCAAGGGCTGCGTGTTGCATATCGGCAAATTGGTTTCCCGCCACACAACGCGCAATGGCCGCAGCCTGTGCAGCTAAGACCACATCATATAACTCTGCTTGAGCCGGACTAAACTGACCATTGACCGGGAAAGTTCGGGTAATATCTGAGGCATACCCTTCATATTCACACCCTGCGTCAATCAATACCAAATCACCTTCGCGTAAAGGTTGGTTGTTGACCGTGTAATGCAGTATACAAGCGTTGTCACCGCCACCTACAATAGAATTATAAGCAGGCAAACGAGCCCCCTCTAACGCAAAGTGGTAATGCAAAACGGCTTCCAAAGTGGCTTCCGATAGACCTGGTTGACAGGCTCGCATGGCCGCTTTGTGCGCATTCGCCGCGATGTCACAACTGCGTCGAATTAACGCAAGCTCCGCGTCACTCTTTTGCATTCTGCTACGATGTAATATTGGCGTGATATCAAATAGATTTACCGGTGCGGAATCGGGTGCCTTAGGCGTATTACGCAATGACAGTAAGATGGGGTCTATGGTGTCCAAAAACACTCTTTGCTGGCCAAACATATACCCACATTGGCCAATCCCTCTAATGATATTGGGTAAGTGTTCGGATATCTCAGCAAAACCAAACGCTTTCGTCATCCCCAGAGTATCAGCCGCTTGCTCGACTCCTAAACGTCGTCCATGCCATATTTCTGCGGTTGGGTCCTTTTCTTGGCAAAATAAAATCGCTTCTTGAGTATCAGATACAAGCACCAAACACGCATTCTGTTCATTAAACCCAGTGAGGTAATAAAAGTCGCTGTCTTGACGAAATAAAAACTCAGTATCGTTGCTGCGTGTTTTTTCTGGTGCAGCAAAAATGACCGCATAACTATCGGGTGGCAAACTCTCTAATAAAGCTTTACGGCGCTGTGTAAACATGAGCGAATCCATTAGTGCAAGGTGGGCTTTTCTTCACTTTCAGGGTGAAGCTCGTTAAAGCATAACATAGCTGTAATACGCACATATTCTATGATTTCGGTCAATTCCGCCTCAATGTCTTCTTCGTCTTGTGGCGGTTCCATACGTGCGATTTGAGCTAAGTCTTCAATCCCTTCTTGGACATCTTCAGAACATTTTTTTAAGTTTGTTTGATGTAGACCAAAACCAGCGTTATAGCCATTGACCCAATTAATGAGCCCTAAGCCTTGAGCAGATAAGGGTTCATCTTCATCTGGAATGAATAACTGCAAGGCAAAATCATGGCTAGTGAGTTGCGAAACTAACTGTGTGAACGTCTGATTGAGCCCTTCCACGACCGGTTCAGGCATGGCGACACCATTGTTTACCAGATCAGCAAATACTGAGCGCCACTGCTTATCATCAGTAGACATACCGCCACACAACATCCCACAAATTAATCCTTGCGCTTCCGCTCCATCAATCAAAATATCATGTTGTGCTAAGACCTTCGTCAGACCAATAAAATCCATAGTTCACCTTTTGTGTTTACATTCCAAGATGTTAGCAAAAACTCTGCAAATGATCTTCCTCAAAGCACACAAAATAAAAATTATTTCACTAGACATTTAATTCCAGTTTGCTATTCTGAATTTGTCTCCTGGGGTGCGCGTTTGTACATACATGTCCCTGGCCGATGCTACTTTTTTAGGAAGTTGACTCGACTGCTTTTGTGTAAGCTTGACCCGTATCAAGAAACCTACGGCAGTGATGATATTTCCGCCCTGAACATTTCGGCGTTCGGGCGAATTATGTGCGGCGGCATCTTGGGTGATCCATCTTTTTGCGTACGCAACATTTCGTATTATACTAACCATAACAATAACGACTCTAAGACCCTAGACAGATGGCTATTATCAATTTTGGCTCAATTAATATTGACCATGTTTATCAAGTTCCTCATTTTGTTCAGCCGGGTGAAACACTCGATACCACTGATTATCAAATTTTACTCGGGGGGAAAGGTGCGAACCAATCCATTGCACTCGCCAAAGCTGGCGCCGACGTTTTACATGTCGGCTACATCAACGAAAATGATGTGCAGTTTAAGCAAGAAATGATCAAACTCGGGATCAATGGACGCTATATCCAATGCACTTCGACTGCCTCTGGACATGCGATCATTCAAGTAACACCCAGTGGCGAAAACGCGATTTTTATCTTTGGTGGAGCGAACCGCCTCATCAATGAAAAAGACATTCAACGAGCGTTATTTGACGCCAACGAAGACGACTGGGTCCTGTTGCAAAACGAAACCACAGGCACCAAAGCGGTACTAGAGCAAGCAAAAGCCAAAGGCTTAAAGGTTGCCTTCAACCCAGCCCCAATGACCGCCGATATCCACGATTTGGACATGCAGCTTATCGATTTATTAATTGTCAACGAAATAGAAGCCGCAGAATTGGCGGGAAGTGACCACTATGACGACATTGTGATGTTCATTGAAGACCGTTTTGCGCATGGCTCTGTTTTGTTGACGCTCGGGAAGCAAGGTGTCGAATGGTTCAGTCAAGGCGAACATATCGAGTATCCGGCGTTTACGGTGGCTGCCGTAGACACCACTGCCGCAGGTGATACCTTTATCGGCTTCTTTTTAGCGCATTATCAAATCCATCAGCAACCCCAGCAAGCAATACGACATGCCTGCGCAGCGTCTGCGATTGCGGTCACACGAGTCGGGGCTGCGCCCTCCATTCCGACTCATGATGAAGTCTTACAATTTTTAGCGGAGCATGGATAAAATGAGCAAACATAAAATCATTTTGGATACGGATCCCGGTATCGATGATGCAATGGCCATATTTTTTGCTTTTCAGCACCCTGACATTGACGTATTGGGGCTGACCACGGTATACGGCAATGTTCCCGTAGCAATGGCTGCACAAAATGCACTTCGCTTATGTGATCTTGCTGAACAAGATATCCCGGTTACCCAAGGCGTGGCGATGCCATGGGTTGGACCTGAGTCAACCTATGCCCATTTTGTTCATGGTGAGAACGGATTTGGCGATATCCCTGTTGAAGCGCCTAAACGTGAATTAGATCCTCGTCCGGCGGCGCAATTTATCGTTGATATGGCTCGTCAATATCCCGGAGAGATTACACTTGTTGCAGTCGGTCCACTTGGTAATTTAGCCACCGCCTTACATCTCGAACCCAATCTGCCAAAGTTGATTAAGCAAGTCTATATCATGGGCGGAGCGGCTTTTGTCAAAGGTAACGTGACCCCTCTGGCCGAAGCCAATATATGGAATGATGCCCATGCCGCAGCAAAAGTCTTTGCCGCAGATTGGGAGTTAACCATGTTTGGTTTAGATGTTACTTATGACATTCCATTTGAGCCCGATTTTGTCAATATTCTTGCAGAAGCCAACCCAACCTTGGGTAGCTTTGTGCGAGATTCGTCTCAGTTCTATATGGATTTTTACTCGCAAGGCAAAGACCAACGTGTATGTTATTTTCACGATGTATTTCCACTCGCTTACCTAGTCAAACCAAGTTTGTTTACATTTACTCAAGGACACGCCAAAGTGGGGTTAGGAGAACTCGACCGCGGCCAAACGAGTTTGGCACCCAGAGGCTCTACACCGAGTCCAATTTGGCTTGATGCTCCCCTTATCAATGTTGCAACGGGATTTGATCACATGAGTTTGGTCGAATTACTGATCGATACTTATGCATTGTAGGTTACTATAAATGACCAAACACGAACTGCGTCAACAATTGCGTAATACCAGAAAAAGCTTCACCCTAGGTTATCAACGCGATGTTGCGCTAAAAGTGTGTACACAACTTCAAAACCAATCTTTTATGTCACAAAGCGAACACTTGGCTATTTACCTCGCTTTTGATGGTGAGGTGTCCATGCAAGAGACCTGTGAGTGGGCTTGGGAACACGATAAAAAAGTCTATTTACCCATCCTTGATCCAAATCAAGAAGGCCGTTTATTATTTCAACGTTATACTGATAAAAGTCGGATGACGCGAAATAAATTTGGGATTGAAGAGCCAATCATCGACTATGATTCCACTGTGTTACCAAACACTCTAGATGTTATTTGTGCCCCTCTCGTTGGCTTTGACCAAAACTGTATGCGCTTTGGTATGGGCGGAGGATATTATGACCGAACGCTATCTGATGTAGTGGCAAAACCTCACAGACCGATATACGTTGGCATCGCACATAGTGTGCAACAAGTTGCCAATTTACCGACTGCCTCTTGGGATATACCAATGGATTATATTATTACTGAACAAAAGGTTTTTGTGCGACAAACTCCCTAGGGTAAAATACTGATATGAACGACTCATTGAGAAACACTATGACACAAGATGTTAAGAAAAAAGCAGCGGCTTTAGCTGCAATTGAATATGTAAAAGACGGCGATATTATTGGTGTGGGTACCGGTTCGACGGTCAATCATTTTATTGCTGCACTCGCTGCTAAAAAGCATCTGATCGAAGGAGCTGTGTCGAGTTCTGAAGAATCCACCAAGCGCCTAGAAGCTTTAGGCATCGAAGTATTTGATTTGAACAGTGTGGATCAATTTGACATTTATGTGGATGGCGCAGATGAAATCACCGAGCACAAACACATGATCAAAGGCGGTGGCGCTGCACTCACTCGAGAAAAAATCGTTGCAGCCGTGGCCAAACAATTTATTTGTATCATCGATGATTCTAAACAAGTGGGTGTGTTAGGCGATTTTCCATTACCGGTCGAAGTCATCCCAATGGCGCGTTCATATGTCGCCAGAGAGCTTGTCAAATTAGGAGGCGACCCAGTCTATCGCGAAGGGGTCGTAACCGATAATGGCAACGTCATTTTAGACGTTCATAATTTAGAAATACTAGAACCGCGAACACTCGAAGCACAAATCAACCAGATCGTTGGCGTCGTGACCAATGGATTATTCGCGCAACGTGGAGCGGACCTTGTGCTTGTCGCCAGCGATGATGGTGTCACAACGATCAAGTAACCCGTTTTGCAATTAAGTCTACCATAGACCAAAAAGGACTATCCTTAGCAACGGAACTTTGCTAAATTGCGCACTTAAACATTTTGGACGTCTAGATGTCTCAATCAGCGTCAAACGTAATACAGGAACGCAACCGCATGAGCAAAGTGTCATTGCCTAAAGACAAAATCAAAATCCTTCTACTAGAAGGCGTACACCAAAGTGCTGTAGATACCTTACAGAGCAATGGTTACAGCAACATTGAATACCTCAAGACATCTCTTCCTGAAGATGAGTTGATTGAGAAAATGCAAGATGTGCACTTTGTCGGTATTCGTTCACGGACTCAAATCACAGAAAATGTGGTTGCCAATTCACCCAAGCTCATCGCAATAGGGTGTTTTTGTATCGGTACCAATCAGGTCGACCTAAAAGCAACACAAATTCGTGGTATTCCAGTATTTAATGCGCCATTTTCCAATACTCGTTCTGTTGCGGAGTTGGTGTTAGGCAGTTTGATTTTGTTATTGCGTGGGATCCCATCGAAGAACGCCAAAGCACACCGTGGCGAGTGGGAAAAAAGTGCGGTCGGCTCATACGAGGCGCGAGGTAAAACACTTGGCATCATTGGGTATGGTCACATTGGTACGCAACTGTCTATTCTTGCCGAGCATCTTGGCATGCGGGTTCAGTTCTTTGATATTGAAGATAAGTTGGTATTGGGTAATGCAGTCCAAATCAAAACATTGAAAAAGCTACTGAACACATCTGACGTTATCAGCTTACACGTTCCTGAAACGGCTGATACCCAAGATATGATTGGCGCAGCAGAACTTGCAGAGATGAAAGACGGCGCAATTTTGATCAATGCAGCACGTGGTACAGTGGTTGATATTGACGCACTTTCTCAGGCACTTGAATCAGGCAAACTGAATGGCGCACTTGTCGATGTATTCCCTGTCGAACCTAAGTCAAACAATGAAGAATTTGAATCACCACTGCGCAAATTTGATAATGTTATCTTAACGCCACACGTTGGTGGCTCCACACAAGAAGCGCAAGAAAATATTGGGATTGAGGTAGCCGGTAAGTTAGCGAAGTACTCTGATAATGGCTCTACGCTTTCAGCTGTAAACTTCCCAGAGGTTTCTCTACCTGGTCATGCGAAACATTCTCGTTTGTTACACATTCACCAAAATGCACCTGGTGTATTGACACAAATCAACCAAGCTTTTGCCAAAGAAGGGATCAATATCGCCGCTCAGTATCTGCAAACTAATGAGAACATTGGTTATGTTGTATTGGAAGTGGAAACGGATCGCGCTGAAGATGCCTTTGCTGAACTCGTACAAATCAAAGGCACCATCAAAACGCGTATATTGTTCTAAAAGAAGCTATATACCAGGGTCACGGAAGTTTCTGTATCGAGATTTTCGCGGCCCTCATCCACTTCGGTATTGTGGTCTAACTTTAATGACACCTTCATGGATAAACCATTAGACAGTTTTGCACTCACCGACGTTTTTGACCGGGATTTGACATTATCTTCACCGTATTCGGTACTGAACACTTGTGTGAGTTTGGCGTTATCAGATAATTTATAGGAATAGTCAAACGCACCACGCACAATCACACTACTCAAGTCGTCGCCCATTTGATCCTCAGCAAAGCTATAACCTGGACCAATTGAATAACTGAACGTTTGTTGTTCCGTATCAATGACTTTTTCATTCCAACCAAGTGCAACCGTAGACTGAAAAGCAAAATTTGAGAAGCGATCATCTTCATATGAGGCGAATGCGAATAATCGTTGTCTTGGGTTGTTTAATTTGTAGTTACCTTGACCAGACAGGAAGAACTTTTGGGCCGTAGTCTCGGTACCATTTTCTAATTCGTCTTGTTTATACAAAACTTCAGCAGTGTACCCATTACTCCAATCCTGTAACTCTTGAGTACTCTTGAGTCCTGCGGATAACGATGTCGTCTCAGTATTCCCTGACGTCAATATAAAGCCAAATTCACCGTCCATTGTGAACGGTTTTGGGGCATCCTCTGCGTGGGCATTGGCACCAATTAATACGGCTGCTATAACGCTAGCGAGTCGTAATTTCATAAATATTCCTGCTTTTTTATCAATATAATAAGGTTGTGTGATAGCGTGTATTTTAGTTCAGAATGCGTGAATGAACCAGCATTGAAATACCGTGATTTGGTTAAAACAAAGAATCTTGCTGTGGAAGCGATTCTTGGACTGAGTCTGCCGGTGTGGTGATTGATTGGCTTTGCTTCCGTTTGAGATATGACGCTTTGCGCCTAGCGCATGCATCATTAATTTGTTTACGTGTATTGTTATCGATATTTAGCCAGTGCAACCTTTCATCTCGCGAGCGAAAACAACCTGTGCAATAGCCTCTTGGGCCATTGGTACACACTCCGATACAAGGACTTGGGACTTCAAAGATTTCAATTTGACGCATAGTGTTAAGATACACAACTTTTTTGAATTTACAAAAAAAACCTGACTTAGAAACTAAATCAGGCTTTTTGTAACACCTTAAGCGTTCAGAAAGTTACTTCTTTTTCGCTTTTGGATTTGGCATATCAGTAATACTACCTTCAAAGACTTCAGCAGCCATACCAATTGATTCGTTCAATGTTGGGTGAGCATGGATAGTCAATGCAACATCTTCTGCATCCGCGCCCATTTCGATTGCCAAACCGATTTCACCAAGCATTTCACCAGCATTTGTGCCAATGATCGCGCCACCGATGACTCGACCTGTGTCTTTGTCAAAGATCATCTTGGTCATACCGTCAGTTGCGGCTTGAGCGATCGCACGACCTGAAGCAGCCCAAGGGAATACCGCAGCCTCATAATTCACGCCTTGCTCTTTGGCTTCTTTTTCAGTCAGGCCAACCCAAGCAATTTCTGGCTCAGTATAGGCAACTGAAGGAATACAACGTGGGTCGAAATAATGCTTCTGACCAGAGATAACCTCAGCTGCGACATGACCTTCATGAACGGCTTTGTGAGCAAGCATTGGCTGGCCAACCAAATCACCAATCGCATAGATGTGCGGCACGTTGGTTTGCATTTGCTTGTTGACGCTAATAAAGCCACGTTCATCAACGCTAACACCCGCTTTTTCTGCGGCGACCAATGAACCGTTTGGACGACGGCCAACTGCAACTAATACTTTGTCATAACGCACTGGCTCTGCAGGGGCTTTTTTACCCTCAAATGTCACATATAAGCCATCGTCTTTTGCTTCAACGGCAGTGACTTTGGTTTCAAGCATGACATTGAACTTGTCTTTGATGGTTTTCATGTAGACTTTGATAATGTCTTTGTCTGCTGCAGGGACTAGCTGATCCAAGAACTCAACGACATCAATCTGTGAACCTAAAGAGCGATACACTGTCCCCATTTCAAGACCGATAATACCACCGCCCAACACAAGCATTTTGCCTGGGATGTCTTTCATCTCAAGGGCACCAGTTGAGTCAATGACGCGGTCATCTTCTGGAATAAATGGCAAAGCAACAGGCTCAGAACCTGCAGCAATAATCGCATTGTCAAACGTAATGGTCGTCACGCCATCATCACCAGTTACTTCTAGTGTATTAGAACCTGTGAATTTGCCATAACCTTGTACATGTTTGACTTTACGCATTTTTGACATGCCGCCTAAGCCTTTGGTCAACTGGCTCACAACACTGTCTTTCCATGCGCGAACTTTATCCAAGTCAATTTGAGGCTCACCAAATGTGACACCGTGACTGGATAAATGTTTTGCTTCTTCAATCACCTTCGCAACGTGTAGTAATGCTTTCGAAGGGATACAACCAACGTTCAAGCACACACCACCTAGGGTAGCACGTGCGTCCACTAGCACTGTTTCAATCCCTAAATCCGCTGCACGGAACGCAGCACTGTATCCACCTGGACCTGCACCTAGTACGACTAGTTGCGTTTTTATTTCGCTCATTATGACCTCAAAACTTGGAGTTAAAATAACACGGGAATAGTACCCTGTTTTATCCGTTATG
Source organism: Glaciecola sp. (assembly GCA_018623155.1). GTDB lineage: Bacteria > Pseudomonadota > Gammaproteobacteria > Enterobacterales > Alteromonadaceae > Opacimonas. Next base: position 18,810 of record JAAZVZ010000003.1, read on the forward strand.
TTCAAAATAAACACAACGATTACAATCGATTAAAATGCATCAAAGGCCAATATAGCCCCTGACCCACACACTGTTATAGCAATATGTTACGCAAATCTTCTAACGCATTTTTCAAGTGAACCGTAAAGCGCGCGGCCAGCGCGCCATCGATCACACGATGGTCGTACGATAAAGATAGTGGCAACATTAACCTTGGATCAAAATCTTTACCATTCCACTTTGGTTTTATCTCAGATTTTGACACGCCCAAAATCGCTACGTCCGGCGCATTGACTATTGGGGTAAACGCAGTACCACCAATACCACCGAGGCTTGAAATGGTAAAGCAAGAGCCTTGCATATCCGCTGCTTTCAATTTGCCTTCACGTGCTTTGACAGAAATGTCCATCAACTCTTGTGACAGTTCATAGATGCCTTTTTGATCCACATCACGCACAACCGGTACAACCAACCCATTGGGTGTATCCACCGCAATTCCGATATGGAAATACTTTTTGAGAATTAAACTTTCGCCATCTGCTGACAAGGATGAGTTAAACGTTGGATACGCCTTTAACGCATCAGCCGCGGCCTTCATCATAAATACGAGTGGTGTGATCTTGAAACCCAGCTTACGTTTTTCTGCCAGCACATTTTGTTGCTTACGAAAATCTTCTAAGTCCGTGATATCTGCTTCATCAAACTGCGTCACGTGAGGGATAGTCACCCAATTGCGATGCAAGTTAGGACCAGAAAGTTTTTGAATGCGCGTTAATGGCTTCTCTTCGATATCACCAAATTTGCTAAAATCAACTTTAGGTGGCGCAATCACTTGCAATCCGCCTTCACCACCACCTGTTACTGGTGCTGCAGTTGCCTTAGGACGAGATAATTCATATTTCACGTATGACTGTACGTCTTCTTTAACGATACGTCCTTTGTTACCAGAGCCAGATACTTGCGTTAAATCAACGCCAAACTCTCGTGCAAGACGACGAACTGAGGGCGAAGCATGAACACGACCAGTACGCTTGATCTCTCCCGCTGACGGGTGATGTGGGACTGGAGGTGCTTTGTTAACTACCGCTGCAGCTGCTGGGGCTGGTGTCGGTGCTACAGTGGTCGCTGGGGTTGGAACGTCAACGGCTGGCGCAGAGGTTGCGACGCCTGCAACTTCTAAATCAATGACCAATGAGCCTTGTGATACCTTATCACCCACAGACGTGTGAATGGCTTTCACCACACCAGCCTCTGGAGATGGGACATCCATAGATGCCTTGTCCGTTTCTAACGTAATCAGGCCATCTTCCGCATCGACGCTATCACCCACCGCGACCAACACGTCAATCACGTCAACATTCTCGTCACCACCAATATCTGGCACGGTCACTTGAATAGTACTTGGAGCAGCTGGTGTTGCGGCCACATTTGGTGCTGGTTTAGCTGCTGGTTCAGTAGGTGCAGCGGGCTCTGGTACAGTAGCAGACTCAGTCGTACCGGTCGATATGGCTAAGTCAATGACTAATGAACCTTCTGAAACTTTATCACCTACTGCCGCGTGAATGGCCTTGACCACACCGGCTTCAGGGCTTGGTACATCCATAGAGGCTTTGTCAGTCTCTAGCGTAATCAAACCATCTTCAGCTTCAACGCTATCACCTACAGCCACTAATACTTCAATAACGTCTACATTTTCATCACCGCCAATATCAGGCACAGTGACTTGTATAATGGATTCACCATCGGGCGCCTTCGCTTGGACTGTTTCGACCGCAGGCGCTTCACTAGCCGCAGGCGCTTCAGCTGCTGTCGCATCCTCTGAGTCAGCACTGGCAATCTTTGCCAATAACGTCCCTTCTGAGATTTTATCCCCCACCGCGACACAGATCTCACTAACGCTACCACCAAACGGTGCTGGGATATCCATAGAGGCTTTATCAGACTCTACTGTGACAATGGCGTCTTCAGCATCAATACTGTCACCAACCGACACACAAATTTCAATGACTTCTACCGAATCCTCACCCAAGTCAGGGACGAATACATCTTTCATATCAGACATGTCTTTGCTCCTTAGGCGTAAAGTGGGTTAATTTTGTCTGCATCAACACCTAGCTCTGTAATCGCTTTTGCTAGGTCTTGAGCTTTATAATCGCCAGCTTTCACCAGCTCATACAACGCTGCAATAGCGATAAACTCAGCATCGACTTCAAAGTGACGACGTAAGTTCTGACGGCTATCTGAACGACCAAAACCATCTGTACCCAACACGCGATAAGATCCAGGAACAAACGCACGCACTTGTTCAGCATACGCTTTGATGTAGTCAGTAGCTGCAATAGTTGGTCCTGTATTGCCGGCTTCAAGTACCTCGGTGATGTAAGCTTTTTGTGGCTTGTCAGTCGGGTGCAACATGTTATGGCGCTCAACTGAAATACCATCACGCCCTAACTCGTTAAAGGAAGGCACAGAATACACTTCTGATTCGATGCCAAATTTCTCAGCCAGTAATGTAGCTGCTTCGCGTACTTTAACTAATATCGTACCAGAACCTAACAGTTTCACTTTTAGCTTGCTCTTACCAACTGTATCAAGTTTATAAATACCTTTGATAATGCCTTCTTCACAACCTTTGGGCATTTCGGGTTGAACGTAATTTTCATTCATGACGGTTAGATAGTAGAAGACGTTTTCTTGTTCTTCTAACATGCGACGAGTACCGTCCTGTACAATCACGGCCATTTCATATCCATATGTTGGATCATAAGATACACAATTAGGAATGAGGCCTGCTTGAATATGTGAATGACCATCTTGGTGCTGTAAACCTTCGCCATTAAGTGTCGTACGGCCGGCAGTACCACCTACTAAGAAACCGCGACATTGGCTATCGCCTGCCGCCCAGGCCATGTCACCAACACGTTGGAAGCCAAACATAGAATAATAAATGTAAACCGGTAACATCGGGACATCATTTAAGGAGTAAGAGGTCCCTGCAGCGACAAATGAAGACATCGCGCCAAGTTCGTTGATCCCCTCTTGTAATACCTGACCTTTTTTATCTTCACGATAGAATGCCACCTGATCCGCATCCTGTGGTACGTATTTTTGGCCTTCATTGGCATAAATACCTACTTGACGGAACAAACCTTCCATACCAAAGGTGCGTGCTTCATCAGGAATGATCGGCACGACGTGCTTACCCATTTGCTTGTCTTTGAGTAATGTTGTTAATACGCGCACAAAGGCCATCGTAGTAGAAATTTCACGGCCGTTTGAGCCTTTTGTCACAGCTTCAAATGCTTTCAGCGGTGGCGCTGGAAGCTCTACCGTAGATTTGGGTAAACGTCGCGGCATAAAACCGTGCAACGCATCACGACGGGCTTTTAGATACTGATACTCTTCGGAAGCTTCATCAAACTTGTAGTACGGTAAGTTTTCTAAATCTTCATCTGAGACTGGAATATTGAAACGATCGCGATAAATACGAATGGATTCTTTATCCATTTTCTTAACGTTGTGCGCGATGTTTTTACCTTCACCTGCAGCCCCTAAACCATACCCTTTCACTGTCTTGGCTAAAATCACCTGTGGGCGACCTTGAGTCTCTGAAGCTTTTTTGTAAGCTGCGTACACTTTAACTGGATCATGGCCACCACGGTTTAGGCGCCAAATATCATCGTCTGACATGTTCGCGACCATTTCTTTGAGTTCTGGATATTTGCCAAAGAAATGTTCACGCGTATAAGCACCGCCATTGGCTTTACAGTTTTGGTACTCACCGTCTACCGTTTCATTCATCAGCTCTAATAACTTACCAGACGTATCTCGCGCTAATAACGCATCCCAATAACGCCCCCAAATGACTTTAATGACTTCCCAGCCTGCGCCACGGAATGTCCCTTCAAGCTCTTGAATAATTTTGCCATTACCACGCACAGGGCCATCTAGTCGTTGTAAGTTACAGTTAATGACAAACGTTAAGTTATCTAAACCTTCACGTGAAGCAAGACCAATGGCACCTAAGCTTTCTGGCTCATCTACTTCACCATCGCCCATGAAGCACCAGACACGTTGGTCAGAACAATCTTTCAAGCCACGGTTAGTTAAGTACTTTAAGAAGCGGGCTAGGTAGATTGCCTGCATTGGACCTAGGCCCATGGAAACCGTTGGGAACTGCCAAAAATCAGGCATCAATTTAGGGTGAGGATAAGAAGATAACCCTTCACCCGAGACTTCTTGACGGAAGTTATCAAGCTGTCCTTCACTTAAACGCCCTTCGATGAATGCACGAGAATAGATGCCTGGAGAAACATGACCTTGTACAAAGACAAAATCCCCTCCATCTTTGTCATTCGGCGCACGGAAAAAGTGATTAAAGCCGACGTCATACAACATTGCCGAGGATTGGAAAGAAGAAATATGACCACCGAGCTCTAAGTCTTTTTTCGAACCGCGTAATACCATCATCAGTGCATTCCAGCGGATTGCGTTGCGAATTTTGGTTTCGATGGTTTGATCACCTGGCATTGTTGGCTCTTGCCCTGGTGGAATGGTGTTCAGATACGCCGTAGTCGCGTCGTAAGGTAAATGCGCACCATTGCGACGAGCTTTCTCAATTAATTGCTCAAGTAAAAAATGAGCACGATCCACGCCTTCTGCTTCTAATACAGATTCTAAGGATTCTATCCATTCCTGCGTTTCTTGGGGATCGATATCAGCTAAAATTTGATCTGTCATAAGGGGTCCTGTTAGCTTATTTTGAATTTACGTCAATACGTCGCATAGCACGCTGAACAGCCGTGTCACGCTGATTGATGTCTAATAATGTTGTTTCGATATACACCAACAAAGCATTGCTGGTGCTTCGAGCAGTATCTGGGTCTTGTGCCACAATGGCTGACACAATTTTTTCCCGGTATTCTTTGATAATTCGTCCTGCATCCGGCACGATTTTGAGCATCTCAAGGTTTTTGTGAATATTTTCTTGCAGCATGCCTTTGAGGCTGCGCATGACGTGCTGCAAAATCATATTATGTGTGGCTTTGGCCATCACCAAATAAAATTCACTCAGTAAATGCGCCTCGTGTGAGATCTCTAATTGTTCTTCCGCTTGCAAGGCAAGCCATGCACGCTGTAAGTTTTGGTAATCTTCAGGTTGACCTCGTAAAGCGGCGTAATAAGCCGCCATTCCCTCTAAAGCATGGCGAAACTCTAGTAAATCAAACTGTGTTTCAGGTCGATTCGCAACGAGTGCTAACAATGGGTCGGTCATGTTGGCGTTGAGCTTAGAGCTGACAAACGTACCTCCGCCCTGTTTGCGCTCAACCAAACCTTTAGCTTGTAAGTTTTGGAAAGCCTCACGCAGTGAAGGGCGAGAAACATTAAATTCTTCAGCCAAGACTCGTTCTGCAGGCAATCGTTCTCCTGCTACGAAAGAACCATCGAGGATCATGCTTTCGAGTTTTTCCGTAATGATATCGGATAATTTTTGTTGTTTAATGCCAACCATATGCTCTCAGCTTGTAAATAAAATTTACCAAATGTGAATATTGGTAATACCATTTACCCAAAGTTTAACTGAGAAATATCATGAAGACAAGTCCAATGCTGATTTTACCCACAAAGATATGCAGATTGATACTAGGTTAATTATACTGAAATGCCTGTATTAATAGGACATAGAAGGAGATCGAGGTAAGACTCCAAGGATCTCTTACAACTATTTTATGATGCCCAAAAGGGTTAAAATAGCGACTATTGACAGAATGAATAGTATGTTTCTTTTGGCTAAACTGAGTAATGTTATAGCCTCTGTTACCAAGTCATCGGGAGAAAATTGAACATCTTCTGCCGCAATAGCCACTTTGGTCATGACGTCTTTTGCGCAAGTGTTTGTATCAAAGCACAGCGACAACCAAACTGGCAGTGCTCGAGAAAAGTGTCCAACAATCAAAAAGCCTATTGTCGCAAGACGAACGGGTACCCATTCAACCACTTGTAAAATTTTTTGTGTCGTGTTTTGTAAGCCTAACGCGTGCTTCTGAGCATAACCATTAAAGACGCGTAATGTCCCATATGCAATGACTCCAAATACGTTGAACACAATAAAGAAAAATATGGGTGCAGCATAACGCTGATAATTGAGCCAAACCAAATGTCCCGCAAAGGTTTGTGGACTGTGGTCAGGTAATCCCAATTCTCTTGCATACATATCACAAGCTTGTAAATCGCCTCGCTCTGCGGCTTGCAAATAACACTTGAAGGCATCTCTTAACTCACTGCTACCCACACTGACAAACAAAACAAATAACGTCACGACAAACGTCAATAGACCTAAATTAATTATATGCAATGCCAATGCAACCATGACAGCAGGTCCTAACCACATTGCGAGAAACTGCCAGAGAGAGGTTTCTGGAGATAACAGCTTGCGTGATACTAACTGTTGTTTATACAAAGTGTAGTAAAAATCCGTGCGTAAATAATGAGGTTTATGCACCATCCGCTCTGCAAATAACGTAAGTAGTAAATAAATAAGAGTCATAATGATGCTTCCATCTCAACTAATGAACATTGATACTTAGCCAATAATGCTTGACGATAACCAGCCCAATCAAATGCAAATCCAGGGTCGGTCTTGCGTCCAAACGCAATGTCATTATGCCCAACAATGCGCCCAATGGATATGGCTGGAAATTGTTTTTGAATAAACAAACTTAAGGCTACCAGTGCTTTATATTGTTCGGGAGTATAAGGCATATCATCACATCCCTCCAATTCAATACCGATGCTAAAGTCATTGCAATCTGTACGTCCTTGAAACGAAGAAACACCCGCATGCCACGCTCTTTTATCAAAAGGCACATACTGTGTGATCCGTCCATCACGACGGATGCAAGCGTGAGCTGATACTTGTAACCCCTCGATATGCGCAAAGAATGGATGAGCATCATTGGATAATTGACCTAAAAATAAATCGTCAATGTAATTTCCACCGTAAAAACGTGGCGGTAGACTGATATTGTGGATCACCAACAAAGATACATCGAGATGAGCAGGTCTCGTATTATAATGTGGAGAGAGCTTTACTTCAGCCAAAGGGTAAAACATTATTAGGATTGATGCGTTATTTTATATACTGACGATATCTCGTATTCTATCGCTATGTTAATCAATGATACAAGCAGAAGGGAAAACCAATTGAGTGAAAAACCCGATACACAAAAATCATCCATGAGCGGAATCTTGGTGGTTGGTGCATGGTTGAGTGTCATTTTTATTCTGGTGATAATTTATTCAGAGTATCTCAGCGAACAACGCCATCCAAACACGAATGTGGCTTCAGTAAGTGGGCCTTCAGGGTATACTTTGGTCTTGCAACAAAATCGCCAGGGGCATTACATGGTAGATGGTTTGATCAATGGCAAAGAGGTGACTTTTTTACTTGATACTGGGGCTACAAGCGTATCAATACCTGCACACTTAGCGCCAACATTGGGTTTGGACGGGGGCAGACCGTTTCCGGTCATGACGGCTAATGGTGCGGTCACTGTATACGAAACTCAGATTGCCTCGCTCATTTTTGGGGATATTCAGTTTAACGATGTGCAAGCGCACTTAAACCCTGGGATGCGGAGTGACAAAATATTATTAGGCATGAATGTGTTAAAAGATTTACAATTCACTCAAACGAATCAGCAACTCACAATTACCATTCCACGATGAGCACACACACACAAACTACCTACGCGCAGCACCTAGCAACTGATACATTAATCTCAACGGATGTCATACACGATAATGTGACTGCTGCCTTGGCAGAAGATCTTGGTATCCAATCCAGTCATCCCTTTTCGCCTGACTGGATGGTACAGGATGTGACGGCTCAACTCATTCCGGCAGACGCAGTAAAAACGGCTCATGTTATCTGCCGTGATAAAGCAGTCATTGCTGGTTGCGCATGGGCCGCACATTGTTTTGAATTATGTGACCCCAATGTCCAAGTCACCTTTCACGTAGCGGATGGTGATAATGTTGCGCCCAATACACAATTGTTGACGATTAAGGGCAATGCAAGAGCGTTATTGACAGCTGAACGCACCGCTTTAAATTTTTTACAAATGCTCAGTGCTACGGCAACCCAAACCGCTCACTATGTTGAATTAGTCGGGGATAACCCTTTGCGTATTCTAGATACTCGTAAGACGATTCCGCACTTACGCTTAGCGCAAAAATACGCGGTGCAATGTGGTGGTGGACAAAACCATCGCATTGGCTTATACGATGCGTTTTTAATTAAAGAGAATCATATCTTTGCCTGCGGGGGTATTGCTCAGGCAATACAACAAGCCCAGCAAAATCATCCTGAACTACCTGTTGAGGTAGAAGTCGAAAACTTAGCTGAGTTTGCTGAAGCACTTAAGTCGGGCGCTGATATTGTGATGCTCGATAATTTTTCAACGAAACAGATCCAAGAGGCAGTAGCGCTCAACCGTGGTCGCTGTAAACTAGAGGTCTCAGGTAACATTACTGCCGAGCGAATTGCTGAACTCAGTTCAACCGGCGTGGATTTTATATCCAGTGGCGCTTTGACCAAGAATATTCTCGCTGTGGATTTGTCTTTGCGTATCATCGACTGATACGCGAGCAATCTCGCTCCTATGTTAATGGTTGTGATGACATTACACATAGGTATAAACCTTCATACCGACAAACCATCTCGCGCTTCCTATACTTCCAATCAAGTAATGAATACATACCTGTTGTAAATGGACGTTGTTTAACAAACCAATGCGTATGACGCGGAGATGAATATGAAAACTTTACTTACGAGCAAAAACAACCAAGGTTTTACCTTAATTGAATTAATGATTGTGGTCGCTATTATTGGCATACTGGCAGCGGTTGCACTACCTGCTTACCAAAACTACACCCAAAAAGCCAAATTTACTGAAATTACCAACGCCTCAGCTGCAGCCAAATCGGCTGTGGAAGTCTGTGCTCAAGTCACTGGGGCATTAACATCTTGTGATGGAGGTGCTTCTGGTATTCCAGCAGATATTACTGCGGCGGCGGGTGTGATTGGCCTGGGAACGGTTGATGGCGTGATTACCACAACAAAAGCGACCGATAGTGATATTGATGGCACTGGTACATTTGTCCTGACCCCTACCCTTTCGGGCGGTAAAGTGACTTGGGCAACTGCATGCACCCCTGCAACGTTATGCTAATTAACCAATGCAATTTGATACCTAACAAAGCCCAGCATTGCGTTGGGCTTTTTTGTCACTGCAAATATAACGTTAATTGACACGATAAAGGGGGGGCTATGGCCCAGTCGTTATACATGTATCACTGGCAAGGTGCTGACCTTAGAGGTAAAAAGGTAAAAGGTAAACTGACCGCAGCCTCGCCGAAAGAAGTCAAACTCATTCTGCGCAAGCAAGGGATCAGTGCACAACACATCAAACTAGTCAAAAAGTCATGGGTATCTGGAGCAAAAGACAAACTCAACGCGGAAGATATTTGTGTATTAACCCGGCAAATCGCCACAATGCTCAATGCTGGTGTCAGTATCATGCAAACACTGGAAATGGTTGCCAAAGGCCATGCCAAAGCAGAAGCGCGGGAAGTCATTGGCAATATCGCCAATGACGTAAAAGCCGGTAGCCAACTCAGTATGGCATTACGTCATTACCCTAAGCATTTTGATGACTTATATTGTGATTTAGTTGACAGTGGCGAACAATCTGGGGCTTTAGAACAAATCTTTGAACGTATCGCCCTGTATAAAGAAAAAGCAGAAGCTCTCAAATCCAAAATTAAAAAAGCCATGTTCTATCCCATCGCTGTCGTAGTCGTGGCGTTTATAGTGACGACCATATTACTGATCTATGTGGTGCCGCAGTTTCAGGAAATTTTTGCCAGTTTTGGCGCGGAGCTACCGGTATTTACCCAGTTCGTGCTTAACATATCGCAATTTGTACAAGATTATGGCTTAGTTATCTTGGGAGGCGTCATTGCATTATTGGTTGGATGCCACAAAAGCATCAAACATTCCTCTACGATTGCAGATAAACTAGATGCACAAATACTCAAACTCCCCATTATCGGCGCAATATTAGAAAAAGCTGCCGTTGCTCGTTTCGCTAGAACATTAGCTACGACTTTCTCTGCAGGTGTTCCGTTTATTCAGGCGCTAGATTCCGCCGCGGGAGCCACTGGTAACGCGGTATATCGTAAAGCAATACAATTTGTTAAAAAAGAAGTCGCGGGCGGTTCACCAATGCATATTGCCATGCGTGCGACAACTTTATTTCCGGATATGGTCGTACAAATGATTGCCATTGGAGAAGAATCAGGTTCAGTCGATGATATGCTGGGCAAAATCGCAGATATTTATGAACGTCAAGTTGATGATATGGTGGATGGTTTAACAAGCTTATTAGAACCCTTAATTATGGCGGTCTTAGGGGTAGTGATTGGGGGATTAATTGTGGCGATGTATTTGCCTATCTTCCAAATGGGCAATGTGGTATAACATGCAATAAATCAATCTTTTTTGCATCTCAGTACGGTTCATGAACATTTTTGAATCCACAATGTTTACCTTTTCAACTTATCCATCCGTCTTCTATGGAACGATTTTAATATTGGGCTTACTGGTTGGCAGTTTTTTGAATGTCGTCATTTATCGCTTACCCATCATGATGCAACGAGAATGGCAATCTGAATTCATCAATTATTTTGCGCCCAAAGAGCTGCCTCCTCCCCCTGGTGGCGTTGCTTTGAATGATGAGTTTAACCTTGCTCATCCTCGTTCAGCATGCCCAAATTGTAAGAGCTTGATCACCGCGACAGAAAATATTCCAATTGTCTCTTATGTGTTTAAAAAAGGGCGCTGCCAACATTGTAACCACCCCATTCCCAAACGCTACCCAATTGTAGAAGCCCTCACCGCATTGGTGTCACTTTGGTGCGCATGGCATTTTGGTCCCACTGTACAATGCGGCATTATGCTCATTGTAACTTGGATACTCATTAGTGCCGTTGGCATCGATTTAGACCATATGTTGTTACCTGACCAACTGACATTACCTTTGTTGTGGATTGGTTTATTAAGTGCGACCCAGAGTTGGTTTGTATCACTAGAGGATGCAGTGTGGGGCGCAGTGATCGGATATCTCATACTTTGGATAATTTACTGGGCGTTCAAACTGTTGACCGGGAAAGAAGGTATGGGATATGGTGACTTTAAGCTGTTATCGGCTCTTGGAGCATTTGTCGGTTGGCAACATTTATTAGTCATTATTTTACTATCATCTGTGGTTGCCATTGTCTTTGCACTGATTGCTCAAGCTATACCAACAAATAAACAAAAAGATGCAACGGTACCCGATGGCGCATTTCCTTTCGGACCATTTTTAGGGATTGCGGGCTGGCTTACGATCCTCTACGGTGAGCCCATAGTAGGATGGTATTTTACTTGGACGGGCATTGCATAATGCCTGCACCTGTTGTTGGGCTAACTGGCGGAATCGGCAGTGGCAAAAGTTATGTTGCAGAGTGTTTCGCTCAACATGGCATTGATATTGTCGATGCCGACATCGTTGCGAGAGAAGTTGTCGAACCCGGTACAAAAGGCCTTAGTGAATTAGTCACCTATTTTGGCACAAATATCCTCAACGAGCATGGTGCTCTAGATCGACCGAAACTTCGTCAGATCGTTTTTGCTTCCCCAGAAAAGACACACTGGCTGAATCAAACATTACACCCACTCATACGCGAACAAATGCAACAATCCTTAGCTCAGGCAAGTTCTTGTTATGTCCTGTTCGTAGTCCCACTGCTATTTGAAAATAAATTATACGAATGGTGTGACCGAGTCTGTGTCGTTGACCTGCCAGAACCCCAACAGTTGTTAAGAGCGAGCGCTAGAGATAACAACTCAAAAGAACAAATTCAACAAATCATGTCCAAGCAGTGTTCAAGAAGCGAACGCCTCTCAATTGCGGATGATATTATAGATAATAGTAAAAGTAAGTCTCATACTTTAAAACAAGTTGAATTTTTACATAAAGTTTACAAAAATCTCGAATTTGACTTGAAAAAGTTGTAAATATGGTGTTTATTGCACTCTGTTGTATTGGAGTGTGTTGATGAATCAGACTAGCTTTGAGTTTCCACTCAATGAAAAAGTCCGCAATTATTTGAGGGTTGAATATATGTTCAACATCATTGCCGATCCTGAATTGTGCTGCACCAAAAACAACGAAGTCACCTTCCTGAGAAATCTATTTCAGTTACTCGATTTGAATGAACGAGTCGACTTGAAGACTGAGCTGATCAGAGACCTTAACGTCTACGCACAAAATATAAAGCATTGGTTATCTTATTCTAATGTTGATAAGGAAAAGCTCAACGCCACAGCAGAGGAAGTGAATCAAACGATCGAAGCGTTAAGTGCCTCACCTAGAATAGGCTGCTCACTAAGGCAGGATCGATTTTTATCTGCTATTAGACAGCGTTTTTCTATACCTGGCGCAACATGTAGTTTCGACCTTCCAAAATTGCATTATTGGATCAACCAACCTAGCGAACTAAAGTGTAAACAGATGCAAGATTGGTTGGCCCCAATGCTCTTATTACAAAGAGCCATTCGCTTGGTGCTGACATTTATTCGCCAGCGCAAGCCACTCGAATCGGTCACCGCAGCCAATGGTTTTTATCAAGGTGTGGCTGATGCAAAAGTTGAGTTGATCCGCATTGAATACAGTCATACTTTAGACTATTACCCTACACTAAGTGGCAACAAATACCGGTATGCAGTCAGATTTATGCGCTTTGGTGATGACAACCTCTCGGAAAAAGACAATAATAAGGACATATCTTTTAAACTTGCGAGCTGTTAATGCACGTCAATTGTCCGACATGTCAAACTTCAGTAAAATGGAGTGAAACATCTTCATATCGCCCCTTTTGCTCTAAAAAATGTCAATTAATCGATTTAGGTGAATGGGCCGATGAAGAAAAAAGCATTCCGTGTGGTGCATCACAAGATCATCAGACCCATATAATGCCTAATGAAGAAGACATTGAAGCTTTCTTAGCTCAACAGGAAGACCCTTTTTTTAAGAATAATTAATATGCATTCGATTTCTTCGGTCGCAATAGTGGGCGGCACACATGGTAATGAACTTACCGGTATTCACTTGGTTAATAATTTAGCGAATGATAATTACAGTTTGCCAGATTCATTAGACTATCGCTTTCTCATTGCAAACCCTGATGCTGTGGCTACTAATACTCGGTTTATTGATGTCGATTTAAATCGTCAATTTGCACTCGATAACCTAACCTATCAAGAACACTCTTTGTATGAGCTCAATTTAGCTCAGATCATCAATCGTAAAATTGGACCAAAAGACAACCCACATACTGATTTGGTAATAGATATTCATAATACTACTTCCAATATGGGACCAACGTTAATTGTTTTAGAGTCGAGTGATTTTTACCGCAACATGTCTGGCTACCTAAAACAACAAATGCCAAGTTGCAATATTTTGGTTGAAGATGAAGTTAGCTATCTTGAACATCCTTATCTGTGCACGTGTGGAAAATATGGGGTCATGCTTGAACTTGGTGCACAGCCACAAGGGGTATCCAGAGCTGATGTGTACGCTCAAAGTGTTGAGATGGTGCAGCACATTTTAAAGTTTGTTGAATTACACAATCAACAAGAAACCCCAGAATTTAAAGGGTTTGAAGCATATCGATTATTGGACGTAGTCCAATTTCCTCTGTCCAAAGAAGAAAAGCTACTTGGACTTATTCATCCGGCTTTGCAAGATCAAGACTTTAAACCGCTCAAACCTGGACAGCCCATGTTTTCTCTTTTTGATGGAAGTACTGTGGAGTATGAAGGGGAAGGTACGGTATATCCACATTTTATTAATGAAGCTGCTTACAAAGCAAGTGCAGTTGCATTCGCAACTGCTGATAAATTTATTTGGTGAGTTCGAGTAAACTATCGATAATTGGTGCGTTGGCTTCAGGAAAGGTCAGTGAATTCAGCTCACTCAATTCTACCCAACGCCCTTCTAAGCCTTCTTTAGATTCCGGCTCACCATTGAACAAGTGCACCCAAAATACGTGTAGATTTACTGTCTTTTCTGGATACTCGTAGGTAACTATATACTGTGCTTCCCCGTCAAGAATACTGATGCCAACTTCTTCTCGTAGCTCTCGGACTAAGGCGTTAAAAGGTGTTTCATCCCCTTCTAACTTTCCTCCGGGAAATTCCCATTTACCGCCTTGATGTTGTTCATGAGAACGTTTCGTCACAAAACAAGCACCATCTTTAAGAATGACGCCAACTGCAACATCAATCTCAACAATGGATGGATTCATTAAAGCTTACCACAGCATTGCTTGTATTTTTTACCCGAACCGCATGGGCATGGTTCATTACGCCCTACTTTAGGTTCAGTACGATTGCCTACTTTAACGCTTCCTGAAGGTTGTTTATCTTCATTCGTTTTGGTCGCTTTAGCTGCTTGTTCGGCGCGTTTGCGCTCAACTGCGTCCACATCCTCTTGTGCTTGCACCTTGACCTTAGAAAGAAGACTGATCACTTCCGCTTTTAAATTATCTAGCATCGCAGCAAACAACTCAAAAGACTCGCGTTTGTATTCTTGTTTTGGATTCTTTTGTGCATAACCTCGCAAGTGAATGCCTTGACGCAAGTAATCCATCGCCGCAAGATGTTCTTTCCAATGGTTATCAAGACTTTGCAACATAACCGCTTTTTCAAACTGACGCATTACACCTTCACCGACCATCTCAACTTTGGCTTGGTATGCCGCATCGATCTCATTATGAATTTTTTCACGAAGTTTTTCTTCGAACAGTTTATCGTCTTCGTCCAGCCATTGCTGTATGGGTAATTCAACTTGGAAATCAGCTTTGAGTCGTTCTTCTAAGCCTGGTACATCCCACATTTCTTCTAACGATTCTGGTGGAATGTATTCACTGACCGTGCCGTCCACTACGTCATTGCGAATAGCGGCAATGGTCTCGCCCATGTCGCCGTCTTCTAGCAACTCATTCCGCTGTTCATAGATTACTTTACGCTGATCATTGGCAACATCATCATATTCCAAAAGTTGTTTACGAATATCAAAGTTACGCGTTTCGACTTTGCGTTGAGCATTTTCAATCGCTCTAGTGACCCATGGATGTTCGATGGCTTCGCCTTCTTCCATACCCAGACGTTGCATCATGGCGCCCATTTTTTCTGAAGCAAAAATACGCATCAATGGATCGTCCAGCGAGAGATAAAATCTTGATGAACCTGCATCCCCTTGGCGACCAGAACGACCCCGTAACTGGTTATCAATACGTCGAGATTCATGGCGTTCAGTACCAATTATATGAAGACCACCTGCTTCAAGTACCGCTGAATGACGTTCTTTCCAAGCGGCTGTCAATTTTTCACGTTTAGCCTCGTCGGCGATTCCTTCTAATTCAGCTTGGAGATTACCACCAAGCACGATGTCAGTGCCTCGGCCAGCCATATTTGTAGCAATCGTCACAGCGCTTGGCATGCCGGCTTGTGCCACAATTTCAGCTTCTTGCGCATGAAATTTGGCGTTAAGTACTTTGTGTTTAATCTTTTCTTTCTTAAGCACTGAAGAGAGAAGTTCAGAGTTTTCAATGGATATTGTACCAACCAAAACTGGCTGACCACGTTTTACACAATCCTTGATATCATCAATAATCGCTTTGTATTTTTCACCGTTAGTGCGGTATATCAAGTCAGACTTATCTTTGCGTATCATAGGTTTGTTAGTCGGAATCACCACGGTTTCTAAACCATAGATATGCTGAAATTCGAAGGCTTCTGTATCGGCTGTACCAGTCATACCGCTGAGTTTTTCATACAAACGGAAATAGTTTTGGAACGTGATGGATGCCAGTGTTTGATTCTCGTTTTGGATCTTGACACTTTCTTTTGCTTCAACAGCTTGATGTAATCCTTCTGACCAACGACGGCCTTCCATAGTACGACCGGTGTGTTCATCAACAATGACGATCTCGCCTTCTTTGACGATATAATCCACGTCTTTGACAAAAATCTTATGCGCCTTCAGTGCGGCATTCACATGTTGTAGTAGAGCAATATTAGCCGACGCAAAGAGTGAATCACCCTCTTTTAAGATGCCAGCTTGTATCATGAGATCTTCTACATAAATTTGACCTTTTTCAGTCAAATAAACTTGTTTTGCTTTCTCATCAACGGTGAAATGACCTTCACCGACCTCTTCCTCTGTATCTTCTTTATCTTGCTGGACCAGCTTAGGCACCAGTGCGTTAATTTGCTTATATAATGCTGAGCTGTCTTCAGCAGCGCCAGAAATAATAAGTGGGGTTCGCGCTTCGTCAATCAAAATTGAGTCAACTTCGTCGATGACCGCATGATATAAACCGCGTTGCACACGTTGCTCTGGGCTATAAGCCATATTATCGCGAAGGTAATCGAAACCAAATTCGTTATTAGTACCGTAAGTGACGTCACAGGCATATGCATCTACTTTTTCTTGATGTGACATACCTGGAATATTACACCCCACAGTTAAACCAAGAAATGAGAATAACTGACGTAGTCCATCGGCATCACGTGTCGCAAGGTAATCATTCACCGTAATAACGTGAACGCCTTTACCTGTTAATGCGTTAAGATACGTTGCAGTAGTAGCGGTAAGCGTTTTACCTTCACCAGTCCGCATTTCTGCAATTTTACCTTCGTGTAAGATCACCCCCCCCGTCATTTGCACATCAAAATGCCGCATGCCGTATACGCGTTTGCTCGCCTCTCTTACCACAGCAAACGCTTCAACCAAGATATCATCTAACGTTTTACCGTCTGCTAAAGCTTGTTTAAAAAGTTCTGTTTTACTTTTTAATTCGTCATCTGATAATGCTTCAATCTCTGCTTCGAGTTGATTAATGATTTTTACGCGTTTGTTGACTTGCTTGAGAATGCGATCGTTACGACTGCCAAATAGTTTGCGAGCGATTGATGAAAACATGCTGTATTAAGTTCCGTATCTTTAGTTATTTGCGGTAAACAAATGGGAGAGGATCAATGTGTTTACCTTGTTTTATTATTTCGTAATGAACGTGTGCACCTGTCGAACGTCCCGTATTCCCGATAGTTGCAATACGTTGACCTTTTGTAACGACTTCTCCGACACCAACGTCTAAGCTTTGATTATGTCCGTAGCGAGAAACTAAACCATTGCCATGGTTAATTTCGACCAGATTGCCATAACCAAAACGTTCACCAGACCATGTGACTATTCCCGCGGCGGTTGCAATGACTGGATCGCCTTCTTTGCCTGCAAAATCAATCCCTTTATGCATAGCCTGTTTACCGGTAAAAGGGTCATCGCGCATGCCATAATACGAAGATAACCAACCCGATTGAATTGGCCGTCCAGTAATTCGTTGCGTATTATCTAAATGGGTATTATTGAAGACATTTTCAAGGATCGAGAGTTGCTTTATTTGCTCATCTAATTTGATTTCAAGCGCCTGCAAAGAGCTGCTAACTGTTGGCTCAAAATCATTCTCAGTAGGGGGTGTTGTTACATCCGTTAAATCAACGTCCAATGCTTTAGCAATATCGGATTGTTGTATGGATAATAATGATAACTGAGTCTGCATCTCTGCTATATGGCGCAACACAGCCTTCTTTTCTGTGTGTTCATCAGCAATGACGCCCTGCAACATAGCATGCTGTGCCAATAGCCCCTGTTTCACTAAACTCACCTGAGCGGCACTTTCAGAAGCAATATGGGTAGAACGAGAAGACACAATAAATACTAAACTTGTCAAAATAAAACACACTAAAACACGTCGTAACGAAAACTCTTTACGATAATATTTTCCACTGTGTTCTAATTGAAGTTGCAAGCGCATATTTATTGTCTAGCTCATAATCAAACAGCGATTTTAACTGAATCGGTATGGATTTCAAGCAGACGTTTGTGCTAAATAGTTGCTAGCACCGGATTGATATATTGAATAGGGGCATCACTTGCTTCATAAGTGACAAACTCCCATGCAGATTGATCGTGAATGACCGCGTTCAGAAGTTTATTATTTAGGCCGTGGCCTGTTTTGTAAGCCCTAAGCTCGCCAATGATACTGTATCCACCGAGGTACAAGTCACCCACTGCGTCTAAGATTTTATGCTTTAAAAACTCATCGCTATAGCGTAAGCCTTCTGGATTAAGTACGCGGTATTCATCTAGGGCGACCGCATTATTCATGCTTCCACCTAAAGCCAAATCCATCGCATTCATTGTCTCGAGATCGCGCATAAAACCAAATGTTCTGGCTCTGGAAACATGGTCTATATATGAATCAGAACTAAAATCTAACTCCATATGTTGACGAGTCTGACTGATAACGGGATGGTCAAAATCAATGCGAAAATCAACTTTAAAACCATTGTATGGACGCAATTCAGCCCACTTATCATCTTCTTCCACACGAACGGGTTTCAATAAACGCAAAAACTGTTTCGGCGCATTGAGTTCTTCAATACCTGCAGATTGTAGAAGAAAGATGAAAGGACTTGCACTGCCGTCCATAATGGGTAATTCATGGCTGTTTACTTCAACGATAATATTGTCAATACCAAGGCCAGCAAGAGCAGAAACAAGGTGTTCAACAGTATGAATGGCAACGCCGTCTGCATTGCTAACACATGTACATAGCACTGTGTCTTTAACAGCATCGGCACGTGCTGGGATGTCAACGTGCGGAGTCAAATCAATACGACGGAAAATGATGCCCGTATTAGCAGGTGCTGGACGCAGGGTCATAGTGACCTTGTTGCCCTTGTGCAAGCCAATACCGGTTTCTTGTACCGCGTATTTGATTGTGCGTTGTTTAATCATAGTGAACCCTTAAAACTGGGCGCGTATTATATGGTCGTACCAGTCAACAGTCAATCGTTTCAGCAGATTAATCTGCTTGACGACGCAAAAATGCTGGAATATCTAAATATTCCTCGGCATCTTTTTCAGGAGCAACTTCAGGAGCTGGCGCCGCCGGAGCTGCACCTGCAACAACAGATTTTGTAACCTGTGGTGTCGTTGGAACAACTGAAATATCTGGTTTTTCTGTACCAATACCGGTAGCAACGACCGTCACGCGTACTTCATCAGTCATTTCCATATCAATCACGGTGCCGACAACCACTGTTGCGTTTTCTGAAGCGAAGGCTTTCACAGCATTACCAACCGTTTCATACTCATCAATTGCAAAGTCAGGGCCTGCAGTAATATTAACTAAAATGCCTTTCGCACCAGTTAAATCGATGTCTTCGAGTAATGGACAAGCAATCGCTTGGCTTGCAGCTTCTTCCGCACGATCTTCACCGGATGCAGAACCTGTTCCCATCATTGCCGTACCCATCTCTGACATGACGGTTTTCACGTCTGCAAAGTCGACGTTGACCAAACCTTCAGTAGTAATTAACTCAGCAATGCCTCTTACCGAACCTAAGAGTACATCATTAGCCGCCTCAAATGCCTTAAGTAAAGGCGTTCCTTTACCCAATACTTTCAGTAACTTTTCGTTGGGAATTGTGATCAATGAATCAACGTGTTTTGCCAATTCATCAATGCCCTGTGAAGCATAGCCATTACGTTTTTTACCTTCAAATGGGAACGGGCGAGTGACTACCGCAACACTTAATATTCCCATTTCGCGAGCTATTTTAGCAACTTCTGGTGCAGCACCTGTTCCAGTACCACCTCCCATGCCAGCAGTGATGAATACCATATCTGCGCCATCGATTGCTTGGCGAAGTGTTTCGCGATCTTCATGCGCCGCTTCACGACCAATATTTGGATCCGCGCCTGCACCTAACCCCTTAGTTACTGCATTACCAATTTGCAAAATAGTATCTGCGTTCGCTTTTTTTAGGACCTGAGCATCTGTATTTACTGCGATGAACTCAACGCCACCAATTTTATTTTTGACCATATGTTCAACGGCGTTACCGCCACCGCCACCTACGCCAATGACTTTAATCACCGCTTCGGTACTGTCGTCTTCAATTAATTCAAACATATTTCTGCTCTCCAATATATTTTCACTATTATATATGATTAATTTTTAAAATTCGCCTTTAAACCAAGCTTTTATTCTCTGAAAAAATCCTTCTTCAGTATTTTTAAGTGGTGTTGTATTTTCAATGGATTCCAGTTTTCCATAATGCAACAAACCAATCACTTGAGCATAAGTTGGGTCATTAACATAATCCGTCAATCCCTTGATATGCATCGGTTTACCAACACGTACCGGCAAATTAAAAATACTCTCTGCTAATTCTAGTGCGCCAGGCATTTTACTGGTACCTCCTGTCAATACCACACCCGCTGCAACCTGTTCGACTAAACCACTGTCTTTAATATGTTCATACACTAGCTCTAAAATCTCATGAAACCGAGGCTCAATCACTTCGGCTAGAGTATGTCGAGACATACTGCGATCCTCACGACCTCCAACACTCGGTACATTAATCGTTTCTTCCATACTGACCAAATCCTTCAATGCACATGCTTGAGAGATTTTGATTTGCTCAGCATGGTTCAGTGGGGTCCGGAATATTTTGGCAATATCATTAGTTATTTGGTTTCCACCAATTGGAATAACCGCTGAATATCTGACACATGCATCGGCATAAATAGTAATATCAACTGTTCCTGCTCCGATATCAACGAGACACACCCCTAATTCTTTTTCATCTTCAGTAAGTACAGCATGGCTTGATGCTAACGCCGAAAAAACCGTACTATCAATTTGTATCCCACAGCGGTCAGTGCATTTAATAAAATTCTTAGCCATATCATCTGCGCATGTGATGATGTGCACATTTGCTTCCATCCTTACACCTGACATACCTAAAGGATTTTTTACATTTTCTTGTACATCAATACTGTATTCTTGTGGTAGAACATGCAATATACGGCGATCTGCTGAGATAGGCACTGAACGCGCGGCATGAATGACATTGACGATATCATCTTGCGTCACTTCATTATGATTAATTGGTACCATCCCGTGTTCATTCTGACAGCCAATATGTCTCCCTGATATTCCTAAAATAGCAGAAGACACGCGGCAATCAGCCATCAATTCCATCTGTTCAATGGCTCGCTTCAGTGCATCAGAAACGAGGTTTAGGTCATTAACGCCACCCTTATCCATGCCTTTTACAATATGATTACCAACACCCAGTACATTGATCTCGCCATCATCTAATAGCTCACCTAACACGGCTTTAATACTATGCGTACCAATATCTAAGCCAACGAGCAAACCGGAAGTCTCAACTTTTGCCATGTTTACATTTATCCTGTTTTTATTTTTTCTTACACCGACGTTGTCTCTTCGACAAAACGTACTGCTGCCCCTGTGTCGTATCGCAGGTCAACGTACTCTATCTGCTTATTTTGTTCTAATAACAAAGGGTACAAATTCACAAAACGTTGTACTCGTTCAATAAAATCTTGTCGCCCCAAATTTATTTTGATGCCATTTTTTAGCTCAACTTGCCATGCAAAACGTTCAGTCAACAACAGACTCTCTATTACTAGTTCATGCTGTACCAGTAGACTAGACATTGCATTTAATCCTGTGAGTGCTGTTTGTTCAGCGCCATTGGGACCAAACATACTTGGCAATTGCTCCAGTTGTAAATTACCGCTAAATGCAGTGCCTTGGGCATTGAG
The DNA here is from genome assembly GCA_018623155.1 of Glaciecola sp. Taxonomy (GTDB): domain Bacteria; phylum Pseudomonadota; class Gammaproteobacteria; order Enterobacterales; family Alteromonadaceae; genus Opacimonas. The sequence goes on from JAAZVZ010000003.1 coordinate 40,607, forward strand.
CAATTGATCGCCATTCCAATTAGCGACCGGAACCTGTTCAACAACAAATACCTGAAGCGTATCCGGCCATTTTTTTCGAACCGATGCCTGATAGACCCATGGTTGCTCAAGTAAACTCTCATATATAGTATTCACATCTTGCGCAAAAAAACTGCCATCATGCGTTTGTCGAATAAACTCAGCTAAGGTGTCATGACTTACATACTGAGTTTTACCTAATATCTGGATATACTTTACTGGTACTTTCTGTGCATCCAGCATCCAACTTCGCAAACTGATACCGGCTGCAGCAATGCATAGCAATACAATCGCTAAAAAAACGAAACTCACCCAGCGTTCATAGCTAATCGACGAGTTTTGTCCAGGGCTGCTCATTACCGCACCGTTTGTATGATTTTGAGTACTAAATTCGCAAAATCAATACCCGCTTGTTGCGCGGCTTTTGGTACCAAGCTTTTGGTCGTCATTCCCGGTACTGTGTTGACTTCTAGTAACATAAATTTACCTGATTCATCTCGCATCACATCCACTCTTCCCCACCCTGAAGCGGAGACGCTGTGAAAAGCTTCTAAACATAGTTCAGCTAATTGCTGCTCTTCATCATCCGATAAGCCACTTGGACAAAAATACTCAGTGGTATTATCTTGATATTTGGCAGCGTAATCGTAAAACACATGGGGAGTAACCATCCGTATACTCGGTAAGGCAACTTCATCCAAAATAGCGACTGTGTATTCTTGCCCTGTCACGTATGCTTCGAGTAACACTTCATCATCCAACGCTAATGCTGAATTTACTGCATCAATTAATGCCTCACTACTGTCAACTTTTGCCATACCAATACTGGAACCCTCTCGACTGGGCTTCACCATAATATGTTGGGCAAATTCAGCGACGATATTGGCTGCCTCATTTTCCTTTAACGGTGCGTTGACTCGCAAAAATCTCGGCGTCGGTAATTGCCTTGCAACCCAGATTTCTTTGGTGTGGATCTTATCCATTGCCAGTGCCGACCCAAGCACCCCCGAACCAGTATAAGGGATCCCTAAACATTCGAGTGCACCTTGAATAGTGCCATCCTCTCCGCCTCTACCATGCAACATAATAAACGCAAGATCGATATTCATTGCTTGTAACTCAGCCAAAGCTTGCTCAGCCGGATCAAACTCGAGGTGTTCAATATTTAATTTGGTTAACGCCTCACACACTGCGCGGCCTGAAGCTAACGACACGTCTCTTTCTGCAGACTTACCACCCATTAAAACGGCTACTCTCATGCGGCTACTTCCTCTAAAACACGACAGATATTGTCGACAGAATTCGGTGTGGCAAACATTTTTGCCTTGTGTCCCATTTGCACTATTTGCTCAGGTTCACTCAATAAATTTTGCAGTACCATACTTAACTCATTGATATTGCATTGAGCCAATGTATGACTTGCCCCATCGTCGGTTAAGCTTTGCGCGTTGCGCGATTGATGGTCATCCACAGCATGGGGATAAGGCACAAAAATCGCTACCCTACCGGCTGCAGCCACCTCTGCCACGGTCAATGCACCAGCACGACAAATGACAATATCATGTTCAGCAAATGCTGATGCCATATCATCAATAAATTCACACACTGTAACGTTTGCCATTTCACCGTATGCTTTGGTTACAGCGTCAACCGCATTTTTACCGGTTTGATGCGTGACACGTCCAACTGGTAAGTGTTGTAAAATGACTGGGACTTCTCGATTGAGTACCTGTGCACCGAGACTGCCACCGACAATAAGAATATTTTTTTGCAATGGCATCTGTAATGCTGGGATGTGCCAAAAGGCTTCTCGAACAGGATTACCAACATAACGGTATTTTGCTGAATCAAAGTCAAACCCCGTTAGAGTATATTTAGCTATCCGACTCAACCATCGATTCGTCATGCCAAAGATCGCATTTTGTTCGTGTAATACCAAAGGTATCCCTTGCATGACTCCTGCAACCCCGCCTGGACCACTGGCATAACCGCCCATACCTAACATAGCGTCAGGTTTGGTTTTGTGTATGATTCGCCAAGCTTGCCATACCGCACGTAACAACATCAAAGGAGCTAGACAAAGTCGCCACACTCCGTTACCTCTTAGGCCTTTAACATCCAAAGAGTAAAACGGAATATTGTGTTTAGGGACAATGTTCGATTCCATGCGATCGGCAGTCCCTAACCATGTGATCTCCCAACCTTTTTGGGCTAACGCTTGAGCAACTGCCAAAGCAGGAAAAATATGTCCACCCGTGCCACCAGCCATGATCAATAATTTAGGCATCGCTCACCTCATCTTTTTTAGGCATGTTTTCTTTTGGCTGTTTTTGTTTAGATTTTTGTTGTTTGGCACGATACGTTGAACGATATTCAAAATCGATTCTGACCAACAGCGCGACAGCGATTGCCATGATTATTAAACTGGAACCTCCATAACTTACCAATGGTAATGTTAATCCTTTGGTTGGGAGCATTCCAGCACTAGCACCGACATTGACCAGTGTTTGAAAGCTAAACCAAATGCCGATCGCATAAGCAAGATAGCCATGATACGGCAGTTGAGTTTGTAAGCATTTATTCCCAAGACGCATCGCTTTAAAGACCAGGATGAAAATTAACAGCAGTAACGTCATAACGCCTACATAGCCCAGTTCTTCCGCAAGTATGGCTACGATAAAGTCAGTATGTGCTTCAGGTAAAAAACTCAATTTTTGTAAGCTATTCCCTAAACCTTGCCCAAACCAGTCACCTCGGCCATAAGCCATGAGTGATTGGGTCAGCTGGTATCCTGAGCCAAATGGATCTGCCCATGGATCCAGAAAGGCCTCAATTCGGCGCATTCGATATTCTTTAGAAATAATCATTAATATGATGAAAACTAACCCTGAACATACTAAAAAGACGAAGTTGATGACTTTGGCACCACCCAAAAACATGACTGCAAATGTCGTCACAAATAAGACAATTATCGTCCCTAAATCGGGTTGCAAACCTAACAAAAATGCCAGAATACATAACATCACCACTGGTTTTACTATGCCTCTCCAGGTTTCTTGAATTTGCTCATTTCGTCTGACCAGGTAACTTGCAAAAAACGCAAAGAAAAACAGTTTTGCCGGCTCTGCTGCTTGGATGTTAATGGGACCAATCCGGATCCAGCGGGTCGCACCATTGACATTATGGCCAATAAACAATACCGCAACTAACAAGGCCAACGCTGCGAATAATAATAACGCACTGTGTTTATGCCATTGGGCAACAGGAATCGTTAATGTGATCATTCCTGCTATGATGGCTAGCGTGGCAAACACTAAATGGCGAATGATAAAAAAGTAGGGGTTATTATATTTTGCGATACCTTCCGGCATAGAAGCTGAGGCAACAATCACTATGCCCAAAAACATCAAGATAGCAGCCACAAGCAAAATCCCACGGTCATACTCAACCGCAGGTTGCTTATCGTATTGCTCTTGAAACATTTGGCGCAAACTTAGTTGCATTTTTTCCTCAGTATTACATTGTATATTTTATTTTCTAGCGTAATTTTAGTGTTGCCAAACCAACCAATACTAAAATTAACGAAATAATCCAAAACCTGACAATCACCTTTGGTTCAGGCCAACCTTTTAATTCATAATGATGATGAATCGGTGCCATACGGAATACTCTTTTGCCGCGAAGTTTGAAAGAACCGACTTGAATGATCACAGACAAGGTTTCAATAACAAAAATGCCACCCATTATGACTAGTACAATTTCTTGTCTAACAAGCACCGCGATAATACCCAGTGTGCCGCCTAATGCGAGTGAACCCACATCACCCATGAATACCGATGCAGGGTAAGCGTTAAACCATAAAAACCCTAATCCCGCACCAAAAATCGCCGCACATATAATGACTAACTCACTCGCCTGCGGAATATAAGGGAGGTGTAGATACTGTGAAAAATTAACGTTACCAGTGGCATAAGCCATAATTGCAAGTGCTCCGGCAACCAATATAGTAGGTACAATAGCCAAGCCATCTAACCCATCGGTTAAATTGACGGCATTACTACTACCTACCACAGTAAAATAGACCAATACAATAAACATCAGACCCAGTTGTGGCATGACATCTTTGAAAAACGGCACCACTAATGCGGTTTGTTCTGGTGCTGTGGTATTGGCGTATAAATAAATTGCTACTGCAAGTGCAATGATGGTTTGCCAAAAATATTTCCATCTTGCGATGAGTCCTTTGGGATCTTTGCGAACCACTTTACGGTAATCATCCACAAAACCTACCATGCCATACCCGAGTAAAATCGTCAGTGTTACCCACACATATTCATTTGTTAAATCGGCCCATAACAACACACTCACACATATCGTTGCCAATATCAGGACGCCCCCCATAGTTGGCGTACCCATTTTTTGGAGATGCGTTTCAGGGCCGTCGTCACGCACAGTCTGGCCGATTTGGAGACGCTGCAAAGCCTTAATCATGCTCGGACCAATTAGGATTGAGGCTATGAGAGCGGTAAGCGCAGCGAGAATAGAACGCAACGTCAGGTAATTCAGTACACTAAACCCGACATCTAACTGCATCAACCACTCACTTAACCATATCAGCATGCGATTGCTCCAAACCGCCTAGTCAACTTTCCCACTGGGGAATCCTCCATGGCTTTAACAACTCTCTCCATTCCGGAAGAACGAGAGCCTTTAACTAAGATCGTTATATCTTCATCTGAATGCATTACGGTTTGATAAAGCGCATCAACCAATTCATCAATATCACTAAAGTGGAGACCTTGTTCTGCAAACACCGTACTAGCAGATTGGCTTAATACGCCAAGTGTGAACAAATAATCAATACCACTTTCTTTTGCATATTGCCCAACTTGCTCGTGATATTGACGCGATTTATCACCTAATTCGGCCATATCTCCTAACACTAATATGCGCAATCCCTGATAGGCAGATAACAAATCAATCGCAGCATTAACTGAAGCAACATTGGCATTATATGAGTCATCTATCAATCGGACTTGTTCGGATAATTGTTTTACTGCAAGTCGTCCACCTACATTGGTCATTTTTGCAAGCCCGTCGCGTATGTTTTCTAAACTTGCTCCGACGTTAATTGCAAGTGCCGCTGCCAGTAAGGCATTACCCACATTATGCAAACCAGGTTGTGTGAGTTGTATATTCATCTCACCGATAGGGGTGTGCATAATAAAGTGCGCACAGCCATCAAATGCTAAACCAACTTGCGATGCTGTGTAATCACCGCCTTCACCAGGCGCATCTTTAATGGAGAAAGAGTAGTTCAATTCGTTATCTAACTTACCTTTCCAAAAGTCATAAAATTGATCGTCTCTGTTGAGTAGTGCCACGCCATCTTTTTCCAATCCTTTAAAGATTTCGCCTTTTGCTCGTGCCACACCAAACACACTTCCAAAACCCTCTAGATGTGAGGCTGCCGCATTCACAATAGTTGCGACATCAGGCTTTACCAAGTTAGTGGTGTAAGCAATCTCACCCATGTGATTGGCCCCCATCTCAATGACGGCAAACTCATGGTGCTCCTCAAGGCGCAACAATGTTAAAGGAACGCCAATATGGTTATTAAAATTACCATTGGTAGATAGAACTGAACCACATTCTTGCAAGATTGCAGTGGTCATTTCTTTCACTGTTGTTTTCCCACTGCTTCCAGTAATACCAATCGTTTTTGGGGAGACTTTGCGCTTGACTAGCGCACCAAATTGTCCAAGTGCAATATTAGTATCGTCTACTAGTAGTTGAGGAATACCTGCATTAGTGGGTTCACTTGCGATGACTGCAACGGCACCTTTTTGACGTGCTTCATTCACAAAGGCATGTCCATTAAAATTTGGACCAACCAAGGCAATAAAACAATCTCCCGGTTGGATTGTGCGTGTATCCGTACTCACTCCAGAAATGACAATATCCTCTAAGCTTTCAGAATGATCTGAATACACTTTGGCAGATATACAATTTATGACTTCGGCTATTTTGACATTAACCATCACTCTTTACTCTTGTATTGGGTTTGTTGTTTGGGCTAGATGACGCATGCTCTTACTATCATCTGGCGCGACATTGAGCAGTTGTAACGCGCCACTCATAATATTGCTAAACACAGGTGCGGCTGTATCCCCGGCATAATATAGGTCGCCACTGGGTTCATTGATCAACACAACGACAACTAATTGTGGGTCTGATACTGGAGCCAGTCCTGCAAATATATTTACATATTCTTCCCCATAGCCACCCGCAATGGCTTTGCGAGAAGTACCGGTTTTTCCTGCTACCCGATAACCTTGTATAGCAGCCTTTACACCAGAACCTTTTTCTTGAGTAACACTTTCCATCAATTCGATGACATATTGAGTGTTTTCTTGGCTGAATGCGCGTTCTTCATCATGCACAAAGCCATCTTTAACAATACTTAAATCGCGTTTAATACCGCCGTTGGCCAGTGTGGTATACATTTTTGCAAGTTGAGCGGTCGTGACGGATATCCCATAGCCAAAAGATAAAGTAGCCAACTCAAAATCTGACCAGCGACTCCGCTCGTGAAAAATACCATGACTCTCGCCGAGTAAATTCATTCCTGTCTCTGTCATCAACCCCATGTTGTAATAGGTATCTAAAAGGAAATCTTTCTGCACAGATAAGGCCAGCTTCGATGTCCCCATATTGCTTGATTTTTGAATGATGGTGCGCAAGTCAACCTCACCCAGATTTATTGGGTCACCAACACGAGAACCACCTAAACGCATCCAACCTGGATGAGTATCTATTGTGTCACCTTGTGCTATCGAACCAAATTCAAGCGCACTTAGAACCGCTAAAGGTTTCAGCACAGACCCCGGCTCAAAGGCATCTGTCACGACCCGATTACGCACTCGATGAGAACCAATATTACTGCGGTTGTTGGGATTAAATGAAGGACCATTCACCAACGCCAGTACTTCTGATGTTTCAACATCGACTACAATGGCAGATGCTGAGTATGCTTCATATAATGTCAGTGCTTTTTTGATTTCACGGTATGCAAGGGCTTGAATACGTTGATCAATGGTTAAGGTAATATCTTTGGCCTTCTCGCCTTCTCGCTCTGTTATGATTTCAACCTGACGTCCTCGACCATCCCGACGTATTGTCCTGGAAGAAGGTTTACCGGTAAGATGGTCATCATACAAGTATTCAATACCTTCGATGCCCTCATCATCCACATTCGTAAATCCTAAAACATGTGCGCTGACTTCGCCGGTCGGATAATAACGTCTAGATTCATTGCGTAAGGAAACCCCTGGAATCGCTAATTCTTCTACATATTCTGCCATGGCAGGTGATACTTGACGTTGCAAATAGACAAAACGACGTTTGGGATTGTTGACTCGACTCAGCAAACGTTCTTTGTCCATATTTAATACTTTAGCGAGCGCTTCCCAACGACGAGAATCAGCCAATGCGCCTTTTTCAGCGATAATTTTGGGGTCTGCATAGACTGCTCGAACAGGAATACTTACGGCTAATTCTTCACCGTGCCGATCTGTGATGAGACCACGGTGTGCTGGCATGTTACGGACTCTTTTGGTGCGAGAGTCACCTTGTTTGATAAGTTGATCTGGTTCAATGATCTGAATATAGGCGGCCCGAGTGCCTAAGCCAGCAAAGACCATCACTAACCCAAACATAACCACAAAGTAACGCCAAGATTGAAAAGTCGGACGGACTTTTTTCTTGGCTTGGGTGCGTTTTATAGAATTCATCGCCATATATTCACTCAATTTTTACGACAATTTCATCCACAGCAGCTGGACGATGCATATTGAGTTTGGTATCCACTAGAGCCTCAATCCGATTATGTTCAGTCAAAGCACTTTGTTCTAAGATCAAATGACGCCATTCAACATCTAATTTGTCTTGCTCGACCATAAGGGCTTCTAGGTCCCTCGATACGTTGCGATTGGCATCGGTACTTAAAATAATGCCAAATGCGCTGAGCAACACACAAAGCACCAAGAGTATTCTGAACTTTTGTTTGAACAAGTCGTTGACTACTGTGCTGAGTAATTGCATTTGAAACATTATAACTTCTCCGCAATACGTAACACCGCACTCCGTGAGCGGGTGTTGTGAGTCAGTTCTTCTTCACTTGCCTTGATGGCACGACCGATTAGCCTTAATACTTTATCCGCATCAATTTCAGCTTGGGTGATAGGCAGATTGGCAGGAACATTTTTGCCTTTCGATTGCTCTTTCATAAATCGTTTAACTAAACGATCTTCTAATGAATGGAAACTGATAACCGCAAGACGCCCGCCTGGCTTTAACATTGTTACGGCAGCTTTCAGTCCATCTCTTACTTGGTCGAGTTCGCTATTGAGATAAATGCGTATCGCTTGAAACGTTCTTGTGGCAGGGTGTTTATGCTTGTCTTTGACGGGCATCGCGTCAGAAATTATGTTGGCAAGCTGCAGCGTATGGGTGATGGGGGTATGTGCTCGTGTTTGTACGATGGCGTGTGCAATTCGTTTACCGAACTTTTCTTCACCGTATTCTTTAATCACCTGGCTAATATCTTGCTCGTCCGCCGTCGCAAGCCATTGTTCTGCAGTCATACCCTTTGATGTATCCATCCGCATGTCCAAAGGCCCATCGCGCATAAAACTGAAACCTCGTTCCGCTTCATCTAATTGGGGCGATGACACACCAAGATCCATCAATATGCCATCGACTTTACCTTGCTCATCTTGCACCTCTGGAACATCTGCCATCGCAGCAAACTCGCTGTGAATAATCTTAAAATTCCTCTCGGAAAAATGTTGATTGGCATACTCAATTGCACTGGGATCACGATCAAAGGCAATTAACCGACCAGGCGCGTGTAAACTGTCCAGAATCCCGCGACTGTGACCGCCCCGACCAAAAGTAGCATCAATATATACCCCGTCACTCTTAATATTTAAGGCATCTAAGCATTCTTGGTAAAGTACTGAGGTGTGAATCGACTGGCTCATATCGAGAAGTCCTGCAGCCGTTCTGTCAATTCAAAATCACCGCTTTGCTCCATCGCAATATCCGCTTCAATTTGTTTATGCCAACGTTGAGCATCCCAAATTTCAAATTTATTCAATTGACCAACGAGCATGATTTCTTTTTCTAAATGGGCATGTTGTCTTAGTGGGGATGACAGTAAAAATCTTCCATTGCGGTCGATTTCGCCTTCTGTGGCATAGCCCAAAAGCAAACGTCTTATCCGACGTTCATGTGGATTAGTGGTGGAAAGTTTGGAGATCTTAAGTTCTATTTCTTCCCATTCAGGAAGTGGGTAAAGCAGTAAGCAACTTTGTTGTGTATCGACAGTACAGACGAGCGTTCCATGGCAATCATCCAACAAAGATTGACGATAACGAGTTGGTATCGTGACTCTACCCTTGCTGTCGAGATTAATTGCATTAGCGCCGCGGAACATTCCTCAGACCCTTTTTACTTATGATTATTGAGACTTTTTTATAAAGTGGCGCTCGTTTCCATTAGGTATTTTATTTTTATGATCCCTAATGATCCACTTTTTGCCACATTTACCCACTAATTTGCAGTTTATTGGGTTAGTAGATCCACGTCAAGAGAAGTTCGTAACTTTTTGTATGAAATGAATACAAAAAGCCCACAACACATTGTGTTATGGGCTTTTTTTTATTGAGAGCTATTATTTTGTGAAACTATTCAGCTTTTTGTTCAGCTTTTGCTTTCGCTGCTGCTTCTTGCTCAAGGTTGACCACTTGAAGAGAGCGAATCGGCTGGTCAGTATTGTTACTTAATTCCACGATACGATTGATTTGACCAAGTGATAACATAATCGCATATAGAGCGCCCATGAAACCTTTTTTATGTAGATCTAGAACAACGTCATCTGCTAAATCAAATAACTTCGCTTCATTGATACCCATCATGCCTTTGACCGCTTTGCGCTCACCAGAAACTGTGACCATGCGCAATTCCAGTTCGCTTAACAGATCGAGTTCAACCACACGCTTAACAAACTCGGCAGTGAGCTTTTCACTGTTTGCTAAGTAATCCATGAATTGTAGAGATTGTTGTAACAAAGGCGATGCCTCACCGTCTTCTTGGAAAAGCGCAGTGCCATCGGCGTTAATTAATGGTGAGTTCTCGTCGATGAACAAACCAAGCTTATCGCCATCGGGACGGATATCAAACGGGTAGCGTTGGATATTCATTGGAATATGTGGAGCTTGCCATTTGCCTTCGTGAACATACAAGTTTTGCCCCTGTTCAACGCCCAGCATTGCGACGGCATGAACAGTATCATTACCCGAGTCTTTAATAAAAACAATCGGTGTACACGCTGCTAGCTGTGGAAACTCACGGATGCTCGCAGCACTGATATGAGCTTGAGCACTAAAGGTATAATCTTTACCCGTCAAAATCTTCGTGTCTTTGTGAACATTTTTGTCGAGTGGTACATAATTTATTGCCATGTTTATTCTCTAATATGATGTGACAGTCTTTGAACTAAATATTATCAATTTATCTAGTCTGGGGCTAGGTGAAACCTCGATTTGTTAAATATTTGTTGTTTTTACTTAGAATCTTGTCGATTCTTTTTCTGACAGTGCTTATATATTCAACAAAAGGATGTATTTATGAACAATCATCAACCCATTCTCTACAAAATGATAATTACACCAAGATAAGTCAAACACGCAATACCAACATAAGGGAACGGCGAAGACCAAAAAGATAATGGTTTTGCCTTGGCCTCTTTTGCTACCAACTTACCCGATGCGATATCGGCTTCATGTTGAGCTAATTTTTTACGCGCATAATAAAATTGGGCAAGAATAGCGGCAAAAATCCCAAAAGCGATACCTAGATTAAACTCATCGTACAAATACACTGCGTAAAAGTACAAAAGCGCATAAATTGCGATGATAACCCAAAAAAACTGTCGCATATTATTATTCTCCTATTTGACGCTATTCAGTAAATAAAACTGCATCATTGCGATCATTTGTGCATGAATCGGATTGTATTCTGGACTGTCACAATTGACTAGGGGATTAGGATCTTTTTCATTGATTTGACGCACCTGTTGTTTATTCAACGGTACAGCAGCATGACATACCTCCATTGATTCGTCGATTTCTACAACAGTGTGTTCTGCCAGTGAAAAAGACAATAAGCCTTTTACCCCCTTAATAGGAGTAATTTGGTCTGACTGTGAGTGCGCGACAAAAATAGGTAATTTTAGCCCAGTAGAATCATGCAAGCCCGCTCGAATATTGCGGATAATGTCCATCAGGATCAACGCAGCGTGACTGGATATGTTAGGGTACTTATATGGATTACTCCCCTCTTCGATATAATCGCCGTCTATCCATTTACTGAGCCACTTAGCAAACGGGATTTTGCTTAAGGTTTCCGCATTATCCGGTAAGGCTAAGGCACCAGAGAATAGAAGCAGACCTTCTGTCTGCCCTGGATGTCTTAAAATGTGATCAACTGCCAACGCGCCCCCAGTAGAAAAACCACCCACCACAATTCCATTGCCTAATGACTGCGCTGCTCTGATGAGGTCATCGGTATAGTCACGCCAAATATGTCGTAAATTATTGTCATGTAGAATCGATTCAGCTTTGGTTTTTAAGCCATGGCCTGGCAGTAGACCCACCACGACATTCATACCGGCTTGATGCACTGCTTGCGCGATGCTTTGTAAATAAAAAGGAGAATCACTTAAACCGTGCAGAAGGATAACCACAGGTCGTTCTGTCTTGACTGAGCCATCCAACTGCTGATGCCATAAGACAAATGGTGCATTGCTCGCATTGCGCAGTTCTTGTGCACAAAAAAGAAATTGATTGGGTGCCAAAACCGGTTCGTTTTGACATGGTGTAGCCGTGAGTGATTGTGTATGCAAAGCAATAAAATCTTGAACTAAAGATTCACTTGGCTGAGCATAAAGGGTTGTAGTGGTCCATGATAATAACAACCACAGCCAACGGACTCCTTGCAACATTGAGCATCCTTAAGATCATCAATAAACACTGCAATTATACCCAATTATGCAATGATTAAACACCTATCCTTAGGTCATCAAGGTTGTATTTTTCAATTAACGAATACAAGGTAGGTCTAGTCACGCCTAATAGCTCAGCCGTACGCGACATATTTTGCTCGGCTTGAGAGTACGCACCGCGAATGGCTTTACTCTCAGCCTCTTCGCGAACGGCTCTTAGATTAAGTATTTTGGGTGTAACTTGAACCCTACCTTGAGGCAAAGATAAATCATCAACTTGAATCATCTGACCATCAGCCAAAATCACAGCAGATTTGAGCTTATTCTGTAGTTGTCGAATATTACCAGGCCAGTCATAACTCGCCATTGCGAGTTGCGCTTCCTCACTAAACCCCTTTACCTTTGAATTAAAATCTTCAGCATATTGGTTCAAGAACGTTTTGGCTAATAGTAAAACATCCTGGTCACGCTCTCTCAGTGGAGGAATACTAATCACCATTTCACCGACTCGATAAAATAAATCTTCTCGGAATGTCTCGTTTGCGACCATGGCTTGCAAATCACGATGAGTCGCACACACCACTCGAAGATCAACAGGAATTTCACTGCGTCCACCTATTCGCTCGATCACTCTTTCTTGTAAAAAGCGGAGCATTTTTGCTTGCAGTCCAATTGGCATGTCACCTATTTCATCTAAAAATAATGTGCCACCACGTGCCGTTTCCACCTTCCCTAACGTCGTCTTGTTTGCGCCTGTGAATGCGCCTTTTTCGTAACCAAATAATTCGCTTTCCAGCAAATTCTCAGGGATAGAGGCACAATTTATTGCAACAAAGGGCTTATCGGCTCGCGGAGATGCCTCATGTATGGAACGTGCAAACACCTCTTTACCGGTGCCTGACTCGCCGAGTAATAAGGTCGTAATATCAGTTTTGGCAATTTTTTCGGCTCGGCGACACACTGCTTGAATGCTTTGGCTCTCTCCTATTATCCGCCCCATTGCAGGTTTGGCGTATTGCAAACGGCGATTATCTGCCTCTAGAGCAGACATTTGCTGTGCTCGAGTAACCAGTATCTTCATCGTGTCAGAGTCGATGGGTTTCTCATAAAAGTCATATGCCCCTAGCTCAATTGCTTTGAGTGCATTTACCTTATCATTGTTTCCAGTCACGACAATCACTTTGGTATGTGGCGCGAGTGCAAGAATCTCCTCCAAAGCTTTCAGGCCTTCAGACGCATTCGTTGGGTCAGGAGGTAACCCAAGATCGAGTGTCACAACACTGGGTTCATGCCGACGAAGTGCGTTAATCGTTGATGCTCGGTCGTCAGCAAATATGAGATCATAATCAGTCAAACACCATTTGAGTTGTTTTTGGATCCCTAAATCATCGTCCACCACAAGCACTTTGCTCATGTACTCACTTCCTTGTCTTCGTCATTTATTACTTTATCGGCACTGATTGCTGGAATATAAAGTGAAAAAACGGTCCCTACCCCTTCTTTACTTGATACATCAACACGACCGCCAATGCCTTCAACAAAATGCTTCGCATCGTATGCACCGATCCCCATCCCGGCATTGCCTTTAGTCGTATCAAACGGTTTAAACAGCCGATGCTTAATAAACTCTTCACTCATACCACAACCTGTATCAATTACTTTCAACAGTATTTGATTTGGAGTCACTGTTGTCACTTGAATATCGATGGTGCCATCGTGTGGCGTTGCCTGCTGTGCATTACTGACAATGTGATACAACACGTTTTGCAACTTATCGCAATCGCAGCTTGCTTGTAAATCAGTCTCAATTAAGAGGTGTGGCCTGGGTGAAAGTGTTGCACAGAGTTGATGAATGACGATATTTGCTATAGAAGCAATATCACAGACTTGTGTGGATGTTTGTACCTGAGTGTGTTTGTCAGTGAGTTGTTTAAGCATTTTTTGCATTCGCGCCTGGGTATGTTCTAAGGTCTCAAACGTGTCATCTATAAACTCGGGGTTGTCTTTGTGATGTTGCCCATTAGCCAAAATCAAATCGACTTGAGCTAAGATATTTTTCAGATCGTGTACCACAAATGCTGACATTCGACTAAACGCAGCAAACTGTGCGTTTTCAGCTACCATATGAGATGCCTCATGGTGCAAGATAAAATTCGATACTTGCGCCAAAATAGCATTTAAGTAGTCACGTAACTCCCAATTCAGTGGTCGAAACACACCTTCAACTTGATACATAGCAACCACGCCCCAGATTGTCGTTTCATGGTAAATTGGCATGATAAATTGGAAGCTGGATTGCTTCGCTTGATCTGGAGTTAATTCAATATTGGGATAATTCTCAGGATGCACCATCAGTTCATTAAGATCGACAATCCAGGGCTTTTTTTGACAATATTTTGCAACGGCTTTTAAAGCTGACCAATCTATGCTGTGTAACGTTATTTCCGCAGATGAAGCAACTGGCAACAACTCATTATGTTTAAATTTACACAATACGCCACGATCATATTCAATCGATTTTAAACAACCTTGTAGTGCCGTATCATAGACATCATTAAGCTCCTTCTCACCCACTTCCAAAATATTGGTCAGCCCAATCCAACGTTCTCTATAATCAAACTGATTAGCAAAAAAATTCTTCGTTATAAATACTTTTACTCTCTGCCTTACATTGGCAGATGCAAGCACTAATCCCAATAAAAATAATGCTACGATAACTAAGACTATCTGAACCGATGCGCCCCATGTACCACCTTGATATTTTATCACGTAACCAATGATAGCCATCAAGAAGAGATATGCGCCTGCGACAAACAACAAAGTGGAATGCAAGACAATCTCTCTCGATACAAAGATTTTTATTCCCCAGTGCTCCATTCTTCGCATCGCCAAAAACATGAAAGGCAAAAACAGCGTGTAAACATATCCTTTAGCCACAATAAAGTGTTCACCTAAGTAATTCACCATACTGGCATTGGCATACGTTACAAACTCCAAAATGTTGACCATACCTAGAAATATGACTAATGGCTTAAATGCCCACTTTTGCTCACCTGATTGACGAAACAAAAGCTCTAATTGTAATAATATCGTTAGAGCTGTAACCGTTAGCCCCAGGTACATCCAATCTGTAGCAGTTGGATAACCTATGCTGAGTAAAAGACAAATGCTTGGAAAAAGAATGGCGAAAATGGTCGAGCGCTGAATAAAAATCTGCCAAATTTTATGCGCTTGATGATGCAAGGCAACACTGAGAAATAAAATCCAACTTAACTGTTTTAAACTGTCAAACAGCAAGTATTGTTGTAAGGAGCTATGCGGTGCAATCCAGCTAATGTGCTGAAGCGCCCATAGGCCATTTAAGAGAAAAGCGAGACCTAAAAAAAACTTAACTCGTGTCTTGTTTTTTACTGTGAGTAACAGTAAAAAAAGCAGTGTAAAACCTGCGCTAGTTAAGCTAAATCCAATATTTCCAAACACAATTGCATCCTTGCAAGATAATTTATTCCTTTTGTAATACTAGACTGCCAATAGAGTAACCAGCACCAAACGAACAAAGTAAACTATATTCTTGTGATTTTAGAGAAGCTTGGTGTAAATGAAACGCAATAATGGAACCTGCAGATGCTGTATTAGCGTATGTATCGAGTACAATTGGCGCTTCTTCCCTATCCGCTTCCCTACCAAGAAGCTTTTTGATGATCAGCGTGTTCATATTGATGTTTGCTTGATGCAAAAACCATTTTTTAACGTCATTAGGGACTAACTGATGAGCTCCCAAATGAGATTCAATATGTGCAGCTGCCATAGGGCAGACCTCCTTGAATACTTTACGTCCTTCTTGATGAAATAACATATCGGCAGCATATGGCGATAAATCAGTCGCGTGATTTAAATAACTAAAATTTGAACGAATATTATTGGAAAATTGCGTGACTGCTTTTGTACTCAAAATCCTATGAAAATGCCGAGAGTCAGCCGTTTCAGCTTGCTCAATGATCATCGCAGTTGCAACATCACCAAAAATAAAATGACTATCGCGATCGGTATAATTGACTTGAGGAGACACCAATTCAGGATTAATCACTAGAACGGTTTTGGCCGTGCCGGCTTTTACCATCTCAAACGCACGATGCACCCCAAAGGTGGCAGCAGAACAAGCCACTAACATATCAAAAGCAAATCCTTGAACACCCAGGGCGTGTTGGATTTCTATCGCTATCGCAGGGTAAGCGCGCTGAGTGTAAGCACACGAGACAATGATACAATCTATGTCTTTGGCGGATTTGTTTGCGCTTTGTAAAGCATCTCGGGCAGCAGCTAAACCTATCTCGGCCTGATGTGATAATTCGCTATCTGTTCTTGGTGTGATTTTTGGACGCATTCTATCAATGTCTAGCGCGCCCTCTTTTTGGTAGATGTAACGAGATTTGATACCACTCGCTTTGTAAATAAACTCAGCACTTGAAAATGGTAATTCAGAAACGGTACCAGCTTTAATTTGTTCTGCATTCTGCTCATTAAACCTCGTAGCGTAACGGTTATAACTGTCAACGAGTTCCTCATTAGTTATTGAGTATTCAGGAGTATATAACCCGCTTCCACTGACTACTACATTCTGCCCCATGTTTAACCTATCGTTTATTATTTTTATACTAGATTAACTGCAAACTGACAAGATGCCAACTTATTCTTGGCGATTATGCGAGTAGTGATTAACACATTACAGAGTGTGAAATTTCAAGTTGTATGACTCGATGCAATATTGAATACGTCTTTCTTCCATATTCAGATAGCGAACAGTGTTTATTATTTATAATAAACAAACAGCCTAGACTAGATAAG
Organism: Glaciecola sp.; assembly: GCA_018623155.1. Classification (GTDB taxonomy): domain Bacteria; phylum Pseudomonadota; class Gammaproteobacteria; order Enterobacterales; family Alteromonadaceae; genus Opacimonas. Next base: position 57,537 of record JAAZVZ010000003.1, read on the forward strand.
AATCATTAAAAATAACATTAGCCAAAAGTTTAAAATTGTTGACTACTTAACTACTTTGGGTATTGGTGTGGCTTGAGCGAAGAGTGTTGCAAGAGAGATAAACATCTCAGAGCGTTGAGACGTATTGCGCCAAATTAACGCAATTTCACGATATGCCTCATCACCTGCGGAAACGGCTGTGAGTTGGGTATTATTCAAAATACCTTTGCGTTTAGCTAATTCTGGTATAAATGTAAAACCACTTTGATGTTGCGCAAGCTGCAGCAATGTCAGGATGTTACTTGCTGCAAGATGGCTCACTTGTTCTTGGTAAGCAATTTGGCAAGCTGATACCGCATGCTCAGTCATACAATGCTCTGCGTGCAACAAAAATACACTTTCACGCGGCAAAGAGGCAAAATCAATTGGTTTAGGTAATTGGACAATGGTTTCCTCACGTCCTACCAAATAAAATGGGTCGTGCCCAAGCACCATTTGACGACAGTTTGGCACCGGATATGGCAACGCAAGAATCACTGCATCCAATTTACCATCGCTAAGTTGTTGCACAAGGTTGGCGGAGGTATCTTCGCTTAGCGCCAAGTTCATTTCAGGGTAAGTCTGAGCAGTAAGTTTTAATATATCGGTAAAGATAAATGGCGCGATAGTTGGGATTACACCGATAGAGACCGTAGATTGTTGCCATTGACCACCAGTATTTGCATAAGCGGCTAATTCGTCTGCATGTGACAATAGTAGTTTTGCCCGTGCAACTAAATTTTCACCAAAGACGGTGAAGACAAACTGCTTATTATCCCGCTCAAGGATCTGCGTCGCGCACTGTTCTTCCAAGTTTTGTATCGCCGCTGACAGAGTAGACTGTCCGATAAAACATCGTTTTGCCGCGCGATGAAAGTGTTGCTCTTCATGTAAAACGACCAAATAATGTAAGTGCTTTAAGTTCGGCCATTTCATTATTACGCCCTCAGTTAGACACCAAAAGACCATTTAAGAATAAAGAAAAACAAAATCGATAATGCTGCTCCGGTAGGTAAGGTCACCACCCAAGAAATCGCAATTTTCTTGAATGTACCTAAATCAAGCGCTGCAATACCCCTTGCTAAACCTACACCGATAACCGCTCCAACGAGTGTTTGAGTGGTGGATATAGGTAATCCAGTTCCGGATGCTACCACTACCGTTGTGGCTGCAGCTAATTCCGCTGCAAATCCTTTAGAAGGAGTAAGATGAGTAATATTAGAACCTATGGTCTTGATAACACGATGCCCAAATAAAGCAAGACCCGCAACTATGCCTATGCCACCAAGAGGCAAAACCCACCACTCAAGGGGTGCGCTAGCATTGATCTGACCACCTGAATTGACCACACTTATGACAGCAGCTAACGGACCAATTGCATTTGCGACATCATTTGAACCGTGTGCAAATGCCATACAACAAGCAGTTAAAATCATCAAAATCGCAAAGATTTTTTCAATTGAGCGGTTTTGCTCTTCACTTGAAGCGTTTTCATTGAAGCGAATACGAGTTATCGCATATTTTCCGACAATCGCCACTGATATACCAATGATTACGGCCAGTGTATATCCAGTTACTGTATCCATGCCGAGACCAACGTGTTTAAGGCCTTTTTTAATCGTGACCAAAGACATCATGAAGCCGGCTAAAGCCATGTAAATTGGGACGAAACGCTTTGCTGCTGCAATGGGATCGTTTGCATCAAAAATAATGCGTTTGGCACTCATGTACAGTAAGTACGCAATAACACCTGAAATAGCTGGCGTTATGACCCAACTTCCGACAATACCACCGACTTTACTCCATGCGACCGCCTCTGCACTGACTCCGATAGCAGTAAAACCAATAATTGCGCCAATAATAGAATGCGTCGTTGAAACCGGCCAACCGAAATATGAAGCTACGGCTAACCAAATCCCTGCAGATAACAATGCCGAAATCATACCCAGAACGAGATAATGGGGTACATCAACAAAATAAGCGGTATCAATAATGCCTTTACGGATAGTAGAAGTAACTTCTCCACCTGCCAAGTAAGCGCCTGCAAACTCAAACACCATGGCAATAAGAACTGCTTGTTTGAGAGTCAGTGCTTTTGAGCCCACCGATGTGCCCATGGCGTTAGCAACGTCATTGGCTCCAATACCCCAAGCCATGAGAAAACCCACGCCTGCAGCAAGTAAGATGAGTAATAAACCATAGGTTTCTAAAATTGTCACAGTCCAGCCTTTCGTCGAGACAAATCAGATAAAGTGCGGATGATACACAAAAATATTCATCTATTATAGGTTATGAACAAAAAACTTAAATGAAACTTTTATGACTTTAGCAGAGCCTGAATTTTTTTCTGAATCTTTTTGTCGCTATTATGTCGAAGATTTTTTCCACCCGCCAAATAAACCAAATATTCACAGAGGTTTATACAGCGGTCTGCAATCCGCTCAAAAGAACGGATAAGTGTATTTACGTCTAACCAATAATGAATATGTTCAACATGTTGTTGTATCTCTTGTTCAAGTTGTAAGCGAAGCTCATTGTATTTTTCATCGACCTTGCGCTCTTGAGCAAATATATTCATCGTCGTTTTAAGATCTTGTCTAGCAAAAGCGTTAAAGGTATCGCGTAAAATAGTCTGTACATCTTGCGCCATGTGGGTAATACCAAGTTTTAGCTGATCGCTATAAACAAATTCAGCTGAATTGACAAATTGAGCAATTTTTTCAATCTCATCACCCATTCTCTCCAGCTCAATGACCATTTTTGAAACTGTTATCACCAATCTCAAATCACTTGCAGTCGGGTTTCTTGTAGCTAATATTCGCAAGCATTCTTGGTCTATTTCGACTTCCATTGCGTTAATTTTGACATCGTTTAACATAACTTTTTCAGCTAACTTAACATCGTGATGTAACAGTGCTTCTAGGGCATCTTGAAATTGCACTTCAATCTCTCCACCCATCACTAACACTGCGTTACGCAGATCTTCGAGCTCCCTATTAAAAGTCCGCGATATGTGAGAATTTAAACGTGAATTATCTGAAAAATTAACCATAACGCCCCGTTATATAATCTTCCGTTTGCTTGTGTTTTGGCTGAGTAAATAGTTTATCAGAATCAGCGTACTCAACTAGCTCACCTTGATGGAAAAAAGCAGTATAGTCCGATAATCGAGCGGCTTGTTGCATGTTATGAGTAATCATCACAATCGTGGTGGTTTTTTTAAGTGATTGCATTAATTCTTCAATGTGTAATGTCGCCAGAGGATCAAGGGCTGAAGTCGGTTCATCCAGTAGAAGAATCTTGGGTTTTAATGCTAATGCGCGTGCAATCATCAAACGTTGCTGTTGACCACCTGACAAAATAGCAGCTGAAGCAAATAATTGGTCTTTCACTTCATCCCATAAAACTGCACTTTTCAAAGCCCGTTCAACCGCTTCATCTAGTTGGCGACGAGGGATTTCTTTTTGTAAGCGCAAACCAAACGCAACATTATCGTAAATAGACATAGGAAACGGATTAGGGGTCTGGAAAACCATTCCCACCTGAGTTCTCAGTTTGGCAACGTTCACTTTTTTGTTATGGATATTTTGTCCATCGATGATAACGCTTCCTGTACAACGATGATTTTTATTCAAATCATTCATGCGATTCATGCTGCTGATCAAAGTCGTTTTTCCACAGCCACTTTGCCCAATTAAGCTTGTGATCCTATGCTTAGGGATCACCATAGAAATGTTATCTAAAACGATTTTCTTGCCATAATAAACTGAGAGTTCACTCATCTCGACAGCGATTTCCTCGGCACCAAGCTTTTTAAGTGCAGGTCTTGAGCTTTTAAACAATTTTACCATTTAGCTATACCTCTCATATCGCTGACGTAGCTTTGCACGCAAAATGGCAGCTAGCAAATTCAAACTAAGAACCACTATAATCAAAAGTAAACAAATCGCAAACATCATTGATTGATTGTCAAACGTATTTGATGAATGAAATACGCTATCAAAAATCAATACACCTAGGTGCATAAATTGACGCTCAAGATGCAAATAAGGAAAAGTGTCATCAACGGGTAAGGTCGGAGCATAAATGACAGCTCCCACTAATAAAAGTGGCGCTACTTCACTGGCAGCTCTGGCAACAGACAAAATCGCGCCCGTTAAAATATTAGGTGATGCCATGGGTAATACATTAAAGCGAATCGCTTCGTATTTTGTTGCTCCTAGCGCAAGTGCACCGTTGCGTAAAGCTTGTGGCACTTGTTGTAAGCCCTCTTCAGTTGCCACAATGACTGTGGGTAAAGTCAACAATGCCATCGTAATTGACGCCCACAAAATCCCAGGCGCACCAAAGGTTGGACTGGGCAAATTTTGAGCATAAAAAGCCTGATCGAGTTGTACGCCTAACCCCATGACGAATAACCCAAGACCAAATACGCCATAAACAATTGATGGAATACCAGCCAAGTTAATGATGATCACTCTAATCCCTGTTACCAAATAGTTCTCAGGCGCATATTCGTGCAAATATATGGCGGTCAATACTCCTATTGGCATAACAAACACCGTCATCAAAAAGACCATCAGGATGGTTCCAAACAATGCAGGGAAAATACCCGCACTTCCACTAGAAGCATTGTGATCACTGGTTATAAAACGCCAAATCTCTCCTATACTAAACCAAATTTTATCCCCAAATGACATATCATTTGGCTGCCATACTAGAGCGATGTCTGATACTGAAAACACTTCAGATATGTCATCAGTAAACTGGATCAGTGCCTGATTCTGTTGCTGTTCGATGTGCAATTGTCTTTTTTGCTCATGCAAATTATGTAACTCAGCACTGAGTCTGACAAATACTGGAGCTGTGTACGGGATAGATTGCTGTGAATACTGTGCAAAACGCAATTCTAAGGGGTAAATTTTTGTGTTGAGTTGCTCTATTTGCTTGGCAAATATCTTATTTTCATCTAACTGCCTTTGCCACTCAGCTTTACTGAATGGCTTTTCACCCAATTGAATATCTCGTGCAAAAAGTATCTTTCCCGTTCGGGTTTTTAAACCATAGATTTGTGGAAGTCGTTCAAGTTGTTGGTTCACGAGCTCTATTTGAGTGCTTTGTAACTCTTTATCTATCGGATTAAACCAATGTAGTGTGGACTGATTTTCACCTCTTTGTTCAACCATTGCTAGAACCGTTGATGCAAAAGCTGGATGAGTGACTTGGTAAATTGGTTTAACTGAAAAGTGAGCCATGCCTTTGGCAACAACAAGCAACAAAATGAGTAATAGAGAAAGCGTAAGCAATCCAGTTGCAACTAAGGGTACATTGACTATACAAAAACGTCTAAACCAAGCTAGGGACAATATCATTGTAGACGTCCTCTGGCTTTTTTGTTGCGTTGTCGCAGCCATTCGGCAGAACAATTGAGTACAAAAGTGAATAAGAACAGCACTAAAGCAGTTAAAAACAACACAACAAGATGACTGTTCTGAGAGTTTGCCTCAGGCATTTCAATCACCAAGTTAGCCGTCAAAGCCCGTAAACCAGTAAAAATATCCCATTCTGCAACTGGGGTATTTCCCGAGACCATCAAGACGATCATAGTTTCACCAAACGCACGACCAAAGCCCAGCATGACTGCAGCCATCAACCCAGGAAAAGCCGTGAATAAGACAATTTGAGATAGTGTCTGTACCCTTGTAGCCCCCAGAGCATAAGACGCTTTAATCATTGTTTTTGGCACTCCGTTGATCGCATCCTCCGCTAAAGAAAAAATAGTTGGTGCAATGCCAACGCCTAACCCTAGTGCCACAACTAGCATAATTTGATTACTTGGCGTGACCGTTTGTATCCATGACCAAGTTGTTAGCCATGTCCCTAAAGCACTGGAGAGCCATAAAAAACAAAGTAAGCTCAATACAACAATAACTAACTCAAAACGAATAAACAGACGCTCAAATTTGGAGCGCTTACACAATTGATATACGTAAGCATTCAAGGCCATATAGATTGGTAAGAGCGCGACAAAAGTCACAACACTCCACAAAATGCTCACTGCTACATTGAACAAAAATGTTGCGGCAATCAGGCCTATGATAACTGCTGGTATCGATTCAAGCACTTCAATGACAGGCTTAAGCCATGTTCTGGCATTACTTTTTGCTAAAAAACCAACATAAATTGCTGCACCAAGGGCTATAGGTAACGCGACAACAAGAGAAATAGCCGAAGCTTTTAAACTGCCAATTATCAAAGGCATTATATTATATTTACGCAACTGATAATCTTGAGCAGGGTTGGTTTGCCACGTTAAAGAAGCGTTGTCATACCCAGGAAAAGCATGAGGCAAAAATAACTCTTTAAGTGTCACACTGGCCTCTAAATCGAATACCTCTACGGTAATTACATTATCGTCAAAACGCAATTTTATTGAGTCACGCTTGGCAGTATCTAATCCACCAATTCCTTCGAGTTCAACCTCAGTTAAGGCCTCTGCGGTGACTAGATTTAGCATGACTAACTGAGTTACCCCATCTTTGTGGAGTAATAGATGTACGATGTTATGAATATCAGATTCAATAACAGATACGAGTCGTTGTTCTTTGCTCAATTCAAAAAGCAAAAGAGATTGCAAAGGTTTATTTGCTTGCCAATGCACTCTAAATAGTTGTGTAGCGTCATATGTCTCTGAGACAACAAGATAAAATACAAATGGAATATTACTGGGAAATACCTGAGTGACTTTTGCAAAAGGACTCGTTGCAACTAACTGTTTGGATTGAAATAGTTCTAACTGCCCAGCATTGTATACAAGTGTCACATCTTGACTTGGGTGAGTTTGAGACAATCGTTCATTCTGACTAGGTAAATCAGGTATATATGCCACATCATCACTTGGTGACAACGAGTCTGTGTGCAGGTTATCTGCAGTGATTATTGGCTCTATCTGCACTTCATAGCTTGGTTTGGTAAACACTGGGAAGGAACGAATAACAAGTGTTGCAATTAAAATGATAAAAGAGGTAACAACGACAAATGCACTTAAAGCAGACAAAAAATAGAAGGTATTCGCCTTGCGAAATCGAAATAAATGCTGTGCGAACCCGAGGAAATGCATACTAAGGTGATGTTTTTTTTTGACAAGTCTACCCCACCATCTAGTAGGACACAAGATTCTACAAAGATAACCAATTAATTTTCTTAAAATTGTAATATAATCAATGTATAAGGATATTTTTTCACAGGGCATAACGAATCATGGACAATCACAGTATGTATTACCCTAAAGAGCTCAGTTGGCTTGCCTTTAATGAGAGAGTCCTGCAAGAAGCTTCCGATACCAATAATCCGGTTGTTGAACGTTTGCGTTTCTTAGGCATATATTCAAACAACTTAGACGAGTTTTTTCGGGTTCGCGTAGCAGAGTTAAAACGTTCCATTTCAATTGCTGAATCAAAAGAATTCACCCAGGAAGCTGAAGAAAAAAAAGCATTACTTGAACAAGTTCAAAAAAGAGTTATTAAGCTTTCTCGTCAGTTTGACAACATTCATCGGGATATTATTTCCACCTTACAGCGCTACAACATTTACATCGAGAAAGCCGAAACCATATCGGCGTTTCATCGCGAGTGGGTAGAATCTTTGTTTTTTAATAAAATACTAAGACACATTGCCCCCATATTGGTGCACAACAAAGTCGACTTATCACAACGCCTTAATGGCAGTGCGTTGTATTTTTATGTGGCATTGAAGCGCACTGAGCGGGCAACAAAATATGCAGTAGTACAAGTCCCAACCGAAGAAATGTCGCGTTTTATTTTGCTACCATCAGCAAAAAGTAAAAAAGAAAAACGTATCATCCTTCTCGATGATATTGTCAAAATGTCGATGCCAACCATCTTTAAAGGCTTTGTCCCTTTTGACGAGATTGAAGCTTATTCATTTAAACTGACTCGTGATGCTGAATACTCAATCAATGATGAGATCGACGAAAGTTATGTCGAAAAAATGTCTGAGAGTATGAAACAGCGCTTGATAGCTGAGCCCGTGCGTGTCATCCACGACCTTAACATGCCAGAATATATGATTCGAGATTTGGCAAAGCGACTCAAAATTAAATCCTCTGATACGCTCCAAGAAGCGGGGTATTACCGAAACTTCCGCGATTTTATTGGTTTTCCTAATGTTGGCCGACAATATTTAGAAAATGCGAAGCTTCCTGCGATCAGCTCACAACAGTTCAACCATTTTGATACGGTATTTGACGCAATCAGTTATCATGACGTACTGCTCTATTACCCGTATCATCGCTTCTTACATTTTACTGAATTTTTACGCCAAGCTGCATTTGACCGCAAAGTAACTCATATATATATCAATGTTTATCGTCTTGCATCCCAATCAAGGGTGATTAACTCTTTGATTGATGCTGTAGATAATGGCAAAAACGTTACCGTGGTAGTTGAGCTTCGTGCGCGTTTTGATGAAGAAGCCAATATTGAGTGGTCTAAGCGAATGAAAGATGCTGGCATCAAGGTCGTCTTTGGCAACCCAAATATCAAGATCCATTCAAAATTGTGTGTCGTGTCGCGTGAAGAGCGCGGTGTGAAACAACACTATGCCCATTTTGGTACCGGAAATTTTAATGAAAAAACAGCAAAAATCTACACTGATTATGCGTTGTTCACCAAGAATCAGGACTTAGCCCAGGAAGCTCTACAAGTTTTTGACTTCATCATTAACCCTTATCGCAATGTGAAGTTCCAGCATTTACAAGTTTCCCCTATCAACTCGCGGACCAAAATCCAGTCACTTATTCGACAAGAAATTCAAAATCTCAACCAAGGTTTACCGTCTGGTATAACATTAAAAATCAATAACCTAGTAGACTATGAATTGATTGATGATCTGTATCGCGCCTCTCAGGCAGGCGTCCAAATCAGAATGATCATTCGTGGTATGTGTGCATTACGCCCTGGTGTACCTGGTTTAAGTGAAAATATTTCTGTTATCAGCATTGTTGATCGCTTTTTAGAGCACCCTCGAGTTATGATTTTTGAGGGCGGTGGTGATAAAAAAGTATACATCTCCTCTGCAGATTGGATGACTCGAAATTTGGAGAAACGCATTGAGGTAGGTTGTCCAATTTACTCACAACGTTTACGCGAGCAAATTACTAATATGATTGAGTTGCATTTTAACGACACTTTAAAAGCCCGTGTCATTGACGCGGAACAAACCAATGCCTATGTAAAACGCGGAAATCGTCGTTTGTTGCAATCACAAATCGAGACCTACAAGTACTTGCAAGCGCTTGAAGAATTACCGTATTATCAAGAAAACACTGATACGGCAGATTAACGTTGGCGTTACCTGAAGAAATTGTTCAAGAGCTCAATGAAGCACAATATCCTCATATTGCTGCTTTAGATTTAGGCTCGAACAGCTTTCACCTTGTGATCACTCGCATCGTATCTGGTTCTCTGCAAATTGTTCATCGCATCAAACAACGAGTTCACCTAGCGGACGGTCTAGATGATACAGGTGTCTTATCGCAAGATGCTATTGAACGCGGTATTGCAGGCCTAAAGGTTATGAGCGAAAGCCTGCAAGGATTCAAACCTGAACAAGTTCGCATTGTGGCTACCTTTACTTTACGCAAAGCGCGTAACGCTCACGAGTTTATCTCTCGAGCTAAGCACATATTGCCCTACCCGATCGAAGTGATTTCTGGAATAGAAGAAGCACGTTTAATTTATTCTGGTGTAGCGCATACGGAACACGATGAAGGTCGTCGTTTTGTTGTTGATATTGGCGGTGGTTCGACTGAATTTATCATTGGGAAAGGCTTTCAACCATTAGTGTGTCGCAGCACCCAAATGGGCTGTGTATCCTTTACCAAACGTTTTTTTGCAGATGGTAAAATCAATAAAACTCGGTTTAAGCAAGCGGTTACTGTTGCGAGACAAACCCTGAGTTTACTCACGAACCATTACCGTTATATTGGCTGGGATAACTGTATTGGTACTTCTGGTACTATCAAAAATATACTATTACAAATCACCTCACAACAAGAATCTGAATACGCCAACATCACATTACATGATCTCAAACGCTTGCGTGATGAAGCCATTGTCGCGGGTCATCATGAGCGTCTTTCACTTGGCGATGGAAACGCTGACCGAGCTTCAGTTTATGCCGCCGGGTTAGCCATTTTGATTGGCATCTTTAAGAGCTTTTCGATTGAATCTATGCGCTTTGCAAGCTCTGCTTTACGTGAGGGGGTGATGTATGAGATGCAATCCGACTTGTGGCAATCGCAAACCAGAGAGCGCACCATACAGGGCTTAACCGAACGCTACTCAGTCGATATTGCGCAAGCTAAACGGGTTTTACAAAGTACACATTATATGCTTGAACAAGTCCCTACAGATTGGCTATGCCAGCGTGAAGCGCTTAAAAGCATGCTTGGCTTCGCTTGCCTTCTGCACGAAACTGGTATTGCAATCAACTCAAGAGGTTATCATCGTCATTCTGCATATATCATCGAACATTCGGATTTGGCTGGTTTCAATCTAGAAGAGCAAGGTTTGTTGACTTTATTAGTCAGAGCATGTCGGAAAAAAATCAAACTTGAATTGTTCCCCGCTTTCGAACAATTCGACGCTGAAGAAGTTACACGAATGCTGACGCTTTTGAGACTGAGTGTTTTACTCAACCAAAAAAGGCAAAATGATATCTTACCTAACTATACGCTCAAATGTGAAGGCAATCGTATATCGTTAAAATTTGCAAAAAACTGGCTTAAAAACAAGCCTGTATTCAGTGCAGATTTAATAAGAGAGGCGCATTGGCTGCGCCTCATCAATATCGATTTGCAATTATCCTAAGTGTTACAGTTAAGCCTTAGAAGCTTGATAAATCGCTTCAATAGCATTATCCAAAGCCTGATTAAACTCTGCATCACTTTGTTGAGCAGTCAAACCTTGTGTTAACGCTCGTGAAAAGCTGGCAATCATACCTGAATTGCGTGATAAACGTGCATTTGCTTCATCGCGTGAGTATCCGCCAGACAATGCGACAACCTTAATAACATTAGGGTGGTCAACGCACGCTTGATAAAAACCGTCCACTTCTGGCAAGGTAAGCTTTAACATCACAAGTTGATCCGCATCTAAGCTATCGAGTTGTGCAAGTAACGCATCTTTCAGTAATGTTTCACATTCAGATTTTGTTGCGCTGGTAATATCGACTTCAGGTTCAATGATCGGAACTAAACCTGCTGCAATAATTTGCTTACCTACGGTAAATTGTTGTGCCACCACCGCATTTATACCATCAACATTCGCTGACTTAATCACAGAGCGCATCTTAGTACCAAAAACATTTTGGGCATTCGCTTTGGCAAGCAGACTATCCAACTCAGCCATTGGTTTCATTAATTGAACGCCATTGGCTTCCTCTTCAAGACCTTTATCTACTTTTAAAAAAGGAACGACGCCCTTTTCTTCCCAGAGAAAATTCGCTGACGATTTGGCGTTAATCTCACGGTCTAGGGTATTTTCAAATAAAATCGCCCCAAGAACTCGTTCACCATTAAACGACGCGTCTGTAATGATACGGGTTCGCATCTCATGAACTTTCGTAAACATCTCATTGTCATTATTGTATGCGTCGGCCTCGACGCCATACAATGCGAGTGCTTTAGGGGTTGAGCCGCCACTTTGGTCAAGCGCAGCAATAAAACCATTGCCAGAGCGTACTTTCTCTAGCATGGTGACTTGGACTGAAGACATAGTGTCTACCTCCGATGTAGGCCTCTTTGAAAAGAGGTGTAGGGTTACAGATTCACTTCCATTTCACTGTTTTTTTTATTATTATTTTGGCGATAAATAGAAGCGGTTTGTTATAAGTAGTTCTTATCGGTCTAATATGGCTACTGCCGGGAGTGTTTTACCTTCTAGAAATTCTAAAAACGCACCGCCTCCAGTAGAAATATAGGACACTTTTTCGGCAATGCCAAACATATCGACGGCCGCAAGTGTGTCACCGCCACCAGCAATACTAAATGCATTGCTTTGCGCAATTGCTTCTGCAATGGCTTTTGTGCCGCCAGCAAAAGGTGCAAGTTCAAACACGCCTACAGGACCATTCCAAACAATCGTTCCGGCATTTTTCAAAATATCACACAGAGCTTCTGCCGTATCAGGACCAATATCAAATATCATATCTGTATCTGCCACTTCTGATACAGATTTAGTTTCGGCTAGGGTTTCGGCACTAAATTCTTGCCCAGTGACCACATCAGTCGGTACTGGAATACTGCCGCCTGCCGACTTTGCTTGCGCTTGCAGTCGTTGTGCCTCAGCAACCAAATCAGCTTCATACAATGATTTACCAACATGGTTACCTTCGGCTGCAATAAAGGTATTGGCAATGCCACCTCCCACGATCAGTTGATCAACTTTAGCAGCTAGACTGTCAAGTACTGTTAACTTAGTGGACACTTTGGACCCCCCCACAATTGCCACAAGTGGACGCGCTGGATTGTCTAAAGCTTTGCCTAATGCATCAAGTTCCGCCTTCAATAGAGGCCCTGCACACACTTCTGGTGCAAATTTCGCTACGCCATGCGTTGACGCTTGAGCACGATGGGCGGTGCCGAATGCATCCATGACAAATACATCACACAATGCAGCATAGCGTTTGGCAAGCTCATCTGAGTCTTTCTTTTCGCCTTCATTAAAACGAACGTTTTCAAGTAATCCAAGCTGACCTGGTGAAACGCTTGCACTGTTTAAATCAGAGAGTAACGTCACTGTTTGACCTAGTGCGTTGGTGAGATAATCAGCCACTGGCTGCATTGAAAATTCACTGGCAAACTCACCTTCTGTTGGGCGCCCCAAATGAGACATAACCAATACAGCTGCGCCCGCTTCTAAAGCTTGTTTTAAGGTTGGTAAAGAGGCACGTAAACGCGCGTCTGAGGTAATTACTCCATCTTTAACGGGTACATTGAGGTCTTGACGAATTAAAACGCGTTTATCTTGTAAATCCAATTCTGACATCGTTTTGATGGTCATGTTACTTCCTTCATTTTTGGGTAAATTGATATAGAGAAAATGCCGTATCGAGCATACGGTTAGCAAAGCCCCATTCATTGTCACACCACACTAACGTTTTGATTAGTTTGCCGTGACTGACTCGCGTTTGTGTACCATCGACAATACACGAATGTGGGTCATGATTAAAATCAACCGATACAAGAGGGGCTTCTGTGTAATCGAGTATACCGGCTAATTTGCCAATCATAGCTTGCTGAAAGACTTGATTAACTTGTGCAATGGACACGTCTTGCGCCACGGTGACAGATAAGTCCATTGCGGTGACGTTAATCGTTGGCACACGAACTGCAATTGCTTCAAACTTACCAGCAAACTTTGGCAAGATCCGTTCAATACCCTGCGCAAGACGAGTATCGACTGGAATAATAGATTGACTCGCGGCTCTAGTACGGCGCAAATCAGGATGATACGCATCTATCACTTGTTGGTCATGCATGGATGAATGAATCGTCGTTACTGTGCCACTTTCCACCCCAAATGCCTCATCCAACGCTTGAATGACAGGGACGATACAGTTCGTAGTACATGAGCCATTTGATACCACAATATTGTCAGCACTCAGTGTTTCATGATTGATGCCATAAATAATCGTATTATCAACATCTGGCGAACCTGGCTCAGACAAAAGCACACGTTTAGCACCTTGATGGATATGCATCTTGGCATGACTCGCTTGCCCATACATCCCGGTACACTCTAGAACAACATCCACACCGAGCTCACCCCAAGGGCAAGCTGATATTTTGGATTCTTGAAGAAGTACAATGGCATCTGAACCGACATGTAATGTCGGTTGATGAGTGGTATCAAGACGCACAGGAAAATGAAAACGACCATGTGCAGTATCGTACTGTAGCAGATGCGCCATGCCCTCTGGCGTGGCAACATCATTTATCGCAACCACCTTAATAGCTTGATGACGGCCAGATTCATATAGGGCGCGTAAAACATTGCGTCCAATCCGACCAAAACCATTAATTGCGACTTTTAGCATGGAGTTTATAAATTATTTGCTGCAGCGACAACGGCATCTACAGTGATACCAAAGTGTTTGAACAGTTCCCCGGCTGGTGCAGATTCACCAAATGATTCCATACCAATAATAGCGCCGTTCAAACCAACGTATTTGTACCAACTGTCTTTAGCCAGTGCCTCAACGGCTACACGCTGACTTACCGCAGCAGGTAATACAGACTCTTTATATTGTGCCGATTGCGCATCAAATACATCCGTTGAAGGCATGGATACTACACGCACCGCTTTGCCTTGCTCAGTTAACTGCTCTGCAGCAGCGACCGCGAGTTCAACCTCAGAACCAGTCGCGATTAAAATAACCTCAGGTGTACCAGAGCAATCTTTTAGAACATAACCACCACGACGAATCGCTTTAACTTGCTCTGCTGTACGCTCCTGTTGTGCGCAGCCTTGGCGCGTAAAGATAAGAGTTGTGGGTCCATCTGTACGCTCAATGGCAGCCTGCCATGCAACAGCACTTTCAACTTGGTCGCATGGGCGCCAGTTATCTAAGTTTGGTGTCGAACGCAAAGCAACAAGCTGTTCGACAGGTTGGTGCGTCGGACCATCCTCTCCTAAACCAATCGAATCATGAGTGTACACAAAAATAACCGGTTGCTTCATCAACGCCGCCATACGGACCGCGTTGCGTGCATATTCCATAAACATTAAGAAGGTTGCACCATAAGCTTTGAAACCACCATGCAGTGCTATGCCGTTCATCATTGCTGACATACCAAATTCACGGACGCCGTAATACACGTAATTACCCGATGCATCGTCAGCAGTAAGTCCCTTCGAACCAGACCATAAAGTTAGATTAGATCCTGCTAAATCAGCCGAACCACCTAGTAACTCAGGCAATAATGGACCAAATGCATTCAACGCATTTTGTGACGCTTTACGCGTGGCAACGTTTGCTGGATTAGCTTGCAATTCTTCAATGTATTGCTGTGATGCTTTACTCCAGTTATCGGGTAAAACATTGTTCATGCGACGGTTGTATTCAACCGCAAGCGCTGGGTATGCTTCGGCGTAGGCAGCAAACAAGTCTTCCCAAGCTTGTTGTGCTTTTGCACCACTTACTTTGCCATCCCAACCAGCGTAAATGTCATCAGGAACGACAAACGCATCGTGTTCCCAGCCTAACTTGGCGCGAGCAGCAGCGATTTCATCCGCACCCAGTGGCGCGCCATGACAAGACTCTGTGCCTTCTTTGTTTGGTGCACCAAAACCAATAATAGTCTTACAACAGATCAAAGTTGGCTTTTGGCTTTCGGCTTGAGCAGTACGAATTGCGCTTGCAACTTGTGCCGGGTCATGTCCGTCCACGCCTGATATGACTTGCCAACCATATGATTCGAAACGCTTAACCGTATCGTCTGAGAACCAACCTTCCACTTCACCGTCAATCGAGATTCCATTGTCATCCCAAAACGCGATGAGCTTGCCTAGGCCAAGTGTGCCCGCCAATGAACAGGCTTCATGAGAAATACCTTCCATCAAACAACCATCACCGAGGAAGGCATAAGTATAATGATCAACAATGCTGTATTCTGGGCGATTGAATTGCGCTGCAAGTGTTTTTTCTGCTATCGCCATACCCACAGCATTAGTGATCCCTTGTCCTAGAGGCCCAGTCGTTGTCTCAACACCTGGAGCATAGCCATATTCAGGGTGCCCTGGTGTTTTGGAGTGTAATTGACGGAAATTTTTTAATTCTTCAATCGGTAAGTCATATCCCGACAGATGAAGCAAAGAATACAACAACATTGAGCCATGCCCGTTTGACAAAATAAAGCGGTCTCGATTCGTCCAAGCTGGATCTGCTGGGTTATGAGATAAAAAATCACACCATAAGACTTGAGCAATATCCGCCATTCCCATAGGGGCACCAGGGTGGCCTGAGTTGGCTTGTTGAACGGCGTCCATACTCAAAGCACGGATAGCATTGGCGAGTTGTTGCGGTGAAGACATTTGATATCACTCCTGAGGTGTTACATATGGTTGATTGACTGATGGTAAGTTGAGTTACAGCCTTTCAAAAAATTGCGTGTATTTTCTCCTACCCTTTGTTTAAGTGCAACGTCTATTGCAGTGGTCAGAGGAAAAAAGATTATTTTTTAGACCAATATATTAATAAGTTTGAACTGAAGCCGTTATAAAGACGTAAAACTTATTAAATAGACATATAGACGTCTAGATGGGAAAACTGATAACATGTGCCACAAACGTCTATAATCAAAACAACAAATTTAACTCTAAAAGGTGTAGATCAAATCATGCCACAACATTTATTTACGTCAGAATCTGTTTCAGAAGGCCACCCAGATAAGATTGCCGACCAAATCTCTGATGCTGTATTGGATGCAATACTCGCAGAAGACCCCACGGCTCGTGTTGCGTGTGAAACTTTTGTCAAAACAGGAATGGTCTTAGTGGGTGGAGAGATTAATACTCACGCTTGGGTTGATATTGAAAAGATCGCAAGAGACACGGTACGCGATATTGGTTACGTGAACTCTGAAATGGGCTTTGATGCAGATTCTTGCTCTGTATTAAACGCAATAGGCAAACAATCATCTGATATTAACCAAGGTGTTGACCGAGGTGAACGAGCTGAGCAAGGTGCCGGTGACCAAGGGTTAATGTTTGGATTCGCCTGTAACGAAACACCTGAATTAATGCCCGCAGCGATTATGTACTCGCACAAGTTAGTTAAACGCCAAGCTGAGGTCCGCAAATCAGGAAAGTTACCGTGGTTACGTCCAGATGCCAAATCACAAGTCACCCTAGCATACGAAGACGGTAAACCAGTTGGCATTGATGCAGTTGTTTTGTCGACTCAACATTGTGACTCAATCAGTACTGCTGACCTTCGCGAAGCGGTCATGGAAGAAATCATCAAGCCAATTCTTCCTGCAGAACTCATCAAACCAGATACTCTCTTTCACATTAACCCAACAGGGCGTTTTGTGATCGGTGGTCCAATGGGGGATTGTGGGTTAACCGGACGCAAAATCATCGTCGACACCTATGGTGGTATGGCGCGACATGGTGGGGGGGCATTCTCAGGGAAAGATCCCTCTAAAGTGGATCGCAGTGCAGCGTATGCTGGCCGTTATGTTGCCAAGAATATTGTTGCCGCGGGTCTCGCTGATAAGTGTGAAATTCAAGTATCTTATGCAATTGGTGTGGTTGAACCAACGTCTATTAGTGTCGATACGTTTGGTACAGGCAAAGTCGCTGATGAAATCATTACTCAGTTAGTGCGTGAACACTTTGACTTAAGACCGTACGGCTTAATTGAAATGCTTGATTTGGAGCGTCCAATCTACTTACCTACCGCCGCATATGGGCACTTTGGTAATGAAGCTTATCCTTGGGAGCAAACAGATAAAGCAGATATATTAAAAAGCGTTCTGTAGGATTTGCTTAAACTTCTCTGATCATGGACGATACAAGAGAACTGTATCCATTCATAAATTAAAGGAAAGTTTATGGGATTATCAAACACTCTCTCTTGTATCGTTTTATCTTGTTTAGTCTTAACGGCTTGTTCGACCTCTCCTACGGGACGTTCTCAACTTAACTTGTTTGGTAATTCCCTTGATCAACAAGGGGTTGCCGCATTTACAGCAATTAAGCAAAAGATGCCGACCAGTACCAATACCAAGGCAAACGAGTTGGTACAATGCATTGTCGATTCTATGTTGCCCATTGTAAATGCTCGATATGGATCACAAGAATGGGAAGCCGTAGTATTTGATGATGAGCAAATCAATGCATTTGCCGTCCCTGGAGGCAAAATTGGCGTTTATACAGGCATATTAAATGTCGCACAAACACCGGATCAACTCGCCGCAATCATTGGCCATGAAATTGGACACGTTATAGCACAACACGCTGCAGAACGTGCATCCATCCAACTTGGGGCTCAGGCACTGTTAATTGGCTCTCAGATAGCTATGCAAGCCAATGAAGTGAGCACTATCGAGCAACAGACTTATATGAGTATTTTGGGGTTAGGTGCAGTCATTGGAGTCAGCTTGCCCTATTCTCGCACACACGAGTCTGAAGCCGATTTAATTGGTTTAGAACTCATGGTACAAGCCGGATATAGCCCTCATGCTGCGGTAGAGTTATGGGAAAACATGAGTGCAGCAAAGGATAACCAAAAAGTTCCCCCTGAACTGTTATCGACTCACCCAAGCGCTCAAACAAGGATCCGTCAACTGCAACAAGCAATCCCGAAAGTTGTTAAGAAACACGCTGGGAATATTAGTAAAAACACCTGCTAACTCAATCGTTTTTATTAATATGCACGTCCATCTGTGGATAAGGAATGCTGATTCCTTCTCGATCAAAACGCAGTTTGACTTGTTCAGTAAAATCAAATAACACGCCCCAATAATCACTGGATTTTACCCAAGGACGCACGACGATATTGACAGAGCTGTCACCCAATGAACCCACCGCAACCGTGTATTTCGGTTCTTTTAGCACTCTTTCATCCGCATTAAGCATTTCTTCAAGAACCGCTTTGGCTTTTTTTAAATCGTCGTCATAACCAATACCAAAGGTCATATCAATACGTCGAGTGGGCTTTGCCGAAAAATTAGTGATATTTCCACTATAAATAGCGCCATTTGGAACGATGATTTCTTTGTTATCAGGCGTATTCATGATGGTCGTAAATATACCAATACTTACAACTGAGCCAGAAACCCCAGCAGCGTCGACAAAATCGCCTGCTTTGAATGGACGAAAGACCAAAAGCATGACTCCCGCAGCAAAGTTTTGCAATGAACCCTGTAATGATAAACCTATGGCTAAGCCTGCAGCACCTAGAATCGCTACCAAAGACGTCGTATCAATACCAAGTTGATCGAGCGACGCCACAATCACAAATAACATCAACACGGCTTTAACAATGGAAGTCAAAAAATCGACCAACATATCGTCGTATTTAGATTTGGCCATGATTTTACCAAATATGCTAAGCAATACATTTACTACCATCCTTCCTAATAGGTAGATGATGATGGCTAGAGCAATATTAATACCCCATGGCATAGCATATGAACCGACAAAATGTTGTACATCAAAATTTGTCACGACATCCGAAACTGTCGTAATATCTTCAGCCGCATCCGCAGAGGGTTCCTTGGCAATAAGTGGGCTATATTGAATCAACTGTTCTAGCAAATTTGAAATTTTATCCATATCCGTTTTCATATGTTGGTGTGCTTTATTATCTACAATAGATTGAAAAACCAATAATGCAAAGAAGTGCGCACAAAAAAATTCGTAAAACTCATACCCAAAACATAAAAAATTAATCACAACGCTAGGTTACTGCTTTAGGGTTAGGTATTATTACACCAAATATAATAACACCTAAACCCCATGAGAATATCGAGATTTTTTGTATTGGATAGGTTAAGTGTCGACAAGACCTTTCAGATCCCAACCGACACCGCTCATTACATTATTCATGTTTTACGCTTACGTGTTGGGGATCCCGTTGTATTATTTAATGGCGATGGCAACGAATACGCTGGAGAGCTATCACTAGTCGACAAACGCAGTGTTAAAGTACTGATCAACGCAAAGCTCGCTTTGACTTGTGAATCCCCTTTATCATTGCATCTCGGTCAGGGCATTGCCAAGGGCGATCGCATGGATTTTGTATTACAAAAAGCCACTGAACTTGGCGTGACCGAAATCACTCCGGTCATGACAGAGCGTTGTAACGTGAAACTAAGTTCTGAGCGTTGGGAAAAAAAATCCCAACAATGGCATAAGATCATTGCTAGTGCCTGTGAGCAATCAGGTCGTAACCAACTCCCTATGTTGCATCCACCCGTAACCCTTACCGAGTGGTTAAAACAGCCGACACAACAAGTGCGATTACTATTGCACCCTGAAGCCAATAAAGCGTTACCTAGCTTACCCATTCGCAGTCAAGGTGCTCGGGTTTTGATTGGCCCTGAGGGCGGTTTAAGTGATGCAGAGATTTATCAAGCAGGTGAAGCGGGCTTTCACCAAATTAAAATGGGGCCGCGTGTGTTGCGAACAGAGACTGCCGCTTTAACCGTATTGTCTGTGCTACAAGCGCAATTTGGAGATTTATTATGAGTTTAAATATATTAATGGTAATGGATCCCATTGCGGATATCACACCTTACAAAGACACGTCGTTTGCGATGGGATTAGAAGCTTTGCGCAGAGGTCACAGCTTGTTTTATGCCGAACAAAAAGATTTATCGATTGTACAGGGACAACCGTTTGCACAGGCTGCTGTGTTAGAGCTCACCGATGGAGTTGAGGAATACTATTCACTCAGAGATTCAAAAAATATGGCACTCACAGAGTTTGATGCCATTTTGATGCGCAAGGATCCTCCAGTTGACGACCAGTTTGTTTTTACCACTCAGATTTTTGCATTAGCTGAAGCGCAAGGGGTATTGGTCGTTAACCACAGTCAAGCGTTGCGTAATTTTAACGAAAAACTCTTTACATCCTACTTTCCAGAGCTGATTCCACCAACATTAGTATCTCGTAATAAAGATCAAATAAAGGCCTTTCAAGCTGAGCATCAGGATATAATTTGTAAACCGCTTGATGGTATGGGGGGAGTAGGTATTTTTCGCATCAAAGACGATGCCAACAACCTGGGGGTTGTCATTGAAACATTGACCGAAAATGGCTCCCGTTTGGCCATGTTTCAACGTTATCTACCCGCGATAAAAGAGGGCGACAAACGCATATTGATTGTCGATGGCGAAGTCATGCCTTATTGTTTAGCTCGCCTTCCGCAAGGTACCGAGACCAGAGGAAATCTAGCTGCAGGCGGTGTAGGACGACCACAGCCAATCAGTGAATCAGATCGTGCGCTGGCCGAAACTATCGCGCCTATGTTAAAAGCGCATAATATTTTATTTGTGGGTTTGGATGTCATTGGTGATCGCGTAACGGAGATCAACATCACCTCCCCTACTTGCGTGAGAGAGATAGAGGTCGCATACGATATTAATATCTGTGCAAAACTCTTCACTGCTATAGAAGCTCGTTGTCAATAACATAAGGAAGGGTTATGTCTTTTGCCAATCATCTATTAATCGCTATGCCTAGCCTTAATGATGCGTATTTTAAACGCAGTGTGATCTATGTTTGCGAGCACAATGCAGAGGGTGCAATGGGTATCGTAATTAATATCCCAATCAATATGAGACTCGAAGAATTACTGGCACAAGCCGTGCCTGAAGCTCAAGTTGACGTGGCGAAAAAAGACCAAATTATTGTTAAAGGAGGCCCCGTTTCTCCAGATAGAGGTTTTATCTTACACTCACCTCAAACCTGTTGGGAAAGCAGTTTACAACTGTGTGATGAGTTCATGGTCACGACCTCAAAAGATATCTTAGGAGCGTTAGGTAATGATTTAGGACCAGATAGACAAATCATTGCCTTAGGTTATGCTGGCTGGAGTCCGGATCAATTAGAGCAAGAGATCCACGATAATGCGTGGCTTACTATTCCAGCCTCTAGAGCATTAGTATTTGATACGCCTTTACATCTTCGTTGGGAAACAGCCGTCAAGGCGCTAGGGATTGAACCCTGGCAATTGTCTGAAAGCGCAGGCCATGCATGAGTACTTATTTAGTTTTTGATTTTGGTACCAAGAGTATTGGGGTAGCTGTCGGACAGCTAGTAACAGGGACTGCGCAACCGCTTGATGCCATAGCAGCTAAGGACGGTATTCCTGATTGGAAGCCAATCAGACACCTTTATCAAGAGTGGCTTCCCAAGCAGTGCATTGTTGGGATCCCATACAACATGGATGGCACAGAGCAAGAGATGACGCTTCGCGCGCGTAAGTTCGCAAATCGACTGGCCAATCAGTGTCGCGCCCAAGTCACCATGGTAGATGAGAGGCTCACAACCGCAGATGCTAAAGCGCGATTATTTGAACTCGGTGGATATAAAAAGCTGACCAAGGGCAAAGTCGATAGCGTCTCAGCTTGTGTAATTTTTGAAAATTGGCTTGAGCAAGGTATGCCAGAATAGACGCTTTTCTATGGTCAAAGTTAGGGCTTTGATGTTTGGCATGACCAACAAACACCAAACTCTGCGTCATTATCTTCCTGACATTCTGAGCACACCCACGCATAACCCTCAACATCCCGCTCAGACTCCCATTGAGCAAGTAAGGCATCAGCGCGAGGTCGCCATGCATCATCCATCAACCACACCTCTATGTCATTATCCACAGCAGGAATTTCACCAATCGCACCTTGAATATACTCATTTTTAAGTAGCACAGGTATCCCAGCATCTTGCAGCATTTCCATTACTTGGTGGACAGCAATCCGGTCAAACGAAGCATAAAATTTTTGCATTAATCCAAATCAATCGAAACATTTTCCAAAGAGCCTAACTCAGTTGGGGAGGTTTGTTCAAGTTTTATCATTAAGCGAAGGTCGTTTGGTGAATCTGCATGATGCAGGGCTTGTTCCAAGCTTATCTTCCCAGACGCATATAAGTCCCTCAACGCCATATCAAAGGTCTGCATCCCCATTTCTTTGCCTTTCACCATGGCTTCTTTTAAGCCTGATACTTCGTTGCGCTGAATCAAATCCCGTACCAAAGGGGAGTTAAGTAATACTTCAATCGCAGCAACTCGGCCAGTACCATTGATGGTTGGTACTAATTGCTGAGCCACTATGGCTTTGATGTTCATCGACAACTCATAGCGGACCTTATCGTGCATTTCCTTTGGGGCAAGATGCAAGATGCGTTCAATCGCCTGGTTCGCATTATTAGCATGTAACGTCGCCACACATAAATGCCCTGTATCAGCGAACGACATGGCATATTCCATCGTTTCCATTGAGCGAATTTCGCCAATCAAAATCACATCCGGCGCTTGTCGCAAAGAACTTTTTAGAGCCTCATCAAAAGAGTGAGTATCAATACCTACCTCGCGTTGCGTGATCACACATTTATCGTGTTCATGGACAAACTCTATTGGGTCTTCAATCGTCAAAATATGCCCTGAAGTGTTCTGATTACGGTGGCCAATAAGTGCTGCTAATGAAGTCGATTTGCCTGTCCCCGTACCGCCCACAAATAGTACTAATCCTCGTTTTGACATAATTATATTTTTGAGTACTTCAGGAAGCCCCAAGTCTTGCGTTTGGGGGATATCAGTCACAATACGTCGGACAACCATTCCTGGCATATCGCGTTGCCAAAATGCAGAACAACGAAATCGACCAATCCCCTCAGGTGCTATGGCAAAATTACATTCTTTATTGCTATGAAAAGCATGGCTTTGCTCTGTTGTCATAGCTTGCTCCAGGAGTCGTTTGGCCGTCAATTCGTCTACATCAGTTTCATTAAGTGGGGTCATAGAACCATTGATTTTGGCGCTGACCGGACGCCCAACTGTAATAAATAAATCAGACGCATCGTGTGTAATCATCGACTGGAAAAAATCATTGATATGCATCGTTACTCCTAGAAGTTCACTGTATTGTTGTTATCAGATATGACTTCTTGAGCTGTAGAAGGGGATACTAAGCCATGTGCAATAAGACGTTGTACGCACTGCTCCATCGTCTGCATGCCATGCCCTTGACCGGTCTGTATCACTGAATACATCTGTGGGACCTTATCTTCTCGAATGAGGTTGCGAATGGCTGGTACGCCAAGCATGATTTCATGCGCTGCAATTCGTCCACCGCCTTCACGTTTGAGAAGATTTTGCGAGATCACCGCACGCAAACTCTCAGACAACATAGAGCGCACCATGGACTTTTCTTCCGCAGGGAATACATCGATAATTCTATCGATGGTTTTGGGCGCAGAATTGGTATGCAGCGTACCAAACACAAGATGCCCGGTTTCTGCTGCAGAGATTGCTAAGCGTATCGTTTCTAAATCCCGTAGCTCACCAACCAAAATCACATCAGGATCCTCTCGCAGCGCGGAACGCAATGCATTGGAGAAAGATTTTGTATCACGATGTACCTCTCGTTGGTTCATCAAACAAAGTTTATTGTGATGCACAAATTCAATTGGGTCCTCAATAGTGAGTATATGCTCGCGCTTGTAGGTATTAATGTGATCAATCATTGCCGCAAGTGTGGTTGATTTGCCTGAGCCAGTCGCCCCCGTTACCAAAACAATCCCCGTCGGTTGATCGATAATGTCTTTAAAAATATTCGGTGCACCAATGTCATCCAATGTTAACACTTTACTTGGGATGGTTCTCAAAACGGCGGCACATCCTCGGTTTTGAATAAAAGCATTTACCCGGAAACGCGCGAGCTCTTTGACTTCAAACGAGAAATCAACTTCGAGATTTTCTTCAAATTCACGGCGTTGCTGGTCATTCATCACTTCATAAATAAGCGCTTGTACAGATTTGTGATCGAGTTCATCTACGTTGAGACGACGCATTTCACCATCCACTCGAATCATTGGTGGCTGACCTGCTGACAAATGTAGGTCCGATGCGTTATTCTTAACACTGAAAGCAAGTAATTCGGTAATATCCATAAATCACCTTTTATTTTATTAAACTATGACTAACCACATTGCAGAAAAGTTAAACCAAATACAGCAACGTATTAATGATGCCGCCACATCGGCGAATCGCGATGCAACTACTATTCAATTATTAGCCGTCAGCAAAACCAAACCCGTATCTGATATCGTACTTGCGTATGAAGCTGGACAACGTCACTTTGGTGAAAACTATGTGCAAGAGGGCGTTGAAAAAGTGCATGCTTTGCAACATTTATCTGAACTCACATGGCATTTTATTGGTCCGATTCAGTCGAATAAGAGTGCATTAATTAGCCAAGGGTTTGCTTGGTGTCATACGGTTGATCGTGAAAAAATAGCCCGAAGACTCAATGATCAGCGTCCCGATGACCTAGCACCTCTCAATGTTTGCATCCAAATCAATATTGATAATGAACCAACTAAATCCGGAGTATTGCCGGAACAGATTGCACCTTTGGCTGATTTTATTCAAACTCAACCTCGTTTATCATTACGTGGTTTAATGGCTATCCCAAAAGCACAACCAAATGCCATTGAGCAGACTAAAACACTGTCTCACCTGCAAAATCTATATCATGACTTGCAACAAAATTACCCCAACATAGATACACTCTCTGTTGGAATGAGCGCAGATTTAGCGCCGGCCATTGCTCACGGTTCCACCATGGTTCGAGTTGGTACAGATATTTTTGGTGCTCGCGCGCCTCGCCCAGATTAAATAAGGAATGACTATATGACTATTCATGCCAACATCGCCTTTATTGGTGCAGGCAATATGACCAGTGCCATTGTCACAGGTATGGTAAAAGCGGGTTACAGCCCTAGTAAAATATTATTAACCAATCGTTCAGAAGCCAAATTAAACCAGCTTAACGATCAGCTTGGGGTCCATATCAGTTCCGATAATGACGCTGCGCTAAACTTTGCCAATTACATTGTGCTTGCGGTCAAGCCGCAAATGTTAGCAGAGGTCATAAACGCTTTGCCTAAACCCGAAAGACAGTCCAAAAAATATATTTCGATTGCAGCGGGTGTAACGGTTTCTCGCATCCAAGAGATGCTAGGAGCATCATGTGATGTCGTAAGATCTATGCCCAATACCCCGTCTAGTGTCGGCATGGGCATGACTGGGTTATATGCTCCGCAAGGCACAGATAAGGTTTTATGTGATTTGGCGACATATTGTTTGGAACAAGTTGGCAAAACTTTGTGGGTATCGGACGAAGCAATGATCAATAGTGTCATTGCTGCTGCTGGTTCAGCCCCTGCGTATTTATTTTTATTTGCTGAAGCCATGCAAGCAAAAGCCGAACAGTTGGGTTTCTCAGCACAGGATGCGAAACTTATGGTGGCGCAAACCCTAGCGGGTTCAGGTAAAATGTTGCTCGAACATGACGATATATCTTTTAGTGAACTTCGCGCTAACGTCACCTCCAAAGGCGGAACCACGGCCAAGGCGATTGAGTCCTTTCAAAGTGCAGGGCTAACTGCTATGGTAGGAGATGCAATGCAAGCAGCTGTTGAACGTGCTGAAGCAATGCAAAAATTGATTTAAGGACACTCATGACTGCTTCTCATTTTTTAGTTGAAACCCTTTTTGGCCTTTACTTAATGGTCGTTATTTTGCGTTTATGGTTACAACTGGTCCGCGCGGACTTTTATAATCCCTTTTCTCAGTTCGTCGTCAAGGTAACACAGCCTATAGTGGGTCCTTTGCGCCGAGTGATTCCAGCAATGGGTAAGTTTGATACCGCGACCTTCGTAATTGCTTTGATCATCGCATGTTTGAAGACATTCGTCATTGTTTCACTTGTTCGCGGTTTATCAATTGACCCTTTTAGCTTAATGATTGTTGGTGTAATCGAAGTCATCAAAGAAGTGTTCAACCTCATGTTCTGGATGTTGATTATTCGCGCACTTTTAAGCTGGGTGTCACAAGGACAAAATCCAATAGAATATGTGATTGCACAACTGACTGAACCGTTTTTACGCCCTATTCGTAAAATTATACCTCCCATCGGCGGATTAGATTTGTCCATATTAGTTGCAATTATCGCTTTGCAATTTGTGGAGTTGTTACTAACACAGTACATCGGTGCTTTTTAGAATATTTAATGGGGTTTTGATATGCGCAAATGGTTTGGTTTATTACTGATTAGCTTTTGTTGTTTTTCTGCGCAAGCTGAAATCAAACAAACACTTGGACCTTGGGACGTGCACTACATTGTGTTTCCATCTACGTTTTTAACACCAGAAATCGCCAAAGCCAATGGGCTCGTCCGCTCCAAATTCAATGCAGTTGTGAATATCTCGGTGTTAGATAAAAAAACGAAAAAAGCGCAGATGCCAGCGGTTGAAGGAGTTGCGAGGAACCTTATCGGCACCTCTAAAGAACTCAAATTTAAACGCGTCGTTGATGGCGACGCCATTTATTACCTTGCTCCACTTGCTTACCGTGACCGCGAAACGTATCGTTTCAAAGTCACCATGAGCGATCGTGGTCAAACAGAAGTACTCGAGTTTCAACAACAAATGTATGTAGATTAAGCTCGGTCCTGTTCCAAGCGAATAAATGTCAATGTGGCGCTGTCACTTTGCTCTGTTGCGAAGCGATATCCAGCAACATTGAACTCTGACAATGCAGCTATGTCAGTAATCCGATTTTCGATGATCCATCGCGCCATCAACCCCCGTGCTTTTTTAGCGTAAAAGCTGATGATTTTGACTTTGCCATTTTTTTCATCTTTAAATACTGGAGTAATCAAACGCCCTTTCAATTCTGTCGTTTTTACCGCACTGAAATATTCATTAGAGGCCAAGTTTACGACAACCTCAGAGTGCAAAGCATTTAGCTCATCCGTAATCTTGTTGCCCCAAAATTCATAGAGGTTCTTGCCGCGCTCAGTCGCCAATGATGTTCCCATCTCTAAGCGATAAGGCTGCATCAAATCGAGCGGTTTTAATACCCCATACAGACCAGACAATATCCGCAAATGCGATTGTGCAAACGCGATATCCTCTGCACTCAATGAGTAAGCATCTAATCCAGTATACACATCACCATTAAAC
Source organism: Glaciecola sp. (assembly GCA_018623155.1). GTDB lineage: Bacteria > Pseudomonadota > Gammaproteobacteria > Enterobacterales > Alteromonadaceae > Opacimonas. The sequence continues at coordinate 85,340 of JAAZVZ010000003.1, forward strand.
GCATAGACAGCTTGGCGGGCATTATCATTTGCAAAAGGCATAGTAAAATCATTAAAACGCTCAGCGTTGAGTATCGCCAATTTATCACTGATCCCCATCAACTTAGACAAGTCTGCCGGCGAGAGCGTCTTACAGACTTCTGCTAAGGCTTGAGTATCCTCTGGCAATGCAAGTTCAGAATGCTCTGCAACTGGCACAGGGGTGTTGTAATCTAAATTTTTTGCTGGGGATAACAGGATTAACATGATGACTCCTTTTTTCTTTGATTTGAGTGTACCATTTGCCTAGCTGTGACTAAACACTTGTCCAAAAAATCAACGTTTACTCTGGTTGAGTTGCTTTACGCATATTTGATCGCCGTAATAGTTGTTTTCATAGTTGCAAACAAGCGTTTCTTGCAATGGTTTTTTACTGAAAAAATTGATAATCTTGTGCATAAATTTTCTTCCTCATTCACTTTCTAAATAACCCCTTTAGGGACCTGTTATTTAGTATGAAAGACAACGTCGATTTGTTCTAACAATCAAAACAAATCGGATTAATCGATTTTAAGGATTAACATGGCTGATTTACTCTCCTCATTAAAAAAAGTTACGACTGTTGTTGCCGATACCGGTGACATTGAAGCAATCAAAAAATACTCTCCCGTCGACGCAACGACTAATCCATCTTTATTATTAAAAGCGGCGAGCATACCTGAATATGCTTCGATGATTGATTCGTCCATAGCGTGGGCAAAAGCACAATCCAATAATACTGACCAGCAAATCATCGATGCCGCAGATAAACTTGCGGTGCTCATTGGAAAAGAAATTGTGGGGGTCATCCCAGGTCGAATTTCGACTGAAGTGGATGCGCGCCTGTCTTTTAGTACCGAAGCTACCGTCGCTAAAGCCCATAAGCTCATCGCTTTGTATGAAGAAGAGGGGATCAGTAAAGATCGCATTTTGATCAAGATTGCCTCAACTTGGGAGGGGATCAAAGCCGCTGAACAGCTCGAACAAGAAGGCATCAATTGTAACCTAACTCTGCTGTTCTCTTTTGCTCAAGCTCGTGCGTGTGCAGAAGCTGGGGTGTTTTTGATTTCACCTTTTGTTGGCCGTATTTTGGATTGGTTTAAAGCGAATAGCGCAGGTGATTTTAATGGCGCGCAGGATCCTGGTGTGATTTCGGTAACCAATATCTACAATTACTACAAGAACCATGGCTACGAGACTGTGGTCATGGGTGCCAGTTTCCGCAATACCAGCGAAATCCTTGAGCTAGCCGGTTGTGATCGTTTAACCATAGCACCTGCATTATTAGAAGAACTTGCCAATACTGATGCTGAACTAGACGTTAAATTGGTAGATAAAGGTGCTATTCAACCAGCTCCTGAAGCGATGACTGAGAACGAGTTCCGTTGGAATATGAACGAAGATGCGATGGCAACAGAAAAACTCGCTGAAGGCATTCGCAACTTTACCAAAGACCAAATCAAACTTGAGCAATTACTCGCGGAGAAACTTTAACTATGTCATCAGCTTGGGATGAACTAAAGGAACTAGCAGAACAAACATTGCCACATATGCGTACGATGTTTGAGCAAGATCCTAAACGAGCACAAACCTATCAGCTTGACGCAGCAGGTTGGCATCTTGATTATGCCAAAAATCGCATCAATCAGGCTGTCTTAGGAGCGCTCGTTTCACTGGCCAAAGAATCTAATATTGAATCCAAACGTGACGCCATGTTTGGTGGTGTTGCCATCAACTCAACAGAAGGACGGTCTGTACTGCATACCGCATTAAGGAATTTCTCTGGTGAGCCAGTTATCGTCGATGGACAAGATGTTATGCCTGAAATAGAGGCAACGTTAGACAAAATGAACGCTTTTTGTGACAGCATGATCAAGCAAACACATCTTGGCTATACTGGTAAAAAAATCACAGATGTCGTCAGTATAGGGATCGGTGGTTCATTTTTGGGCCCTAAGATCATGACTGAGGCATTAAAGCCCTATCAGCATAAAGTATTTAATGTGCATTTTGTGGCAAATGTTGATGGTTGTCATATTCAAGACGTTTTAGCAGATTGTGACCCAGAAACGACCTTCGTGCTCATGTCTTCCAAATCGTTCAGTACCCAAGAGACTTTACAAAATACCTTGACTGCCAAAGCGTGGTTCCTCAAATCAGGTGCTCCGCAAGCGGCTATTGCCACTCACTTTGCTGCCGTCTCTTCTAACGTTTCCGCTGCAGTCGAATTTGGTATGTCACCAGATATGGTGTTCCCAATGAATGATTGGGTCGGTGGACGTTATTCTTTGTGGTCTGCAATAGGACTTCCCATTGCCCTTGCGATTGGTTTTGCTCATTTTAAGCAACTCCTTGAAGGTGCTTTTGCAATGGATACGCACTTTAAGACTGCGCCACTAGAGCACAATATGCCAGTCATATTGGCATTATTAGGCATTTGGTATCGTAACTTTCATAATGCTCAAAGTCATGTATTACTGCCTTACTATCATTATTTACGTGGGTTCCCAGCATACGTACAACAATTGGATATGGAAAGTAACGGTAAGCGCAACGCCATTGATGGTTCAGAACTAACCTATTCAACTGGCCCGATTATTTTTGGTTCAGAAGGCACTAATGGACAACACTCATTTCATCAACTGATCCATCAAAGTGACACGCTTTTACCTGTCGATTTTATTTTTCCATTGAATGTACCGAATCAAGACGCTACGCATCATGCGATGCTTGCTGCCAACTGTTTTGGGCAAGCTCAAGCCTTAATGCAAGGTAAAACATTTGATGAATGTTATGCAGATCTCTCTGAGGATATGGCAGACCGAGAGGTTATTGCTGCGCATAAAGTGATGCCTGGTAATAAGCCATCTAACACTTTATTGTGTGATGAATTGACACCATTTAACCTCGGTTCACTTGTGGCTTTATATGAACATAAAGTCTTTGTACAAGGTGCTATCTGGGGCTTAAATAGCTTTGATCAATGGGGTGTTGAGCTCGGTAAAGTCTTAGGCAATCAAGTTCTAGAGGCATTGCAGGGTGATACACATTCTGAGCTTGATAGCTCCACACAAGACTTGGTCAATCGCTATCGTCGCGCACAGTCATAATGCACATTTTGATATAGCGACCACAATAATACCCGTCCTCAAACCGTGTGCGTACATACCACACGGTTTTTCGTTTTATTAGCCTGGTGAAATAATCCAATCTTTCTAAATTATAGGCAATTTATTTGTCTAATGTTTTCTTCTTTGGAGCAGATACAATGGATAGACATCACTATTTTGATAGGGAAGCATTACACATGGACGCCAGTGTACTAGAAGAACCATTTAACATAGATAGAGATAGCGATTCATCATTGGTTCGTCGCCGTAGTAAACGGACCAAACGCAGATGGCGAGAAATCGAAGACTTAAAAGCAAAACGAGAACTTGAGAGAGAGCTTGATGCTTATGATTTCAACTTCGATTTAGACGAAGAATCATCATCATAGTCTATGAACTTTACCATGCTATAGTAGATTTCCCCTTCTTGGTAAGCCATTGATTTGCCATTGTAAAATGGCGGCAACCAAAAAAGCCCCGATGTGCCGATAAAGGGCTTGGATGCGGTGCTTTTAACACGCAGTGTTTTCGGTCATTGATGAGCTTTGATAGCTTCTGAGCGTGTGCTCCCCACAACATAAAGACAACATTATCGACATTATCACTCACATAACTCACCGCTGCATGAGTGAAGTTCTGCCAACCCAGCTCACTATGAGAGTTTGGTTCACCCTCAGCCACAGTTAATACTGTATTGAGCAACAACACCCCCTGCTTAGCCCAATGAGTCAGGTCCCCATGCATTGGAATTTGATAATCAGGAATTTCTTTATGAAGCTCTTTAAAAATGTTCTGCAAGGACGGTGGGATTTTAATGCCTTGCTCCACTGAAAATGCCAAGCCATGTGCTTGATGGGCACCGTGATAAGGATCCTGTCCCAGTATGACGACTTTCGTGTCAGATAGGTCAGATATCTTAAATGCACGCAGAACATCATCCTCTGGTGGGAAAACCACCTCACCAGAGGCACGGCGTTGTGTCAGCTTTTGTTGTAACTCCTTGTAATATGGCAATCCTTGCTGGGTATTTATAAACTCCGACCAGCTGGGTGTCATACAACCTCTCTACTAAGCGAGTAACTCAAACATATGTTGTTTAATTAAAGCATAATTTGCTGGTTTATCTACTGCTAATGACGGTTTATCGGCTACATCCATTAAAGGCTTCGGCAAAACCAAGGGCTCGCCAAGGATATTCTCAACTGATTCTTTGAATTTCGCTGGATGGGCTGTCCCTAAAAAAAGACCAATTTCACCTTCAGCCAAAGTATTATGCAATGCACGATATGCAACGGCCGCGTGCGGCTCACTGGTGTATCCTAAATTTTTTAATTGTTTCATTGCTAGTTGAGTGTAATCTTCATCAATTGCAACACCGGTCAAGCAGTCCTTAGGCAAAATACCTTTTTCAAACATCGCTTCGATGCGTGGCCAGTTGTTTGGCTGTGCCACATCCATCGCATTCGAGATGGTCGCAATAGTCTGCTTGGGTGACCACTCACCATTTTGTAGATAGCGCGGCACTGTGTCGTTGAGGTTTGTGGCCGCGACAAAACGTTTAATCGGTAGACCTAGAGCCTTAGCAATCATACCAGCCGTTAAATTGCCAAAGTTACCGCTTGGTACTGAGATGACAAGCTCATCGCGCTTTTCAATAGGTAATTGAGCATAAGCCTCAAAGTAATAACAAACCTGAGCCAACAATCGAGAAATATTAATTGAGTTTGCTGAATTCAAGTGCAGTTCATCACGCATCTGTTGATCTTCAAACGCTTGCTTAACGATGGCCTGACATGCATCAAAGTCACCATCAATGGCCACAGTATGAATATTACCACCAAGTGTGGTAAATAACTTTTCTTGTAACGGACTGATTTTGCCTTTCGGGAATAAGATCACGACATTGACATTGTCTAAACCATGGAAGGCGTGCGCCACAGCAGCTCCGGTATCACCAGAGGTAGCCGTCAAAATGGTTACAGGTGCCCCCTGTGATATCTTAGCCAAACACTGCGCCATAAAACGACCACCAAAGTCCTTAAATGCGAGAGTCGGACCGTGAAATAACTCCAAACAATAGGTACTGTCATCCACTTTGGCTACCGGAGCAGGGAAATTAAATGCTTTGTCCACAAGTTCAGATACTTCTTCACCGCTGAACTCGTCTCCGAGTAAATGCTGTAAAATAACCTTAGAGCGCTCTTGTAACGATAGGGTAAGTAACTCGTCTATATTATCAAGCGGTGAAATCTGCTCAACAAAGAACAAACCTTGATTACGTCCCAATCCTGTCATTACGGCTTGTTGAAAGTTGACCTGTTGAGTTGCGTCTTTTAAATTGACTAAATGCATCGAAGATACCTTACTTATAATGTACGTGTGCCAGCATCATCGATGCGACAAATATGACAAAAACCATCGTCATTTTGAATGTAGTTGTCTTGAAGATAAGTTGCAATGGCTTGGGCACTTTGCAAATTATCACAAGCTGCGAAAACGGTTGGGCCAGAGCCTGAAATACCAAAACCTAAAGCGCCCTGTTCCATCGCAAAGGCTCGACTTTCATCGAAATGTGGTAAAAGAGACTTGCGATAGGGCTCGGCGAGTACGTCGTGAAAGACGCTTGCGGCTAATGGGGCATTCTGCATATGCGAAGCATGCACAAATACAGCGAGTTGACGTCCAAACGCTAAGGTTGTTGCCGTATCCCACTCAGTGGGCATTAGTTTTCGAGCAGCTGAGGTGGAGACACTGATACCGCTATAACACGATACCCAATACCAGTTTTTGAACGTTGGAATTTGTTCGCAAATTGGATTGTCCAGGCCTGTCATCAAAGTCATGCCACCAAATAGGGCTGGCGCAACGTTATCGTAGTGTACAGCACCACTGATTTGACCTTCACATTCGCCCATCATGAACAATAGTTCATTATCATCAAATGGTTGACCATAAAACGCATTCAATGCGTAAAATGCTGCGACAATTGAACTTGCAGAAGACCCTAAACCACTGCCTATTGGCAGAGTTTTATCTAAGTGTAACGCCAATGTTTGTGTGGGTAAACCACGTTGTTGCATGCGCTCATGATAAAAGTGATAACACTGAGTGACGATATTGTTGTCTGTGCCTGGCGGTAAACGTTCGGCAAATCGTCCCGATACCGTCAAGGCATATTCTGGCGCTGGCTCTACCCCAACTTTATCACCTAACAACGTGCCATCAATCGGCGCTAATGCTGCACCAAGCACATCAAAACCCACACTGACATTACCTATCGACGCAGGCGCATATGCAGTTACTTTCATAATTGTGAACTCATAGTTCTTGTTTCCACGCTTGGGTCCGCAAAATATCCGCAAAAACCCCGGCCGCGGTGACTGTTGCACCTGCACCGTAGCCACGGATAACGTATGGGATTGGACTGTAATACGCTGAACGAATCGCTAAGGCATTTTCACCATCTTTGATGGCGGCTAATGGATGGTCTTGCGCAACGGCTTGGATCTTCACCGCACACTGCCCATCTTTACTGATACTGCCAACATATCGTAATACTTTGTCTGCCTTTTGCGCCTGGCTAACCAAATCCGCATAGTGGCTATCTGCCTGCGGTAAATTCGCCATAAAGGTCTCTATATCACCACTTGCATCAAAGCCCGATGGTAATACTGATTCAATATCAATGTCGGACAACTCAAGCGTTAAACCTGCTTCACGCGCCATAATTAAGAGCTTGCGTGCAACGTCCATACCGCTCAAATCGTCGCGAGGATCGGGTTCGGTAAAACCATTTTCTTTTGCGACGGCTGTTGCAGCAGACAAACTTAAGCCTTCTTCAAGTTTACCAAACACATAGGATAATGATCCTGACAAAATCCCTTCAAAACTTTCAAGCTCGTCACCCGCATTAAATAACTTTTGCAAATTATCAATAACCGGTAAGCCAGCGCCGACAGTCGTTTCATATAAGTACTGACGCTTCTGCGTCATGGTCGCTGCTTTTATTTCCGCATAATATTGAGTCGAACCTGTGTTGGCTTTTTTGTTTGGGGTAACGACATGAAAACCCGCTTCTAAGATATCGACATATTGGTCAGCAACCGATTGCGCTGAAGTACAATCGACAAAGACGGGATTGGTCAAACTATTGTCTACAACGAATTGCTTAAGCTCCTTTAAGCCATAATGCACGCCACGAGTAGTTAACGCATTTTGCCACCCAGCTTCATCCGCAATATCAATACCGTTATTATCAAATAAAATCTGCTTAGAATTCGCAATACCATAGACACGTAAGCGAATGGATTTTTCAGCTAAAGTGGCTTGTTGTTTGGCCATCTGACGGACTAGCTCAGCACCAACAGTGCCACATCCGACCAAAAACACATCGATAAAATGTTGACGACCAAAGAAATTTTGATGCACTACTTTGATGGCTTTTTTGGCTTTATCAGCATCAATGACGGTAGAAATTGAGCGTTCAGAAGAGCCTTGGGCAATAGCAATGTTATTGATACGCGCTTGTGCTAATGCTTGGAAGAATCGAGCAGCCATACCTTTACTGCGCTTCATGCCATCCCCAACCAGGGTGACAATCGCTAAATCCTCTTTGACATCAATTGGTTCTAATAATTTGTTGTGAAGCTCTAGAGCAAATTCATCATGCAAAATATCCAAGGCTTGGCTCTGGTCTTTTTGCGCAATACAAAAACTAATACTGTATTCTGATGATGATTGCGTGATTAAGCTAATAGAGATATTACCACGAGCCATCGAATCAAAAATACGAGTTGCCATGCCAACCATACCTTTCATACCTGGACCAGCAATATTCAGCATCACGATATCGTCAAGGTGTGAAATCCCTTTGACATTTGTCCATTTTTCGCTCTTTTCATTGGAAATTAACGTACCCGGTGCAGATGGGTTCAACGTATTTTTGATTAAACACGGTATATGGTGTTGAGCAATCGGCCCAATCGTTTTGGGGTGAAGCACTTTGGCACCAAAATACGATAACTCCATTGCCTCTTCATAGGTGAGTTTATCCATGAGCACCGCATTCTCAACTTGACGCGGGTCGGCATTGTACACACCATCTACATCCGTCCAAATTTCACACACCTCAGCATCAATGCACGCCGCCAAAATAGCCGCTGAATAATCCGAGCCATTACGACCTAACGTGACTTTTTCGCCTTCTTCATTCACTGCGACAAATCCCGGCATGATCAATAAGGTGCGACCCGAATTATCGACATCGGTAAAACGTGCTTTCGATTCATCAACATTAGCTAATGCGTCAAGAAAGGGGCCGTAAGCAAGTACTTTTTCAGCCGGATCAACGATTTGAGCATTAATGCCACGCGCAGCGAAAATTGACTGCAAAATATTGACGGATACATATTCACCCATGGAGAGTAATTCTGCAGCTGTATTATCTGGAGCACAGCCAAGCAGCTGCATACCACGTAGTTTTTCATCTAAAGTGGTAAGAATAGTTTGAATAAAGTCTTGTAACGGTGCAAGTGGGAAATTCGCTTCTCGTTCGCCCAATTCATTAGCAATGCCATTTAGAGTCATGTCGAGCTTAGCGAATAACTCAGAAAAATCCTCTCCCGTTGAAGCTTGCTCGATCAGTAATGAAAGCGCATTAGTCACTCCCTTCGGTGCAGATAGAACCGCAGCAGCACCTGTATCACTATGATATTCTGTGACGATTTTGGCGACGCCCAAATAACGCTCTGCATCAGCTAATGACGAACCGCCAAATTTTAAAACTTTCATGTATTCTCCTATTTTCCCCAGTACTCCAAGCTTTGCACTTCCAGCACGCTAAAATATAACGCTCAAAAACAAAAAAGCCCGCAGTGGTTGCGGGCTTCAGTAGATTTGTGTCATGCACTAACCAACGTCCGCCCCACTAGGGGTGGTAATAATCATCATGTCGGTGGTGCTTGTTAGTATTATTTTCATGGCGTTATTATCCGTATAGACGCCTGAAAGTCAATGTTTTTATCATAATGAAGACTATCTGGGATCCCCCTACTCTTGGCAATTTCTTGAGACTATTGTATTAATGTATATGGGCATGACTTATATCACACTAGCCCTAGATTGTTTTGACAGGTTGACTCATGGATCGCGCACAAAAAATAGCCTACCAAATTTTAAGCGGTTTCGATAAAAGTTATCGTTGGTATTCACGTATTACTAAGGGTGCGCAAGAACGATTTGAGCAACGCCAATGGGCCGCGTCTCAACAAGCGATTAAAGAGCGTATTACCATTTATGAGCAAAGCCTCAATGAAGTGGTGACTGAAATTTATCAGCATTTGCAGCCGCATGCCGAAGGCGATGAATTTTGGATGTTGATGAAACAAAACTATGCCAAACTTCTTGCGACACATCCCCAGTTTGAACTGGCAGAAACTTATTATAACTCAGTTATTGGGCGTATTTTTAAGCATCAAAAAATTGATGATGAGTTTATGTTCATTACTCCAACTCGTTGTTATTTACCCGGACCTGACCGCATGAAAGTCATTAATACTTTTAATGTAGATTGCACCGTCAGTGAGATGTATGAAGAATTGTTTCGCATTTATAGTTTTAATGTTTCATTTGCTGAAAAAGAACGTGATTTAGCCAACCTAGAGCAAGGTTTACGTGAAGTTTTGACCACAGAAGAGTTAGCGTCTGTGCACACGATGGAAATGCTGAAACCGATATTTTATCGCGGTAAAGCCGCCTACCTTATTGGTCGCATGTGTTTACCTGATCAAACGTTGCCGTTTGTTATCGCTTTACGCATCAACAAAGATCATAAGATCTTTGTGGATGCACTATTGACTGACCGTCGAGATTTATCAGTGATTTTTGGATTTGCACGTTCATATTTTAATGCCGACACACAATACCCTGCAGAACTTGTCGCGTTTTTAGCCGAACTGTTACCGAATAAAAAGCAATTTGAATTGTATATGTCACTGGGTTTTTATAAACATGGGAAAACCGAGTTTTATCGCAATTACCTAGAACATTTGGCAACAACACAAGATAAGTTTGAGTTAGCACCCGGGATCAAAGGCCTGGTAATGACCGTATTTCATCTGCCGAGTTATGGCATTGTATTTAAAGTCATTAAAGACGAGTTCGCCGAGAGTAAAAAAATTACTCGAGACTTTGTTAAAAATCGTTACCGCTTGGTCAAAATGTCTGATCGTGTTGGGCGAATGGCAGATACGCACGAGTACGTAAATTATAAGTTTGATCTTGATCGGATGGACGATGAATTACTGCAATACCTAAAAGATACCTGTGCCTCTAGTCTGATTATTGAAGGTAATACATTGACCATCACGCATTTGTACATTGAACGCAAAATGACACCGTTGAACTTGTATTTGAATCAAGAAACAGACGACGAAAAAATTCGCCACGCCATTGATGAGCTAGGTTTATGTATCAAGCAAATCGCCCTGACAAATATTTTCCCTGGCGATATGCTGCATAAAAATTTTGGTATAACCGGTCATGGCCGAGTCATCTTCTATGACTATGACGAGATATGTTATATGGATGAACGGAACTTTCGCGATTTGCCAGTCACAGACGATCCCTATGTCCTCGATACGTTATCGGTTGCACCAAATGATGTATTCCCACAACAATTTGAGCATTTTATTATTGGACGTAAAGTGCATAAGGATATTTTAAAAGAGCTGCATGGGGAAATCATGACTGCAGAGTATTGGCGCAAAATCCAAGAAATATGTAAAGAAGGTAAGTACTTAAACTTTACGCCGTATAACCCAAAGAAGAGCTTCCATTATGATCCGGACAGGCACTACGATTATTTGCATTAAGTAAAAGCAAATATTTCCTTAATGTACTAAGTGCCACTGTGTTTGTCGTCCCGCAAGATACCAAACCTTGTCACCATCAAATAGCGCGCTCTGCTCCAACTTAATTTGTACCCATTGGTCATCCCACTCTGGTACTTGAGCCTTGATATTACCTTCAATGGCATATGCAGTATCTGGATAGAGAGGGTAGTCGCCACGAACTGGAGTAGGTCCTTGGTTATCCCACATGCCAATAGTGGGGCCAGAAGCATGACCAACAAAGCCAATCGGATGGGTGTAGGTTGAGCTCAAGATACCTTGCGCCGATGCTTTCTCTTGAGTCGCGGCAAGTATTTCATTTCCAGTCCGCCCTGTTACAAACTCGCCGGTCAAGATGTCTTGCCACGTGTTGCCAATCACCATCGCATCTTTTAAGCCTTGTGGCGCATCGGTTTCACCTAATTTTAAAACGTAGGCCATTTCTTGAGTATCGGTGCATTGATTGAGATAGCAGATCCCAACGTCAGTATGCAACACATCACCGCGCATAATGACACTCCCCTCTTTACCCATGAAGACATCATTTTGGCTAGTGACATCGCCGCGACGCTGAATATTCACATAAGGTTGAAACCATGGACGCAGTTGAAGTTCTTCAAAGCGATTACGCAGATACCACGCCACATCCTCTGTTGTGGTTTTGCCTGGCGTAATGACTTTGTTTGAGAACCCCTCAGCGATAACGGCTCGGGCAATATTAACGACATGCGGATAAACTTGTTGCTCTAGTGGACTACGTGTTTCAAGCCAGCGCAATACGAGTTTTTCTGCACTGACTAGACGTTTTTCATATTTGGACGGAAGTGCCTCACGCAATAGCTGCTCTAATCCTGCTGATAAACCGTCAGCCATCGGCCAATCTCGGCTGATGTTTATACCAATTCGCTTTGGATCACGTTCTGCAATTACTTCGGCAAGACGGTTCCATTGCTCTGTCAATGAACCACCGTCCCAAACAGTTGGATAAGTATCACCAATGGCGTAACGACTCACGCTAAATCGCTCAACTCCATCTGCCGTTTTGGCAAACACCAAAATGGTCGTACGACGCGCTGCAAACGTTGGTTGAGGTACTAAAGTGTAAAACAATTTATCTTCGCCGTATTCGCGATTGATTACGAGCCACATATCGATATCAGATTCAGCCATAAGTTGTGGCAGCAGGTTATCTAAACGCTCTTGCAACATGGCGTTGATGGGTTCAATGCGGTCTTGAAAAGGCAACACGGCTGGCATCTCTTGGATGACTCGACCTTGCTCAAAAGCAGTCGCTTTGGCGTTTGAGAACGCACTAAATGTGGCGATAGACAAAGCCCAAAAGAGTGTTAATACAATGCGATACATAAACTGTCCTGTTTTTATAATTATCTTTTTAAGTGTAATGTAAAAATAAACCAGCTCATTTGCAAATGTTCTATCGTCTCGCCAATATTCTATCCAAATGATTTGCAAACGCTTGCTTATCTTGTTGACTCAAAGGCGGTGGACCGCCTGACTGAACGCCTGAGGCTCGCATCGTATCCATAAAATCTCGTATATTAAGCCGACTTTTGATATTTTCTTTAGTATGCAGTTCACCGCGTGGACTCAATGCTTGAGCCTCTTTGGTAATGACTTCATCCGCAAGGGGTATATCACTGGTAACCACCAAATCTCCGGCTTCAACGCGTTTGACAATTTCATCATCGGCCACATCAAACCCGCTCTCCACCACCATAGAGGTAATCCAAGGAGTCGGCGGAGTTTTCAAATAGTGATTTGCCACTAAGGTCAAGGGAACAGACGTGCGCTGTGAAGCCTTAAATAAAATCTCTTTGATCGCTACCGGACAGGCGTCCGCATCCACCCAAATCTTCATGTTAGTCAGCTCATATCCAGTATTTACGAGTTATACGCTTTAGTACAAAGCAAACTCTTATTCGTTAGTTAGCAAAACTCAGTTTAACATTTTGATTTTCTGTAAAACAATCTGAATGTGGTGTTTGGAGGGGCATAATCAATTCTATACACAAAGGAACTATTCACAGGGACTCATGGCACAATTAACCTTGCAAGGTTTACCTTTGTACGAGAATAAAATACACTCCGCGGACAAATAAAAGAATTGCATGCGAAAACACCGCTAACCCAATCAAAAAGTATTATGTTAAACGAGATCAAATATCAATTTGGTAATGCTCAAGACGCCACTCGGTTTCTCAATACCTTAACCCCATGGAGCGAGACGCCTGTTAAAGCGCGTTTTTATGACAGCGACAGCAGCGTTATAGTGACCTATGAGCAAAATCCGAGGACATTTGATTACACGTGTAGCAAGCTCGATGAGCTAGCGGAAAGTATGGGAGGTCGTGAATTGTGAAAGCCTGTGCCGTCCATATCCTGGTCAAAACTGAAAAAGAAGCACATGACCTTCTACGACAACTAAAAAAAGGCAAAAACTTCTCAGAGCTTGCCAAAAAACACTCTTTATGTCCCTCTGGAAAGAAAGATGGAGGCAATCTAGGTGAGTTTCGTCGAGGTCAAATGGTCAAGCAGTTTGATGACATAGTATTTAAAAAACCCTTACTAGAACTTCATGGGCCAGTCAGAACAAAATTTGGCTTTCATATCATAAAAACGCTGTACCGCATTTAGTCACAATGCACAATTAATTCTGACGCTGCATAAAAATAGTGACCTCTGCGACCACAATCCCGAACTTTTTGATGTATGAACGATTCATCAATGTGTTTTCATCCATTGCAAAGAACCAGTCATCAAAATTAACTGTGTATGTTGTGCCATCCACGGTTAGATCCATTTCATATACAAAATTAAATGCATTACCAAAAGCAGTACCGGTTGCCTCACCATTGATATCCCCTGCCGTACCGATAAAAGTCCCATTCACTTGAGGCGTTAAACGCCAAACTCTCGTCTTTGGACCGTCCCCGACAATGTATTCAAACCGCTCATCAAGCACTAACGTGCTGCCTTCCATCGAGCCATCAATATCGACAATAAAACGTTGCACAACCTCCCCCGAACGATTCTGCACGATGCCCCATGCAGTTACCTGACCCACAAAAAATCTCTCTAAGTCAAAGCTCGGCTTCTCACCCTTGTAATCATGACCATCTATTGATAGTGAGCAACCACTTATAGAAAAAAATATAACAGCTGAAAGGATGAGGTTTTTCATTGATATTCTCCTAATAATTTTCGCCGTAATTTGGGCTCTGAAGTCTTGTTTGATAGCCATATACCAAAAAAAGCACGGCTGAACTCAGGGTCATCAATTTGTGCCACAAACGTATCGTTGTAATAAAATATCGCACTACCTTCTTCATTCTGTATCCCAATCAATGTATCGTTTTCTTTAACATCTGGAAAGGTCGCTAACATTTGAGTTTCCCATTGTGCAAGCTGAGCATCGTCCTGCCAATCTTGGTCTTTCATCTCATCAATGCTGCGCTTGGCAATGTCTTTGCCTGCAAAATCCATTAAATATGTTAAGCTCAACGCAAAGGGTGCCTCAGATGAATAGCCTTTAGCAGGGGTATACAAGATGGCATCATACACATCCCAAAATAACACCTTTAACCTACCCTTACCTAACACAATACTCTCGGGTACAGCATCAGAAACATAACTGGGCACAGACTCATTTGCGTTGACATTCAATATTGATAGCGATAGAACTAGCCATAAGACAATGTATATTCGAACCATATTGACTCCATTGCTCGTATCTCAAACCGATGTGGTAATATGAAACATTCGCTTTTTTAGATCTAATAATTATCTCTACGTACAATGAAGCAGATAAGACTCAAAATACCAAGCCCGTTACAACAGTTAAGTTTACATTCAGACAGTACTGCAGCTGCAAAAGCAGTTAAATATAAACTGTGGTGTAAACGTGACGACCTTATTCATCCTATTATGAGTGGGAACAAATGGCGTAAACTGGCTCATTCTTTTAACACCCATCAAGATATTCGTCATATCATTAGTTACGGTGGAGGTTTTTCCAATCATTTACATGCTTTAGGGTATTTTTGTCACCAAGAAAACATTCAGTTTACTGCCAGGATCCGCGGAGATTATCGACAACACCCCACGCCGATGATAACTGATTTAAGCAATTGGGGGACGCAGATTGAATACCTTAATAAAGACGCGTTCAAACTTGCGAGAGAACAGCCTAAATATGGCTACAAGGATGGGCTTTTGCATATCCCTGAAGGAGGGTTTAACCAAAGTGGTTTACAGGGCGTCAGTGACATAATTAAAGAGTTATTAGCACAGCATCTGGCATTTTCTTCAGAACCCGTCACTATCGTCCTCCCTGTAGCCACAGGTACAACCTTAGCGGGTCTTGCTAAGCATGCACCTGACCATTGGTTTATCCAAGGTATTGCCGTACTAAAAGGAGAGCAATATCTTGAACAAAATGTGCAATCATTAATTGGTGACGCCTATACAAACTGGCATATCAATCACGCTTATCATGCTGGTGGTTATGCCAAAACCAATGCCGAATTGAATGAGTTTTTAACGCAATGGGACCATGCACATTGCCCAATCGAGCGTATTTATTCAGGCAAAGCTGCATGGGGACTACAAAATCTGGTAAACGAGCAAAAAATAAATAGCAAACATATCATTTATTTACATACCGGTGGCTTACAAGGCGCAAGAAAGGCGTAAATTTCTGAACTAATATTATAAACACACCGTTTATATATATAATCCATGCAACCTGTGGTGATCCATGTCAGAACCTGATATTCAAACAACACTTGAACGCATGCTTCAATCAAGCATTGATTTGTGTCAAACACTTCTCAAGCATAATGAAACATTTTACCCCTTTGCATCTGTGGCAATTGATGGCGATATTCAGTGTATATTTAACTCTGAGCACGAACATCGTGAATATCAAATCATCGAACAATTAGAGCAAGAGATCTGGGAACGTACTCATCAAGTACAACAATCTTTATCTGTTTTAGTATATTCAGGTCTCATGGTTGATGATCGCGGCCATAAACGCGATGTCATAGTTTGTGATGTCACCACTCAAGAAGGTGAGCAACAACAGATTTACTATCCGATTAACTTTGCCTGTTCCAACCCGCAAATTGGGACACCATTTACCTCCGATTAGTTCTGTAATAATCGTTGGTTTATTGCGACTTTTGGTTTATTATCCGCCCAAAATGACCTAACCTTTTTTGGAATAATTTATGTCGAAAGTATTGATCATTGGTGCCGGTGGTGTTGCGGCAGTAACAGTTAAGAAATGCGCTCGTCTAACTGAGCACTTTTCGGAAATTTATTTGGCTTCCCGTACGGTTTCAAAATGCGAAGCTCTGCAACAAGAGGTGGGTACTGACAGGGTAAAAGCCGTTTTTTCTGTCGATGCAGACAACGCAACTGAAGTAACAGCATTGATTAAATCGACTCAACCCGATTTGGTCGTTAACCTAGCCTTACCTTATCAAGATTTGCCAATTATGGATGCATGTCTAGAGTGTGGCGTAGATTATCTCGATACGGCCAACTACGAACCCAAAGACGAAGCTAAATTCGAATATTCTTGGCAATGGGCATACCAAAACAGATTTAAAGAAAAAGGTCTGATGGCATTATTAGGCTCTGGTTTCGATCCAGGTGTTACAAATGTATATACAGCATACGCCGCCAAACATTATTTTGATGAAATTCATTATCTGGATATCGTCGATTGCAATGGGGGTGATCACGGTCAAGCTTTTGCAACTAACTTCAACCCGGAAATTAACATCCGAGAAATTACCCAGCGTGGACGTTTTTGGGAAAATGGCGAATGGAAAGAAACCGACCCATTAAGTGTCCGCGAAGATTTGGATTACCAAAATATCGGCGTACGTGCCTCGTATTTGATGTATCACGAAGAACTAGAATCCATCGTTAAAAATTTTCCAAGTATCAAGCGTGCGCGCTTTTGGATGACTTTTGGAGATGCCTATTTGAATCACTTACGTGTATTAGAAGGCATCGGTATGACGTCTATCGAACCAATTGACTTTCAAGGTCAAAAAATCGTCCCCTTAGAATTCTTGAAAGCGGTTCTACCAAACCCTGGTTCACTGGCAGAAGGCTACACTGGCATGACGTGCATTGGTACTTATATAACTGGTATCAAAGACGGCAAAAAGAAAACTATTTTTATCTATAATAACTGTGACCACGCTGCGTGCTTCGAAGAAGTTGGCGCACAAGCCGTATCATATACTACTGGGGTACCGGCAATGATTGGTGCTGCTCTCATGTTGAATGGGACTTGGCGTAAACCTGGTGTTGTAAATATGGAAGAAATGGATCCGGATCCATTCATGAAAATGCTAAACGAACACGGTTTACCGTGGCATGTGCTTGAATGTGACGCACCATTTAGCGATCACTAACGGCCTTACTTAAGGAATATTTGCTATGCCACATTGGACACAAAACACGGCTATCCCCTCTCCATGCTATGTGCTTGAAGAAGCAAAATTACGCAAAAATCTTGAACTGATGCGGCATGTGCAAGAACAAACTGGGGTGGAGATCATTCTTGCATTAAAAGGTTTTTCAATGTGGTCAGTATTCCCTATGATTAGTGAGTACTTACATGGCGGCACTGCTTCAGCTCTCTGGGAGGCAAAATTAGCCAAAACATTAGGTGGGCAAGTCCATGCTTTTTCACCTGCTTTTAAATCGAGTGAGATGCCTGAAATTGTTTCTGAAGTCGACCATATTTCGTTTAACTCGATGGCGCAATTTATCCTGCACAAAAACGTCTGCGAAAAGGCAGGAGTGAGTATGGGGCTGCGTGTTAACCCTGAGCATCAAGAAGCCGATACTGCCCTGTATGACCCTTGCGCACCAGGTTCGAGATTAGGCATCACTAAAGACCAGTTAGATGGACAAGCACTTGATGGCATTGATGGATTCCACGTACACGCACTGTGCGAATGCGATAGCTATGCGACAGAACGCATGCTCAAAGCCATTGAAAAACAATTCTCTGGGTACTTTCCGCAGCTAAAATGGCTGAATCTAGGCGGTGGCCACCTAATGACCAAAGCCGGCTATGATATAGCGCATTTGATTGATGTGCTTCAAGATTTTAAAACCAAATACCCTCATCTCAATATCATCATGGAACCGGGTTCTGCAGTGGCTTGGGATACAGGTCCATTAATCGCTGAAGTCGTTGATATTGTTGAAAACAACGGGCCAATTGGCATTTTGGATATTTCTGTGACCGCGCATATGCCCGATGTCTTAGAAATGCCCTATCGACCTCATATTATTGGAGCAGGAGAAACGGGAGAGCATCCCTATACTTATCGTTTCGGTGGAAATTCGTGTCTTGCAGGCGACGTCTTACCAGAATATAGCTTTGAATCCCCCATAGAGGTTGGGCAACGGGTTGTGTTTAATGACATGATGCATTACACCATGGTCAAAACGAGTTTTTTTAATGGCGTGCAACACCCTGCAATTGGGATATTACGAGAAAACGGGCAATTTGAGCTAGTGCGCGAATTTTCTTATGAAGACTTTATAAGCCGCTTATCTTAACGTTACTGTCAAGTGGCTGGCTTACTTTTTCTGCTCCAAAGCCCATTGATACAATGCATTTTTTTTATGCTGATAATGCTGCGCGACAATCGCAGACGCCTTTTTTGCAGGCAGTTCAGAAAGTAAGGATTGCATCAGCTGTTTAGCAGGCTCACTAATGTCATCACTTACTTGAGGTGCAGGACCAAACATGAGAACAAACTCACCTTTTTGATGAGCTGAATCTTCCTCGAGCCAATTAATCACAGTTTGGCATGAGCCACTAATATATGATTCAAATGACTTAGTTAACTCTTTGGCTAGAACGACGGTTATCTGTTCACTGAGTTCGTTTTGAGCAAGCCTCATGGTATCCAATACACGACGTGGTGATTCGTAAAAGACACTGGTGAAGTCATGTTGGTTAAGTTGTCTCAGTTGCGCGATTTTTGCTTGTTGTTTGAGGGGCAAAAACCCAAAAAAATGAAACTGATCAGTTGGCAATCCGGCTGCAGATAATGCGGTCGTTAAAGCACACGGTCCAGGTAAGGCAGACACCTTATAACCCTGAGTACGGCATTCTCGGACAAGTACAAAACCAGGGTCGCTGATAAGAGGCGTACCTGCATCAGAAACCAAGGCAATGTCATCCCCTTTTTCTAGCCTTTGGATCACTTTATTTACCTGGGCTGATTCATTATGATCATGAATTGCAAAAGTCGGTGTCGTGATCCCGAAGTGCTGCAATAAGATACGACTATGTCGGGTATCCTCACACCCAATCGCCGCAACATTTGAGAGTATATCTAACGCTCGTTGTGTAATGTCTGTGAGATTACCTATTGGTGTCGGTACAATAAATAATGTACCTGTGTGGTTAGATAAATCAGAAGAGTCAGACATAGTGCGCAATAGACATAAATACAGTATAGTAGCCATTATAACGTGTAAGGGTATGTGTGTGATAGGGACAAATTTTCAATTGCCAAAAAAAGGGGTAGTAAGCTTGCTTATATCTCTTGTTTCTTGCGTGTGGTTAATTGGGTGTGGCAGTACTTCCAAGCCAGTATCCATACCGACTCCATCAATGAACACTCCGGTACTTCCAGTTGAGAACACGGCTCTTGGGAATAATTTAAAGAGAGCTGAAGAATTATATTTATCTGGTCAAATCGCAGCAGCCGTTGACACTTATTTAAGTATTGCAGAGGAAATGCGTGCATCTGGAGTGTGTGCTCAGACTCATGCCATTTTAGCTAGCCTTGAAGAATACGTTGTACCGAACACCACTTCATGGCAACACGTCAGATATTTAAGGGCTGCGTGTAATCATCCTAATGATGATGTCATTAAGCGCATTACATTACTCGATTTTAACCCAAATACCCAGGGCCTTGCTCAAAAACGGGCCTCATTATTAACCGAACTTCATGTTGAAACCCTCAATTATCGGGAGGCGCTGATATCCTATTTACAAACCAGTGATAGTTCTGCAGAAACAGCGTGGGCATTTACACAACAAATTCCTCTTCCTGAATTAACCCTATCGGGTAGTGTTCCAGTTGATGCGTATTTATCACTTGCCAAAATAATACGACAGTATGCATTAGCGCCTAACAAATTAGCCCTTGAATTGACGCAGTGGCAATATACATACCCAAATCATGATTTACTCAAAACCGATATTATCCCTTTTGAATTATTACTGAGTGCGACGGCCTTTCCTAATGAAACAAACATTGCCATTTTGTTACCATTAGAAGGGCGTCTAGGTAATAGTGCAAAACAAATCAAAGATGGCATATTGTCGGCTTATTTTACTTCTAAACACGATTTTCAATTGCGTTTTATCAATACTCACGAGGTCAGTATTGAAGTGATAGCTGAACAGGTCAAGGATGCAGATATCGTGATTGGCCCGTTATTAAAAGCCGAAATCAATGCAATACGAACTTTACTTCGCCCAGAGCAAATTTTACTTGCACTCAATCGCATCCCTGAATCTTTTACAAACAATGCTGAATATTCTGAAAGGGGCGATTTTTCTCAGCAATTTTTCTTTGGTCTAGCGCCTGAGGATGAAGCACAACAATTGGCTGAATATGTATTCACTAGTCAGTATCAACAGCCCATCATGATCCATGCCCAAGATGCCACAGCGACACGCATGGCAGAAGCCTTTGCACTGCGTTGGAAAACACTCAATCCTAACACTCCTCTTAAAACTCTGACATTCACCAACAATGCTGACATGCGCAAACAAATTACCGAAGTACTTGGTGTTGCAACCAGCCAACAACGTGCAAAAAGACTGGAGCAATTTCATGGTTCAGAAGTATTCAGTGTTACCCGAAACCGTCGTGATGTCGATGCCTTTATCGTATTCGCTAATGCCAAACAAACCGAATTAATCAATCCAATGATCGAAGCATCATTGAGTACATTCAGTGAAGAAATCACGCCGGTCTATGCATCTTCACGTAGTTATAATCACGACTTGAATCAGAATTCACTACGAGATCTACAAAATGTCTTTTTTATTGAGATGCCTTGGGTGTTGGATACCACTGCACAAGAATTAAAGACAAAGTATAAGGCACTATATCCGACAGCAAACACTTCAGATCAACGTCTATTTGCCATGGGTTATGATGCATATCACTTGCTGTTTAACCTTAATAAATTGTCAAAAGTGCCGAATCTTCAGTTTGTTGGGCTAACTGGTGAATTACGATTAGAAAATAATATTTTATATCGCAGGTTACCACGTGCTCAAATTTCACAGAACTCAATTCGTGTGGTAGGTCAAGTGTCTCAACCGTGACGTGTAGAGTGGATAAAACCAATAACGTCGCTCGTGGCCGAGCTATTGAGATGAAAGTCAAAGCATACTTAGAGCAACAAGGACTTACCTTTGTTACAAATAATTACTATACTCGCTTTGGTGAAATTGATTTAGTATTTCGTGATGGATTAGTATGGATTTTCGTGGAGGTGAAATTTCGTCAGTCTGCACAATATGGTCTTGCAGAAGATGCGTTTACCAAACAAAAAAGACAGCGATTAACTAAAGCAATTCAGTTTTTTGTGGCACAATACAACATAAATTTACAACACCATGATCATCGGATCGATCTATTTGCTATCAATGGAAATCGTGCAAAGTGGTATAAAGCGGTCTAAATATAGGAAACCTTATGATCGAACGTATCAAAGCCCATTTTACAGAAAGTATTCAAACCAAAATTGAAGCAGCAGAAACGTTACCAGAATCTATTGCTCAAGCTGCTAACATGATGGTTGAGGCACTGATGAATGGTAACAAAATTTTATCTTGCGGTAATGGTGGCTCTGCAGGCGATGCTCAACATTTTTCGTCTGAGTTATTAAACCGTTATGAGCGTGAACGTCCTTCACTACCCGCAATGGCATTGACCACAGATACATCTACACTCACTTCAATTGCAAATGACTATAGTTATGATGAAGTATTTTCTAAGCAAGTTCGTGCGTTAGGTCAACCTGGAGATATTCTTCTTGCTATTTCTACCTCAGGGAACTCAAAGAATGTCATTAATGCAATGCAAGCAGCATTAAGTCGTGACATGACTATTGTGGCATTGACGGGTAAAGACGGTGGGGAGATGGCTGGCTTCCTAGGCGCCAACGATGTGGAAATTCGCGTCCCATCCAATCGTACAGCTCGGATTCAAGAAGTCCATCTTCTTGCAATTCATAATTTATGTGACTGTATTGACGAGACTTTATTCCCTCAAACATCTGAATAATAGGTAAGGTTAACGAATCATGTTTCTGAGAATTCTATTGGCCCTCACGCTAACGTTGACATTGTCCAATTGTACGGCTATCGCACTGGGTGGTGCCGCGGCGGTTGCTGCAGGGAGTGTGTCGGATCCCCGCACAATTGGTACTCAAATTGATGACCGTACTAACAATTTGAGTGTCGCTAATGCCCTATCCAAAATTGAGGGTTACACAGAACAGAGCAATATCGATATCGATGTATATAACAAACAGCTTCTCCTTACCGGACAAGTGACAAATGCTAAACTAATTAAACAGATCATCGCAGTGGCACAAGGGAATGCATACTTTTCCAAAATCCATAATCAATTGCGAGTCTCTCCTTTAGCCAGTGCGTCAACTCAAGCGAAAGATATCATCATTGCAAATACGATTAGAGCAAAACTACTCGCTCACGATGACATGAACCTCACTGCTGTAAAAGTCACTGTGAATAGCGGTGAGGTATTTTTGATGGGGTTAGTAAATAATTCACAAGCAACGGTTGCCGTTGATATTGCGCGTAATGTACAAAACGTTGTGCGCGTTAATCGGGTCTTTCAAATCATCAATTAACGCGCTAGTAACTATTTGACGATACTCAGGTTTGGCTTTCCACGAGTCGGTTTTGTGGCAGTGGGCTGTTCCTTGTCTGTACTTGCATTGCTATCAGAGTCAGAACGAGTTTCGTGATTACTTTTATCCATTGGCTCTGTGGGGGTAAATACCGTGCCAGCACCATTTTCTCTCGCGTATATGGCTAATACCGCCTCACAAGGAAAGCTGAGTTGTTGCGGCTGGCCGCCAAAACGAGCTTGAAAAGATACACCTTCAGGTGATAAATGAAAGTTCACACAAGCGCTCGGCGACACATTGAGAACAATCTGACCCTCTTGTACATATTGCTGAGGCACTTGGACATAGGGTTGGGTTGCGTCCACCACTAGATATGGCGTTAGTTCATTGTCTACTATCCAATCAAAAAAAGCCCTAAGCATGTAGGGCTGATTTGGTGTCATGGTGATATCACTCATAATGAATTATGCAAGCGGTTTGTGAATTTCACGTTCTTGGTCGGTCAAAGATGCAACGAATGAAGGACGATCAAAAATGCGCTTCATATATGCTAATACTTCTTTGCTACCATTACCTGTTAGTTGAATATTAAGGGCAGGTAAACGCCATAATAATGGGGCTAAGTAGCAATCCACCAAACTAAATTCTTCTGACATAAAGTATTCAGTATTTGCAAAGATTGGTGCGAGTGCTAGCAGATTTTCCTTTAGTTCATTACGCAATGCGTCAACATCGCCTTCTCCACGGAAAATAAGTCCAGCTTGGACATACCAATCTTGTTCAATGCGATGCATTAATAGACGGCTTTCAGCACGTGCAACAGGATACACTGGCATCAATGGGGGATGCGGAAAACGCTCATCTAAGTATTCCATGATAATGTGTGACTTGTATAAAGCCAGATCTCGATCAACCAATGTTGGCAAAGTACCATACTGATTGTATTCAAGCATTTCCTCTGGGAGGTTTTGTGGATCAACATAAATGATCTCAACGCCCACTCCTTTCTCAGCCAATACAATACGCGCTTGATGGCTGTAAATATCAATGGTATCGGAAAAAAGGGTCATAATAGAACGTTTGTTTACGGCTACTGCCATCTAGCTATCTCCTGTTGGCTCACATTAGCTATCATTTATTGCTAAATTAAAAAAAGGGGCGCTAAGTGCCCCTTTTGATATTATACAGAATATTTACGCGTTTGTGTTATTTTAATCCGCGCCAATATTCTTTCTTAAGTAAGTACGCAAAAATGAAGAATATTAATACAAAAATTAATGCGCCACGACCAATTGCTTCAGATTCTAGTCGAGTCGGTTCACCTGTGTATTCAAGGTAATTAACCAAATCCAAAATGGCTTGGTCATACTCTTCTTCGTTCATCACACCGTTGCTATCAGCTTTGATACCGGCATAACGCTTAACTGTTTCACCATCGACCAATGCTTCTTCATGATAAATGCGAGGCGTACCTTGTAACTCTTCTAGTACGTGTGGCATACCAACGTTAGGGAAAACAAGATTATTCACGCCAAACGTTTTGGTTGGATCCACATAGAAAGTGCGTAAATAGGTATACAACCAATCTGCACCGCGTACACGTGCCACCAATGTTAAATCTGGTGGCGGCGCACCAAACCATGTTGCAGCTGCTTCTTGTGGCATAGGCGAAGTGATGTAGTCAGTGACTTTTTCACCTGTAAATTGCAAGTATTCTTGGCCAATATCTGCAGGAATACCTAAGTCCTCAAAAGTTTTTGAGTAACGTTGATATTGTTGCTGGTGACAACCCAAGCAGTAGTTCATGAATATACGTGCACCACGTTGTAATGACGTTTTATCCGTTAGATCATAATTCGCCTTGTCTAGCGGTACCGAAGAACCTGCTGCGAAGGCCAGGCTTGGCAAAAGAAGTGCCAAGGCTAGTACTAATTTTTTCATTTAGGGATCCTCGCTGGAACAGGTTTAGTCTTCTCGTTTTTGCTGTAAATAAACAGCAAACCAAAGAAGCCGAAGTACATGAGAGTTGCTATTTGTGATGCAACAATCTTCCAGTTCTCTTGTGGAGTTCCACCTAAGTAACCTAAGAATACAAATACGACAGCAAACACCAAGATGTTGTACTTGTGTAACCCGCTACGGTAGCGCCAAGAGCGGACGTTACCACGGTCAATCCAAGGTAATGCAAACAATGCCGCTATTGCACCAAACATCGCTAATACACCAAATAACTTATCAGGAACCGCTTTCAGGATTGCGTAAAACGGTGTGAAGTACCATACCGGGAAGATATGCTCAGGTGTCTTAAGAGGGTTTGCAATTTCGAAGTTTGGATGTTCTAGGAACTTACCACCCATTTCTGGCGCAAAGAACAATACATAACAGAAACCTGCAAGGAACACTGTAAATGCGACTAAGTCTTTCAACACAATGTGCGGGAAGAATGGCACAACATCGTCTGCGATATCATATTTACTTGTATAGTATTCATGAATTTCGTATTTGGTCTTTTCTTCTTCTGATAGCGACCCTTTCTTGTGCTTTATTGCTACGCCGTCTGGGTTATTTGAGCCGACTTCATGCAAAGCAATAATGTGTAAAAATACCAAAATTACAATGACAAGAGGTAAGGCAATGACATGTAACGCAAAGAATCTATTCAGAGTTGCACCAGAGATAACATAGTCACCTTGGATCCACACAACCAAATCAGGGCCAATCACTGGGATGGCGCCGAACAACGAAACGATTACCTGAGCACCCCAGTAAGACATTTGTCCCCATGGCAATACATAGCCCATGAAAGCTTCGGCCATCAATGCGAGATAAATTAGCATACCGAAGACCCACAATAACTCACGAGGCTTCTGATAAGAACCATAAATCATGCCGCGGAACATGTGCAAGTAAACCACGATGAAAAAGGCAGATGCCCCCGTGGAGTGCATGTAACGGATTAACCACCCGTAATCAACTTCACGCATAATGTATTCAACTGACGCAAACGCGCCTTCAGCTGACGGTACGAAGTTCATTGTTAACCAGACACCGGTTACAATTTGATTTACCAATACAAGTGTTGATAAGAAACCAAATACGTACCAAAAATTCATGTTGATAGGCGCAGGATATTGAATCGCATGCATGTTTGCTACACGAGTCAATGGAATACGCTGTTCAATCCAATTCATAAAACCGTTCATAATCAAACTACCTTATGCTTCAGAGCCGATGAGTAACGTCGTATCATCTAGGAACTGATACGGCGGAACTACCAGGTTAGACGGAGCTGGTACGTTTTGGAAAACACGTCCAGCCATGTCAAATTTAGAACCGTGACATGGACAGAAGAAACCTTCAGAAATACCTTCAGCATATTGCTCAAATGCACCTTCGTTCAAGTGTTGAGGTGAACATCCCAAATGCGTACAAATACCAACCAATACGAGGTACTCTTCTTTTAGAGAACGGTATTGGTTTTTGGCAAATGAGGGTTGTTGTTCTACATCAGAGTTTGGATCACGTAGTTGGTCTTCATGATTACCTAAACTTGCTAGCAGCTCAGGAGTACGGCGTACTACCCAAACTGGCTTAGAACGCCACATTACACGAATCAGCTGACCTGGAGCGATACCACTGATATCCACTTCTACGTCAGCACCGGCAGCCTTTGCCTTTGCACTTGGGTTCCAAGACGCGACGAAAGGCACTGCTGCAGCCACTGCACCAACACCACCGATAACCGACGTCGCAACAGTCAAAAACTTGCGACGGTTGTTATTCTCAGGTTGGACATCTGGGCTTGCTTTGTTTGCATCTACTGATACATTGCTCATCCACTTTCTCCAAAACTGGGATGTACCGTTTTAACCGGATCATCAACCATTAAAAATTTCTGCGCAAAATGGTAAAGAAAACACACGAAAATTACAAGTCTATCGCGTTATTTATCTTAGATTCACGTTAAGACAATGGTCTTTGTTCATACATACACTGGCTTTAGGCTGTCTTGCATTTCATTTCATAGACCAATATCTAATATTGAATAGATTAACCTGAAGAAAAGGCAAAAAAATACCGCTCTAAGAGCGGTATTTGTAAATAACGTGTATATATTAACGTTTTGAGAATTGTGGCTTCTTACGTGCTTTGTGAAGACCGACTTTCTTACGTTCAACGCGACGTGCATCACGTGTAACGAAACCAGCCTGACGGAGGCTTGGACGTAAGGTCTCGTCAAATTCCATCAACGCACGAGTGATGCCGTGACGGATTGCACCAGCTTGACCTGAAATACCACCACCCTTAACAGTGATGTATAGGTCAAATTTCTCAGTCATTTCAACAAGTTCTAAAGGTTGACGAACAACCATACGAGCTGTTTCGCGGCCGAAGAACACGTCAAGAGGACGTTGGTTTACAGTGATGTTACCAGTACCTGGACGAAGGAATACACGAGCAGTTGAGCTCTTGCGACGACCAGTGCCGTAATATTGGGTATCTGCCATTGTCTCGCTCCTTAAATGTCAAGTACTTGTGGCTGTTGCGCAGCGTGTTTATGTTCGCTACCTGCGTAAACTTTAAGCTTACGGAACATAGCACGGCCAAGAGGACCTTTTGGTAGCATGCCTTTAACCGCTACTTCAAGAACCATCTCTGGTTTTTTCGCTTGTAACTTATCAAACGTAATGTCTTTAAGACCACCAGGGTAACCTGAGTGAGCATAGTACACTTTATCTTTGAATTTGTTACCAGTCACAGTGATCTTCTCAGCATTCACCACGACGATGTAATCGCCAGTGTCAACATGAGGAGTGTATTCTGGCTTGTGTTTACCACGTAAACGCAAAGCGATTTCAGCCGCTAAGCGACCAAGAGTTTTGTCCGCAGCATCCACTACGTACCAGTCGCGTTCAACGCTCTCTGGTTTTGCAACAAAAGTTTTCATTGTTTCATTTCACCCGAAATTGAATAATTAGTTACGGTCATATGCACCATGCATACAACGTGAAATCAACGTCTAACCCCTTCGAGTTTGCTGATTCTTCCATCCTCCCACGGACGGGTTGTAACTGGGCAGGCGCAAGATTATACGCAGATTACTTAATTTTTCAACAATTTAATGTGCTTAATTTGCTTTGTTTGACTTCTTCCCAAATGGCATCCAGCTCAGTGAGCGAAAGCGAGCTCATTGCTTGTCCTGATTCATTCACTTTTGCTTCTACTGCGTTAAAACGATTAGTGAATTTTTGATTTGCTTCAATCAATGCGCTTTCTGCATCCACGCCCAAGTGTCTTGCTAAGTTAACTACTGCAAATAATAAATCACCCACTTCTTCTGTTACATCAGCATGTGACTTGTGCTCAGCAGCTTCTGCAACTT
Organism: Glaciecola sp.; assembly: GCA_018623155.1. Classification (GTDB taxonomy): domain Bacteria; phylum Pseudomonadota; class Gammaproteobacteria; order Enterobacterales; family Alteromonadaceae; genus Opacimonas. The sequence continues at coordinate 113,715 of JAAZVZ010000003.1, forward strand.
CTTCCAATTCCTCATGTATTTTGGCGTATACCGATGCAATATCGTTCCAATCAAAGCCGACTTTTGCGCATTGTTTTTGAATTTTCTGGGCGCGCAATAACGGAGTCATTCCATTGGGTATTGCGCCAAGTAACCTTACTTGTTTTGTTTTCTTCTCCGTCGCTTTGATTTCATCCCACTGATTTTTAACTTCATCCGCTGTCAAATTTAACTGTTCACCAAACACATGAGGGTGTCGACGGATCAGCTTGTCACACATACTCTGTGCAATATCGGCCAGCTCAAACCAATTCTTTTCGGCCCCAAGTTGTGCATAAAACACGACTTGAAAAAGCAAATCACCAAGCTCTTCACACAAGTGTTGCGGGTCCTGCTCCATAATGGCTTCAGCTACCTCGTAGGTTTCTTCAATGGTGTGCGGAATGATGGTTTCGAACGTTTGTTTGAGGTCCCATGGGCATCCGGTATCTGGATCTCTTAGTTGCCGCATTATTGCAACCAAACCTGCTACTGGATCTGACGCGACAAGATGCTCAAATCGCGCAAGCTCTGATGAATTCATAATTAGTGCTCGTATTTGAAGGCGTCCATGACACCTTTGATTTTGCGTAACCGCTTTAACAATATATTAAGACTGCTGAGGTGACTTACCTCAACAACTAACTCTATCTGACAAGTGCCTGTTTGAGTATCACTGACGCTATTTATTCCCAATACAGGTACTTTATCATTACTGGTCTGAGTCATTATATCGCGCATCAACCCGGTGCGATCTGCGCATTTTAGGGCCACTTTTGCTTGTAAGCCCTGCGCTTGCGTACCACTCCAGTTCACTTCAATTTCTCGTTCAGGATACTGTGACAATAAATGCGCCAATTGTTCGCAATTTTCTTTATGCACACTGACTCCACGTCCTTGAGTAATGTATCCAGAAATCGGTTCACCAGGTAATGGCTGACAGCAATTAGCAATACTGCTCAGCAAATTCCCCACACCTTCGACCTCAATATGGCCATCGGTTTTACGTACCTTTTGCTGTGGCGGTTTTGGCTTTATCAGTTCAGCTTCAACCTCTGGTCTAGAAAGTTGTTCAACAAAATGCACGACCGACATGACTCTTATATCACCAGCACCGACAGCAACATACAGGTCTTCAACGTGATTAACATTAAATCGTCCTAAATCCGCTGGAATGTCTTTGAGAGTCAAGTGGGTTTTTGCTAACTCCCTTTCCAGTAACTCTTTACCTGCTGTGAGATGGTCAGCTCGATCTAGTTTTTTAAAAAAAGTATGAATTTTGGCGCGAGCTCGGGAAGAAAAAACATACCCTAACCCAGGATGCAACCAATCACGTGATGGATTAAGTTGTTTACCGGTGAGGATTTCAATTTGGTCTCCACTTTGTAATTTGTAGGTAAAAGGGACAATCCTGCCATCCACTTTGGCACCAATACAGCGATGACCAACATTGGAATGAATATAATAGGCAAAATCTAATGGTGTGGACCCAACCGGCAAATCAATCACATCACCATTAGGCGTAAACACATAAACTCGATCGTCAAATACTTGCGAGCGCAGTTCTTCAACCAGATCGCCAGATTCAGCAACTTCTTCTTGCCACGCTAAAATTTTACGCAACCAGGTAATCCTAGCTTCTGCTGCTGAGGTTTTCCCTTTGTGCTCCTCTTTGTATTTCCAATGTGCGGCAACGCCAAGCTCTGCGTCGTCATGCATTTGCTGAGTGCGAATTTGAATTTCGATAGTACGCTGTTCAGGCCCTCGGATCACAGTATGAATTGACTGATATCCATTGCCTTTAGGCGTGGCAATATAATCGTCAAATTCATTGACAAGGTGATGCCATTTGGCATGTACTGTACCTAACGCAGCATAACAATCGGGTAAGGAATCCGCGATGATCCGCACCGCCCTAATGTCAAATAACTGTTCGAACGATAAACCTTTCTTTTGCATTTTTTTGTGAATCGAAAAAATGTGTTTTGGTCGACCATATACGTATGCTTGTATTTGCTGAGCAGATAATTCATCTTCTAAAGATGCAACAAACTCATCAATGTATTCGGTTCTCTCCGAACGTTTTTCATCTAACCACGATGCTATCTGCTTGTACTTTTGCGGATGCAAATACCGAAAAGCCAAGTCTTCCAACTCCCATTTGAGCTGACCAATACCCAAGCGATTCGCTAGCGGAGCATACACCGTCGCACATTCTCGAGCCACCATCACTCGTGTTTCTTCGTCTTCGTTTTTAATGCGTTGCAAAGTACAAATGCGCTCTGCCATCTTGATCACCACGGCACGCACATCCTCGACCATAGCCAGTAACATTTTTCGGATATTATCAACCTGCGCTTCATCCTGCTGATGCTTTGCTTGTAATGTCTTAATTGCATCCATCTTGCGCACACCGCTGATCAGATTAGCAATATCAGGAGAAAATACCTCGCCAATTGAGTCTTTATCTAATTCGTGCATTTCACAATAAGGAAAGACCATCGCGGCCATGAGGGTTACATCATCCATATTCAACTCGGCCAGTATTTCGACCATCTCTTGCCCGATGAGCAAGTTTTCTGGATGATTAACGATTTCGCGCAACTTGTGTTTGGTAGCGTCTGCGATATCTAGCTGGGATAACCACTCATCAAATGGGGGGCGTTGTGGGCGATGCACACTGCGTACTGAAACCAAAACCAACTCCTTGTATTTTCCTATCGCTAAATCATACAAGTAAAATGGGATAGGTGGTAGAAAAATCCTTGCTCAGCGCCAATGGAAAGTATTAATTATCTTGCACCCACAGACTAAATAGTTCAGTGTGATGGGTGGCACGAAACATATCCAACAACTGAACACGCCTCAAGACAAATCCTTTGTCATGTAAAATCTTTGCATCGGATAACCAAGTTTGTGGATTACAGGATATATAAACGAGATGCGTTATTGCACTTAGATCGCATTGAGTAAGAATAAATCCGGCTCCGGCACGTGCAGGATCCAATAGCATTTTGTTGGCACCAAAATCAGTTATGCTGTGCAACAATTCAGAACTAGCCAAATCACCTGCCAACCATTCAATATTGTCAAACTGCTGTTGTTTGGCACGGTAAGCTGCTTTCTCCACAACAGAAGCAACCCCTTCGACGGCTAATACTTGTGAGCATCGCCTTGCAATGGGTAGAGTAAAATTCCCCGATCCAGCAAATAAATCCAATACATGATCTGTTTTATTCAATGCCAATGCCTCAATGGTTGCCTTTACCATTTGGTCATTCACGACCTGATTAACTTGAACAAAATCTTCCATTGTGACCGGATACAGATCATTATCGACAGTCGATAAACATAGGTCTGGCGTCACCCATTTATCATCACATAACTGACCATAAGACTGCGCCGATTGCCACTGCGACAAATGCCCAGCCCCCTTATCATTAACCAAAATGATAACTTCATGTGCATCACCAAATCCTTGGATCGCTGCCAATGCTGTATGCCCTAAACTTGCTTTAGCATGAAACCCTACCGCAACTCCCAAATGAGTCTTTAAAATACTGATATGACCGATAGACTTCAACCAATGCCACTGTGTAACGGATTGGCTGAGTGCGCTTAATACTTTTTGTAATGCGGGTTCACATATGGTGCACTGAGAAATTGGCAAGACATTTTTGCTATTTAACTGACGAAATCCTACTTTGATTTGCTTTGCATTACGGGCATCAACTGCGAGACGGATTTTACGGCGGTATTGCATTGGGCTTGTTATTGGCTCTGCCCACACATTATTATCGTAGCGATTTCCAAACACCTTGTGCATCGCTTCAAAAAGCACTTGTTGCTTCAGATTCAATAGCGTTTCAGCCTCAGTATAACCGAGCACACAGCCGCCACAAGCGTGTTCGGCAACCCTAGTATTCGGGTGACCAAGCGCATGTTGACAATGCGACTCAATCCTCGCTTCGCTAGCATTTGTAATCCTAGTGGCTACCGCTGTAGAGCTATTTTTGCCAGACTCAAGCACTAATGCATCGATACGCTCTCCAGGTAGTGCGCCCTTAACAAAAATATTTGTGTGTTCATGTAACCTAACTTGATTGTGTAATGTCAGGTCAGAGGTTGAGACATTGAATAAACGTTTCTTAGGAGAAGGTTTTGAGACGCCCTTACTGGGCCTAGTCCCTCTGCTGTTTTTACCGGATTGAGGTTTAAATAGCTTTACCATGAATAAAAGCTCAAATAAAAACGGGGGTAACTTTTTGCCTGATTCATAACATATTAGTCATTGGTCAAAATGACTGTAGCAACGACATAGTCTTTTTCGTCGGAAATTGACACATGGCCAACGGTCACTCCAATGGCCTCAGCGCGCTTCGCAAAACCACCACCATAGCGCAGCCAAGGTTGCCCTAACTCAGTATATTCACACCATACATCGGCCAAATTCACACCGTTGCCAATACCTGTACCAAGTGCCTTTACTGCCGCTTCTTTAAGGGCAAAGCGCTTCGCTAAAAATCGTGTTGGCTGAGCATGATCAAAATATTCTTTCAGTTCAGTAGGATGAAGTATTCGCTTGGCAAACGCGGGCGAATCAGGTGTGTGTTTTGCTAATCTAGCAATTGCAACAATGTCTGTGCCAAGTCCGAGCGTAGCCATTGACTCATTAAACCAATGCTTGCATACGCGCTTCTTGCATCAGTAGACGCATATCACGTACCGCTTTTTCCATTCCGTCAAATACAGCCCGCGCCATAATAGCATGACCAATATTCAATTCTTCAATTTGTGGAATAGCAGCAATGGGTTTGACATTGTGATAATGCAAGCCATGTCCAGCATTGACCCTTAAGCCCTTCGCAGCAGCATAGGAGATACCCGTTTGAAGTTTCGCTAATTCATCTTGTGCAACAACATGATTAGCTGCCTCTGCATACTGTCCAGTATGAATTTCAATATACGGGGCACCGCAGGCTACTGCAGCATCGATTTGTTCTTCAATAGCATCGATAAAAAGAGACACCATAATACCCGCATCTCCCAATACGGTGCAGGCATGTTTGATCTTATCGAACTGTCCAACAACATCCAAACCACCTTCTGTGGTGAGTTCTTCGCGTTTTTCAGGGACTAAACACACAAATGTAGGCTGTGTGTGTAGAGCGATTTGGAGCATTTCATCCGTCACAGCCATTTCTAGATTTAAACGCGTATTAATCGTTCTAGCCAATATCTCCACATCACGGTCTTTGATATGCCGACGATCTTCACGTAAATGCACTGTGATACCATCCGCACCTGCTCGTTCAGCTACATCTGCGGCATGCACTGGGTCGGGATAATGGGTTCCACGGGCGTTGCGTAACGTCGCAACGTGATCGATATTTACCCCTAGTAAAATAGGTTCAAATGTAGCTGGCTGATTCATCGCAAATACTCTAAATTCTTTTGGCAATAGTATACCTTAACGGGTGTCTTGGCATCAATCAGAGCTTTATGAATGGGAAGAGATCGTTTTAAAAAGTTCTCTACTTTTAAGTGGTTTGTCACCCAATAAGTCAGAAATCACTTGACGACAGATAATTTTGGCGCACAGCAAAGATTGTTCGTGCCAAATTCGATTCGCGACATCATAAAAAACACTCCCGCGAAAATACCACTTCTCACTCGGCATACAAGCTATGACACCGGTTCCAAGACGGTAATAGTAGCAACTCTCTGCCGCTAAACTGATGCCACTATCTGCTTCAACATCAATCCCACCTAACACCCCAATATGCTGTAACAAATACAATTCAAATTCCCTTAATAAGGCCTCCAACCAATGTACTTTAGCTTCTGCCAAATGGGCTAAGGTCGTTTGATAGGCATCGAATAATTCAGGGTCGGCATATTCATTTGGGCAAATGCGCAGTAATAACTCATTGAGATACATACCACAAAACAAATTCGTCCCAGTCAGCCCAAAGCTCTGTCTCAACGTGTCTAGCTGTCCCATATTGCGCAGTTCTCCTGACCCTAGGAGTTCACATTGCAACGGTAAAAAAGGTTGTAGCAATGCAACTTTAGGAGACTTCTTGCTCTTAGCTCCTCGGACAACACAGCGTAATTTACCATGCTCACGGGTTAGCATGTCGACAAGTAAACTGGTTTCTCGATATGGACGGCTGTGTAGCACAAACGCCTGAGTATTGAGCACAAGACGCGCCATATTACACCGGCTGGAAAGTGTGAATAAGACACTGTACTGTCTCATTCCCACGGAACTCATTGACGTTCAAACTGTACGCAGCATGGATTTCTTGACAGTTAAGGTTCGGCCATTGAGTCACATCAACATTAAATGCAATCGCATCGATGGTTTGTCCGTCCAGTGATAAAAGTAATTTGAGGTGTTTTTCACCCACAATGCGTTGATTGATAATGGTGAATACATTATCAAAGATAGGAGCCGGACACCCCTGCCCCCAAACGCACAACTGCTCTAACTGTTTGGCTAGACCCAATTCCAGTTGTGAAGCATGCAAAGCACCATCGGTTTGGACTTGTGCTGTTTTAGGCAAGTCTGAGTCTAGCTCACTGATCACTTCACTCAGTGCACATTCAAACTTTTCTAGATCACTCGCCGCCAAAGTAAGACCGGCGGCCATGGCATGCCCACCAAATTTTTTGATCAGAGTGGGGTGACGAGTGTTAACCCGCTCAAGTGCATCACGAATATGCAAACCTGGAATGGAGCGCGCCGAACCTTTGAGTTCTCCATCACCCGCATCAGCAAATACAATAGTGGGCCGATAGCATTGTTCTTTGATTCTCCCAGCTACGATGCCTATGACGCCCTCATGAAACGAATCTTGAAATAGCACAAGTACCGGCGGCAAATCGTTTGGATTAAGCTGCAAGCTAGCTAAGTGCGCCTCCGCATCATCACGCATACTCTGCTCTATCTGTTTGCGTTCACGGTTAAACTGATCAAGTTGCTCAGCAAGTTGACGAGCGACAAATGGGTCTTGTGCGATTAGGCATTCGATACCGATACTCATATCATCGAGTCTGCCCGCAGCATTTAAGCGCGGTCCCAAGATAAAGCCCAAATCACTGACCGTTAATTTTTCTGCTACTTTACCTGCTACCTCTAACAAGGCCAAAATTCCTGGCCGACAACGCTTTCGCTTGATTCTTTCTACGCCCTGATAGACCAAGATACGATTGTTTTGGTCTAATTTAACGACATCGGCAACAGTACCTAATGCAACGAGGTCCAAAAATTCAGCAAGATTTGGCATCGGTCTGTGTGTGGTAAACCATTCCCGACTTTGCAATTCTGCTCGTAAGGCGCTGAGCATGTAAAAAGCCACTCCCACACCAGCACTGTTTTTGCCCATGAATGCACAGTCGGGTTGATTAGGGTTCACTATTGCGGTTGCGTTAGGTAGGGTGTCCCCTGCCAAATGGTGATCGGTAACAATGACCTTAATACCCAGTTGATTAGCTCTTTCCACACCTTCGTGGGCACTGATCCCATTATCCACCGTTAACAAAATATCTGCCTGATATTCCTCATGAGCGATTTCTACAAGAGGTACCGACAAACCATAACCAAAATCGAAACGGTTCGGTACTATGTACTGAACGTTTTGATGGCCCATCGCATTCAGTGCGAGTATACATAAAGCTGTAGAAGTTGCCCCATCAGCATCAAAATCGCCAACAATCACAATTCGCTGACCCTGTAAAATGGCATCCGATAGCACGGTAACCGCGACATTTAACCCAAGCATGCTCCGGTAGTGCATCAGATCCTTCATGCTATTTGATAAGGCTTCTGGTGCTTGAATATTTCTCGCTTGCAAAATCCGAGCAAATAACTCTGTATGCCTTGGAAACGTTGCAGAGAGGATTTGTACCCATTCGGGGTCAGGTATCACTTGCCGAGAAACTATCTGAGCAGTGTGTTGCATTATTCAGTTCCAGCTTCGCCCAGCATTTGTTTCATTTGTTGCAACATGGTTTCTGCAGGGACGTAACCACCAATCAAAGCCCCATTTTCTAAAACAATATTAGGCGTGCCAGATACACCAATTTGTCCACCCGCTTTAAAATGTTGCGCGACAGGATTATCACAAGTACGTGGTGATACATCATTACCTTCTTTAGCAGAAGTCATATCTTGTTGTTGATTTTCAGAGCACCAAATTGAGACCATATCGCGGTAAGACTGCCCTGAAACCCCTGCTCTAGGGTAAGCGAGGTAACGCACTGTGATCCCTAAGTCGAGATAATCCTGAATTTCACGATGCAATTTACGACAATATCCACAAGTGATATCCGTAAAAACGTTTGCTACGTATTGCTCATTTTTGGCTTTAAAGACAATGGCAGAATCGCCAAGCGATGCAATAACCGATTGCCTTACTTTGTACATGGCGAGTTCCGTTTCGTTACGCATCCCTTGTGCAATATTAAATAGATTACCCGCAAACACAAATTCACCATTTTGCGATAAGTACAAAACCCCTGCAGGGGTAGTCAGTTGAACAAAACCGTCTACCGGTGCAGCAGTAACCGATTCCACGGGTATATTGGTGGCTGTTCGGAATTTATCTAAGGCTTCGTCACTGATTAATTGCTTAGATGGTTGTTCGGTATTTTGGTGAGTCATGGGTCTCGGTTGCTCTTGAGAACACCCAGAAAAGCTTATTGTTGTTATCAACAACACACTTGCACAAAGTAAGAATTTATTTATTGTCATGTTTTGCTACTGCGCCATTTGTTATTAACGTATTGTATAATCTCAGGAAGCGAATTCCTAGCTTCTATCTTTTCTAATTAACTCATATGCAGATTGAATTTCTTGAGCCTTCACTTTGGCCTTCTCAATGGCTGCCTCTGGCAAGCCTTTGCCGAGTAATTTATCTGGATGGTGTGCATTCATTGCTCTTTTGTAGGCTTTTTTGAGCGTTCTATCATCGGCATCTGCTGGTACATCTAGGATTTGATAGGCATCTGCAAGCCGCTGTTGAGCATTGTATGGTGGAGCTTGATGCGCTTTTCGATAAGAGTGCTCGTGAGCCTGTCTTGCGCGGTCTTCAGCATATCGCCTAAACTCTTCTTGTTTTTGCCTCGCTCTATGCTGCGCTTCCGCTTTGGCTTGCTCAAACGCTTGCTTGCGTTGACGAAAGCGCATTTCAGCCTCACATTGTTTTATTTTGGTATTGAGTTGTTTAGCACTAAAGCCCAGTTGCGAAGCAATCTTGGTCAATAAATTCATCTCATTGATCGATAACTCCCCATCAGCAAAGGTTGCCTCAATCAAAATTTCCAAAAATACGTTCAATACATCCGAGCGATTTTGTACGTCTTTGATTAATTCATGCAACTGACCTTCTAGGGGGAAATGGGGGTCTTTGCCCTCGCGAAATGCTTTTTGCGCTTCAATGCGAACCGCCCCAGTCAGTTTCATGTCATCCATTAGGCGGTTAGCAACGTCTATTTCACTTTGAGTGACAGTGCCATCTGCTTTGGCGATGTGACCCAAACAACCAAAAAGAGAGTGGAAGAATATCGCACTCGAGGTGAGCTCGCGTTTGTCAGAGAAAAACTGAGAAAAATTCATCCCTCCAGAAAAATCTTTGCTCAAGGCGTTATCAAAATACCAACCAATCAAAAAGCCTACCAATGCACCTGGGATTTTACCAACCATGGCTCCAAAGACAGTGCCTAAAATTTTACCAATATGTCCTGGCATATAAGATGTTCTCGCTCGGAAAAGACAAGGATTTATGTATTTTTAACACATTAGGCGCATAAAGAAAGAAAAAAGCCGTTTTTTGCCACTGAATTAATGAATTATTCATTATAAAAACGTACAATAACGCAGATTTTTGGGGATGGAATGTATTAATGAAAAGGCCAGTTTTTGCGGGAATGATAACATGCATGCTCTCGTCGTTTGCCTTGGTCTCGTGCATGACTTATGCTGACTCAGTTATCTCCGAACAACCCCCAATCTCGAGAACGACTCAGCTAGCTCAGTGTGTCAACCCACCCTTGTTCAACGGAGTCAATGCGCGAACCTACACCCAGCAAATAGTTCCAGAAGTAGGTCAAATTGTTGTACTTGCCCAGCAAGCGGATATTGTTAATGATGAAGTTGCGAGCTTTGCCGGCAACGTTGATATACTCCATCCCATGGCGAGAATTGGTGCCGACCAAGCGACCGTTAACAACTCAGGCCAGCAAGTTCTTGCCTCAGGGAATATTGCTTTTGTAAATTCACAAATCCAGGTAAAAAGTAATCTTATCGCATTAGATAATGACCGAAATAATTTTGTCATGGAAGATACTCAGTATCGCCTTAATACCATCAACGCTCAGGGTGAAGCGTCGCAAATCAGCATTATTCAAGATCAATCGCTCTCATTATCGGATGTCACTTTTACAAGTTGCCCGATGCAAAGTCAGGATTGGCTGCTCAAAGCAAGTCGTATCAGTGTCGATGAGGGAGACAGCTTTGGCCAAGCCTTTAATACTCGATTTTATGTCGGCGGTGTACCCGTTTTTTATCTGCCTTATTTTGCATTTCCAGTGACGAGTGAAAGACAATCAGGTTTGTTATTTCCTACAATATCGAGCTCTAGTGACAATGGTCTTGACATCACTACACCATACTATTGGAATATTGCGCCAAACGTCGATGCGACACTTGCGCCCCGTCTACTGACAAACCGAGGTCTTATGCTCACCTCTGAGCTGCGTTTTTTGCTGCCACAAAATCAGGGCCAGATTAATCTGGAATACTTGCACAAAGATGACAAGAATCCGGATGAAGCTAGGTATTTTTTGCGTTGGCAACAAAGTGGGAAGCTATCTGATCGCTTGGAGTATCGCATTGATTTTAATGATGTCAACGATGCCAACCACGTCATCGATTTTGGCTCAGATTTTTATAATCGTGCAGATACCTCTTTAAACCGTTACTTTGGTTTGCGATACATAATGCCCAATACTGTGTTTAATATTGAGTTGCAGGATTTTACCGTACTGGGTGAACAAACCGACAACTATCGCGCTATGCCTCGCATATCCAGTCATAGCCGGTTTGCGTTATCTCGTTTGTGGCGTTTTGATTTGAACACGGAACTCACACATTTTACCAACCAAAACCCGAACTTGCATGATGCTACTCGCTTGCACGTGACACCTTCGTTGACGTTTAAGTATCATAATTCATGGTCAGATTACGCCGCACAATTGAGTTACTTTGCCACCCGCTATCGCCAAAATGTAGCAGAAGATAGTCCGATTGCACGTGATGTCAAACGCAACATTTCTCAACTCAAAATAAATGGACATTGGCACTTTGAGCGCCCCCAACGTTTGACTGGGTCTGGCTCCATCGTTACCTTAGAGCCTCAGGTTCAGTACCTATACACTGAGTTTGCGGAGCAATCTAATATTGGTATTTATGACACAGCTCCGTTGTTTAATACCGTAGATAATTTGTTTCGAGGGCAATCATTTACAGGCCTTGATCGAATTACCGATAACAACCAATTAACCATCGCTCTAGCCTCTCGTTTTGTTAATGCACAAGGCATGGAGCGCGCATCCATGAGTCTTGGACAGATTTTTTATTTTTCAGATAGTCGAGTCTTAGCTCGAGACAGTGAGTTAAACAGTTCATCCCTTATTGCAGACTTTGATTTTAGAATGTCATCCCGATGGTTTCTAAAAAGCCAAATTCAACTCGCTTCACAAACTGATAAAGTAGAACGCTCATCCACAACTTTGGAATATCGTCGAGATGAATATAGTTTATTGCAACTTAACCAACGTTATGTACGAAATTTGTCCAATGAAACCATTAATCAAATTGGTTTAAGTGCTGCTTATCCACTATCCGATAGGTGGCAGTGGGTGGGTCGCTGGTATCACGACCAAGAACAAAATCGAACTATTGAGACATATACGGGTCTGCAATACGAATCCTGTTGTTGGTCAATTCGTTTAGTCGCTCAACGTCAACTACTCAACCGTTATCAACTCGACGGACAAAGAGATATCAATAATTTCGATTCTGGAGTAAGCTTACAATTTAGTTTCAAAGGCTTATCTTCAAATCAACAGAATGCTAATATGTTGTTAGATGGTATGTTCGGCTATCGACAGCCATATTTCACCCAATAATAATTGAAAATATTTAAACGAGTCATTATGCGTAAAATTTCCATCATCCTTGCTGTTGTTACAAGCATCTTTGCATCGAGTACTTTATTTGCTCAACAATCATTAGACAAAGTGGCTGTTATCGTGGATCAGGGCGTTATCTTAGAAAGTGAAATCGACGCATTGGTCGAAACAGTAAAAGCAAATGCTGCCAAACAAAATCAATCATTGCCCTCTGAGCGTGCCTTGCGCACCCAAGCAATTGAGCGATTGATTTTGGAAAATTTGCAAATGCAAATGGCCGATCGCATGGGAATACGAATTTCGGATCCACAACTTGAACAAACAATAGAAAATATTGCTCGTCAACAAAATGCTTCACTTGACCAACTTCGCAACTCCATTGCAGCGAGTGGTCTGAGTTACGACGTGTACCGTGAACAAGTTCGCAAAGAACTCATTACTGGTGAAGTAAGACGCGCCAATGTGCGTCGTCGTATTTATATTACCCCACAAGAAATTGCTGGGCTGGTTGATATCATTAAAGAACAAGGTAACGAACAAGCTGAATATCGATTAGGCCACATTCTCATTGGCTTTCCGCCAGAGCCTACCGATGCCGATATCGAAGACGCTCGCTCACGTGCCGAAAAAGTCCTTGAGCTTTTAACCAATGGTTCCGACTTTGCTAAGATCGCTATCGCATCTTCATCTGGAGCTAAAGCTCTTGAAGGCGGTGATTTGGGGTGGCTGAATATTAATGCCATGCCGACGCTATTTGCGGAAGTTGTGCAAGGTCGTACTCAGGACTCATTAATTGGTCCGATTCGCAGTGGTGCGGGTTTCCACATCCTCAAAATCATGGAAACGCGTGGTATTGAAGTCGCAACAATCGAAGAAGTCAATTCGCGTCATATTTTAATCAAACCATCTATCATTTTAAGCGAAGATAAAGCCAAGCAAATGCTGAACGACTTTAAAGAGCAAATTATTGCGGGTGATAAAACCTTTGCTGAACTTGCTAAAGAGCATTCGGCAGACCCCGGCTCTGCGATAAAGGGAGGCGAATTAGGTTGGACTGACCCTAGTGTATACGTTCCGGCATTTAAAGATGCTCTAGCACAATTAGCAATTGGTGAAATCAGTGAGCCGGTTCGCTCAGTACATGGCTGGCACTTGATTGAATTAATGGATCGTCGAATTGATGATGCTACCGAAAAACGACAACAAGACAAAGCCTATCAATTACTGTTTAATCGTAAGTTTGCAGAAGAGTCAGAAGCGTGGTTACGTGAACTACGAGAAAAAGCTTACATAGAAGTGTTTGGTGATGGTACATCATAATGTCAAAATTACCCAAAATCGCCGTTACCCCAGGTGAACCAGCTGGTATCGGTCCCGACCTAACCATACAGCTTGCCTACTCACAGTGGCAAGCTGTCTTAATCATCTTTGCTGATGCGTCGATGCTCGAAGAGCGCGCAGGGGCATTAGGTCTTGATGTCACACTTATCCCATATTCAGGGCAAGATATTCCTGCACCTCAGGGCAGTTTGTATGTACAGCACATACCGACCCAAGTCAAAGTGGTAGCGGGAGAATTGAATTCCGAAAATGGGCCTTACGTTGTTGAAACACTGCGCCAAGCGTGTGAAGCGAACATGCAAGGGGACTTTGACGCGGTCGTTACAGGCCCTGTACACAAAGGTATTATTAACGAAGGTGGTATGTCCTTTAGCGGACATACTGAATATTTTGCGGCCCAATCCAATACCTCTGATGTCGTCATGATGCTAGCCACTGAGGGCTTACGCGTTACTCTAGCAACGACACATATTCCTCTTGCCTATGTGTCTAAAGCCATTACTACAGAACGTTTGTATAAGGTCATTCATATCATTCATACTGATTTGAAACTCAAATTTGGCATCCAACAACCTAAGATTTTTGTCTGTGGACTGAATCCTCATGCAGGTGAAGATGGGCATCTTGGCCGAGAAGAAATCGATACGATTATCCCGACATTAGACATATTGCGCGGAGAAGGTATTGACCTTACCGGGCCTCTTCCAGCCGATACCATATTCAATCCCAAATACTTAGCTGAAGCCGATACGGTACTTGCCATGTATCACGACCAAGGACTTCCCGTCCTCAAATACAAAGGGTTTGGCGAAGCGGTCAATATTACCCTTGGGTTGCCATTTATCCGGACCTCGGTTGATCACGGTACTGCAATAGATTTAGCCGGCAAAGGTGAAGCCAACGCAGGCAGTTTAATTAGAGCCATTCAAAGCGCGATAGAGTTATCCCATACCCATGAGTAAAAGTCATCAAGGTCACACCGCACGGAAACGCTTTGGCCAAAACTTTTTGCAAGATGCATTCGTTATAGACCAAATCGTTGCCGCTATCGCACCTAATAACGCGGCCACTATGCTTGAAATTGGCCCTGGACTAGGTGCTCTAACCGAACCGGTCTGTGAACAAGTTGACCAGTTACATGTTGTTGAGCTGGATAAAGACTTAGTTAAACGGTTAGAGACTCATCCATTTATTCAAGACAAGCTCATTATTCATTTTGCGGATGCATTACAGTTTGATTTTGCTTCTGTAATAAGCGATAAACCGCTTAAGGTGTTTGGTAACCTCCCCTATAACATCTCAACGCCATTGATGTTCCATTTGTTTCGCTTTTCACAGCATATTGAAGATATGCATTTTATGTTACAAAAAGAAGTCGTATTGCGTTTAGCCGCGGGTCCTGGGCACAAAAATTACGGAAGGCTTTCAGTGATGGCGCAATATTATTGTCAGGTCATGCCAGTATTGGAAGTACCTCCTCATGCATTTGTACCACCACCCAAAGTAGATAGTGCAGTAGTGCGATTAATCCCACATAAAACTCCTCCAGTTAAAGTAAACAACTTGGATAACCTAGCACGAGTTACAGCTGAAGCGTTTAATCAACGGCGCAAAACGATTCGCAATAGCCTCAAAAATAGTATCAGCAGTGAAGCACTGCAAACCTTGGGCATTGATCCGAATATGCGTGCCGAGAATTTATCACTTGCACAATATGCGTTGATTGCAAATAATATAACCTTTAACGACTAGTTAATTTTACTATGGATCTTTCCGACGATATCCGCGTTTCTGTAATCAGTCAATATCTTGAAAGCCATTCTGAGCCTTCACAGCATCGTTATGCTTTTGCGTATCACGTGCGGATCCTTAATCTTGGACAACATTCAGTCCAATTGCGCTACCGTTATTGGATGATCACGGATGGTAATGGGGACACAAAAGATGTCCGTGGAGCCGGTGTTGTAGGTGAAGAACCCGTATTACTTCCTGGTGAAGAGTACTCTTACTCAAGCGGTGCAGTCATTGCAACCCCCTTTGGTACGATGCAAGGACACTACGAGTTTGATGGTCCTACAGGTCATCGATTTAAGACCGAGATCCCCATGTTTCAGCTCTCAAAAGAAAATATACTGCATTAAACTATGGCTGACTATATCGTAGGTGATATACAAGGATGTTATAAAGGCCTGAAAAAGCTTCTCACCAAATTAAAGTTTAATCCGCAAACTGACCATCTTTACGCGGTGGGAGATTTGGTTGCACGAGGGGAAGATTCATTGTCTGTCCTTCAATATTGTCACGATCTTGGTGAACATTTTCATTCGGTCTTAGGTAACCACGACCTACATTTACTGGCAATAAGCGCCGAAATTCGTGCTCCAAAACCGAGCGATAAATTACAGAAACTCCTTTCATACGCACAAAGAGATACGTTGTTTGGTTGGCTAAGACACATGCCACTTGCCATGCATTATCAACAGCATACCCTAATCTGTCATGCAGGCCTCTATCCGGCTTGGTCTTTATGCGACGCTATTGAGTTCAGCAAAGAAATTGAGCATGTTCTACAACAACCAAACTATGAGTTGTTTTTACAAAACATGTATGGAAATACTCCAAATGTGTGGATGCCTGGCCTTAAAGGCACTGAAAGACAACGCTTTATTGTAAATGCATTTACACGGATGCGTTACCTAGAAAACCAGGGAGGGATGAACTTTACCTGCAAAGCTCCTCCCTCTCAAGCACCGCACAACCTGCGCCCTTGGTTTCAGTTTTACAATCCTTATTTGCTCAACAAACGCGTCGTTTTTGGGCATTGGGCCAGCCTTCAAGGGCAAACCCATTCTGCACAATTTGTTGGACTCGATACTGGCTATGTTTGGGGCAATCGACTCACCGCTTTTGATTTACAAGAACACAACCTAATTAGTATCAAAGCAACTTAAGATGCTCAGTACTCTTAAGATATAAATATCTTATTCAAATAGAGTGTGGTGAAGTCTTTTGACGATTTCGTCACTATTTTGTGCTTGGACTAAGAAAGACATATTATGCGGATTCGCACCGAAACAAATCATTCTTAGTTGATACTCTGCAACGGCACTGAGTATTTTACTACTGACACCTGGCGAAGTTTGCATATGATTCCCAACGACAGTAATCAAATCAAAGCCTCTTTCAACCGTCACATCACAAATTTCAGCTAAATCTGTAATCGTTTTTTTGTTTAGACGTTCTGCTACTGAATTTGGTGGATTATCTAACGTAAACGATACTGATATCTCAGAAGTCGTTACCAAATCGACACTGAGTTCATGCTGAGCGATGATTTCAAATACCTTCGCAAGAAACCCTTGTGCATACATCATCTTTGGTGTTTTTACCGTGACCATAACTTGGTCTTTGCGTCGCGTAATAGCTCGATATGGTGGTTCTTCAACACAATCACGAACAATCACCGTACCGCCCTTTTCAGGTTCTTTCGAAGAGCCAACGAATACTTTAATGTCTTGTCTGAGTGCAGGCTCCATGGTCGCTGGATGAAGGACTTTAGCGCCAAATGTTGCCATTTCTGCAGCTTCTTCAAAACTGAGTTCTGCTAATGGACGGGCCGCAGAAGTAATACGCGGGTCGGTGGTATATACGCCTATCACATCGGTCCAAATTTGACAAAGCTGTGCCCCTAAGGCTTCCGCGAGTAAAGCAGCAGTAAAGTCTGAACCACCACGCCCTAAAGTCGTCGTACGCCCTTCACTATCCGCGCCAACAAACCCTTGAGTAACTTGTACTTTATTGACTAAACGAGGAGCCAAATTTGAATGAGCTAAGTGCTTAATCTCTGCGAGTTGTGGATTAGCTGCGCCAAAATTATCATCGGTTCGCAACACTTGTCTGACATCAAAGCTTTCAGCAGGTACACCAAGTTCGTTCAGCACATCTGCAAATAAAACAGATGACATGCGTTCACCCATCGATAACACTTGCTCTTTAAGTTGCTCATTGGTGCGCAGCGATGGTTGTTTAGCGAGCAGAGATAACTCATCTATTAAGCTTTGTAACACATCATCGCGTTCTTTTGATTCGGGTAAACATTCGTGAATATTGTGTTGAATCTTAGTGATCTGCGCTAACACTTCTTCGATTTGTTGTTCGTTTAGCACATCATGACACAGTGACACTAAATGATTAGTGACACCTGCAGATGCGCTTACTACGACCACACGAGTGTCAGCAGATTGCTTAATAATTTTGGCACAGGCACGCATTGCTGCGTAATCCGCTACGGAAGTACCACCAAATTTGGCTATTGTTAGCGCTGTATTCATGAGCATCAATTCCTAAAAAAATTCTGGATTCCTCTGTCGTTAGGATTGCTGCGAATTATGGGTGCATTGAAATGATTCTAATGCGGTCACCTGCATGGATATTATTATTCTTAAACCAGTTCATAGGCATCTCTAAAGCAAACCTTACCGGTGCATCAGATGGATGCGATTGTAATGTTTGTGGTTGCATTTGTCTAATATTTACAATGACGCCATCTTGTGTGAAATACGCTACGCTCAATGGGATAAAGGTGTTTTTCATCCACATTCCGACATAACGGGTCTCACCAAAATCGAACAACATGCCACAATTTTCACATAACGTATCTCGATACATCAATCCACGTGCTCGTTGTGAGTCATTTACAGCGAGTTCTACGGTCAGTACAGGCAGTTCAGCAACCTTAACCCGAGCGGTTCCAAAATCAACGGCCGCCGAAGTACAAGGGGATAGTAACCACAAAAATAAGCCCAAATGATAATAAGAAAGTGTTTTCACTTTAATCTGTTCCTTGGGTAAGCAATAAAACGCTGGCATCACCACCATCGGTTAAAACTAACACATCACCTTTATTAGTCATGGTCAAATCGCGTATACGCTCTGATATTGGTAAGGTGAGTATCGTTTCACGATAGTCATCATGAATATTAATCGCGTGAATTGTTTTCGTTTTGAGAGTGCCTATCAATAGATTACCGGTTAATTCAGGGAACGTATCAAAACCGTAATACACCATGCTTGATGGTGCAATAGAGGGTGTCCAATTAACCTTTGGTGGCGTCATTCCTTCTGCCTGAGTGATAGGGCTGATTAGTGCACCACTGTAGTCTTTACCTCGCGTAACGATTGGCCACCCATAGTTCGCACCAGATTCCAGCAAATTAACCTCATCGCCACCAGCTGGTCCATGTTCATGCTGCCAAATTCGTCCTAAACTGTCTAAAGCAAGACCTTGAGCATTGCGATGGCCAAGACTAAACAAATAATGGTTATCTGCAAAAGGAGGATCGCTGACTGGTGTACCGTCGAGATTCATTCGCAGCGTTTTTCCCAGTTGTGAGCTTGTACGCTGTGCGTCTTCACGATAATCGAATCCATCCCCAGAATTAACCAGAAGCGTATTATCAGGTAAGAGTAATAAACGTCCTGCATAATGAACGGGGGTGCTCTTGTCATTTTTCACAACAAACACAGATTCTGTTTGAGTCACTTCCCATATATTATCCGTTTTGATTAACACTATTGATGCTATTGCTAAACGATTGGCACTGGTATCCCCTTGCGCATAACTCACAATCGCGTGTACCCGTTCGGCGCGAACGTCTACCAAAATAATATCTAATAACCCACCTTGACCAGAATGCAGTAAGTTATCCAACTTTAAAGGTACTTTTTGCCGTATGTCATCTTCAACGATGACTAACTCTCCGGACATTAAAGTAATCCAAAACCGATTGTAATCATCGGTTTTAATGGACCAGGGATTATTCAAATCAGTGAGGAGCGGCTGGACATGAACGGTTCTAGCCCAAGATTCAGTGATTGGAAACACGGTCAGGGTGAGCATAATCACGAATATTCTATTAAACAAAAAACCTTGCATCTTAGTTTTCGCTTTTTTATATTTGCACAATAAATCCAAGTCTAATGCAATCATGAAAATAATTAAACGTAATACCTTTTTTGCTTTTTGCATCGCATGGCTAACGACCTTTACATTCGCCAGTTTCTCTCATTCTTTGATGGTACTGATTGCTCTAGCACAAATCGGTGCAGATTTGACCATTGCTAATGTTCTGTATCACTTCGCATTAGATTGGTGGGGAATGTTGAGCTCTTACGGAGTCATCATCGCAGTTGCATTAGCTTTGGCTTTTTTGTGTGTCCCTGTGAGCAAAAAGTTTTTATTCCAACGCACGAGTACCACTTTTTTGAGAATATTTGCCGGTGGTGCCGTAATGGCATTAGTATTGATTGCGATGCAACCAATACTTGGTGTGACACTTATTGCCGGTGCCCGCACACCCATCGGATTTATCCTTCAAATCAATGCAGGGATTATGGGTGGCTGGCTATTTGCTTATCTATACAGCAAATATGGGCGGATAGTTATTCGTTGATCTGATGAGATACCAAAATAAACGCGTATTCTTCCGCGGCATCCAATAATCGACCATAACGGCCTGAGTTGGCATAGTGTCCCGCACTCATATTCATACGCATAATCAACAAATTATCATCCGTTTTTTCTGCGCGCATACGAGCCGTCCATTTAGCTGGTTCCCAATATGTCACTCTCGGATCATTTAACCCGCCAGTCACCATCATCGGCGGATACTCACGTGCTAGGATGTTATCATAAGGAGAGTAACTTAAAATCCGCTCAAAGGCTTCTTTGTCTGTAATTGGGTTGCCCCATTCACTCCACTCTGGAGGCGTAAGTGGTAACGTCTCATCAAGCATTGTATTGAGGACGTCTACAAACGGCACATCGAGTAATACACTGCGCCATAAATTTGGTTCCATAAAGGTCACTGCACCCATCATTTTACCGCCCGCACTGCCACCAGAGATCGAAATATTGCCTGCGGCAGCATATTGTTCATCGATTAGAAATTGTGCCACATCGACAAAATCATTAAATGCATTTTGACGACGTGTCATTTTGCCATCTAGATACCATTGATACCCCATTTCATCACCGCCACGAGTATGTGCAATCGCAAATGCAAAACCACGGTCAAGTAAGCTTAAGCGCAGTGACGAAAAGCTTGTCGGCAAGCCATAGCCGTATGCACCATAGGCATATAGATGTACAGGGTGACTTCTATCCTTAGCAAAGTCTTTGCGATATACGATGGATACAGGGATCATCACACCGTCGCGTGAAGGGGCCATTAGACGCTCTGTATGATATTGGGACGCATCATAACCAGATGGGATATTTTGTTTTTTGAGGATTGTCTTCTGACGATCGGCAAAATCATAAGCAAATAAGGTATCCGGTGTGATCATGCTTTCATAAGAAATCCGAATAACGTTTGCGTTAAAATCTGGATTGTTACCCAATCTGGCAGAAAAAACGTGCTCAGGAAACTCAATATCATATGGCTTTTCAGTTGGAGCAAATGGGACAACATGCAGAGCATCAAGTCCATTTCGGGCAAGTTTGACTACCAAGCCATAACGAAAAATAGAAAGGCTTTTGATATACAAACTTGCATCACCTTGCATTAACGTTTGCCATTCGTTATTGACAGGGTTATTGCTTGCAAGTGTTGCTATTCGATAATTGCTGTGGGTATCATTTGCAAGAATATAAAACGTGTCAAATGCGTGATCCACCATTGCACTGAAGCCTTGCTCACGACTCACAATCTGTACCAAAGGCTGTCGCACATTTTCAAGTGGTACCGCATAGATTTCAGACACATCGCGTGTGCCTGTATAAAGCACCAAATACTTCTCATCTGATGTCGTGTAGTGCCCTAAACCAAACTCATCATTCGTCTCAGTATACAAAACGATATCAGCGGTTTGTTTTGTTCCTATACGATGGACATTAACCGATTCAGTTGCCCATCGCTCCATAGACAATTTGTCATAAATAATGCTTTTACTATCAGCGGTAAAGCTCACGTCACCTCTTACATCCGTCAACACTGTTTCCAATATCTCGCCGGTATTGAGGTTTTTTACAAACAGTTCATAACGCTCATCGCCTGAGGTATCCACTGTATAGGCAATCAAATTGTTATCCGGACTGATATCATAACTACCCAGCACAAAATAATCTGTACCTTTTGCAAGTTCTGGAAGATCGAGAATGACTTGTTCGCCCCCGTCTTTTATGTTTCGTCTGATATACGTTCGATAATCACTCCCCGCTTGATATTCATACCAATATTCAAACCCTCTGTTGGCCACAGGGACTGAGACAAATTCATCGTCGACACGACCTTTAAACTCTTCAAATAACGTATCAATTAACGACTGATGCTGAGCTTTAAAGGCTCCGTAGTATTCATTTTCTTCATTTAGGTAATCCAACACAGGTTGATCATTTACCTCTGGATAACCTTGGTCCTTTAACCACTGATAAGGATCGCTCACAGTATAACCATGATGGGATATCACTGTGTCTTCACGCAACGCGACAGGTGCGTTCATGTCGAGTTGTTTGATGCGTGTATAAGGATGAGAGTAGTTAGGCATATCCGTTGATTCTTTAATGGTTGAAGGTGACGAACTAGGTGCTTCAGAGCAGGAAATTATTAGACCTAGTAGGCCAGCTGTAATGATGTGCTTATGCATCAGACGCCCTAATTTTTTAATTGAATAGACTGAATGTAAAATAGATAAATTTTGACTTTTGTGCAATATGTTCATACAAAAAAAGCCCCTCATTGGCTAATCAATCAGGGGCTATTTCAAGATGTTATATATGATTAGTCTGACGCAACATCAGCTTGAAGTGCATCAAATGTGCGCTTTTCACCTGATACAAATTGTTGCCATTGCTCGGCCATTTTGCGGGTATTTTTAAACTCTTCTGCTTTGGCTAGTTGGTCCAATGCTTTAACAAATTGACGCTGATTATAATACGACATACCCAGAACCAAATGCACTGTCCCTTGATTGCGCAAATTACCTTTTTCTAAAGCCAATTCTGCATTCGTTATCGCATCATCAAACTTATCAATGTTCAAAAATAGCTGAGCTAACTGAGCATATAACTCACCGTCTGCAGATAATTCAGCAGCCGCACGCATAACCGGTACTGCTTTGTCATTTTCTTTTGCCAGCTGTAAGCATTGACCTAAGAATTTAAGATTACGTAAATTCTCTTCTAGTAAGCCGTCATTTATCGCACCTTGCATCACATTCGCGCATTTGATGGGCGCTTTGTGATAGTAATATAGCTGTGCCATATTAAATAAGTCCGCGCCTTTGACTAAGTAACCTTGTTGATAGGCAGCTTCCATGATGGCAAGTTGATGCTTTTCCATCTGAAGCTCACCATACATACCACCGAGTTGGATCCAATATTTTGGTTCGTTAAATAGCTTAACCATTTTAACGATGATGTCCTTTACTTTACGTGTGTCTTTTAACTCATAGTAGATAGCACGTTGAAGTATCAACCAACCTTCATCCGGGATCATGCCGGCGGCTTCTTTATTACTGACCGCCTGGTCAATAAATTTAGCAGCTTGCGCGTATTGCTTATCCTGGTAATAAGCTTGCGCTTTGATGAATAAATTTTTGGGTGGAATAGGACCAACATTTAAGGCTTCCCAGCGCTCGAGATTTGCGATCGCTGCCTTATAATCTCCTTGCATTAGAGACAATTGAGCAATCGTAAATACCGTTGATTGTTCAAAGCTCTCAGGGATCGGCTGTTGCATTACGACTTTATTAAAATACTCAAGCGCTTTATCTGGTTGCTCAATATTGTAATAAATAAAACCATAGAAATTATACAGCATGGCAATTTCATAACTGTTCATCGAAGATTTTTTACCTTCGACTTCCTCTAATACCGCAAAAGCTTCATCGGTTTGCTCTTGGTCAGCAAAGGTTTGTGCACGAGATAGCTGCGCGTATACTTTGCCGCGCAAAGTAGGTACTTTTCGAGTTTTCTTTTCACTGGCTTTCACCTGCGCATAAACAGGTTCAATAAGGGCTACATTGGTCGCAAGCAGACATATTGCCAAAGAAAGGCTAGACAAGAAACGCGTTGTAAATTTCATTGTATTGGCTCCTCCTTATCCGTCGATCTTAAATGTGATTCGGTTTTGAACACCGGATACGGCAATCGGCTCACCATTGACGACTCGAGGCTTATATTTAAACTTCTTCGCGGCATCTAATGCTGCTTGGTCAAAAATCTTTGCCGGCTCTGCTTCAATCACAATTGGATTGGTCACAGCTCCTTGCTTATTTACAGTAAACTCGACAATAACAAACCCTTCGATACCTCGCTGTAAGGCACGACGAGGATATACTGGAGCCACTTTTACAATGGGTAGGTATTCACCATCGCCTGACTCTAAACCAACTCCACCGTCAAGTGACATTTCAGTTGATACGTCAGATGCAAAATCCAACCCAGTGCCATCGCCATCTGGCGCAGGCGCATCCATTTGCGGAGTTTCCATTTGCGGAGGTGGCTCTTCTGGCTTGGGCGGCTTTTTGGGTTTGCGGTCTTTTTTCTCAACCGCTTCTTCTTTTTTGACGCGAACGAAATCCAGGACACTGCCTCTAGGCGGTTCGGTCAAAGCACTACCACCGCTTTGAATCAAGGATTGCATTAGGAAAAATAACCCTAAAGTAATCGCTGCTGAAACAATAATGGCAATTAAAAAACGTGACATAATAACTGCCTATCTATTGTTCTTGTGCAGCAATAGAGATGTCAAACGCACCTGCGGCACGAGAAGCGTCCATTACTTTGATCAATGTCTCTGTTGTCGATTTGCGATCCGCTTGAATAACGACTGAGCCCTGTGGGTTCTCAGCTTTTAGACGCTCAACGTTGGCTTGCACGGCACGCACATCCACACGGCGTTTGTTGATCCAAATCTCACCTTTATCACTGATTGCAATCAAGATGTTTGCACGGTCTTTTTTCACCGCAGTCGCCGCATCTGGGCGGTTCACATCGATACCCGCTTCTTTGACAAAAGACGCAGTCACGATAAAGAAGATCAGCATGATAAATACGACGTCAAGCATAGGCGTCATATCAATTGCCGCTTCTTCTTCGTCCATTAAGTTTTGAAAATGTTGTTTCATTTTGTAACCCTCGCCGCCACTTAGATGTGACGGTCTAGTTGAATTTGATCTTCTAAATGAGCTCGCTCTGTTTTGACTTTCCGCGTTAACCATGTTGAAGCGAAAACGCCAGAGAGAGCACCCACCATGCCCGCCATTGTCGGGATTGTGGCTTTGGAAACGCCTGATGCCATTGAACGCGCATTACCTGAACCTGAAATCGCCATAACATCAAATACTTCAATCATGCCAGTGACTGTTCCCATCAAACCCAATAAAGGACATAAGGCAACGAGTGCTTGGATGATGGGAATGCTACCGTTCAATGCCATAACCATTCTTGAAATGGCCGCTTGACGAATTTGCTCCGCATTCCACGATGTTTTATCCTCACGCTCTTGCCATTGCGAAAGGACATCGTTTTTGATTTCTTTATGCCAAATTAAGATATATAGGACACGTTCTAGGATCAGCAACCACATCACGAAAATCAAGAACCCAATGACCAAGAGAACTTGGCCACCAGTTTCAGTAAAATCTCGGATTGCTTCTAAGAACTCAACCATGTAATTTAGCTCCGCTCTGCGCGCTCAGCAATCACACCAGCTGCTTGTTCTTGTAAAATAAACACAATGTTCTTACTACGCGTATTGAGCATCGCGTACAGCAACGTCATTGGTATCGCAACGACCAGCCCTAATACGGTTGTGACAAGTGCTTGCGAAATACCGCCGGCCATTAATTTAGGGTCACCGGTACCAAACAATGTAATTGCCTGGAAAGTATTAATCATACCAGTAACGGTTCCTAGTAGACCCATCAGCGGTGCGACGACAGAGATGATCTTAATGATCGTTAGATTGCGACCAAGTTTAGGTACCTCTGATAAGATAGCTTCTGTTAAGTGCAATTCCATCGCTTCAGTGTCTGCCTCTGGGTATTTATCCTTGACCTTCATCACACGACCCAACGGGTTGTTATCAGAGAATGTGTCAGATTTCAATTGCTTATTGACCTTAGTGCGAATGATCGTCAATGAGACTAAGCGCTCTAAAGCAAGTAACAAACCCACTGCACCCACTGCAAGAATAATATAACCGACAAGACCACCTTGCTCGACACGCTCTTTAAGAGTAGGAGCCTGAACGAGTAGACCTAGGATTGAGCCACCAGTAGGATCAATACCAAACTCGACTAATTCACCGTTTGATGCTTGCAACGCTGCAGCTGAACTGCCAAAGCGATCAGCTGGCTGACGAATTAACTCGGCAACATTACCCGTCACGCCATTGTATTCTAAGAATTTGCCATCAGAGACGAGAGCAAAAGGTCCAACGCGAACAACTTCTTTATTGACTTTGTTACCGCCCGCTTCAATGACTGTCGTTTCAAACTTAGTCACTTTACCGCTTTCGGTCATTTCGCGCTGCATCTCAAACCATACGCGTTCAATTTCTTGAATGGACGCCAACTTGGAGCTTGCTCCCATAGATTGCGCCATTTCATCTAGAAACTCTGCACGCCCTGGGATTTGCGCTGAAATCATTGAATTATAGAACTTGTTCTTAGTATCACCAGATACTTGCTGTAATACGCCAAATAACTCTTTTAATGAACCTAGGCGATTGTTCAGCGCATCGTTTAAATCAGCAAGTTTGAATTCATTTTCTTCAAACTGGGTTTCTAATGTTTCAGATAGTTTTAATGCATTATCACGTGTGTTGCGAGTTTGACGCAAAATGCGATCTTGCTCTGCGCGTTTTGCAATGAATTCCGCTTCACGAGCTTTGTTTTCTTGGGTCTGAGCAAATTGACCTTGCTCAAGTTGTTTGAGTAACGCATCCAAATCTAGAGCGCGGTCGTTTGCAGTTGCAGAAAAACTCAATACTGAGATGGCGACAACTGAAAGGATATGTTTCATATTAAATTTCATCGTATTTGCCTTAGTCAGTGATCGCGACAGGTAACATTAATAAATCAGGGGCAAGTTGTTTTTTCGCCATACGTAAACCTTTGGTGATTTGAGTACGATAGCTTGAATCCAACGCTTCCCACTGACGAGTCTGCTTATTCCAAACACCTTGTGAAGATGCATCACGTGTTTGGTAAATAAGAGCTGTACGCCCCAAACGCAAAAACTCAACTTCGCGTTCTACACCATCAACAACTTGAGTGCCCGGGTAGGCTTCGAGTGTGCGACCATAGTCCATTTCTACTTGGAAGGCTTCCATTACTCGGCGGAATTTTTCTGATGGTGCCACATCGGCACGGTCCATCATGCTGCGTAAGTCGGTAATACGTGCATTGCGCTCTTCAGGAAGAAACGGAACATCTAATTGAACAAACTGTTCAAGACCATCAATCATGTTAATCATTAATGGCGTAATTTGGCGTTCAATTACGCTGACTTCATCAATTGCAGCATTAAGAGCAGACATCTCTTCAACTTGATTGTCGATTTGCTTTTGCAATTGAGAGTTGTAGACATTTAACCCTTCGATTTCTTTGTTCAACGCTTTGAACTGTTGCAACTTACCATCGATTTGGTCGGCAATATTGTCAATTTTGACTTGTGACTGAGCTGCAGACTCATTGATTTTGCGAGCTTCTGATACCACTTTCTCAACGGCTTGGTCTTCTTGAGCTAATACTGAAAAGCTTAGGCTTCCCGCTAACACAAGCGCCACAAGAGAGGTTACGCGATTCATAGTTTAGACCTTCTTTGATGCCTTTTTCAGGCAATTTAAAACTGGCGAAATAATAAATGCTATGTGTGACAGTTTTATTACAGGGTTGTCATATTTTCACTTCTGGAAAATTTGAACTAACCTTTACTCTATGAAGCATGACATCTTTAGTTGAAAGAATATGTGTATACCAACAGTAATGAGACCAGGCTTTTATGAACAGCTTAAGTAAGATCGCGCCTTTCACCTGTGAATCATTGCAAGATCTCTGCTCTGATATTCGACTAGAGACCTCTAAGTCGTCTTATGAGCGCCAACTTAAAAAGTTACAACAGCGCATGGTGGCTCTTCAGCAAGCATATTGGCATGAGAAAAGAAAAGTCATAATCGTCTTTGAGGGCTGCGATGCAAGTGGCAAAGGAGGGGCAATAAGGCGCCTCACTGAAAAGCTGGATCCTCGCAGTTGCCAAGTGCACCCAATAAGTGCTCCAACACAAGAAGAACTCGCATTTCACTATTTGTGTCGGTTTCAAACAAAACTACCCGCAGCTGGTTCTATCGCCGTTTTTGACCGCTCATGGTATGGTCGACTCTTAGTTGAACGCGTCGAAGGCTTTGCAAAAAAAGAACAATGGAAGAGAGCTTATAAAGAAATCAATCAGTTTGAGAAAATGCAATATAATGATGGGACCCGTATTGTAAAACTCTTTATGAACATTAGCTCTGAAGAACAACTTAAACGCTTCAAAGAAAGGTTAAATAACCCACTGAAACGGTGGAAATTAACGCCAGAAGATCTGCGTAATCGAAGCAAGTGGAAAGCCTATCAGGTGGCAACTGATGATATGTTACGATTGACCTCGACGAATATCGCTCCATGGTATGTTATTCCTGCTAACCACAAGTGGTACACTCGACTTGCTGTGCTACATATTGTCATTGATGCATTAAGCTTAGGCATTGACACAACCCCACCATCTCTTGATCCAGCATTCATTGAGATGGCACAACATCAACTTGGTATATGAATCGAAGATACCATTCGCTAGTCTTATTATTACCGAGGTTTTTATTCGTTTAACGGTGAAGTCTTCATCATCGAGTCATTGAAGTAGTTCAAAACCTAAATTTTGCAAATGGACTTAAGTGTTATATTATAACATAATAAGAAACATTAATTTTTAGGTCCCAATGAATCAATCATTACTTCCCGTTACTGTGTTATCAGGCTTTCTTGGCGCCGGTAAAACCACATTACTCAATCATATCTTACACAATCGAGATGGGCTAAAAGTAGCCGTGATCGTCAACGACATGAGTGAAGTCAATATCGATGGGGCTACCGTCAAAAACGAAATTAGCTTCAATCGCACCGAAGAAAAACTCGTGGAAATGAGTAATGGCTGTATCTGTTGTACTTTGAGAGAGGATTTATTAGAAGAAATTACTCGTTTAGCTCAAGCAGGTCAGTATGATTATTTGGTCATAGAATCTACCGGCATATCAGAGCCTCTCCCTGTAGCAGAAACATTTACCTTCGCTGATGAAAATGGCGTGTCTCTGGGTGACGTTGCTCGGCTTGATACTATGGTAACGGTTATTGATGGTTTGAATTTTTTAACCGATTACGATGAAGCAAAACAACTTGATGAAGTGGGGGAAAGTTTAGGGGAAGAAGATGAGCGCAGTGTCGCTGATTTATTGGTTGAGCAAGTCGAGTTTGCCGATGTGTTGCTAATCAATAAGATAGATTTAATTTCTGAGTCTGAACTGAGGCGTTTGGAAAGTATCTTGCGCACCCTCAATCCCGATGCGACTCTCCTGACGATGCAAAACGGCCAAGTACCCTTAAAAGAAGTACTCGCGACAGGCAAATTCAGTTTTGAAAAAGCGCAACTTGCCCCCGGCTGGCTTAAAGAATTGCGTGGTGAACATCTTCCTGAGACTGAAGAGTTTGGTATCAGTAGTTTCGTATATGAAGCGAGACGCCCATTTCACCCTGAAAAATTTTATCAATTCCTTCATAGCAAAGACATCGCCGGAAAGTTAATTCGTTCCAAAGGCTTTTTTTGGTTAGCCTCACGTCCCCAACTTGCAGGCAGTTGGAGTCAAGCGGGAGGCATGGCTCGATATGGTGCAGCAGGTTTGTTTTGGAAAGCCGTACCTGAAGATCAATGGCCAGACGATCCTGAATATCAGCAAAGTATCAGAGAACATTGGGTCGAGCCTTTTGGTGATATGCGCCAAGAGCTGGTCTTTATTGGGCAGGGCTTAGATAAAGCTGACATCATTGCCAAACTCGATATGTGCTTACTCAATGATGAAGAATTACTCAGCGGCATGCAGCTTTGGGTAACGCTACCTGATCCATTTCCAGCATGGGAGCATTAAGCTGATGGGTAATGAACAAAAACCGACGGAAGCGGTTGACCATTCGTTCATAAAACTATCAGCTTGTAGTGTTATGAGTAATTCGCATATGGTGCTCCCCGAAATCTTAAGACCCGACACCAGCTTAGCGATTTGGCAGCGCGAATCCTCTTGGCGGATTGAACAATATTTTAGAGATAATTTTGCAACTCTTGGTATCAATATTCGTGGGGTCTTTGCGCTAGACAATTTAAAAACAGAGCTTCTTCAAATCCTTCCTGAGCATGAATATCGTGATGAAGTCGTTGAAGATATTTTATTACTGAGCGATCTCATCACCTGTTTGTTCAATTGTGACAGTGTCGGACTGAGACTTGCGCCGTTGCAAAAAGCCATGTGCCCCAAATTCCATGTCGACAATATCCCTGTGAGACTCGTCAATACCTACCTTGGACCAGGTACTGAGTGGTTACCTGTTGATGCGCCGAGTGAAGAATCACTCCATCAAATGGATCCTTTTTCAGTGGGGTTGCTCAAAGGAAAAGCTTGGGAAGGACATGAAGATATGGCTGCTCGTCATCGGTCTTGTCTAGTAGAAGCAAATAGCCAGCGCGTTTTACTCACCTTAGATCCGTTATAAGTGTTTACAATTCAAGTATTGGCAAATATCTGATTTTATGATGATATTTGCACTGATAATAATATAAACGACAAAAAGGATAGCACCATGTCAACCTCCTCTGAATTAAATAAATTGTGGCGACGCACCTTAATATGCGCCGCAATTGCCACTTCCGTTATTGGTCTCAGTGCCTGTCAGCCTGATACCACAGACGCACAACACTCAGCCAAAATCAAAGAGGTCGATATGCCCAAAATGCCTTTACCCTACCCTGAAACCCGCAAAGGCGATGTGGTAGATACGTATTTTGATACCAAAGTGCCTGACCCATATCGATGGTTAGAGAATGACCGCAGTGAAGAAACCGAAAACTGGGTGATTGCCCAGAATAAGGTCACACAGGGATATTTTGCCAACATACCATTCCGAGAGAAGATTGAATCGGTGGTGACCGACCTCATCAACTATGAACGCATCTCTTCCCCGTTCAAAGAAGGTGAATACACCTACTTTTATAAAAACGATGGCCTGCAAAATCAATCCGTTTTGTACCGACAAATGGATGATGGCGAGCCAGAAGTCTTCATTGACCCGAATACCTTTAGTGAGGACGGCACGGTATCACTTGCGACGGTCTCCTTTTCCGATGATGGTAATATCGTTGCGTATATGACCTCAACTGGTGGCAGTGACTGGCGTGAAATCTATGTGATGGATGCCAACACCAAGGAATTTATTGGTGAGACATTACAAGACGTTAAATTCTCTGGTTTAAGCTGGTATAAGAATGAAGGCTTTTATTACTCAAGTTATGACAAACCTGAAGGTTCTGAACTGAGCGCCAAAACCGACCAGCACAAGGTGTACTATCACAAGTTAGGCACACCGCAAAGTGACGATTTAAAAATATTCGGGCACACTGAAGCGGAGAAGCACCGTTATGTCTATGCTGGAGTGAGTGAAGATAATCGCTTTTTGTTTGTTTCCGCTGCGAACTCGACTTCGGGCAATCGTGCTTTCGTCAAAGATTTAACGTCACCAGATGCTTCTTGGCAAGTTATTAAAGACGACATTACCACGGATGTCTATCCATTGACGAATGTCGGCAATACCTTGTATTTGGTCACCAACCATGACGCGCCGAACCGCCGAATTGTCAAAGTAGATGCCAATGCGCCAGGTGTTGAAAATTGGGTTGATGTAATCCCTGAAACTGAGCATGTATTATCCCCGAGCAAAGCGGGTAAGAGTATTTTCGCGACATATATGGTAGATGCCATATCAAAGGTCATTCAATACGATTTAGACGGTAACAAAATCCGCGAAATTTCCTTACCTGGAGTGGGAACAGCGAGTGGTTTTGGTGCCAAATCAGACGCCACCGAGGCCTATTTCACGTTTGCCAACTATACTACGCCAACCAGCATCTACAAGTTAGATATTGCCTCAGGCGAATCGAGCTTATACAACGCGCCTAAAACAGCCTTTGATGGTTCGCAATACGTCAGTAAGCAAGTGTTTTATACGTCGAAAGACGGTACCAAAGTACCCATGATCATTACCCATCACAAAGACACTCAGCTAGACGGTTCTAACCCAGCCATGCTGTATGGCTATGGTGGCTTTAATATCAGCTTAACCCCACGTTATAGCTCAACGGTTGCTGCATGGCTTGAACTAGGAGGTATTTATGCCGTGCCTAATATCCGTGGTGGTGGCGAATATGGTAAAGCATGGCATCGTGCTGGCATTCAGTTGCAAAAGCAAAACGTCTTTGATGATTTCATTGCTGCCGGTGAATACCTAATTGCAGAAGGCTACACCAGCTCAGAAAAACTTGCCCTGCGCGGTGGCTCAAATGGCGGCCTGCTGGTGGCAGCAGTGATGACGCAACGCCCTGACTTGGCGGCCGTTGCCTTACCTGCGGTAGGTGTTTTGGATATGTTGCGCTATCATACATTCACCGCCGGTGCTGGCTGGGCGTATGACTATGGTACGTCGGAGCAATCTAAAGAGATGTTCAAATATTTATTAGGATATTCTCCAGTGCACAATGTCAAAGCTGGCGTTAACTATCCTGCGACACTGATCACTACAGCCGATCACGACGACCGTGTGGTTCCGGCTCATTCCTTTAAGTTTGCAGCTGAGTTACAAGACAAGCATACAGGACCGAACCCTACCCTGATCCGAATCGAAGTAGATGCAGGGCATGGTGCAGGTAAACCGATCAGCAAAACGATTGAAGAAACCGCTGATATCTATGGGTTTACCCTGTTTAACATAGGCATAAAAAACCTTTAATTTTTAACACTGGGAAATACTGAGCAATGCATCATGACTTTTGGCATGAACGATGGGCGAAACAAGAGATTGGCTTTCATGAAGGACAAGTCAATGCGTTGCTCGCAAAGTATTTTACGACGGTGACTTTGCCGGCTGAGGCTCGTGTATTCATGCCATTATGCGGTAAAGCGGTTGATATTGAATGGATAGCCTCGCAAGGTTGCGAGGTGGTTGGCGTTGAATTGAATGAATCGGCAGTTGAGCAGTTTTTTGCGGAACGATCCATAACGCCTAATATCAAGACAGATGGCGCACATAAATGTTATTCGTACGAAAATATTCGTTTATTTGTTGGGGACTTCTTTACTTTAACGTCTAAGCAAATAGGTACTATCGATTTGGTGTATGACCGAGCTGCGATGGTCGCTTTGCCGCCTGAGATACGTCAACGCTATGTCCATACATTACCTCCGCTCACAGGACATTGTCCCATCCTCTTGGTCACGTTTGTCTATGACCAAACGGCTCTGGCCGGCCCACCTTTTAGCATCGATATGCAAGAAATTAAAACATGCTATAACCATGGCTTTGCTATCGAATGGCTAGAGAGTGTTGCACTAGAGCATGGTTTAAAGGGAAAAGTCCCCGCAAACGAGCAGATTGTGCTTTTACAACCTAGATAAACTCTCTATCCGCTAAGATTTCGTCCAATATTAAAGTGACTACAACTAAGGTATATTTCGCATAAAGCACTTGATATACATGGGATTAAAGCCATTCACCAAATGAATATTGGTTATTTACTCTGTTACCCATGGGCAACAGCACAGTTTTTTCATATAATTTATAGGTTAACCATTAACGGATTTAAATAAGGCGTCACATACGATGAGTTACTATTCTGAATATCTAAAAGAGATTGAAGTTCGCAAAAACGAACTTGGTCTAAACCCAAAACCAATTGACAGCGCAGAATTGTTGTCAGAAATCATTGAACAAATCAAAGACACGGGTAATGAGCATCGCGAAGCTTCTCTTAACTTCTTTATCTACAACACATTGCCAGGTACCACTCCAGCTGCAAGTGTTAAAGCGGCATTTTTGAAAGACATCGTATTAGGTGACCAAGTAGTAGCTGAAATTACGCCTGAATTTGCGCTTGAGCAACTTTCACACATGAAAGGCGGTCCTTCTGTTGAAGTACTACTTGATGTGGCACTTTCTGATCATGCACAAGCTGCTGCTGCTGGCGAAGTATTAAAATCACAAGTGTTCTTGTATGACGCAGATACTAGCCGTTTAGCGGAAGCGAACGCAGCAGGCAATGCAATTGCAAAAGATATACTCACCAGCTATGCGAACGCTGAGTTCTTCACTAAGCTTGACGATATCCCTGAGAAGATCAAAGTCATCACTTATATCGCTGCGGAAGGTGATATCTCAACTGACTTACTTTCTCCAGGTAACCAATCACACTCACGTGCTGACCGTGAATTACACGGCTTATGTATGATTTCTCCTGAAGCACAGCAAGAAATCAAAGCGATGAAAGAAGCAAACCCTGACTGCAAAGTCATGCTTATCGCAGAAAAAGGCACCATGGGTGTGGGTTCTTCACGCATGTCAGGTGTAAATAACGTTGCACTTTGGGCAGGTGAAGAAACGTCTCCTTATATCCCATTCGTAAACAACAAACCTGTAGTTGCAGGTACTAACGGTATCGCGCCAATCTTCTTAACCACTGTAGGTGTGACTGGCGGTATTGGTCTTGACCTTAAAAACTGGGTGAAAAAGACTGACGCAAACGGTGAAATCGTACGTGATGAAAACGGCGACCCAGTACTAGAAGAAGCTTACTCAGTCGCGACAGGTACTATTCTTACCATCGATACTAAAGCGAAGAAGCTTTACAACGGCGACCAAGAGTTAGTTGATATCTCTGATGCGTTTACTCCACAAAAAGTTGAGTTCATGAAGGCTGGTGGCTCTTACGCAGTGGTATTTGGTAAGAAATTACAAACGTTCGCAGCGGAAACATTAGGTATTGAAGCACCTGTTGTATACGCGCCATCTAAAGAAATTTCAATCGAAGGCCAAGGCCTAACTGCCGTTGAAAAAATCTTCAACCGCAACGCGATTGGCGTGAAATCTGAGACACCTCTGCATACAGGTTCTGACGTGCGCGTGAAAGTCAACATCGTTGGCTCGCAAGATACCACTGGCCCAATGACGTGTCAGGAACTAGAAGCGATGGCTGCTTCTAAGATTTCTCCTAGCGTTGACGGTGCTTTCCAATCTGGCTGTCACACAGCATCTGTTTGGGATAACAAAGCAAAAGCAAACACGCCTAAGTTAATGGCATTTATGAACGCGTTTGGTGTGATTACAGCACGCGATCCTAAGCACGTTTATCACTCAATGACTGACGTTATCCACAAAGTATTGAATGACATCACAGTCGATGACCGAGCAATTATTATCGGTGGTGACTCGCATACACGTATGTCTAAAGGCGTCGCATTTGGTGCGGACTCTGGTACGGTTGCACTGGCACTGGCAACAGGTGAAGCGGCAATGCCTATTCCTGAGTCTGTCAAAGTGACGTTCAAAGGCAACATGCAGCCGCATATGGATTTCCGTGACATCGTTCATGCAACGCAAGCTCAAATGTTGAAGCAGTTTGCTGGCGAAAACGTATTCCAAGGCCGTGTGATTGAAGTACAAATCGGTACTTTATTAGCTGACCAAGCGTTTACGTTTACTGACTGGACAGCTGAGATGAAAGCCAAAGCATCTATCTGTATCTCAACTGATGAGACACTGATTGCCTCTTTAGAGCTTGCTAAGTCTCGTATCCAAATCATGATCAATAAGGGCATGGACAACGAAGCGAACATGCTTCAAGGTCTAATCGACCTTGCTGACAAGCGTATTGCTGAAGTGAAATCTGGCGAAGCACCTGCGCTTGCACCAGATGACAATGCAAAATACTACGCAGAAGTTGTCGTTGACCTAGATTCAATCGTTGAGCCAATGATTGCTGACCCAGACGTCAACAACGAGGACGTATCTAAGCGTTATACACACGACGTGATTCGTCCAGCATCATATTATGATGGCCGTCAAGTTGACCTTGGTTTCGTCGGTTCTTGCATGGTTCACAAAGACGATATGAAGATCATCGCTGCAATGCTTCGCAACCTTGAACAAAAAGGGCCTATCTCTTTCAACGCGCCATTAGTTGTTGCTCCGCCGACGTATAACATTGTTGATGAGCTGAAAGCCGAAGGCGATTGGGATATCTTACAGAAGTACGCTGGATTTGAGTTCTCTGATGAGAATCCAAAAGAAGCCGCTCGAACCAAGTACGAAAACATTTTATATCTAGAGCGTCCTGGATGTAACCTTTGTATGGGTAACCAAGAAAAAGCAGAACCAGGCGATACAGTACTTGCAACGTCCACACGCTTATTCCAAGGCCGCGTAGTTGAAGATAGCTCTGAGAAGAAAGGTGAATCACTATTAGGCTCAACGCCTATGGTTGTTCTCTCTTGTATCTTAGGTCGTTTCCCAACTTTATCTGAGTATCAAGAAGCTGTTGCTGGCGTTGACCTAACTACGTTCCAGCCTCCTCAAGAAGACTTGGCGGTAGCAGGTTCAGATATCATTCCTGCGGTACGTGTGTAATCACTGAACGCTTAAAGAATCAAAAGCCAATGAGTGTCATGCTCATTGGCTTTTTTTGTGTCTATTGAAAAGTTGCCGAATTGCACATCAAGCTTTTTACACACACTATACAAAAGCGAATAAATTAGCTATTTTAATAAAAACTCCAAAAACAACAATAATCCATGGACTTTATATTTTTTGACCTGGATGGCACTTTACTCAATCGACAGTCTGAGTTAAGCACATTCACTCGCGATACCTTATTGTTGCTCGACAAACATGACATTGCTTATTCGGTTGCCACCGGTAGAACCTTTGCATCAGCGACACAGATTTTGGGGAATCACCCACTTACCAAGTCACAGATTTACAATAATGGCGTTACTCTTTGGCATCCTTATGAAAACAAACTGTCCTTCAATCACACTTTGACAGCACATGATATTGAATCGATCCTATTACTCGCCAGTTGTTCTGGCCTAAC
The DNA here is from genome assembly GCA_018623155.1 of Glaciecola sp. GTDB lineage: Bacteria > Pseudomonadota > Gammaproteobacteria > Enterobacterales > Alteromonadaceae > Opacimonas. The sequence goes on from JAAZVZ010000003.1 coordinate 150,499, forward strand.
ACCTTTTGTGAGTGGGATCGACCCGAACGCAAGCGAGCCTGTACACTATATTTTTCATGGTCCAGTACGCACTCACATTGAACAAGAGTGGCTCAATTATTGTGGTAAGAAAAACGATGTGCGCATTCATCCTCTAGAGGCAATCGATGGACGTGTTGCGGTAACCAACATCAGTATGATTGGCGAGTCAGATAACGTGGTATCACTTTATCATCAGGTGAATGAGACCAAATCTCTTATTGCATACTCAGGTCCAACGAGAGAGCCCTCTGGTTTTCGATGGCTTGATATCCATCATCGGTATGCCTCTAAAGGCAGCGCCATTGAAGAAATAAAAGCTCGGTACAAAAAGATTAATATCATTTGTTTTGGAGATAATGACAACGATGTGTCAATGTTTGAGATTGCCAATGAGTGTTACGCACCAGCAAACGCCATTGATGAGATAAAAGAAATGGCGACACAAGTACTCGGCCATCACAATGAAGATGGGGTAGCGCATTTTTTAAGAGAGCGATTTAATTTATGAAAAAAATTATCCTACTTATCGCAATCATCATTCCTATCGGCGTTATCCTATTCTGGTTTAATATCGATAAGCATGTTCGCTATCTTATCGTCAATCAACCCACATCAGAAAACCCTTTGTTTTGGACCACTGAGCAACGCGATGCTGCGTTTCAATCCATCGAAAAACTTGGAATATTGCCGTATCGGAAGATTGCAAAATCAGATACTACCGTCCCTAAAAAAGAGAGTACTAATAGGCTTACTCTAGATGAAACATTAATGGTTCGTTTTTTTGACGAGCAGCGCATTGGCGGGCTGGTCGTTATGCACAAAGGAAATATTGTGTTCGAACGCTACGGTTTAGAGTTTCATTCAGATAAGAAGTGGACGAGTTTTTCCGTAGCGAAATCCTTTACTTCGACCTTAGTTGGGGCCGCCATAAAAGACGGCTTTATACGCAGCTTGGATGACAAAGTTTCCGACTACATCACAGACATGCGCGGCAGTGAATACGACAACGTGACAATTGAACAACTACTGACGATGACATCGGGGATTCAGTGGAATGAGGACTATTCAGATCCCGCTTCTGACGTCAATCAATTTAATTTTCACATACCCGATGCTGGTGTGGATGCGACAGTGAGTTATTTGCGCACCTTGCCTCGCGCTCATCCTGCTGGGGAGCAATATCTCTATAGTACTGGTGAAACAAATTTAATTGGTGTGCTGATAAGTGAAGCCACCGGATTACCTTTGAGTGAATATTTGTCGGAGAAGGTATGGCAACACATCGGTGCTGAGCAAGATGCATCTTGGCTATTAGGACCTACAGGACATGAAATCAGTGGATGTTGCATCCAAGCAAGCACAAGGGATTTTGCGCGGTTTGGGCAATTTATCGCCAAAGGGGCAAATGTGGATGGCGAGTCCATTTTACCTGAGGGCTATTTGGCCAAAGCTACCGCACAACATGTCCAGTTTGATGCGGGTGACGGTTATGGTTTTCAATGGTGGATCTTTGCGGATGGGATATTTCACGGTCGAGGGATATTCGGACAAGGGATATTTATTGATATCAAAAATGAGCTCGTTATTGCAGTGAACAGCAACTGGCCCGTAGCAAGCTCATCTGAATACCGAGATAAAAAATATGAGATGTATCGGTATATTCAAGCTCAAATTAAATAAGATAAAATATCAATGATGGGTAAGAGTCAACTTAACCTTTTAATGGGCGAAACCCAGGAGCTTTACAGCCCTGATGAAGCGGTTGGCTACGAGTTGGCGGGGAGCTCAGCATTATTTAAGGGTGACTATAAACTCGTTCGCAACTTTCCTCCATTTGGTGATAAAAAGTGGCGCTTATTTAATATCGTTAAAGATCCAGTTGAACGTTATGATTTATCTAGTGAGATGCCAAAACGTTTTAGCGACATGTTAAAGGATTATGAGGACTACAAAACCAAAGTGAAGATGGTAGAAGTCAGTGAAGACTATCATGTTATCAAACAGTTGCAGAAGAACTTAGCAAGGTACGCAGAGGACGGAACCGTTTTGCATTAGGTTCTCCGTTTCTACAGGACAATAAACAACAAAACCAGCACAAGGCTGGTTTTTGTTGTTTATGGCGCACCCTGCAGGAGTACTCGTATCATCCTGATACTCGCCCTACGGGCCTGCCTGCGGCAGTGCAAATTCGTTCCAGACGAATTTGTCAAACCCAGGTTCTCCGTTTCTACAGGACAATAAACAACAAAACCAGCACAAGGCTGGTTTTTGTTGTTTATGGCGCACCCTGCAGGAGTCGAACCTGCGGCCTCGCCCTCCGGAGGGCAAAGCCTCCAAAATTTTCAATATGTTGTTAAACGATATCAATCGTATGCAATTGATATAATTATAGTTTTAAAGCGATTTAGATTTTCTCATTTTTGACCATTTAAACACTATAGTCACAGTCACGTCACAAAACCTTCCGTGAATATGCACAAAAATTGGATCTTTTGAAATCAGCCAAAATTCTTCTACGCTTAATATAGGCTATAAAGGAAGATAAATGAGCGCAAATGTTAGCACAAGACTAGTTAGCTTTGACAAACAAATTGAATGCCATCACGCAGCAATACCGGCATTGGAACTCTCAAAAAAATTTGACTATTTGGGAGGCGAATCTTCGCTGACAAATGAACTTTTACAAACCATGAATAAGCTAAAACCACTTCAGTGCATTCTTGAAAACGGAGTTTTGTACTACTTCGCTAACTGGCATTTTGAATCGCCACCAGTAATCTAGACACTTCTCAGTCGTTCTTCATATTGCTTTTCAAATTCTATCGGTGAAAGCATATTATTGGAACCATGTTTTCTTTTGCAGTTATAAAACATCTCGATGTATTCAAAGATATCGCTTCTGGCATCGTCTCTTGTTGAGTAGATTTTTCGCTTGATGCGTTCACGTTTCAGTAGTTGGAAGAAACTCTCAGCAACAGCATTGTCGTGACAGTTTCCTCGTCTGCTCATGCTACCTTCCAGGCCATTAGCTTTGAGGAATGCTTGCCAATCATGGCTGGTGTACTGGCTTCCCTGGTCGGAATGCACCATCACTTGTTGTTTAGGATTACGCCGCCAGACAGCCATCAGCAGCGCATTCAGCACAATGTCTTTGGTAATGCGTGACTGCATTGACCAGCCAATCACTTTGCGTGAGAACAAATCCACGACC
>JAAZVZ010000043.1 GCA_018623155.1 Glaciecola sp.
TAGACTGTTTTATAGTCAGCTCTCACTTACTCACACACGCCAGCGGCACGATAAAGTTGAAGATGCACGTTTACTAATGCGTCAATATCTCGTTGATAGCCTCCTCCAATCACTGCGGCAATTGGTAAATTGAGTTGCGAAGCGCGTTCAAATACATATTTATCACGGGCATAAACACCTTCTGTAGTAATGGCTAAATGCCCCAAGTCATCATCTATATGCACATCTACCCCCGCATCATATATAATCGCATCAGGCTGATGAAGGCGTATAGCAAGTTCAAACGCCTCTTCCACACACGCTAAAAATTCATCATCACCGGTTCCTTTTGGTAACCCAAAATCAAAATCAGAGACTTGTTTACGATAGGGAAAATTTTTCTCGCCATGAATCGATACCGTAATGATTGCATCGTTTCCTTGTGCTAATTTAGCTGTACCATCACCTTGATGCACATCGCAGTCAAAAATTAATACTTTATCAATGTTAGGTGCTTGCAACATAGTTAATGCTGCAAGATACAAGTCGTTAAACAAGCAAAAACCCGAACCAAAATCAGCAAAAGCATGATGATATCCACCGGTCAGATTAAGGGCTTTCCCATACTCTAATGCTTTTTGTGCAGTTAAAACGGTTCCTGCACATGCTGTTAATGAGCGTTTGATAAGTTGTTCAGACCATGGAAAGCCAATCCTTCGCATTGCTTTTGGGTTCAGCTCCCCAGTGGTCAGTTCTTGCACATAAATGGGTTGAAATACTTTTTTCAAATTGTCGGGAGATAACGGAGTTGGTGTTACAAACCAATCAGGCGGCACGTTTCTTTTGATCAGAACATCATAGATCCCTTGATACTTTTCGATTGGAAAACGATGCCGAACGGGTAAATCTAATTCTGAATAAATCGGATGAAATATTAATGGAATCATTATTTTATATTGGTCGAAAACACAGATTGTTCTACAATATACCCCTTAAATACATTAACTGTATAGCCATGTCCCAGACGTCTTTGAATTTCAATGTAAACATATTTACCTACGGCACTTTACAATTGCCTGCTGTTCAAGAGCATTTGCTTAAGCGACAGCCTGATATGTGGCCAGATAGCTTATCCGGGTTCGTGTTAGATTGGATCACCATTGCAGATGAGAATGTCGTAGATATTTCAGATCAGCAGGAACATCCAATCATCTATCAAACTGATTTTGCCTCAGATGTAGTGGAAGGCAAGTGCCTCTTAGTCACTGAAACAGAACTTGCGTTACTTGATTCGTATGAAACGGACGATTACAAACGTATTGAGGTTGAACTCAATTCAGGCAAAAAAGCATTTGCTTATATTGCAGCGAATGGATACGAACGCCCTATTTATACATTTGAAATTATCCCAAAAAACTGGTCGAAACGGCGTCGCTTTGTTCCCGAACCTAAGCCTATAAACGTCATCATTGACGATTTTAGTCTTCGCGATAACAGTTACTGCAACATGCATGTCGAATATGATGATGGCAGTCACCGTGATTTGTTATCTCGGGTCATTCACAACCCTCACACCGATGAGTGGAAAGTAGATGGTATGCACGTAGCCGTCAAAGTTCTTATTTCAAGCTACGCTTCAACCTAAAGCGTTCTAAGTGTTTTTTGCAGCTCTTTAAAGAGTTGCTTATCTTGAGTTTTAATCGCATTTAAGACGGTTCTACTTTCGTCAATCTCTCCAGTTAAAGCAAGTAAAGTACCATAGCGATATTGTGCCCATTGGGCAAACTGTGGGTTGCGATATTGAGGTGCCTGATGCATAAATATCTTAATACTATCCAGCGCTTCAGCATAATATTGTCCAGCGGTCATGGCGAGCTTAGCTAACTGATATTGAGCGCCATAATACGCATCTTGTTGTGACTCTGTGGCTCCATCTGATAATGTAATCTTGCTCAAGGTCGCAAAGCTGCGTTCGTACGCTTGCTGATTCATTAATAAAATACCTGCGCTTAATAATACTTCAGGCTCAGAGCTGTTTTGTGCAGAATGCAAAACCAGTTGAGACAGTGGTTCAAGTTGCTCGGTCACTTGGTAGTAGGCGACTTTGGCTTGAAATGCCATAACTCTGTCAAGCTCCTGTAAGACTTGAATCTGTTTCCATGCTTGCTCTGAATCTCCCCCTGCGAACCCAGGCGCTTGCAAATAAAACTGAATTAAATCCATGCGATATTGTGGATTATTTGGAGCAAGTTCAACGGCTTTAGCAAAGCCCGCTTTGGATTTTTTGGCGTAGCTCAAAGCTGAGAACACAGCATCCATAGCTTGACGGCTCATGACCACGCCCTTCGCATTGTGCAGTTCTGCGTTATCAGAAAATCGTGCAACCCCCTCAACAATGATATCTTCAGCCTCGTCCAACTCGTCTTCTTTCATATAAAAATACGCGAGCGCTTTTATTCCTTTTGGCGTATTTTCTACCGCTTTATAATAAGCTAATGCACCGACCTTATCCCCTTGAGCATAAGCTTGGTCGCCTTTTTGTATATCAGCGATCGCCTCAGAGGCGACTAACAAAAACGCAATGATTGCAATATATTTCACTTGTTTTCCTTATTCGTTGGCCACAATAGCCAGATACGTTTTTTGTATAATTTCAGCATCATTACTGGCGCGGTGCCTAGGTAATTTTAAGGTGTGTGTCACTTGCGCCTTCGTCTCGTCCCAATGAGCAAGTTGGGTTTCATTTAATAACATTTCGATCGCACTGATACGAAACTGCATATCAATTTGAGCATGACCAAATAATTCTCGTACCCAAGGATAGTCAACCACCCATGCATCGCTATACAAGGTACGATTAGTATATAAACGATTTAGTTCCTGACAGACTTCCATACCAAGACGGCCATTTTCAAACAAAATATCTCGAGTAATACCGTGTAACGTCTCAGCTTCTTTATCCCAAAATTGCCAATCTTGAAATGGTTTTATCAAGCGACAATAGCGAGAACCGTCTGCTGTAACAACCCCAACTTCAATGGGATAAGAAGCACTTCCAAAACCACTTGCTTCTACGTCTAACACGTCAGGAACAAAAATAGGATAGGTTGGCATATCAAGGCCTCAATAGGTTTTCTTTAACCCTAGACCTTGATAGGCATCTGTGCAAATTAACCCTTGAGTTTTAAGAGCGTATTGATCACCTTATCGGCCAATTTCCCATACGGTGGCGCCAATAACTTCAGGCTGGAAATATTCGCCTGTTTAAAAATTGGACGTAATTTGGAAAACGTCAGAAAGCCTTCATAACCGTGATAATGCCCCATCCCGCTTGGACCTACCCCACCAAATGGCAAATCGTTTTGCCCCACGTGGAAGATCGCGTCATTGACCGTTACACCACCTGACATCACCTTTTCTATGTACATGTCGACGAGCTTGTTATCTTTGCTAAATGGATAGAACGCCAAAGGCCGATCATGGGATAAAATATAATCAATCACCTCCTGTGGCTCACGATAGGTTTTGACCATCAAGATGGGACCAAAGGTTTCGCGATTTTCAATGAACATATCTGCAGTGGTATCTAGCATTAACGTCAGAGGGTATTTGCGCAACTCAGGATTGGGCGCTTGGTGATTTAGCACTTCAATGCGAGCGCCTTTTTCTGTGGCATCGGCGACCGTTGCTTCCATTCGTTGGAACGCTCGCATATCGATTAATGAGGTGTAGTCTTTGCTATTGATATCCGGTACGTGTTTAGCAACCCATTCTTTGGCCGCGACGACAAAGGCTTCTTTTTGTTTTTCATGGACAAATACGTAGTCGACATTAGTACAAATCTGGCCAGCATTGTACTGCTTAGCAAACATAATGCGCTCAACCGCTTTGTTAAAGTCGTAATTTGGATCGATCACTGCTGGTGACTTGCCCCCCAGCTCCAAAGTCACTGGCGTTAGGTTTGCCGCAGCATTGGCCATAACTTTGCGACCGGTTGCGCCAGAACCTGTGAACATCAAATGATCAAATGGGACGCGGGAAAACTGCTGACCCACAATACCTGTTTCTTTGAAAAACTGTAATTTGTCTGCAGCAAAATATTTGGGCGTGATGTCGATTAACAGATCAGTGAGCGCAAGGGAATTTTCGGACATCTTGACCATTACCCTATTTCCTGCAGCAAACGCCGCCGCCAAGCCGATAAAGCTCAAATTAATCGGAAAATTCCACGGAATAATTAAGCCTACCACACCCAAAGGTTGCGGCACGACTTTGTTAGAGCCTCCAAAATACATAGCGTAATCAATTTTGCGACGCTGGACTTTCATCCACTTTTTTAATGCTTTCTTGGTATGGCCGATGTCATCCATCGCCACAATCAGTTCTGCCAGCATGGTTTCATGATACGCTCGGTTGCCATAGTCTTTATTAATCGCTTCGGCAATGGCTTCACGATTTTCAGAAAGTAATCTTTTGAGATTACTCAAGTGCTCTAGACGCTCTTCACGAGACTCGTAAGGGTGCGCGTCAAAAGCCGTTCGCTGCATTGTATAATGCGCTAACAACGCATGATAGATGGTTTCCGGGTCGTTATCAGGTGCAGGAATATTGCTATCAGTGGCACTTACATGGGTTGATTGTGAGTCCAATGCTTCTGTGTGTTGCACTTCCGTAGTTAGGGTATCACTGTCGATCATAGGTTAAGTCCTTATTGTTATATTCACTTTATACAATAGTTGGCCATGACAGTTCAAATTTTATCCTCGTTCGAGACAAAAAACCCAGCCGAAGCTGGGTTTCTCAAAAAGGGGTGTTGACCGATAAGCCGGGTTCTGTCGTGGACAATCATTCATCTAGGCCAATAATCGCTCATTGGCTCAAGCAACCTACCCGTTCCCAGCGCGGGTCACACATAATGGGAACCTATTTGGTCTTGCTCCGAGTGGAGTTTACCGTGCCGTTGTCTGTTACCAGCAACGCGGTGCGCTCTTACCGCACCCTTTCACCCTTACCAAGCGAACTTGGCGGTCTACTCTCTGCTGCACTAGTCGTCAGCGCTTGCGCACTGCCCAGGCGTTACCTGGCACCCTACCCTGCGGAGCCCGGACTTTCCTCCCCCTCACCGATGTGAGGCAGCGATTGTCTGGTCAACGCGTGTATTTTACGGGGTTCGATGCGCAGAGTCTAAAGGTTTATGCAACAATTGACCGTATTATTCAGGTAACACTGCGTTGTGATACACGTTTTGCACGTCATCACAGTCGTTAAGCATTTCGATGAATTTCTCAAACATCGGTAAATCATCCACGCTGATTTCCGTTTCGGTTTGTGGCACAAAGGTGATTTCATCAACGTCAAACGTTGTGTCAGGATACGCATCTGACAACGCATTTTTGACAGCAAAATACTCGGTATGTGGGGCAAAAACAGTAATCTTGCCATCTTCTGACTCTACGTCTGTCACATCGACATCTGCTTCCATCAAGGCTTCTAATACGGCATCTTCATCATCGCCATCGAACGAAAAAATCGCACTGTGATCGAACATATGTGCCACCGCACCTGGGGCGCCAATTTTGGCTTTGGTTTTGGTAAAGCAATTACGAACATCTGTGATGGTACGGTTGTTGTTATCGGTTAAACAATCCACAATCACCATGCAGTTACCAGGACCAAAACCTTCATAGCGCGCAGGGACAAAATCTTCACCCGCACCACCGGCTGCTTTGTCGATTGCTTTATCAATCACGTGCCCAGGGACTTGGTCTTTTTTGGCTTTTTCGATTAAGCGCTTTAAAGAAAGATTGGATTCAGGATCCGTCCCGCCGTTTTTGGCGACGACGTAGATCTCTTTACCGTATTTGGAATAGACTTTGGTTTTTTGCCCAGCGGTTTTCGCCATGGCATTTTTGCGAACTTCAAATGCGCGACCCATAAGAACTCTCTTAATATTGTAATTTTAGATTCGGTTAAGTGTATTAGTTTATCACGGCTTAAGGCAAATGCGCCAACGCAAGGTAGTCCTCAGATTGCATCTCTTGTAATCGTGATAAGCAACGACGAAATTCAAAATTCAATCGTCCTTCGGTATACAACTCTAACAAGGGCACTTCGGCAGAAATAATAAGCTTGACGTTGCGCTCATAAAATTCATCGACCATCGCAATGAAACGCCTAGCAATGTCATCTGTCGCCAAGCCCATTTGTTCAACGTTCGCTAACAATACCGTGTGGTACAGCCTAGATAACTCCATATAATCCGCTTGAGAACGGGGGCCATCACACAGTTCGCGGAAACTCAGCATGAGTACCCCATCGGCATTGCGCATACTTGTAATAGGACGATTCTCAATGGTGATCACTTCATCGACTGTACCGGCTTCAGACGCAAGTTGCGCAAAATACGTATCCAAATTCAATTGCGCTTGCGCATCTAACGGATGATGATATATCTCGGCTTGTTGTAAGGTGCGCAGACGATAATCTACCCCACTATCCACGTTCACAATGCGCGTATTTTGATTGATTAAATCAATGGCGGGTAAAAAACGCGCCCTTTGCAAGCCATTACGATACAGGTCATCCGGAACGATATTGGATGTCGCCACCAAAACAATACCTTGAGCAAATAAGTTCTCCATCAAGGTGCCCAAAATCATGGCATCCGTGATATCGGAGACAAAAAACTCATCGAAACAGATCACTCTCGCCTCGTTGGCTAAACGCGCAGCGACGATCTTGAGCGGATCGGACTGCCCATCGAGTGTTTTAAGTTCGCTGTGAACGCGGTGCATAAAACGGTGAAAATGCACGCGCATTTTGCGCTCAAACGGCAAGCATTCATAAAACGTATCCACGAGATAGGTTTTGCCACGGCCCACGCCACCCCAAAAGTATATCCCTTGGATACTGGGTCTTTGCATGCCTTTACCAAAGCGCGCTTTGATTTTGACGCGCCAGGTGAGTTTTTTCTGAGGCTGAGTTAACTCATCATATAGGCGTTGCAATTCACGCACCGCGTTCTCTTGCGCGGGATCGTGACTAAAATCATCGCGTTGTAAATCAGCTTGGTATTTTTGCCAGGGGGTTAACTGCTCGGACACACAGAACTCATACAAGGTAAAAGAAAGCCGCTATAATAATA
>JAAZVZ010000024.1 GCA_018623155.1 Glaciecola sp.
AACAAGCCTTTCAAGCAGAGAAAGCCTTAAATCAGCGCAAAGACGAGTTCCTCTCCAACATGTCTCATGAATTGCGCACTCCCTTAAATGGGATTTATGGGGTATTGCAACTCATCGACGGTAAAGATGAAGAGGAAGCATCTCTGATTCAAAGTGCCAAAGCAGCGACTCACTCACTCACTCGCATTGTCAATGACATCCTAGATACCCAAAAAATGGCCTTGGGAAAGCTTGATTTGCACTTAGAATGGATGCACGTACGGGACGCCGCATCTAAAATAGAGACTTTATTTACCACCGCGACCAGGCAAAAAAACATTCAGTTCATTGTCTGTGTGCATGATGATGTGCCCATTGAGGTATATGTTGATAAAGCCCGTATCGGCCAGATTATCAGTAACCTTATTGGCAATGCGATTAAGTTCACTGATTACGGCAGTGTGTCTATGACTTTAAGCTTTCAGCGTCAAAGTCTTACCATAGAGATCAGTGACACCGGAATTGGTATGAGTGAGGCCTTTCAAAATAAGATGTTTGAACGCTTCACACAAGATGACAGCTCTCACACAAAGCCTTATCAAGGTACCGGCTTAGGCTTGTCCATCTGTAAACAACTGGTGGAGTTAATGAATGGCACCATTCATATCAAATCTCAATTAGAACAGGGCACTTCCATCGTCATCACATTGCCGGTTGAGAGTCGAGGGGTATATCAGTGTGAAAAACAAGCACCAAAACTCATAAACTCAAACCCTAATCACCTTAGTCAAGCACACATCCTATTAGTAGATGACGATGACATAAGCTTAACCGTGGCAAAAACCATGTTAGATCAGTATTGTAATGTGGTGAGAACAGCCTCTAATGCACAGCAAGCCTTAGCATTAGCGCAAAGTGGAACGTTTGATGTGCTTATCACTGATATTCAAATGCCAGAAATTGATGGGGTGACTCTGCTCAAAGCGATACAAGACACGAGTCCTGACCTGCCTTGTATTGCCTTGACCGCTAATGCGTCAAAGCAGGATATTTCAGACTATCACAACCAAGGATTTGTAGGCGTCGTCACCAAGCCATTTGAACGGGCAGTATTAATAGACACTTTAACGCAAGTGATACAAGCGAAAGAAACAAAACCTACTAGAGATTTACACCTACACATTCCTAATCGATAATGTGAGCATAAAATGGTGTGATGGCGCTCATTAGCAAAGAAGACATGTTATGCATCTTTACCAGGAGGGAGCCCGATATATCCATCTGCATCATCTGCAGACAGCAGAACCGCAAGCCACATGGTCTCTTCGCGTGACTCTAATGCGATTTTGACTATCATCGTTAATGGGACAGACAATAACATACCGACCGAACCGAGTAACCAACCCCAAAATATTAACGATAAGAATACCACTAACGTACTCAAGCCGAGACCACGGCCCATATACCGAGGTTCAATCACATTACCCATCAGCATATTCACCACGATAAACCCTAAGCCGGTAAGCCCAGCTTTCGCCAAACCAAATTCTAAAAAGGCCACAAGTACAGCAGGGATCGCAGCAATAATTGAACCGATATTGGGAATAAAATTAAGCAAAAAGGCTAAAACCGCCCAAAGCATAAAGTGATCGACCCCTAAAAAGAATAACCAAACTCCAATCAATGTCCCAGTTGCCAGAGAAACTAGGGATTTTATCCCTAAATAATCTTTTACCGACTGCAAAAAACGGTCAATATGATGGAGTTTCATACCGGGATCACGCAATGCAACATGTACGCGTTTGGGAATGCTTTCTGCCTCAAATAGCATAAAGATGACAGTCAAAATGATAAGGAACAAATTCGACAAAACACCACCCAAACCAGAAATAAAGTTGGTCGCGACCGATATCGCCGTTCCAGGGTCTAAGTGCGCAAGAATCAGCTCTTTATCAATGAAAATATTAAAATAACGCAATTGTTCCACAATCCAAACAAATTCTTTGCTAAGCTGAGCTTGGTAAATAGGGAGATTTTGTCGAAACTCGGTTAGAGATTGGCCAACTAGACCGGCTAGCATAAATCCAATTACGATTATTAGCAGTATAACTAAAGTAACCGACAGCCAACGTGGTATGCGATAGCGTGATGCCCAATTAATTAATGGACTGCAGGCAATCGCAATGAACATAGAAAGTAAAAACGGCACCATAATGGCACTTGCCGCTTTAACACCAGCAAGTACCACGACAACCGCGGCGGTGACGACGAATATTTTGGCTGTTGAAGATTGTAATTCCATAAACCCCTAGCAAGCAAACGCGTGTGTTTGATTAAGCACTATACACACATAATAACAGGAACTTACCGTAATGAAATTAGATGATGCTACGATCCGCATAAAAAATTTACGCTTGCGTACGTTTATCGGCTTCAACGAAGAAGAAATGCAAAAGAAACAGGACGTTGTGATTAACGCCGTTATCAAGTACGACGCCATCAAAGCGGCAGAAAACGACAATGTTGACGAAGCGATTAATTATAAAGTGATCACTAAAGCCGTCATTAAATTAGTTGAAAATAACCGCTTTTTGTTACTCGAAAAACTGACCCACGATATCCTAGCATTGTGTGCAGACCACCCTTGGGTTAAATGGGCCGAGGTTGAAGTGGATAAACCCCACGCTTTACGTTTTTCTGATTCTGTATCATTGAGTATAGCTTGTTCAAAGGACGTTTAGGACGGTCTCTAGAAGGTTGAAGGAAATATTATGCGTATATTAATCACAGGTGGTACGGGATTAATTGGTCAAGCCTTTATCCATTCCTACAGCAAGGAATATGAGTTTGTCATCGTCAGTCGCAATCCAAATAAAGTGTTACAGACTTTTCCTGAGGCCGTTTCTAAAGGAAGGATCACAACCCTCACTTTGGCTGAGCTAAACGAGGAACTGATGGTGGATGCGGTCATCAATCTAGCCGGTGAACCGATTGCAGACAAGCGTTGGAGCGATAAGCAAAAACGTCTTATCTGTGATAGCCGTTGGCAAACTACGCAGGTCTTAATAAACTGGATGCACACAGTAAACCAAAAACCTAAGGTATTTATTAGTGGATCAGCCATTGGCTACTATGGACGACAAGATGAAACGCATGTAGAGGAAAACTTTGCTGATATCCATCATGAGTTCAGTCATGAATTATGCGCTCAATGGGAGTCCATTGCACACAAGGCACCTGAGTCAGTTCGGATCTGTACAATTAGAACAGGTGTCGTATTGAGTGCTGAAGGTGGGGCTTTAGGCAAAATGCTCCTACCCTTCAAATTGGGTTTAGGTGGCCCGGTTTCACCTGGGACACAAGGTTTTTCTTGGATCCACATAGAAGATATGGTGGCAGGTTTGGCTTTTTTATTAAATAACCCAAAAACTTCTGGCGCATATAACTTCACCGCGCCAACCCCTGTATCAAACGCAGTGTTCTCAAAAGAATTAGCCAAACGCTTAAACCGCCCTTACTTATTCAAAGTCCCACAAATTTCGATGAAGTTATTACTCGGTGAGGGGGCTGACTTGTTAACGACCGGACAGTTTGTTATCCCTCAACGCTTACTCGAGGCGGGATTTGAATTTCGATATGCCACAGCAGAGGAAGCGTTAAACGCCTTGCCACTGTAAAGTTTAGGCTGTGTGTTTGGCTTGTTGTATCGATACCGCCAAGCATACGGCCACTGCGACATCTACCCCTAAACACAAATCTGGGTAAAACCAACTGACGCCATCATTTATTACCAACCAATGATGTACATAATCATAAAAACCGTGGTAAAGCCAGACACCTAGAGCGACCTTCTCTTTGCGCTGAGTGGTCCATTCTTGCATGTGACTGATACCCACTAACATAAAAATGGGCATGCCAAAAAACATTTCTTCAATGACACTTTGCGTAGGCGTCGATGAAAATAGCGCAAAACCTATGTAGATTGCCGGCAAGAATATAGTCAGTTGTAGGATATCCCAACGGACCAGTCGCACATAACGATACAATGCGATGCCAAAAGCAATACCAATTGTAATGAGTATAAGTTGCTGCATACTACAACACCTTTCTTAACAACGTCGAAGTGTTGAGCTGTAGCAACGCACGACAACTCGCAGCACCTAATAACCCAACCACAATTGCGCCAGTTAACGGTGCAACCACCCAATATTCATAATGAACAGACGTCGACATTTTAAATACTTGTGATTGCAACAAATATAAGCTGATTTCGTTAGCCATTGCTGCCATAAAGCCTGCCACAGAACCAATAATCAAAAACTCGTAGATCACCGAACGCCTGATCAAACCACCCTGTGCACCCAATGTCCGCAAAATCGCTAACTCACGTTGACGCTCATCCATAGATGCTTGTACTTGAGCGATTAACACTAATGCACCAGCAACCAACACCAATACCAAAATAAATTCAACTGCAGCCGAAACTTGATCAATGATGCTGCGGATTTGATTGATCCGCGCATCCACATCAAACAAGGTGACATTGGGGAAAGGACGCAATAGTTGGGCTAATTCTGGTTTTCGCTCTTCAGGTAAAAAGAACGAGGTAATATACGTTGGGGTAAAACGCGACATCGCATCGGGATGCAAGACAAAGAAGAAATTCGGCTGCATGGTTTGCCAATTGACTTGACGCAATGAAGTCACTTGAACCGAAACAATTTCTGAGCCAATATTAAAACTTAACACATCCCCAAGGCCGATGCGCATGCGTTTAGCCGCCTCCACTTCAACAGATACTGGGTATATGCCCTCACCTAATTTACTGTTTTCATATGACCAGGCATCATGCCACTCTCCTGCCACCACTTCGTTAGCTTGTTGCAGCTGCGTGCTCCAGGTTAGATTTGCTTCTCTCCCCATCCCGGCACGGCGTTCATTCGTGCTATCTTCATCTTCTTTAGTGACTTCTGAGCGTAGCACGACATCATTTATTTTGGCAAATCGACCGCGCGTAACAGGATACAAATCATCCGAAATGACAAGGTTATTTGCAAAGTGTTCAGCTAGCTTATCTTTTTGCGCATCGGTGACATTGATCATGAAATAATTGGCCGTGCCTTCAGGCAATTGTTCCTGCCATTGCTTCACGATATCGTTACGCATCACTAATACAATCAGCAATAACATCAAGGTAAGCGCAAAACTGATCAGCTGTACAGAGTTGTCCAATGCACGGCGTTTTATCCGTGCCCAAGCAAGCTGAGCCGCTGACATTCTCCCCTGTCCTAAGATGCGTCCAAGGGCAATTAACCCATAAGTTGCGCCTAGCAATAAAACAACTAGGACAATACCTGAAATAAACATGATGGCGCTGACTTTTAGGTTTTGGGAATACGCATACATTAACCCAAAGATGGCCAATCCCGATGTTAAATATTGCCCGCCTCGACTTTTGAGTGTAGAGGCCATATCACGGCGCAATACCCGCAACGGGGGGATCGCAAATAACCCAAGTAAGGGATATAAACAAAATAATAAAGCACAAATACTGCCCGTAAAAATTGCGATCATTAACGGTCGCCAATACCAAACTTGCAATGACACATCGACCGTACCGGCAAGTGCACTGACCACAACCTGTTGCACTGCAAAACCAATCACTGTTCCAAGCACAATACCCAATAACGCAATAAAAATAATCTGGTACAAGTACACTTTGCGGATCGTCGCAGTGGATGCACCCAAAGTTTTCATAATGGCCACAGGATCAAAATGCCTTTGGGCGTAACGCTGTGCAGCAACCCCTATGGCCACACAGGCTAATACGATAGCAAGCAGTGAAGCCAATAAAAAAAACTGCTCGGCTCTTGCTACCGATTCACCAATAGGAGACTCATCATCATCAACCGAAAGCCAACGGTGATACTCACGCTGTAACTCGTTTTTGATACTGCTATAAAACGTATCTAATGCGTCATCCGTACCAACAAAGTAAGCTTTGTAATTTACTCGAGAACCTGGTCCTGTGACATTGGTTTTGGCTAAAGCGTCCATATTAATCAACACCATCGGATCGGTATTGAACACGCTAAAGCCTGCATCCGGGATTTCAGTTAACACCCTTGTGGCAGTAAAGACCGCATCCCCGATCTCAACTTCATCGCCAATTTGAAGGTTTAATACCTGAAATAAACGCGAATCTAACCAGGCTTCGTGGATAGATGGAACCTCTGCAACAGCCTCGCCGATAGCGAACGGTTCAGCTGATAACTTAATGTTGCCCTTGAGAGGATATGTTTGACTAACGGCTCTTAAGTCAACCAATTGAAGCTGCTCATTAGCAAACACCATAGAACGTGTAGATACCTGCTCTGCAACCTCTAAATTTTGGCTTTTTGCCTGGTTTAACCATTCAAGGTCAATTGGTTTTCGTGATGATAATTGCCGATCCGCTGCAATAAATTCCGCGCTGCGCTCATTGAGTGCACCTTGTAAACGTTCAGAAAATAGTGAAAGAGACAACACCGCAGCCACGGATAAGATGATGGCAGATAATATGATACTGAGTTCACCCCGACGTGCCTCGTGTTTAAACAAGCGCCATGCTAATGAAAATCCCATAAATAACGCCCCTAGCTTGCTCGTTCAGTCGCAGCTTGCATAGATGCTTCTCTCAGCTGTCCGGCCGACATAATGAGCTGTCGATCACAACGCTGAGCTAATTCGTTGTCATGTGTCACTAGTACAAGGGTCGTACCGGCTTGCTGGTTAAGATCAAATAACAACTGTTCGACCTTGAGTGAGTTATCTGCATCCAAATTACCCGTCGGTTCATCTGCAAACAATATTTTGGGTTGTGTGATAAACGCACGAGCAATAGCGACACGTTGTTGCTCTCCACCTGACAGTTGATTGGGGTAATGCGAAGCACGATGAGATAAACCTACTTTCTCTAATGCATCAACTGCAAGCGCTTTGGGGTTATTTGAGCCATTAATTTCGGCAGGTAACATCACATTTTCAAGGGCTGTCAATGAGGGTACCAACATAAAAGCTTGAAAGATAAACCCTACTTTCTGGCCACGAATTTGCGCTCGAGCTTCCTCATCCATGGTTTCTAAAGACGCACCATCGAGTTTTATGGTACCTTCTGTTACAGTATCAAGTCCGGCTAACAAACCTAGTAAAGTAGATTTTCCCGAGCCTGAGGCCCCCACAATGGCAACACTTTGTCCTTCAGTCACTGTAAAGCTAATAGGTTGTAAAATCTGTAATGGGCCGTTATCCGTAGTAACTGTTTTGGTTATGTTTGTAACTTGTATCATGGAGTGTTAATTACCGTGTTTTATTTTTTTCGCAAAGACTTCATTATCCTTGCCATTTTTGTCTATTTTGCTGTTATTAATACGCCAATCAGTCATGCAGAAGATCAACCTCAAGATGCGATAGACGTCTTAGTGTTAGGCGATAGCTTAAGTGCAGCCTACAACTTAGAGCAAGCCCAAGGGTGGGTAATTCTGTTACAAAATATGTTGCACGAAAAAGGCGTTCACATCAATCTCATTAATGCGGCAATCAGTGGGGAAACTACAGATGGTGGTGTGTCCCGCCTACCTCGCTTACTCAAACAGCATATGCCAGATATCGTGTATATCGAATTGGGTGGAAATGATGGATTGCAAGGCCATTCTATCAAAAAGTTACGCGATAATCTGAGTACTCTTATTACAACTAGCCTGGATTCTGGTGCCAAAGCCATACTCCAATCGATTCAAATCCCCACAAACTATGGACGTCGCTACAACACCATGTTCACGGAAAGCTTTGCAACCGTTGCCAGCGAACATAATATTGCATTAGTGCCCTTTTTCTTGGAAGACATTGCTTTGCAAAGTGAGTTGATGATGCGTGATGGGATCCACCCTAATGCCAAAGGCCAACAACAAATTGCTGAGTTTATGTATCAAGAATTGATACCACTGATTCAAACTATGGATGTTTCGCAATAATAAGGCTCTTTGAATATGCAACAGACGAAAACATCTCTGATTGTTACCGCTGCGTTTATCGGCCCTGGGACAGTGACCACCGCAACGCTTGCAGGGGCCGAGTTGGGCTATGGTTTGTTATGGGCGCTATTGTTTTCAATCTTAGCGACCATCATCATTCAAGATATGGCTTCTCGATTGGGTTTAGCTACGGGTCTAGGCATGTCCGAAAATCTCATCACAGCTTACAAGCACCCTACTCTGAAATATTCTGTATTCATATTGGTGGTATTGGCTTTAGGCATAGGCAATGCGGCGTATGAAGGGGGTAATTTAAGTGGCGCCGCATTGGGTATGAGAACGGTTTTTACTGGCTCTCAGGCCATGTGGGTGTGCATTTTAGGCGGTCTAGCATTGTGCTTGATTTGGTTAAACCGTCCCAACCTGCTCACAAATGTCTTAGTCATACTGGTCGCGATCATGAGCCTCGTATTCCTTATGGCGGCCATTACTGCAGGCGTGAATATTGAACAACTAAAAAATGGCATGATGGGCGTTGGGCTGTTTGATAATAGCACACTTCTTTTAGCTATCATTGGTACAACCATTGTGCCTTATAATATCTTTTTACACAGCAGCTTAAGTGCTCAAGCTCGACAGTCAGACCAAGAAATCAGCCTTGATCGAAAGCAGCTCATATCTTCTATATCGTTGGGTGGACTCATCACATTTGCCATTATGTCTTGTGCTGCGAACGCTTTTTTTCTCACTCAAACTTCCGTTGATCGAGGGAATATTGCCTCGCAATTGTCACCTATATTAGGCGACTGGGCACAATGGTTCTTTGGCATTGGCATCTTTGCAGCAGGCCTAACCAGTGCAATCACTGCGCCATTAGCAACGGCTTATGCTGTATGTGGATTATTTTTTAAGCCCGGTGAGCCAATTGCTTCTTTATATGCATTCAGAATGATCGCCAGTATCGTTGTGATGATCGGAATGAGCATCGCAATATTAGGCGCTCAGCCCATTGTTATTATTGTTACCGCACAAGCGACTAATGCCCTACTTCTGCCATTTTCTCTGATCTTATTGTTGGGATTGCTCAATCGCACACACGTCATGGGAAAATATCGTAATACCCCGTTAATTAACATTATGGCGGTATTCGTTGTATTGACAGTAGTATGTTTAAGCACTTATAAACTGTTGTCATTAGTCGTATAATAACGTCGGTAGAACATCCAGATGACTGTACTCAAAAATAAGATCCAAACTGTAGGTGAGTTGACCGGTTGAGTCGTTTGCGCAACGGGATCCCTTGCCCAAATATTCATATGAGATACACCGGCTGGATTTCCTCCACCATTAATAAGGTCATGAGTATTAAATGTACCAGAGAGAATATAAGGGGTGGAAAAATTCAATGCAGATTGAGCATTACTTGCGATTTCTGCTGTAAAGATATTCGCAAAGTCCAATTCATAAACAACAAATGAGGTTGATGCTTTTATGGATAAAGCAAGATGATCAAATGTGGCACGACCCAAAACCGATTGCACCACTTCAATAATATTTTCTGTGGTTGTCAGTGTCCACATGCCTGAAGTACAGTCACTTGGGTTACATCCACTAATATCAAAACTGAGTAGATCACCAATATTCAAGTTATCAGGACCAAGTGAACTATACTCTGCTTCGAGATCATCATCAGCATTAAGGTTCGCCAAATGGATCCAACCTGGATCGGTCGCTGTCCCATCATTGTCTAAATCTAATAACTGTGCGGGTGTGATAAACTCATTGCCCGTAAAATACTGTACGTCTTTGCCTTTTATTCTAACCGTTTGACCATTGAGTAAGCCGTCATTAAGCTCACCTATATTGGGTGATGGTGAACTAAGACCTTTTTGATCATCATTGGCTTTTGCAAAGCCAATACAGCTCTGCGCATCATAGCTATTACTTAACAGATTGTCTGAAGATGTTAACGTCGTAATCGATGTTAAGCCTACATTCGAGGCATTACACGTTAGTGAAATTGGTGCAGCAATACCCCCTTTGGATGCTATCAAGTTCATGACAAAACAGACTATCCAAAGTGTGTTTACAAACTTTTCCATCAGAATCATTCCATTGTTTCTCATTCTGGGCTTTTAAGACAGAACCCATATATCACAGCCAAAAAAAAGCCGATACAAGAAGTATCGGCTTCAGCTTAAATTGATTTAGATTATGGGCGCACGTAACTCATCGGACGTGCCTGTTCTAAATCCAAATACCGGTCTCTCAACTCGGTTTGACGTGAACGCATCTCAATAGCCTGACCTTTTATGAAGACCTGTTCTGCTGCTTCAGTCACCTCCAACGGATCGCCTGACCAAATTACCACATCTGCCGACATTCCGGCTTTAATAGAACCCACCTGTTTATCCATACCATAGATTTTAGCAACATTTGAAGTCAATGCTGCTAATCCGTCTTGATATGGCATGCCATTGGCGACAGCATTGCCCGCATGTTGCGTTGCCAGTCGGATATTATGCGTTTCCATACCAATGGCCACATCCACACCAGCTTGCGCAAGGCGTCCAGCATTTGCCAAGGTCGCACCTAGACGGTCAAACCCACCAGGTAAATTATATTCTGGGTTAATGATGACAGGAATATTTGCTTGAGCGAGTTGCTCAGCCACTCTCCAAGCCTCTACACCATTGACCAAAACGACATTGAGCTTGGCAAAACGTTGTTGTAAAGCTATGACTTGCAAAATATCGGCCTTGCGATCAGCCATCACGAGCAAGGGTATATGACCGGCTACGACATGGGATAAGGCTTCTGCATCGGCTTTGCTGAGCATACCGTCCCAATCCTCATTATCGAACTCCAACGCTTCTGTCAGTGCATTGATAAGGGTTGGCCACATCACTGCACGGGTACCTCCTACCCTATCTGCACCACTGTTTGTGACATCGACGGAAACAAATGCACGAGACTTTAACAACGCATCGTCATCCGTTAAATGCATGATGGCACCTTGACCTTTGAACAAGAAACCACTGCGCTCAATATTGGTCGCAGCCGCCGTGAAACCTTCAATGCGAGCAACCGGGATTAAGGATGAATCAGAATTAATAGCATAAGAGACATCTAATGCAGCTCCTAGACTGGTTAGATGCTCAGCGTGTTCCATATCCACTGATGAGTCGACTTGTCCTGCAGACAAACCAACTTCTTTTAAACCAAGTGCGGTATACGCTCCGATTAAGCCGGGGGTAACGACCTTACCTTTGGCATTGATTTGTTCGTATCCACGGACAGTTTGTGAGCCTTTTAAGACGTCTTGGATATAACCATCTTTGATTAATATCGTAGCTTCTTCCAACGTTCCTTGTTCAGCCATGGTATGTACCTTGGCCCCAACAATAGCAAACTGTGCCCCATGTGCGGTCATTGTCAAACAGGCAAATATAGCTAATAAAAACCGTTTCATTTGACATCTCCTGCTGCGATTTGGCCTAACTCAAAATCACTGACCGGCCAATTTTCAGGGTCGTTTCGATCAAAGGCTAGCCCGCCATCGATAAACACTTTTTCAGCTTGAGCGTTCGTAGAGAACGGATCCGAAGTCCACAATACCACATCCGCATTTTTGCCAACCTCTAATGAACCGGTTTGGTCAAAAATACCCAAGGATTTTGCTGGATTAGCCGATACCCATTGCCACGCATCGGCTTTGCTAATATCGATACCCACACGCTTGCCATCGGACCACGCTTTGGCCATTTCTTGATTGAGACGCTGGATACCAATGTCACTGTCCGAATGCACGACCGCACAAGCACCTGCATTGTGAACCATAGGGACATTTTCACGAATGCCGTCGTAGGCTTCCATTTTAAAGCCCCACCAATCGGCCCACATGGACGAACAGACATTATTATCACGTAATTTGTCCGCTATTTTGTAAGCTTCTACTGCGTGGTGGAACGAGCCGATTTGGTAATCAAATTCTTGCATGACATCCATCATGACGGTCATCTCGTCCGCACGATAGCAGTGCATATGAACGATAATTTCACCTTCTAGTACACCTTTGAGCGTTTCCATTTGCAAATCCCGCTTGGGCGCTTGAGCGTCTTCGCCGGCGTCGATTTTGGTATAGTATTCATCCCACTGGTTTTTGTAGTCTGTCGCTTGGATCCATGCTTTGCGATAGCCAGCCACATTGCCCATACGGGTACCTGGACCGCCTTTGTTACCATAGACTCGTTTGGGGTTTTCCCCGCAGGCCATCTTAATCCCATAAGGCGCACCCGGAAACTTCATGTCTTGCATGGTGCGATCGGGCACGTTCTTCAACACCACAGTACGACCACCGAACAAATTAGCGGAACCAGGCAAAATTTGCATCGCCGTCACACCTCCAGCCAACGCTCTTTGAAAACCAGGGTCAAACGGCCATACCGAATGCTCCGCCCACACTTGAGAGGTAACTGGACTGGTCATTTCGTTGCCATCGGCGTGAGAGCGCGTATCAGGCGATGGATATACACCCAAATGTGAGTGGGTATCGATGATACCGGGAGTGACCCATTTGCCTTTGCCATCAATTACGGTTGCGTTTTCAGGCATCACAATGTCATTGCCCAAAGCTGTGATTTTGCCATCTTGAAAAACAATACTGGCGTTTTCGAGTAACCCGCCAATACCATCAATAATGCTGACATTTTGAATGACGGTCGTGGCAGAAGGGATAGGTTGATAAGTGCTTGGAAAGGGATCGGGATTGATTTGCACTGCATCTTTGGCTTTTGCGCTAGCACTTGATGGCTCATCCGCACCACCACATGCCGCTAAACCAGCAGATAGCAATCCGATCACCAAGCCACGTTGCAATAACGAGGTTGAATGCATAGGAATTCCTTATAGTTATTAGATATTCTGTCAAGGCGTAATCTAATCGAATCGAATTTGAACCTCAAGTTGAACATTGATTAAAGATGTAAAAATGGTGTTACTACTAATGGATAATCTGTTTTTTGGACAAAATACGTTATGTTGATTAAAAAACAATCGACTCAATCCATGTTGTATCGCCTCAGCGATTTTACCCAAAATATTAGCAAAGACATCACCGGAGGTTTGACCGCTGGCGTGGTGGCGTTGCCATTGGCATTGGCTTTTGGCATTGCCTCAGGTGCAGGCGCAATGGCTGGCCTCTATGGTGCTATTGTCCTTGGTATTCTCGCTGCTATCTTTGGTGGCACTCGGCAACAAATCTCAGGCCCTACCGGCCCAATGACGGTCGTCATGACAACCGTGATCATGGATTTTACTGTGCAGTTTCCAGAACAATGGCTTGGCCTTGCATTCACAACCGTCATATTGGCAGGCCTGATGCAAATTTTGTTTGGTATTTTGCGCATTGGTAAATACATAGTGATGGTACCCTATCCGGTCATCTCCGGCTTCATGTCAGGGATAGGTCTCATCATCATTGTGTTGCAAATACCGGTTTTATTAGGCTTTGCCGTTCCATCATCTTTGCCAGAGGTATTTTCTAATCTGCATGATTATGTGCAACAGGTTCACCTACCGACCTTATGGCTGGGCATTGCAGGGATCTTGATTCAAATCTTATGGCGAGGCCCCTATGCAGGTGCACTCCCACCAGCGTTAGTCGCTTTAGTGGCCGTGACGATCATTTCAATTGTCACTGTTGAAAGCGATGCGTTATTGCGCATTGGTGAGCTCCCGAGTGGCTTGCCACCATTGGTCATGCCAACCTTTGAATGGTCAGTATTAGAACTCATGTTGATGAATGCGTTTATGCTTGCCGTACTTGGCGCAATTGACTCATTATTGACTTCATTAGTGTTAGACAATGAAAGTGGCGAACAACACGACTCAGACCAAGAGCTCATCGGGCAAGGGATTGGCAACGCATGCGCTGGATTATTGGGGGCATTGCCTGGCGCTGGCGCAACCATGCGCAGTATGATCAATATCAAAGCAGGAGGGCAAGGTCCCTTAGCTGGCGTGGTACATGGCCTGTTGCTGTTGCTTGTGGTATTGGGCTTGGGGTTTATGTTCAGCGAAATCCCTCAGGTCGTATTGGCTGCGATATTGCTCAAAGTCGGTATCGACATCATTGACTGGCCATTTTTGAAAAAAATTCACCGTCTACCACTATTCCCTGTCTGTTTAATGTTTTTGGTGCTGGGATTAACCTTATTTGTGGATTTGATTACAGCGGTTTTGGTCGGCGTATTCATCAAAAATATTGATACTGTAAAACGTTTATCCGACTTACAACTGGGCGATATAATATTAAGTGATGGTAAAACTGACGCGCAGTTATTATGTGACATGCATCTAAACTATCTGTCAGAACATCCAAATACCGTGTTGTTAAAAATCACTGGGCCAATGAGCTACGCTGTTGGCCGAGGACTCAAAAAGCGTTATCGCAACTTTGCATCACATGAGCATTTAATTGTAGATCTGAATGAAGCACGGATTGTGGGCTACTCAACATCATTAATTTTGTACGAACTGGTCAAAAAAGCCGTGCAACAAGGCCAAAGTGTCGTGCTCGTGGGTGTGGATGACAATACGCGTAAAATGTTAGGCCGTTTAGGGATTAGAGAAGTGCTTGCTGAATCGGATATTAGAACCGGCAGTGAATTACCTGATTTGGATTAGCGACGCAGAATCGAGACGATTTCATCTGAGCACTGTAAACGTCGAATCTCCATGAATAACTCATCCGCTTGGGTGTACTCGCGTTTTAAATACCCCAGCCACTGTTTGATGCGATTGGGGTAATAGCGACCTTTGTCGCCGTAGATCTCATAACCTGAGTAACTTATTAATAACTCTTTGACCTCATCCCATGTCATGGGGTTTTGTTGATGAGCAATGGTCGCAGCGAGGTTCGGCATAGATAAAGCGCCGCGGCCAAGCATAATATCAGGACATTGCGATACGTCTCGACATCGTTGGGCATCCAATGCGTTCCATATTTCACCATTCGCAATAATATGTAGATTGGGCACAACGGCTTGAATTTTTGGGATCCATTCCCAATAAGCTGGCGGTTTATAGCCATCGGTTTTGGTACGCGCGTGGATCACCAATGCATCGGCCCCCGCTTCGGCTATCGCTTGTGCATTGGCGTAAGCATTATCGGTGTTTTCATAACCCAAACGAATTTTGGCCGTCACTGGATGCTCAGATGGGACTGAATCTCTGACCGCTTTGACAATATCATAGAGGGTTTCTGGGTATTGTAACAACACCGCCCCACCCTTGGATTTGTTGACGGTTTTGGCCGGGCAGCCAAAATTTAAGTCTACCCCATGTGAGCCAAGTTTAACCGCCTTAACAGCGTTTTCTGCCAGGGCTTTGGGCTGTTGCCCAAGGAGCTGGACTTTGACAGGAATACCAGAAGGTGTAAAACCATCGTTTTTGAGTTCGGGGCAGATGCGATAGAACACCTTATCCGACATGACATTTTCGACCACGCGTACAAACTCTGTCACGCACAAATCAAAGCCGCCAATTTTGGTCAACATATCGCGCATGAGGGCATCAACGACTCCTTCCATGGGGGCAAGAATGATTTTAGGTGTTACTGACATCAATGATGACTTGAAAGTTGGTTGGAATTGGAGCGCATTATAATGGATTGGTAAGCAAATAATACAGAGACTCTCTATTTAGCATGTGCAAAATATGTAAAAGAAAAATGAAGGTTATATCATCCATTTTTTAGCAAGACGGAAAAAAACACCGCGAGGGTGGTTTTTCTGAATATGGCATCCCGTAGGGGATTACCTCGGGCTCCTGCCCTCGCCGCTTCGCAGTGCCTTCGGCAGTGCAAATTCGCTCCCGGCGAAATTGTCGAACCTTTGGGTTCTCATGTCTTTTACGAGAGATATAAAAAAACCGCTACACAAGGTAGCGGTCTTTTTTATATGGCATCCCGTAGGGGATTCGAACCCCTGTTGCCGCCGTGAAAGGGCGGAGTCCTAGGCCTCTAGACGAACGGGACATCTAAACGGTTTGTTTCGCAATACGCTCAAAATTGAGCCTAGGTGAGCGTATTGTATAGACAGATTTACTAATCTGCCAAAATATGGCATCCCGTAGGGGATTCGAACCCCTGTTGCCGCCGTGAAAGGGCGGAGTCCTAGGCCTCTAGACGAACGGGACGTCGTGTTGTGGAGCAAAACATCAATGATGCTTCGGCCTATCTCCGTGCTGTATTGGTGGAGCCAAGCGGGATCGAACCGCTGACCTCAACACTGCCAGTGTTGCGCTCTCCCAGCTGAGCTATGGCCCCATCTAATGGAACTCATTGGCTTAGAGTCTTGCCTGCCTCGTTCCTTAACAGCGGTGCGCATTCTATTGCCTACACCGCCGTTAGTCAAACCTTTTTTTAAGAATTTGCCCTGTTTGCTATAAAAGTAAGCGCTTTGTCTATCCTTTGCGCGATTTGCTCTTTATTGAGCAAAACCAGCGTGACATCAAGTGATGGTGAATTGCCAGAACCGGTCGCAGCAACCCTCAGTGGCATGCCTACTTTACCCATACCTACTTCTAATGTTTCAGCGGTTTGGTTGATTGCGGTTTGAATATTTTCACTTGTCCATTGTTCGATAGCTAATAAGTTCGTTTTAACTAACTCTAAGGCCTCTTGCGCAACTGGGCGAAGGTGTTTTTTCGCAGCATTTGCATCAAATTCATCAAATTCTTGATAAAAATACGTGCTGATTTCGGCCATTTCTTTTAACGTTTTGACCCGATCTGCTTGGATTGCTACAACTTGGTCTAATGCAGGACCTCTTGCCGTATCAATACCCATTTCATTAAAGTGCCAAGCTAATGCGTCAGCCACCTGCTCTTTAGGCAACTCTTTCATATAATGTTGATTTAACCAGATCAATTTATCCGTATTAAATGCTGAGGCCGACTTACTGATGTTGTTCAAACTAAAGTGTTGAATCATCTCATCAACACTAAATACTTCTTGATCACCATGTGACCAACCAAGACGCACTAGATAATTTAGAACCGCTTCTGGTAAATACCCATCATCGCGGTATTGCATCACACTGACTGCACCGTGACGTTTGGACAGTTTTTTGCCATCATCACCTAAAATCATCGAAACATGTGCAAACGTAGGTAGTGGTGCGCCTAGAGCATTGAAAATATTAATTTGGCGAGGCGTATTGTTGATATGATCTTCACCACGCACTACATGCGTGATGCCCATATCCCAATCATCTACCACCACACAGAAATTGTAGGTTGGCGATCCATCTGAACGCTGGATAATGAGATCATCTAATTCAGTATTGCTGATTCGAATTTCTCCGCGGATTTCATCTTGAAAGACAACATCACCCTCTAATGGGTTTTTGAAGCGAACCACAAAAGGAGCATTTTCAGGATGATCAGTGCGTTCACGCCATGTTCCAGGATAACGCGCTTTCTCCCCTGCTTGTTCTTGAGCTTCTCGAATACTGTCGAGCTCTTCTTGAGACATAAAGCATTTGTAAGCTTTGCCTTCATCAAGAAGCTGTTGAATTAAAGCTTTATATCGGTCAAATCGATCCGTTTGATAAATAGGACCAGAATCGTGATGTAAACCTAACCATTGCATGCCATCTAAAATAGCCTGCTTTGCCTCATCAGTTGAACGCTCTAAGTCTGTATCTTCAATACGAAGTACAAATTGACCACCGATCGCCTTGGCATATAACCAAGAGTAAAGAGCGGTTCTTGCGCCCCCGACATGCAAATATCCTGTAGGGCTTGGTGCAAAACGAGTCACGACTGACATAAAAAGTCCTTAAAATAATAATAACCTCTATATTTTATCAAATAGGATGATTTTTGATAGGAATACATGCATGAAAATAGTAAAAACAGTTAGTTTGCCTAGGATTTGTGCAAATGGGCGTGAAATTCAAAAAATACGTCATTTTCAGTTGACACTTTAATGCGAGTCTCTATAATAGCGCCTCACTTGCTAAGGCAAGGATTAAAGAAGCGGACGCTTAGCTCAGTTGGGAGAGCATCGCCCTTACAAGGCGAGGGTCACTGGTTCAAGCCCAGTAGCGTCCACCACTTTTTCTTTAGTCAAATCAATACTTTGGACGCTTAGCTCAGTTGGGAGAGCATCGCCCTTACAAGGCGAGGGTCACTGGTTCAAGCCCAGTAGCGTCCACCATTCTTTTCCATATCAAAATCAATATCTTAGACGCTTAGCTCAGTTGGGAGAGCATCGTCCTTACAAGGCGAGTCACTTATGTTTTTACCTTGTTCAAAATCCGTTTAGCTTTGCTCTGTAATTTTCTGTGCGACATACCACAATCTATCCTGACCCCACGCATGACACAGTTCATTGCCGTCATCATCTAGCAAACGGTATGCCGGAACCCCCCAAT
Organism: Glaciecola sp.; assembly: GCA_018623155.1. GTDB lineage: Bacteria > Pseudomonadota > Gammaproteobacteria > Enterobacterales > Alteromonadaceae > Opacimonas. Next base: position 18,434 of record JAAZVZ010000024.1, read on the forward strand.
TGCCAAATTCATACATCGCAGTTCGATTATTTTCTAAAGCCTGTTGCCAAGAGTCATCAGTAAAGCAGTATTTAGTATCAGACCAGGCAAAACCTGACCTTTCAACAATAGTACGAATACCATTTTGGGTATTGGTATTTATCCCATCATAAAATGCTGCTTTTAAAAACTGCTCAAGAATAATATTACCGGAACCTGGTTGTTGGCGTTCTGCCCAAAAATACAACTGATAGCCCTTTATAACTGGATCACCTATTGGATCATAAAATTTGCGAAACCCAACTCCTTTTGCATATGCTTCACGTGCACAATCAAGCCAAAAATATACTCCTTTATCAAAGGTAGCTGGAACTCCCCGCATTACCATTGGCAGAACTGGGCGAACTTTTAGTTCGACACCAGATGCTTCAATCAAGTCCATAGTTGGTTGCCATGAAATTGCCGTATATGGGCTGCGTAAAGACACAAAATATTCAAGTGTAAAAGATTTAGACAAACTACCTTTCTTGATGGTTGGCTTTTTAGGTGGATATAAGAGTGAGGTCGTTTTTAATTTCACTGCGTCTAAAGAGGTCAAACGATTTTCTAAGTGGTAAACCCGATCTATTTTCCAGTAGCTTTCCCCCTCATACCAAAAATTTGCACTGCCAAAATGTTTTATCTGTTTAAGGCGTTTTTCCGCTTGCTCAAATATTTTCTGAAGCTCATCCGGTGAAGCTAAACCATAAATTTCTGACCATTTTTGAAGTGCATTAATATCATTTTTCAATAAGCAAGCATTTATTTTAGGTCCAACATCAATGAATTCCTCCACAGATAGCCGGGTAAGAAGTTGATTGGTTATTTCTATAGCATGGTTCGTGACAAGCTCATTAAACGTTGGAGGTTCTAATCCATAGTACGGCGCGATTTGAGATGCATCAATTAACGAAAAATCACGCCATAACTCAGGTTCGGGAAAGTTAATGTTGTTTCTTGCTGGTAAAAGATGGATCACAAAATCAATGTCGTAAGCTTCTTTCAACTTTTTCAGTATTTGTATACTCAAAAAGGCGTGGCCATCATCCACTTGATGAAAATACTCGACAACATGCCTACGTTTTTCACTGGCGCGTTTTATTTCACGCCTTTTTCTTTGCTTATTTAAACGAGTAAGTGACCCCGCACGTTGCAAAATACGAGATATAATAAAACGACGCAACCAAGAAGGTTGACTATTTGAAACCCCTTTCTGCCTTGTAATTTGGCCCATACAAGTCTGTCATCAACAATACTTTTACGTAATATTAGCTGTTTTTAGAGCCAGATAACAACTTAATGAGATTGGCAATGGTTTCACCGTATTTATAAACGTCTCGATGCTCTTTTTTCAGTTCTTCACTCAAATTCAACGCTGAAGGCTCACCTTGCTGTTCCTGTGTTTGCTCAAGTTCTTGTTCTGATTCGAGTTCAGACTCAATCTGACGAACATCAAATAATGGATTCTCCGTTTCTAAATCGTTTTTGATGAGCTCTTGCCCTTCTCGATAAATATCATCCACATTAACTTGTAACAATTCAATGTCCCCGTTGACATTTCGAGCATAAATATTCAGTGTGATGTCTTTATCAAGGAAGTTTTCTTCTAATGTTATTTGTCCAGTGACCGGGTCAACCTTTATGCCGTCAGGTAACGGGTTACCATCAGCCATTTCCCCTGTATACAAACGCCCTGGAGTGAAGTCTTTCAATGTTAAAATGACCTCACTCTGCGCGAGGGTTATTTCCGTAACGGTAACCGAAGTAACACTTTCAATGTCATTGTTCGCAATTGAATTCAAATCAGCCTGCGATATCACAGAGACTGAAACAATACTTTGACTGATGGTAACAGCACGCTCTTGAGGAATAATCGTCTGAGTATCAGTGCTTTGTGAACTTAATAATGATGTACCATCACTTGTACCTGGCTGATTACTCTCCTGATCTTGTTCGTCAGGTACTATGGACTCGACTGACTGGCTTTCTGTTTCGGTTGAAGATTCAGAATCATCCATTACAACCATATCCATGGTACCGGTTATGGTAATGGTCAAACTCAAATCTGTTGAACGCGACTCTGTATCTTCTGCCACAAGAGAATAAGTTAACACTAATTGCTCACCTTCGTTGAGGTAGTCAAATGCTGGACCTGCAAAACGCCAATCAATTTGATTTTCGCTTTGTGTATTATCAAGGCTATTGGCAACCGTTAACAACGACAATATGTCATTATATGGAATTTGATTAGTATCCCCTTCTACTGAGACGCCTATGACTTGGACAGCCACCAAATCGGTTACATCAATGTCTGTTAAAGTCAGCGTACCAGAACCCGTTAAGGGTAGATTCGTTTCAGTAATGCCTAACTCATTTGAATTAAGCAACTCGGTTCGAATAGACATCGCTGGTCTGTCATTCTGTCCAATGACAGTAACAAGCACATCGGAACGAGTTACTTCACCGGAGCGATCAGTCACTGACACGGTAAAACTTACTTCAACCTCTTGTCCTTGTGCCAAGTACTGGAAAGCATTAAGTGGATCAAATGTGTATACACCTGTCTGAGGATCGATACTGACCTGACCAAACTCTGGCTGTGTAACTGAATATGTCAAAGTGTCACCAGCATCACGGTCAACAGCTATCGCAGAAGCAGTGACAGCATCACCATCTTCAACAGCCACAAGATTACTTACAGTTAAAACTGGCGGCATGTTGGAACCATTGACTATGAAAGTGACGCTATTATTGATCACTGCACCATTGTCATCCGTGATTTGATAACTGTATGTAACAGTGCGAGACTCTGATGTGGAAAACTCACCAAGAGACTCCGGAGAGAATGTGATGGTATTGCCATCGTTAATGATTAACTCTTCCGGCACATTAAGTGCATTTCCGGATTCATCAATCATTGAGATAATAATGCTCTCACTCAACGCCAGAGTATCTTCATTATCAATGTCACTTGCCCCCTCTATCAAGTCAACTGTGATTGGGGCATCGGTGTTATTCAGAGTATAACTTTGTGCAGAAATTGTCGGATGATCATTACTCCCTGTAATCAACAGTTGAATAGCCTGACTGGCAACTTCACCCGTCGCATCTATAGCATTAACAATATATTCTAACTCAAGGATTGTCCCTTCAGTGAGGTAATCCAATGATGGAGCATTAAACTCATAGGAAACCTCTACATTATTGGTTGAACTATCAATCTCACCTCTAACCGTTAACCAATTTAGTATAGTAGATGCACTTTGGTTATTGGTGTCTCCGGTAGCAGTAACACCGGACACTGAAACACTGACAATATCTGTTATATCGACATCTTGTAGAAGTACACTGCCAGAAATAGATAACATTTCATCTGTTTCTTCAATATTATGGACAGGCTCTTGTCCATCAATAATAGAGAATATTGGAGAGTCGTTTGTACCGACGACCGTTACCGTGACATCTTGGGATACAGATACCCCAAAGCTATCTGTCACAGTGATTGTGAATGTTTCAGTTGCAGTTTCATCAACCGCTAAAGACTGGAATTGATCTAAAGGGTTGTAACTGAATTCGCCAGTTTGAGTATTGATAGATACTGCACCCATCACTGGTTGAGAAATTGAAAAGCTCACTGCATCATCGTCTGATGCAATAGCTTGTCCCGTTACAACACCACCATCTTCTTGAACGTTCACATCCACAACAGCCAAACTCGGTGCGGCATTGGTACCTGAAATATTGATGACGACCTGATTTGTCACCTCTGTGTGTCCGTCACTTATATTGTAATCAAATGTCACATATCGGATTGTATTTTGACCTAAGACGCCAAACACACTTGGATCAATTGTCAAAAACTGGCCATCTAGCGAATACATATTGACAGGTAAAGCAAGAGAATTATCTTCCTGATCTAGAACTGTCACAGAGGTGATATTAGAAACAGCGAGTGTATCATTATCGACATCAACAGCGCCCAATAATAGATCAACTTCAAATGCTTCATCACTATCCACTTTATCGAAGGTCTGTACATTGATAGTAGGTGCATCATTGGTATTGGCTACTGCAAGCACAAAATCATCCGATACCGTTGCCAAGCTGCCATCGGTCGCCGTCACTCGTACGGTCACACTGCCCACATCTGCATTTTCTGGTGTGCCGGAGAACGTGCGAGTCGATGCATCAAAACTCAACCAACTCGGTAACGCCGAGCCATCTGCTAAGGTCGCTGAATAACTTAAGCTGTCATCTGCATCCACATCATTAAAGGTATTGGTCGGAACGGTGAAACTAAATGCACTGTCTTCAGTGCCCGACTGGTCAACTATCGCATTGGCAATCGTT
>JAAZVZ010000025.1 GCA_018623155.1 Glaciecola sp.
AGGTTTACGCTTCGCAATCCGTGAAGGTGGCCGTACAGTAGGTGCGGGCGTTGTAGCGAAAATCATCGACTAATTTGTCTGGAACAAATTAGAACGAATAATAAAACCCAGCTTCGGCTGGGTTTTTTATTTGGCCCGAAGGGCGGAGGCTCAGAATTTTATTAGTTTAAAAATCAAGCAAAGTAAAAGGGATGCGATAGATATTTTTCAAATAACAAAGGGTTTGTTATGCTTACAAAAAACCAAAAAGTGAAATATTTGTGAGCACGTTAACACAGCACATCGATCAGGCGGTTGCAAAACGCTTTTATGAACAAGATGGTGATCTCTGTCAAGCTTGGGCTAGCTTGTTAGCTGAACAATGCTCAGTCAAAGATGTTGCTGTATGGTTTGATACTACACAGCCCGCCGCAACGACTCGGGATATACAAGGTCATTTCAGTGCAGAATTTGCTGAAGGCCTTGAAGAGGCATGGTTCAATAAACAAAGCATCGTGTATGAAACGAGTAAACAATCGTTTGCCTTGTTCTATCCCGTATCATGGTATGGTGAAGTGGTTGCCGTCGTCTTTGTCCACGCAGAAAACCGCAAAGCACACCAACTTCCTAGCTTGATGCAGACTATTCAGTGGTCAAGTGGTTGGCTAGTCACTCAATATCTACATCAATTCAGTGATACAACACAACAAAGAGCACAACAAAATCACGATTTAGTCACTTTATTTGGCGAGTTATTTGCTGAACAAGATGGCCATTTGGCCATCAATGCGTGTTTGGCAAAAATTGCCAGGATGGTCAACGTTGATCGCATCTATATGGGTCACGTCATTAAAGATCGGTTTGAGGTCAAACATGTGTCTGGAATGGACTTACCCAAGAATAAAACTGAGTGGCTTAGACAGATAGAAGATGTGATGCTCGAGGCATACGATCAAGACAATATATTAGTCGTGCCATCAGAATCGATATTTGTGACCAGAGCCCATTATCAATTACTGCAAGATAAGAGTCTGGTTTGTTGTGCAACCGCGTTAGTCCGCCAGCATGATAGTCAAGCGGTCGCCGCGATTACCGTGGAGAAAGATTCAGGAGAGCCATTACAAGCGGTTGAAGTTGAGTTATTAGAAGCGTTTGGTGTGGTGTTAGGGCCAGCCATTGCACTGCAACAACAAAATATGTTGCCGGTACGAAAAATCATTCAACAACGCACACAGAAAAAGACGGGTTCACTCCTAAAAAGTCGTCGTGTACAAGCCTGGAGTGCGTCAATATTATTCCTGCTTGTGGCGTTGAACATCATTCACATCCCGTATCGACTTACGGGTGACGCGGTTGTGGAAGCTGCTCAAATTCAAACCATGTCAGCCCCTTTTGATGGGTTCATTGCAAAATTGAATGTGAAACCTGGGGACACCATTTCTGATGGACAAATTTTGGTCGAACTGGATGAGCGTGAATTGCGCTTAGAACAAATTCGTTGGCAATCAGAAATCCAAAAGTTACAAGCAATTTACCAAGAGGCCATTGGTAATTTTGACCGGACCAAGCAAACTGAAACGGAAGCTGAATTAGGTGTTGCACAAACAGAATTAGCCATCATTGAACAAAAGCTAGATAAAGCCAAAATACGTTCTCCGTTTGCTGCGTTAATTGTTGAAGGGGATTTACGTCAACGCATAGGGGATGTTGTAGCTCAAGGTGAAGGTCTGATTTCTGTGGCACCAGCAAACCGATATAAGATAAAGATAGAAATCCCGGAACATAAAATCAGTGATATAGCATTGGGCTCGAGTGGCACGCTGTACTTGAATGCGATCCCAAACAACGATTGGCAGATCTCCATTACTAGCATCATTCCAAACTCACAGTTTAATGAAGGAAAAGCCTTTTTCCTAATTGAAGGAGAAATATCCAGTGATACCGAGCTGTTACGTCCCGGATTAAGAGGCATTGTTAAAGTAGATGTTGAGGAGCGCTCCATTATGACAATCCTCACACAAGATCTTATCGCGTGGTTGCAACGAAAAGCATGGGCATTGTGGGGCTAAATTGTGAGTGACAGGCTCTTTGCAAATGATTGGCATTTGGTGGCGGAACTTAAATTTAGTCTATTGAGTAACGCTAAAATAGCCCGCCAAGTTAACCGCGGAGAAGTTGAGTATATCATCCAAAATCAATTGGACGGACAGGTATTCCGTCTGAGCGAATACGCTTACCCCATTGTTGCCATGTTAGATGGCAAACGAACGGTTAATGAAATATGGCATGCCATTGTGCAAAAACTGGGTGATATGGTGCCTACCCAGCAAGAGCTCATTTCTCTTCTTTCATCTTTGTATAAAGCTGGTCTTATTCGTTCTGAGGCCTATCCCAATATAGAGGTGCAACAAGAAGAATCCGAAAAGAAACAACGCAAAATGTTGTTGGCCAAATTAAAATTTCCATTGGCAATCAAAGTGCCCTTATACGACCCAGATCGTTTTCTAAACCGCACCAAAGGCATTACTCGCTTCGTCTTTCACCCTTTATCCATCTTTTTATATGTGACGTTATTATTGGTTGCGGGACTCCAATTCTGGATCAATATTGAGTCGTTTGGTCAAGTCAGTGCAGATTCATTATTGGCACTAGAAAACGTATTGTTAATGGCTTTGATCTACCCTATTGTGAAAATTATTCATGAATTTGGTCATGCTTATTGCGTCAAGCATTGGGGGGGCGAAGTGCATGAGATGGGTGTCATGTTTTTGGTCTTTTTCCCCGTACCTTATGTCGATGCCTCAGCTTCCGCCGTCTTCCCGAATAAATATGCACGTATGTTGGTCGGTGCCGCTGGTATATTGGTTGAGTTAGGGATCACGGCGTTGGCAATCTTGGTGTGGATCAGTGCTGAGCCAAGTATAATAAAAGCCCTAGCATATAATGTGATTGTACTATGCGGCATTTCTACATTGGTATTCAATGGCAATCCTTTACTGCGGTTTGATGCATATTATGTGCTCAGCGATTGGTGGGAGGAACCCAACTTAGGTAAGGTGGCGAACAGTCAGTGTGCGTATTTGGCCAAAAAATATCTGTTAAAAATGCAAACACAAAGTGGTGTGATCCGGACACCTTGGCAAAATACTAAACTCGTTGTTTATGCTGTCGCCAGTTACATTTATCGTATTTTTGTGATGTTATTGATCGCAGTATATGTTGCGTCAGGTTATTTTTTATTGGGGGTTGCTGTTGCCATCATGTCAATTTATTTTGGTTTTGTGAAACCGCTATATACATTTATCTCTTCCCCGTTCAAAGACAGTGAGTTATCACAATACCCATGGCGAGCAAAAGGCAGTATGTTTGGCTTGATTTTGGTTGCTTTAATAGTGTTGTTCGCTCTACCGCTACCACAAAGCCACACAGTAGAAGGGATAGTCGTGGCTCAAGAAGATGCTTATATCAGAGCGCCGTTGAGTGGCAACATTGAGTATCGTCTCAAGACTGCACAACAAGTTGACTCTGGTGAACTGCTAGTGAAACTTGAGCCACAGGCGCTTAATGATCTCAGTGCCAGGCTTACCGAGCAACTCAATGTGGCTACCCAACAAGAGTCAATCAACATCTTAGATCCTATCGAAAAAGAAAAGGCGTATCAAAACCGAGTGTGGAAAGAAGAGCGCTTAACCTATATCAATTCACAAATCGCTCTATCAGAGATGACAAGTAACAATAGCGGGTATTGGATCCCAGAGACGCAACATGCTTTAGGACAGTATATCGGCCAGGGGACTACGCTGGGCTATGTGCTAAAGCCCGAAAATATGGCGATTGTGGCGCTCGTTGCTGAAGAGAATATTGAGCTTTTTGATGGGCAGTCCGTCGAAGTGCTGCGTACGGCTGAAGGTTCGTTCTATCCATCCACAATCGTGTATGAATCCATACAAGGTTCACGGATCATTACTTATCCAAGGTTGACGGTTGATGGAGGGGGACAGATTGCAGCTCGTCAGGATGCACAAGAAAGATTGGTGAGTGTCAGACCTTATGTAACTTATGAGATTAAGCTACCATTTGCGACCAATCATTTGCATGAACGGGTGCAAATTCAGTTTACGCTTCAATCTGAACCAGTGGCATATCGCATTTATCGTGCGGTACGCCGAACGTTCCTCAGTTGGTTTGGCTTCTAATATGAACCATAGTGGCTCTAGAGTAATCAAAAGTCGTTTTCATCGAACAGGGCATACTTCCTCAAGCCAGTCGTTTTATTTACTCCCAGCACCTTGGCACACTGCTAATGCCAAAACCTTTGAACGTATTGCCAAACGAGTTGTGAACACACAAGTACGAACGCTGTCTATTGCTGAACTCTTGTCTGACGTCAAAGAGCGTTTGTCGAGTAACAATGAAAACGACTGGGTCCATGCGTGGGCGTCATTGTGTGAAATAATGCATCAAACCTTGGGTATGAAGCCATATTGGACACAAGTCATGGCGGCAATGATATCCCTTTCTCAGCGCATTGCTGAGATGGATACCGGGGAAGGCAAATCGCTATCCACCTTGTTAGCTGCTGGTTGGGCGCATTTGCATTATTGCCCAGTGCATATTATCACCGCGAATGATTATTTGGCTGAACGAGACGCACTCGAATCTTTACCATTTGCCCAAGCTCTGAACATTAAAGTGACGACACTCCTGTCAGGAGACGATCCGGACACAAGAGAGGCAGCCTTTTCTGGAGAATGGATTTTTACGACGGGCAAGGAACTGGTGTTTGAGTTTTTACGAGATAAGCTCTACCTCAAAGATGCAACTGACCCATTACGTCAAGCGATTCAATTTATGACCTCTGAGAAAACGGTCAATCGGCCTGTTTTCAAAGGACTAGGCTTGGCGCTGATCGATGAAGCCGATAGTGTATTGATTGATGAAGCCAGTACACCATGTGTGATTTCAGGTGAGGGAGGCATAAGCTGGACAACAGATGAGTTAAAGGAAGCTCTGGTCGTGGCTCAACAGCTTATTGAAAACCAACATTTCACGGTGCATTCTGCAAAGAGGATGCTGACTTTGACCGATGAGGGTAAAGCGGAAATCAGACACATTGAGACCAGTGTGGCACTGGTGAATCGCTTGTATCGCCAAGAATTGGTCATGATGGCCTTAAAAGCACTGTATCTATTTAATCTTGGTGTGGAATATGTGGTACAAGACGATAGTATTGTGATCATTGATGGGCTAACCGGTCGCCCCATGCCGGATCGTCGCTGGGAGCAAGGCTTACATGAAATGATCGAGATCAAAGAAGGCTGTCCACTGTCACCATCAAGAGCCACACTGGGCAAATTAAATTACAAACAGTTTTTTGAACACTATGCTGCCCTTGGAGGTATGACGGGTACCGCATTAGAGATAAAAAAAGAACTTAAAGATGTATATGATCTAAGGGTAATGCGTGTCCCTAGGTATTTCCCATCCAAAAGAGTTGATAAAGGGGTCTCTTGGTATTTCGATGCGGATACGCGAAATAGAGATTTAATTGATAAATTGAAACGCTATCGAAAAGAGGGAAAAGCGGTCCTAATTGGCGCGCCTTCAATAGCAGTAGCAAATGAATTAAGTTTATGTTTAAATACGAAAAATGTTGCTCATCAGCTGTTAGATGGTGTGCAAGATGCGAACGAAGCTGAGTTGATAGCTCAAGCTGGAAAAGAACAACAAATAACCATCGCGACGTCAGTAGCAGGACGGGGTACAGACATAAAATTAGACGATGAGGTGATGCAAAATGGTGGCCTCCACGTCATTTTAATTGGGTTTTTACGATTTTATCGTATGGATAGACAGCTTATTGGACGAAGTGCACGTCAATCCGACCCAGGCAGTTTTGAAATTTTATGCACAGCACAGGACGATATTTTAGACTCCTTTTGGTACCCTAAGCCTATTGCACGGAAGCCTAGTCGTATATTTACTCACTGGCTGAGATTTTTGCAAATGCGTAATGAGCGTCAAGCAAGACTAGCCAGAAAATCACTGAATAAGTGGGAGCTTGACAGACGATCATGGCTATCTTTTCTAAAAATAATCTAGTAGTTGCATGTTTGTGTGCATCGATATCATTTCCCCTTCTGGCAGCGACGCCCACTAGTTGTGTATTACTTCCCAATAAAACGGTGGAACTTGCGGCACCCGTTTCAGGGGTGGTGGATAAGGTGTTTATCGAACGTGGTGATACAGTTAGAGCTGGGCAAACGGTCTTGCAACTCAATAGCGAAGTTGAAAATGCGACAGTAGAGCTTGCCAAAGCCCGCCTTGAATTCACTCAGAGAAGATTGCAGAGAAATCAAAATCTAGTTTCCAATCAATTGCTTGCAGCACAAGAGGTGGATGAGTTAAAAACTGAAAATGCATTAGCTCGATTAGAACTCAACCAAGCGAAAGCTGTGCTTGCTCAGCGGATTGTAAGCTCACCTCTCTCTGGCCGAGTCATTTCTGTTGATAGTTCGGTAGGTGAATATGTAGGGACGTTAGGTTCAGAGCCGTTCGCAAGAATTGTTAATCTTGACCCGTTGCATGTTGAGTTGGTATATCCTGCAAAAGACTATGGAAAAGTCACCATCGGACAGTCTCTTTCCATCCAAATTCAACATCAGTCTTCTCGCGTGACAGGGACAGTAGATATTGTCGACCCATTGATTGACGCTGCCAGTGGCACCTTTGGTGTGCGTCTTGTACTACCCAATCCAAATAGCAAAATCCCAGCAGGATTACGCTGTGATATTGTGAATTAGAGGATCATTATGAAGCGTATAATCATAACCATTGCCGCGTGCTTAAGTGTCGTTACATGCAATCTCCAAGCGGAAACGACGTTAGTCGATGCATTGCGAGGTGCGGCGCAAAACAATCCTGACTTTATGGCAAAAGCGGCTTCATTAAATGCACAACGAGATATCATCTCCGAACGAAATGCAGCACTTAAACCACAGTTATCAGTTTTAGCAGTTTCTGCGTGGGATAAACGAAAGCTTCTAGAATCGAATATTGAGTCAGGGTCTTCAACAGATTGGGGTCGCGATAATTCCGCGATGGTGTCATTAGATCAAGTTTTATTCAATCCAGTATTTTCAAACTTAGTGTTAGAGGCCGAAGAAGAGTACAACATCGCAGCGATGGATTTAGAAGCGGCAAGACTCGATTTAATCGAAGAAACCACGACACAATACATCGAAGTGTTACGCATTGCCGAAACGGTTAACTTGTTCCAAATCGAAATTGATGCCGCCGCCAAAGCGCTTGAGATTGCTTGGACACGCTATCTAGACGGTACTGTTCGTGAAGTAGATGCCATGCAAGCAGAAGCACGGATTATGGATATGCAATCGCGGATGGCAGGTGTTCAACTTGACCTAAAGGATGCGCTGTTTCATTTGGAATCGCAAACAGGGTTAACCATACAAGTGTTAACTGGAATTGACCAAGAATATGAGTTGGCAAGAATTTTACCCAATCTGGATGAGAATTGGTTAGCCAAAGCACTTGAAACGAACCCAGAGCTCCTTGTCGCTAATGCGCAAAAAGCCCTGGCCAACCAAAAAGTCAATACGGCAAGAAAAGCATTCCTGCCGACTTTTGATTTTAATTTATCGCATACCTTTAGTGATGCAGACCGCGATTATGACACGCGTCCAGAATTTGATCGTCGTCGCGAAACGAGAGCAGCGGTTTCGATGTCTTGGAATATTTATCAAGGCGGTGGTTTAGAAGCGAGTTTAAGTCGCGCTAAGCATGAGCGCACAGCATCAGAATATCAATTTGAATCAATGCGTAATTTTGTGAGCCAACAAGTCACCACAGCAGCACGACGCTTGGATGTCGAACAAAAACGTTTACAAGCGTTAACATCGACTAAGCAAACCATCGGTAAAATTTTGGCTGAACGCCGAGCTTCCTATGAAGCGGGTCTGATTGATTTACCCACATTACTCGAAGCAGAGAGAGATTGGGTACAAGTCGTATCTGAAGTGAAATTTGTTCAGTACGATTTGATTTTGGCATTAGTTCGTTTGCATCGGTTTACCGGTGAGCTAGATATGGCACTGATGGAAGATGTACAAGGTGCTTTTGCAGGATATGTAGGGATTGCAGAGTCTAGGTAATGCATCCCATTAGGCGTTTACGGGCGTTAGCAATAGATTTGCAAGGGCCAATTGATGTTGAACAGAGTGTGAAATTCTCCGCGCAGCCAGATGAGTTGCGCTTTTTGCTAAAAGTCACACCAACTCGATACAACTGTGCTCAGTTAATCGGTTTCGCTGAACGCTCTGGGTTATCACCTGATGGTTGGTTAGAACGCGTCAACCTATTTGATGCCATAGGGGTAGCAGTAGCAGAAACAGGCTCTATCCGGTTTTATTCGCAAAATTCACGTGCGAGTCTATCGGAGGCATACTACGAAGGATATAAATTTTATCCGGATAAGGCGTTTCGCAAAGACGCCTACATGCTGAGTACATATGCTCGCATGAAGCGAGCTGACGTAAGCTTACCAAGTTCAGCAGAGCACTGGTTGAATCAGTTTTGGAGTAACCTGGATGTGTTGGATGAAGGAGCATTACAAGTACTGAGTATACAGAATCCACAACGCGAGTCGTGGTTCGTGCAGTGCGAAGCGCTGCAGCATAAAACAGCTGCCTTAGTAGCTAATATGGAAGCGGACTATAAATTAAGAACCGCTTCACAAAAACGGCGTTATGCGCCTCAATTTGGGCCATTGAATCACATGGCTTTTGGGGCGGATAACCAACATGATGGCTTTGTCACATTTTATTTTCAAAGCTCGATGACTTTTTTAGAACAATACGCAACCAATTATTAAGTGGAGCAATTCGTGGAAAAACAACTATTAATATACGCCAATGTGAAACCCGTGACCAAAACAGAGCACGCAGAATGGTCATTGAAAGGCACCGGTAAACTCGACTTTGCTAAAGATATTAACTCCTTGCCTTTGACGCTTCCAGAAATTGCCTTGGCGGCCCATGAACTACCAGTTGTTTTCAGTGGTGGTGACAACGTAGTGCCAACTGTGATCACTGGTTTACAAGATGGTCAGAACTTAGTTGTAAACGAAGAAGGTAAGTGGCAAGGACGATATGTACCAGCGTTTTTACGCCGCTACCCATTTGTATTTTCAAAAGCAGAAGAGACCTTTACTCTATGCATTGATGAAAGTTATGACGGCTGGAATCAAGATGGTGAAGGTGAACGCTTGTTTGACGCTAAGGGTGAGCAAACGCAATACCTTGGTGGAGTATTAAACTTCTTACAAGAGTATCAAGCACACTTTACTCAAACACAGAGTTTCTGTGATCGCTTAAAAGAATTAGACCTACTCGAGCCAGTCACTGCTACATATGAAATTGCCGGCGCAAATAAAATGTCACTGGGTGGTTTCTTTGCAGTCAATCGTCAAAAACTCAAAGCGTTACCACAAGAGCAGCTTATGGCCATGCTTAGTCGTGATGAGCTCGAGTTAATTTACTTGCACTTATTCAGCTTGAGTCGTTTTAATCATCTTGTTGAATTGATGGTAAAAAAAGAAGCTGGTGCAAGCGATAAGCATTAATTGCAACCCAACAGCGCAAGCAAGGAAGCGGCGTTTATTTGTGAATTTTTAGTTTAATAGGTAGTTATGAATAAGTTTGGCAAAAAGACCCGCATCGCCGCAAAACTTGGTCAACTCAGTAAACTTGCAGCCAGTATTAAAGCTGCAAGTCATAGGCAAAAACGCTTTCAACTAGAAGGTGTTGAGCCACGAATTCTCTTATCAGCCACTCCGATCGCTTTGGCATCGGGGACGACTGGTGTATCGGTTGATATTGATGGGAGTGATATTCGCCTGGTAGACCAAGATGGCAATGAGATTGCGGGATCTCGCCAAACCTATTCGACTTTCCAAGGCTACACTATCAATGGTACCAGCAGTGATGATACGGTGACCGTTGAGTTTGACGACAATTTACAAGCGGCAGACACTTGGACATTAACCTTCAATGGTGGCGCGGGTAATGACACTTTTGTTTTTGATGATACTGTTGACCTCGGTGGCGTTGATTTGGTTGTCAATGCCGAAACCATCCGTTTTGATAGCAGCGCTGATGTCACAACAACAGGGGATATTACTCTAACAGCAGAAGACCATGCCGCGACAGTGTCTGATACTTCTTCTTCCGCGACGATTACTATTGACAGTGCAGCTAGCTTAACTGCAGATAACTTTGTGGCTTCGGCTAATAGTTATTTTGATGGTGGCGAAAGTGCAGGGGAGCGTGTCGCACTTGCCCATACTTTCACTGCCAATGACAACACAACTCGAACCAATAGTGCGCGCGTCAATCTCAATGGTGATTTGACTTTGACGGGTGACGCAACGATCAGCGCAACCACGCATACTGAGTTGAGTTTTACTCTGGCTCAATATGACATTGATTTTGATTATGACAACACGGCTGGCGTGATTATCGGTAAAGAAGCTGATGTCATTGCGGCAAGTTTAGATGTGGATGCATCGGCTACGGGTGATATCACTGTTTCTGGGAGTATTGGCTCTCAATTTAACCAAACGGGTGATGAACTAGTAGAAACGCGCATCGACAAAGGTGCATTAGTTGGGATCAACAATAGTGGCAGTTATGATGCCACTGAGCGCATGAGCTTGACCGCAGAAAATACCTTAGATGTGACAGCAACACTTGCTGGTGCGGCGTTGACGACGGATCCGTTTGAGACAAAAATACGTCTTGATAATACTCAAACGACACGTTCATTAGTGGGCTTTGCCGATACGAGCAACACCGAAACTGCAAGGACTATAGCCGTCAAAGGTGCTGCGGCGATAAGCGCACTGAACAGTGGTGATTATATCAGCACAGTCAATAGTCCGATTTTTGGTTTGGTCATCAATGAACGCGAAATCACCACCGGTGCCGATGTTTCGAATGTGACAATGGTCACAGGTACGTTATCGGTTGAGGCAACTGATGAGGGGCAGTTTACGGCAGACGCTCGTTTTGCTCAAAACTTACTTTCAGGCTCGACTTTAGCCACTGCAAGTGATGCTACGATTACCGCATTTGCGGCAGATACCGACAGCCAAGCCATTACATTTAAAGCCATTGATGATACTGAGCTAGGTGCTCATTATGTGAGTGAGATATCAGGCAGCTTTGATTCGGCCACTTTATCGTCATTAGTGCCACTGAACGCCGATGGCGTGATGGTATTGAACCAAAATACTCGCAGCATAAAAGCAGATGTCATAGAAACCAATTTAACCGCATCAGGGGCAAACCGCGATGTTGATATCGTTGCACAGCGTACCGGAGCTATGGATGCGACGGCCAATGTGACGGTTGCGTCTTCAGGCTTTACCTTAGGCGGTATTATTGCTGAAAACCGTCTCGGTTATGATGCAGGTGCGATTGATACCTTAAGTGGTGTAGCGAATCTAATTTCATCAGCATTTTTAACCCCTACTGCACCAGCTGACTCGGCAGACATTCGCGCGTTACTTAATGCGGATACGGAAACCTTAAGTATCAGCGGTGAACTAAATATCAAAGCGGAAGACGCCGTTCAGGTCAACTCGACGGTCAGTAATGTCGCATCCACCGAGAACTCAGCAAGCTGGGTCAATGATGGTGTTGGTTTTGCCGCTTCGTTTACGCTGACTCAAAATTTACTCGACGTTGATATTATTGCGCGAGCTGAAAATTACGATGCTGGTACTGTGGGCGATGGTTTAGCAATTGAAGCCAAAGACGATGTCAATCTGTACTCGAATGTTCTTTTGACAAGTGAATCCGTCATTGGGAATGATGGTGGGGTATCGGTATTAGCTGCTGATATTCAAGGTTTACTTGCCGATGCCACGACTGATACGATGGGTAGTTCCTTTGATTTTGGTGACGAAGTATTCGTCATGCGAGACTATACCCATGGTGGTGAAGCGGGTATCACATACCAATTTGTGGGCGCAGATGCCACGGCGTTAACCAATCCAGATTTTAGTGATTTGGATTATTGGAAACCACTTACTGCGTCATCCATTGTTTCTATGGTACCAAATTTCCAAGAGACAGACGGTGCAGCGGTAGGTGCTGCTTTTGTTAAAAATGAAATGGATTCAAGCGTTACCGCGAATCTAGCCAATATTACTTTAACGAACACCGATTCAGTCAAAGTCGAAGCGATTGGCGACGGCGATTTGTATTCGACGCTGGATGTGAATGTCAGCAATACCAGTGGTAGCGACATTACCGGTAACGGTGATAGCTTTGCCTTTGGTGGTTTTATCTCGACCAACCACATGCGTGGAGCAGTGGATGCCAAAATCAACGATGCTTCCATTACGATTAGCAATACCGATAGCGATACAACCAACTCAAATGTGACCGTGGATGCTCAGCAGTCACGTGGATTGTATGCAACAAACAATAACTTGATCACGACCACTAACACCGCTGTGGGTGCAGTGGTTGCATTTAATATCGTGGGTTATGACGTCACGAATTTCTTATCCCTAGGCGTCCAGAACTTGATTGGCACTGATGCAGCGATGACGCAAGAAGACGCGTTTGCCAAAGCCGGTATTATCGACTCACTTATCACTGGCGCAGGGTTAAATGACGTCAGTGTATTAGCCACAAACTCGTTAATTACGCATGCGATTACGACCAATGATACCGCCTCAAATGCTTCTGCGATGTTTGCAGCAACTGAAGGTACCGCCTTTGGCTTTGGCTTTGTATCAAATATTATTTCTTCTTCTGTGGAAGCGCAGATTCAGTCTGATGGCGCGTCTGATGCAGTCAACGCGACAGGCATGTTGGTTGTAGAAGCCAAAAACACCTCAGAAATTATCTCCGATACCTTATTATCTCAAGTCACTCGCGCGACCGGCAATGATGCTGGCTTATCGCTAGTAGACAGCGTGATTGAAACATTTACTGGTGACTACAAATTTTCTTCGCTAGCTGGTACGCAAACACTTAACAACGGTGACTTAATTCGTGTGGCCAGCACGCACACGGCAGGTGGATCCCCAGGTAAGATCTATCGTTATTTAGGTGCAGATGGTGTAGAAATTGATTTATCTGCGATTAACTTCGGTGCACTAGACAGCGCACTCGATGCAGCCTTTGCCGGAGCAGTACAGGTAGTTAGCAACCGAATGATCCGTGTGCCAGGTGCTGCGGCGAATGGGTCACAAGACCGAATTTTCCAATACACGGGCAGTAATGCCGTCATTGATTTGAGCCTGATTGACTGGAATAACCCAGGTAGTGATTACACGCTGCAGTCACAGGATGTACTCTTTACTAAAGCCAATGACCTAGAAGCCATTAGCGACTTGTTGCCAACCGACCTCGATTTCTTTGGTGGTGAGGCCACGGGCGGTGGCGGTATGATCGTGCGTAACGAAGTTAAAGGCGCCACAGAAGCCTTTATCAAAGGTACATCAACTAACAATGCAGATATTGATGCAGCAGATATTAAGATTGCGGCAGAAAATACGGCCACTATCTTTGGTAATGCGGTGGGTTATTTTGAATCCTCTTCAGGTGGTTCATTTGGTGGTGGCTGGGATGAGTCTGAGTCGATTGCCGTGGGCGCATCTATTATCACCAACAATGTCATTGGTGAAACACAAGCTTTTGCAGTGGAAGCTGAGCTAGACGCAATCACAAATAACGTCATTGTACAGGCTAATAATAACGCGTTGATTGATGTTACTAACAAAATGCAGGTGGTCAGTGATACTGCGGTATCATTAGTGCTCGCCTATAATCAGCTTGGTTATGAAAGCTCAGATATCGTGACACAAACGCTGGATAACTTGTTGGGTGGTGATTACGGTTCACAGCTCTACACCACAGCGATGGGTGTGCAAACCATTAATCAGTACGACCGCGTGCGAGTAGGCGATGAACACAGCGCCGGCGGTGTTGCTGGACGTGAATATTTGTATATTGGCGGTACCGCTGAATTTGACTTTGGTGCGATTGATTTTGCAGGTAATGCCTCATGGGTTGACCTGACAGGTGCCGAAAACCACGAGACTAACGACGGTTCGGTCAGCATCAACCCTTATGATTTGGTGACGGTTAACGCAGAGCATACGGCTGGCGGTCAGGCTAACGAAATTTATATTTACTCGGGCAGTGCGGGTTCGGTGGATTTAAGCACCGTTAATTTTGAAACCTCGTCAGATTTTACGCTTGTCCAAGACGGTCGCGGTTTAACCCTTGAAAGTGGCTTTGGCGAAACGACCCTCGCACAAAACCAGCGCGTGAAAGTCAGTCCTTCTCATCAGTTTGCCGATCAAATTGGTCGTGTATACGAATACACAGGTTCATCAACAGACACCTTTAACCTACGCAACATCGATTATGATGCGCATCCCGATTTTACCTTTGTGCATGCCTACAGCGACGCAGGATTAGTCCGTGTCTCAGACGGGCATTTAGTTCAAATCAGCAACGGTCACACTGCCGGTGGTACTGCCGGTGATGTTTATATGTATGTGGGACAAAACCCTGAGAAATTCAATCTCTCTGAGGTGGATTATGATACAGGCGTTAACTTGATTGACGTTGCGGCTGAGATGTTGGGCTTATCGTTATTTAATACCGATGCAGACTGGGTTAAGGTCGAGATCAATGATGTCTCTGGCTCGACTGAGCTGTTTGCGGGCGAAGTCTTTGAATACAATGGTGAGTATTATCGCTTCACCGGTGACGAAGCAAAGACCTTTGATTTTGCAACGATTGATGTCGCCAATGAAGCGGCGTTTGAGAAGACAGTATTATTTCAGTCAAATCAATCCAAGACCACCATCAACAATAATGACATAGTCATTGTCGCTGCTGGTCATGAAAACGGTGGCACAGTAGGTGCGAGCTATCGCTACACGGGATCAACCCCATTAACCGCTTCGCTTGATCAAATAGATTATTCAACAGGTGACTGGGCGCAAGAAGCGGCAGTTGCTGAACCCACAGCCGATATCTTTGGCGCGAATTTCCAAGCGACATTATTTGGTACGGAACGTCCGAATCACGCCATTGCGTTTATGCGCAACGTCGATGTCAGTGCAGGCGAAGATGTGGTCGTTGAAGCGTTTAATCAGAGCATTGTAAACGCCACCACTTCCAATACGGCCGAATCAGATATTTCTTATTTATACGGCAAAGGCGAGCTTAAAACGGTCGCGGTAACTGTCGCAACCAATTTACTATCAAGTAAAGCAATTGCTTACATTACCGAGTCCGGTGATAACACGACGAACGATGTGACGGCAACGGATGCAGTCGTAGTGAACGCCAATGATGCGGTCAAGCTGCATGCTAATGTCAAAACCACCTCCACTTCAATTGTGGATGATGATGGTGCTTTAGGCTTAATTGATTCCATTATTGCCAAAGCCAGCCCTTATGATTACACCGATGCAGATTCTACAGTGCTGTATTTTGGGGATAAGATTAAAACAGATAGCGGTATTTTCACTTACATGGGCGCGCACTCGCTGACGCGCAGTGGTGAAGCCCATATCAATGCTGGCGGTGTCGTTGATTTATCACAGGAAGATTACACCGATTTAGATTTGTGGCAGCCGGAGTGGACCCAAGCAGCGGCGCAGTTCGGTTATAACTTATTTAAAGCAGCAGGTGCTAACTTTGGTTTGGACGGGTTTTCAAGCGAGAGCCAGACCGGCTCGGGCATGTTAGTTCGGAACGATGTCAAAGGTGGCGCGCTTTCTTACATTTATAAAGCGGATGTCCTAGCGTCAGGTCAGTTCAACGGTTATGTCGAGGGCTATGATTATGTCTCAACGAACACCGATGCGTTTTTATCGAGCGGTGCCATCATTCGCGATGGCAATAAGCTGTATCAATATATCGGTCGTGCCCAATCAAGCGTTGATTTGAGTGCTGAAGACTTCACCTCTGATAGCTATCGTTTAGTGGATGATTGGAGTGACTATCTCGAAGATGGTGTGTTGGTAGTTGCAAAAGGTGAGCAAGTTGCTACGGCCATTTCTGATGTATCTGCAAAGTTTGTAGGCTCCCCGAATTATTCTGGACAGAACAACACTGCTGCGACTGGCTTGATCGTCACTAATGCACTGCAGGGCCACTCAAGTGCATATATTAAAGATGCCAATGTCACTGCAAATGATAGTGGTGATAACAACGTAAGGGTAAGTGCATTTAATAACGCGACGTTAGATGCAACCAATAAAGCGGCAACCAATGGTGCTGCGTCGGTTATTTTAGCTTTCAACTCAATTGGCTATCGTCCGACGAATCTAATTTTCAATACTATTAATACCTTAATTGGCTATGACGCTGATAAAGTGTTTGATGATAGAGAAAGTAAAGCAGGCGCTTATGCTTTTATAGCAAATAGTCAGGTGAATGCGACCGGAGACTTAATCGTATATGCCAATAATGCTGCACAAACTGACTCATTGATAACCAATGACAATGTTTCAGTCAATAACCAAATTGGCACTGAAGGTGCGAAGGGTGTGTCTGTCGCAGTGACTGTTTTATCAAACATGCAATCCAGTGAAGCGAAAGCTTATATCGAGCAAGATTCAGGTTCAGAAACGATTGAAGTGGATGGCATTGTTGATGTGACTGCCATTGAAACGTCTATCATGCAAAGTGATTTGCAAACAGAAGCGTCATTTGTCGGTACCTCAGACTTAGGTGCAGGACTGATTAATAATGCCTTAGCTGATTTGACCAATCAGTATCGTTTTACGACTGCTTCAGGTGTACAAAGCATCGAAAACGGTACCGTTGTACGTAACAATGTCGAAGGCCAAAACTACATGTTTGTTGGCGGTATTGAGGATCTGGTCGATACGATTTTTGAGCCGACATTAACAGCAGCCGTGTTGGCAGCAGGTGATTGGGTGCGGGCCTCTTATACTGCACAGCATAACAACACTCAAACCAGTAGAACAGTAAATACAGGTGATGTCGTACAAATTGGCGATAATGATAAATACGTCATTTATCTTGGCCCTCAAGCGGTACTTGACCTGACAGACGTTGATTATTCTGATTCAGATAACTGGCGCGGATTAACCGAATTTGTGCAAACGCGAACAGCCGGCACGTATGATCTTACCCAAACTGACTTTACGGATACTACATTATGGACGCCGCGCAATGGTGTGCCAATCGATTTAACGAATGAGATATTTGATGAAGATAATGGTTGGTGGCAAGTCTCATATAACACGCAAGATTTGCTACCAGAGCTGAATTTTATTGATACAGAAGCAACGGGTGCTAACGGTGCTCTGGTACGAAATCAACTCAAATCCACTGCAGAATCTTATATTGATGGTGCAACCATTCGCGATGATGCTGGAACTGGCGGAGCTCAAGCGGTTCATGTAACAGCAGATTCTCGTTCCATATTGCGCTCCGAAAACTCCTCTGAGACCGTTGCATCCGGTGGTAATTCCTTCTCTGATGGTGGCAGTAACCTAGCCGTTAATGCCATGATTGTCACCAATCAGCATATGTCTAAGACGGATGCTTATATTATTGATGCAGATATCGACACAGACGGAACCGGCACTCAGACGAAGCAATTTACCGATTTTGACCGCTTGGCCGTTTATGATTACGATGAAACCTTAGGCATCGATAAGTTTGAGCGCAACCTTGAAACTGACGCAGATGGCAAAGCCGTTTATCGTGTAGATATTAGCGGAGATGCAAATGATGGTGCATTAGTGAAGCGCCTGAATGTCGATTTGTATTTGCTTGAAAACGATACCGATAACTTACTGCGTTTGATGAAATATTATGACGGTGTCACACGCGATGATGCAGATGGTTATGTCAAAGGTACACTCTTCCAAAACGACTTCGTGTTTGATGGAACCAACTGGTACCGGTATATTGGCGAAGATGGCGAAGAAGTTATTTTTGAAAATAACGATAATGATCCAGATGTTACTCTAGCTGACTTCACCGATGCCACCGTCTGGCAGCAACTCACTGCGTATGACGCATCACAAGTTGATCGAGGCATAGTCAATACTGAGCGTGAATTCAGTGGATTTGGCGCGTGGGAGTTACAAGACAATACCGGCAATAACGAATATATTGATCGCGCGACGCGTAACGATGGTGTCACGGTTGTTGCGACACAAAACAGTATTTTAGATGCGACCAGTGATTATCAGTTATCTGCTGGTGGAGACTTATCGGTTGGCGTAGCCATTTCTTTGAACACGATGGGGTATCCAGAGCAAGACTTGCTCACCATGACGTTTGAAGCATTATTAGGTGCTAATTTCTTAGAAGATTTGGGCTACACCGACGGTATCGAATGGGGCAATACATCCGCTTCGATTGTCGATTCTACAGTGAATAGTCAAGGCGATGTTCAAGTCATTGGCGAGAACGCGACGCAAGCTAATTCCAATGTCAATAACACCGCAGATACAACAGCGACAGGAGTGTTAGGTCAATCGGGTAAAGCCGCTAGTGGTATGTTGGTATCCAATTTGGCGCGCGGTACTACCGAAGCCTTTATTCGCAACACATGGGATGGCGTGAGTAGCACCGTCGACATGACTGCACGCGATATTAACGTCATCGCTAAAGATAACGCTACGCTCGGCTCTAACGTACAGATTGTTACAAACTCAACCACGATTTCAGATGGTGGCTTAGGCTTATTGGACGAATTCATCGGTAAAGCCAGCTACGCCGATTACACAGATTTATCTACTAATGTCACTCTAAACAATGGAGACCGTATTCGTATCACAGATGATAGTGATGACAATTACGGTGATATCATGGTCTATTTGGGCCAAGATGGAACCACGCCAGATGGCGGTGTTGGGATTACCGATCTCACGACGGTTGATTTTAGTGATCTTGATTATTGGGCGGCCTCACCAGAGACGCAAATTCTGCCCCAGGTCAGCTTTACCGACTCAGATTCTATGGCGGTTGGTATTATTATTGTACGTAATGATTTAACTGGTGGTTCGACAGCGTTTATTGACCAGTCAAATTTCAGTGCATCTGATGATGTGCTAGTGCAGGCTGATCAGTCGACCAAAATGATTTCTAAGCTGGACGCTCAGTCTTCATCAGAAGGGGGTGACGTCAAAGATGAAGGTGCATCCGATGCGGCCAATGGTGGTATTGTCACCAACTGGTTGCGAGGAGATGCGCATGCGTACATTACAGGGTCAGACGCAGATGCTGCAGATGATTTGACCGTTGAAGCGATTAACTCAGCTGAACTCGAAGCAACCGCACATCAGCTAGTTGAAACAGGTGACTTAGGCGTCAACGTGCTCTTAGCCTTTAATGCTGTGGGCTGGGAGCCGCAGAACGTCATTTTTACTACGATTGATACTTTAATTGGCTCTGAAGAAATCGCCAGTGCGTTTGATGCAAATCAGCGCATCAGCGCCTTTGCTCATATTGATGGCAGTGACGTGGATGTTGGTGGCGATCTTAAAGTCAGCGGTGTGAATAATAGTACCGTAACCTCGGTAACTGGCAATGACACCATTTCAGAGTCTGTTGCGGTTCAAGAGTCTGCAGGTCGTTCCATCGGTATTATTGTTGCTAACAACCGAATTACCACTGAAACTCGCTCTTACATCACTGATAGAACGTTTAATGATTATGACAATTACGATTTTGATGATATCGCTAGTACTAGTTTGACTTCAGCGCAGAGCTTTGCCGATACTGATGTCACTGGCGATACATTGATAAAATCGGATGATAATGCGACGGTGAATGCAGACATTGATCTGATAAGTACGCAGATTGCAGTTTCTGATGGCGGTTTTTCTATCTTCGCCGAAATGGCAGAGAGTCTTCTCAATGGGTACCGTTTCAGTACTAAGTCAGGTCAGCAAGATGTGGCGTTCGGTGAAATTGTGTATGTTGCCTCTGACCATACTGCAGGGGGTACTAATGGGCGATTATATCGTTGGGTTGGCGCAAACCCTGATACCGAAAATCAAGACGATCCTTTATGGAATCAAATCACGACTTCCATCGATTTAAGTGCAGAAGATTACTCGGATTTAAGTCGTTGGATCCCTGTTATTACCTATCAAGAAGTCGTTGATGAAATCAACCAGTATGTCAATACTGGCTTCTTCGCTTCAGAATCAACTGCAGCGGGTGGATTAGTTTCATTTAACTCAGTACAGAGCGCGAGCGAAGCGTTTAATACAGGAGTTGATCTAACTTCTGGTGATGATATCAGCGTTGAAGCAGACAATAATATTACACTTTACGCAGACATTAATGCAGAAGTACAAAGCATTGGCGGTGGTATTTTTGAAGACGGGCAATCAACTGCAATCAGTATCATTATCAGCACTAACCAAATGGATGCTGAAACCAAGTCGTACATTCACGACGCAACGGTTATTGCAAACAACGGTGATACATCTACTACTGATTTGACCGGTAGTGTTCAGGGTGTGAACGTATCAGCAGTCAATGATGCAGATTTTACGGCATTGATGAACTCTGACTTACGTTCCAATGGTGAAGCGATTGGTTTGGTTCTTAGTTTCAACTCTGCAGGTTATGGCGGAAGTAACTTATTATTCAGTTTGATTGATACCTTAATTCCTGAAGACCCAACAGGTGATCACGAGTCGCTGAGTGCAACTCGTGATGGAAAGACGTCTCGTGGTATGAATGTCGAAGCGTATATTACCGATTCATCAGTGACGTCTCAGGGTGATATTACGATTGATGCCGATTCAACTAACGATGTTGAAGCTAATATCAAGAGCGTCGTTGTATCGGTAGATATTGCAGCTTCTGGTGATGAAACACTTAACTTATCTATCTCGCCAATCTTGTCGCTCAACCGCCTCAAGTACAATACTGATGCCTACGCAACAGGAAACACACTTCTATCGGCAAGTGATGATTTATCTATCACAGCCAATGATACAAGTTTAATTGATGCATTTGTGCTAGCCCCTGCGATCACTGCTGGTGCAAACTTCTCAAGCAGCGATAAATCTATTTCGGTAGGTATTGCTGTATCGCGTTCAGCTATCAGAGGCAATGTAAATGCTTATTTAGATGGTGACGGAGCAGTGACTGATGTGCGAGCAAGCGCCGTTTCAGTGTTAGCCACTCGTAGTGTCACCATTGATACCACAGCGGCAGCTGTGGCCGTATCGATCAGTGCCGCAGGCAGTGGTAGCGCGGTAGCTGCCTCTGGCGGTGGTGCACTTGCATTAAACGAATTAAAAGGTGCAGCGGCTTCCTATATTGATGAAGCATTGATTTCTAGTGATGGTGCAACAGGCCAAATCAGCGGTGATATCCGCGTTGAAACCGTTGATATTTCAAACATTGATGCTGAAATAGTTGCTGCCGCCGCATCGGTTGGCTTATCGGCTTCTGATAAGGCCACAGCTGTCGCATTGGGCTTCTCGCTCGCTTACAACGTGATTGGATGGGGAATGAACCCGTCTAATCCAGGCTCTCCTGATGATATTACCGCTTATGTTGGCGATGTAGACTTATTTACTGC
>JAAZVZ010000004.1 GCA_018623155.1 Glaciecola sp.
ATGCTTTTTTTAATCATGGACCCTTTGGGCAATATGCCCATTGTTATGTCAGTATTAAAAGAGTTTCCAGAGCGTCGACGTTTAATTATCTTGGTTAGAGAACTGATATTCTCGCTGCTTATTTTGCTTGGTTTTTTATTTGCAGGAGAAACAATCCTAATTTTTTTGAACATCGAACAAGAAACCGTCAGTATCGCTGGCGGGATTATATTGTTTATTATTGCACTGAGGATGATTTTCCCTACGCCTGGAGGGGTGATGAGTTTACCTAAAGGGGAAGAACCCTTTATTGTGCCATTGGCAATTCCGATGATTGCCGGCCCATCTTCGATGGCGGCGTTAATATTGCTCTCTAACCAGGCACCAACGCGAATTGTCGATTGGTCATTGGCACTGTTGGGGGCATGGGCATTGACTGCTATAATCTTGCTTAGTGCTAATAAGTTGTATCGTCTGTTGGGAGATAAAGGCTTAGCAGCAATAGAGAGATTGATGGGGATGATTTTGATCATGCTATCAATTCAATTATTTTTAAACGGGATCAAAAATTACCTCGCATGAAAAAGCTATCTACCTTTCAAAGGATTCGCGAACTTAAACCGCAACAAGCTATTATCTTTGCTGCATCAGTTTTATCCCGCATGACACCGCATTATACATTGTACTTCGAAGCCAAAGCCGATACTGAGCAAGCTTCTTTGGCAGAACATATTTTGCATCTTGTATGGCAACGGATCGCGGATCCTAAGCAAAATTTCAATCTCAATGTCCAAATTGAAAAACTCGAAGAGAGCTTACCGGATCCGGCAACAGACGATGCCTTTGGCGTGCTGCCGGCAGTGGATGCTGGCTTGGGTCTGATTGCTGTGCTGAGATTTTGGCAAAACGCGCAAGACGACGCACCGGTTATGGTGGCAAAGCTCGCACAAGGTGGGGTAGAAGCGTTTTTGTTGGCGACTGATTTGGCATCAGAGTATGTTTCTGTGCAAGCCATAACAGATGAAGAAGAATATGCTATCGCGAATCGGCATCTCAATCAGCAAATTAAAAGCCATCCATTGATGGTATTTGAGACCGAATGGCAAAATGCTCTGTTAGATACATTGCAACAAAATACATCACCCAATAAAGTCCTTGTGGGTGAGTGTCAAAGCATGGTGAATGAAACTGGGATCACAACATTGGGTATTGAACTTTAGATAGCCAATACGGACTTTACCGTTCAAGCTGGTACAGACCGTAGATAAATCCGCTCGTGCGCGCAGATCTTACTTCGCTGAGATTCAGTTCCGCCCAATCGATGGTTAAGTCAGGTTCATGCTCACAATATATGAGTGTGTTTTCATTAATCATATTGTATTTGAATAGATGCTCTAAAAAAGCAACCAGTAATTGTTGTTTAAATGGCGGATCAACAAACACAATATCAAACGGTTTGGTTATGGCTAACTTAACCGAATCGATTTCAAATGCGCTACCTTCATAAAGCGAGATTGTCTTGGAAAGGTCAAGCATCTCAACGTTTTGTTTCAATTGGCGACAAGCTGAACTATTTAGTTCACACGCAATAACTTTACTTGCGCCACGAGAGGCTGCTTCAAAAGCCAAACTACCACTACCAGCAAAAGCATCCAAGCACACAGCGTCCACAATGTGACCTTGCAACCAATTGAATAAAGTTTCTTTTGCGCGGTCAGTTGTTGGTCTGAGCCCAGCGCTATCTAGCACTGGCAGTTTCCGACCGCGATGACGTCCACTGATGATTCTAATATGTCCGCTTGGAGATGGATTTTTTTGCTTTTTGTGACGCATTCACGCTAAACCTTAAAGGAATCTAATGATATGATAACAAAATTAACTTATTACCAGTAACTGCTTGTAGCCAAGGTTTGTTTTTTGATGTTTAACTTGTTTAAGAAAAAGGACACAAAGCCTGATTCAACCTCCCCTGAATCGACTAATCCAACTCCAGAACAGACTGAAAAAAAAGGTCTTTTTGCGTCACTCTCTGAGCGTTTGTCACGGACAAAAGCCAATATCGGCAGTGGCTTTAAGTCGTTGTTTAGCGGACGCAGTATTGATGAAGATTTGTATGAAGAGTTGGAAACGCAACTTTTGGTCGCAGATGTAGGCATGTCCACGACCCAAAATATTATCGAGCACTTAACGCAGCACGCTGACAAGTCTGCATTGAAGGATGCCGATGCCTTATTTTTAGAGCTCAAGTCTTACATGGCAGAATTGTTGAGTAAAGTTGAAGATCCTCTTGATAAACAACTTGAGATACACAATGCAGAAGGCCCATTTGTTATTTTGATGGTGGGTGTGAATGGAGTAGGAAAAACGACTACCATTGGCAAAATGGCCAAACAATTTCAGGCTCAAGGTAAGAAAGTGATGTTGGCTGCAGGGGATACTTTTCGTGCAGCAGCTGTGGAACAGTTACAAGTGTGGGGTGAACGCAACGATATTCCGGTCATTGCTCAACATACAGGTGCCGACAGCGCTTCTGTGTTATATGACGCGCTAAATGCTGCGCAAGCAAGAGGCGTTGATGTATTAATTGCCGATACAGCAGGTCGCTTACAAAATAAAGACCACCTCATGCAAGAGTTAGAAAAAGTCGTGCGCGTCATGCGTAAACTCAACCCTAATGCACCGCACGAAATCATGCTTACTTTAGATGCGGGAACGGGGCAAAATGCTATTAGTCAAGCCAAGTTATTTAATGATGCTGTTGGTTTGACTGGGATTAGCCTTACGAAACTCGATGGCACCGCCAAAGGCGGGGTGATTTTCCCGATTGCTGAGCAGTTTTCACTGCCTATTCGTTACATAGGTGTGGGTGAAGGCATTGATGATTTACGTCCATTCCAAGCGCAAGAATTTATAGATGCACTGTTTGATGTACCCGAGTCTACTGAGGGAACAGAAGCACAACCATGATCAAATTTGCCAACGTCAGTAAAACGTATAGTGGAGGCCAAGTCGCCCTACAAAGAGTGAACTTTGAGCTCAAAGCTGGTGAGATGGCTTTTTTGACAGGTCATTCTGGCGCAGGTAAATCAACCATATTAAAACTGATCAGCCTAATGGAACGACCAAGTGTTGGTGAAGTATTTATCAATGGGCATGATCTCAATCAGCTGCGACGAAAAGACATTCCTTATGTCAGACGCGATATCGGTATGATTTTTCAGTCGCATCAGTTGCTGATGGACCGTACGATATTTGATAATGTCGCCCTTCCACTAGTCATTGAAGGGTATACGCGTAAGCAAATTGTACGACGGGTTTCAGCTGCGCTTGAATTAGTCGGCTTGCGCAATAAACAAGAATTATCCCCAAAAACCTTGTCTGGCGGTGAGCAACAGCGCGTTGGTATTGCTCGGGCTATCGTAAATAACCCACCTTTATTACTCGCTGATGAGCCAACTGGAAACTTAGATCCAAAACTGTCTTTGGAAATTTTTCATTTATTCGAAGAGTTAAATAATCGCGGTATGAGTATCTTCATTGCGACCCATGATTTAGGTCTGATCGCGCGCTTAAAGCATCGTACACTCACATTGGATAAAGGCAGAATGATTGAGGATGCTCTACAAGACGACCTATCGTCGATAACGACCAAGTTGCCGGGGAATGTGCGATGAGTATACTTTTTCAAGGTCGCGGCAACGCCAATAAGATTCGCAAACAATCAATATTCCAACGCTTTCGCGGGGGAATTACTAATCACGTCAGGCAGATATTTTCTTCATTGGGAGAACTTTGGCGAACGCCACTCGCGTCTGTTATGACCATTGCGGTTTTGGGACTGAGTATCACCTTGCCAAGCGCGCTGTACATTTTGGTCAAAAACAGTTCACAAGTGACTACGAACTGGGAGCAGGCAGGCGAAATCACTCTCTACCTTAAAGAACAAACTACATTAAAACAGGCCAATGCTACGGTATTGAGTGTGCGTTTTATGCCAGAAGTTGAAGAGGTGCAATTAATTACAGCAGAACAAGCACTTACAAACTTTGAAGCGCAATCTGGGCTAACTAACACTCTTTCATATCTTGATAAGAACCCTTTACCACATGTGCTTGTTGTGACACCGAAACGTGAACATTTAGCGCCTACCGCTGCGGAGCAGTTATTAGCGCGCTTAAATCGTTTAACGCATGTTGATTTTGGTAAGTTAGATATTGAATGGTTAAAACGGCTCACTGCCATTTTATCAATTGCCAGTGACATCGTCTGGGTCGTCGCATTGTTGCTGTGTATTTCAGTGGTATTGATTATTGGTAACACCATTCGCTTGAATATTTTAAATCAGCGTGAAGAAATCATTGTGATGAAGCTAGTGGGCGCAACGGATAATTTTATTCGCTTTCCATTTTTGTATACCGGTATATGGTATGGGCTACTCGGTGGTTTGATGGCATGGTTTCTTGTGGTATTTATTTTGTGGTGGATCCAGTCGGGTATTGAGGCATTAGCTGAACTCTACCAAGCAGATATTGTGTTAAGTGGACTCGATGGCACTGCGCTTTCAGTGATTCTTGGTTTGGCGGTTATGTTAGGGTTACTGGGTTCTTATATATCAGTACAAAAACACATTAAAGAAATTGAACCAAAATAGCCAAGCAACGTAACTTGAAATACGGGTTTTAATGACCACATATACATAAAGTTAAACTAAGACTGAACCGGGCCGTTAAAAAACGCAGCATTTTGACGATATAACGATAAAAGGTTTTATTTCGACTGTTTTATTTGCTATATTTTTGTAAGGTTTAAAAGAGGTTTTACAATGACACAATCAATGCAAATGGCATTATCATTACCACAAAGTGGTAGCATTGAAAGCTATGTACAATCTGTTTCCAATATTCCGATGCTCAGCGCTGATGAAGAGCGCAGCTTAGCGGAGCGCTTGTATAATGAAGGCGACTTAGAGGCTGCTCGAGAACTCGTCATGTCACATTTGCGCTTTGTAGTGCATATTGCCAAATCATATTCAGGTTATGGCCTACCACAAGCGGATTTGATCCAAGAGGGCAATATAGGCTTGATGAAAGCCGTCAAGCGCTTTGATCCTAACGTTGGAGTGCGTCTAGTTTCTTTTGCTGTGCATTGGATAAAAGCTGAAATACACGAATTTGTCCTGAAAAACTGGCGCATTGTGAAAGTCGCTACTACAAAAGCTCAGCGCAAATTGTTTTTTAATCTTCGCAAAGCCAAGAAGCGTTTAGGTTGGTTTACGCATGAAGAAGTGCAAAAGGTTGCACAAGAGCTTGGCGTGAGTGAAAAAGAAGTATTGCAGATGGAAGCTCGTATGGGCTCCCAAGATACGGCGTTTGATTTGACGGATAGTGATGACGATGATAGCAATTTTGCTCCGGCTCAGTATCTAGAGGACAAATCATCAGGTGTAGAGGAAACCGTAATCAACGCTGATTATGATGCAAACGCTTCCAAGCGCCTATACTCAGCTATTAAAACACTTGATGAGCGTTCGCAAGAAATCATTGAGACGCGTTGGTTGGCTGATGACAAGATGACATTGCAAGATTTGGCCGCCAAGTACAATGTGTCTGCGGAACGTGTTAGACAAATTGAAAAAAATGCAATGAAGAAGATCCAAGCAGCGATGGTATAAATTCTTCGCTCAGAATTAACCAAAGGTCGCCCATGGCGACCTTTTTTATTTAGTCTGTGACCGGCAAAACCCAGTATACGCCGTTAAATTCGGCAACCGCTTGTAATCCATCCAAAATTTGAACAGATAACTCGATGCGGGTTTTTTGCTTATTAGATAATTGTGAAAAGTCACCCTGTAACGCATCCAAATCGGCAATACCCCGTGGTTGAGACGTTACTGGTTTATGATAGTGAATTTGTCCATCACCTAAAACAATATTACCTGTTAGGGCACGTTGTCGCAGCTGTAAATGAATTAAGCCCCAGCCTGTCAGTGTGGCGAGTGAGTAAATACTTCCTGCAAACATCGAACCATGAAGATTGATATTCTTGTTCAGTGAGGCACGCACTTCAAAGGTCAAGCCATCATACTGGTAGACTTGAATGCCCATTTGTTCACTAATCGGGATGGTGGTTTGCCACGTTTGTTGTAATTCAGCACACCATTTGGGGTGCATCAAAATCCGTTGTGTGGTTCCTAGCTGTTTCACCATCTGAATGCGTTTGAGTTTAAGCAAATCTTTGGGCGCAGATTCTTGTTTTTCATACCCACATGAAGCAAAAAACGCTTCAGAAGTTTCCAAGCTATTGGTAACAGCCCTAACTGCACCTTGGCCTATCGCATAATTTTCTAAGGCAGCAATAATTACTCGGCCTAAACCTTTACCATGAGCGTCAAAATCGACTGCGATATGCCGAATTTGTACTTCGTCAGCGGCATTAAAATGCAGTCTACCCACGGCAACAATCTCGTTATTAGCATTAATTACCATACGATGGTGAGCAACGGCATCGTACTCGTCTTTTTCTGAGCCGAGCGGTAGGTTGAAAGGCTCACGCAAAATTCGCCAGCGAAACTGATAATAACGTTCGAGAAGCTCATCGTTTTTTGGTGTGAGTACCTTATACATGCTTAGTCCATATTGATTGTGAATGTCACAGGTCCGTCGTTGACAAGAGCCACTTGCATATCCGCTCCGAATTGACCAGTTTGTATTGTACACTGAGTTTGTGACTGGATGGTAGTGATGAAATGTTCATATAGTCTGTTCCCTAATATAGGGGGCGCTCCACGAGAAAAGCCTGGACGATTACCTTTTTTGGTATCGGCAACCAGAGTAAATTGGGAGACGATGAGGATCTCACCAGATATTTGTTCAATGTTAAGGTTCATTTTATCCTCATTATCACTGAACATTCGAAACTTTAGGATTTTTTGAATGAGCTTTTCTGCCGTCATTTCTGTGTCAGTTGATTCCACACCGAGTAATATCAACATTCCGTAATCAATATGTGCAATGCGTTCACGTGCTACCGATACTGACGCATTTTGTACTCTTTGAATCAGTGCAATCATATCGTTCCTTATCGTCTAATGAGTTAAATGAGTTTTGCCATCAAATCTGTGGCATCCTTCAATGCTGAGGCAATACTCGGCTCTGATGTGCTGTGGCCCGCATCTGCTACAACCTGAAGCGTACTATTAGGGAGAGAACGTTGTAATAGATAAGACGCTTCGAGTTTACAAATCATATCATAGCGACCGTGCACAATGTAAACGGGGAGTTCGGAGAGCACATCGACATGCTTCAAAATATAATTTTCGGATATAAAACAGTTGTGTTTTAAATAATGGCATTCAAGAGAGGAGAGACTCGATACTTGGGCCAAATCATAGTTTGTAACCGGATCGCCATAGGGGTGTTGTATCCGCGAAATACGTTCTTCCCAGTTATACCAAGCACGTAACGAATCAGTTTGTAAAAACCTATTTTTTTGGCTAAAGCGTTCTTCAAATAATTCGCAGACGGTTTGAGTCGAGGTGGATTTATCAATTGGCATGTCTTGGGTAAATGCTTCATAGTGTTCAGGGTAAAGTTGAGCCGCACCGCCATTTGGAGAGATAAACCAGTCTATATCTTCTTGGCGAGCCAAAAACACCCCTCTTAATACCAACCCTAATACGGTCTCTGGTGCTTTTATTGCGGCTAAAAGTGCTAGAGTAGCGCCCCAACTGCCCCCAAATAACAACCATTTTTCGACTAAACAATGCTGTCGGATCATTTCAATATCAGCTAATAAGTCTTCTGTGGTATTGTCACGTGTCTCAGCAAGAGGTGTAGATTGACCGGCTCCACGTTGATCAAAAGCGATAATCCGGTAAACATCAGGGTTAAACATAGCAGAATAATTTGCACTTATTCCTCCACCTGGCCCACCATGAATAAATAAAACAGGAATGCCATTAGGGTTGCCGGTCTCTTCAATATATATGGAGTGCAGCCTTGAGGGCGATAATCTGTAATGGGTATAAGGGGAAGTAATGGGGTATAAGTTACTCATTGCTATTGTATTTTTTATTGTTTTGAACTAGTTTTAATTCACGCGTTGTTAAACATTAATTGTATTAAGGAAATCACTATGTCACATCAGGGTTCAGGGGGCAATGTAATCGCCGCCATTTGTAGTTTAATTTATCCTGGCCTGGGACAGCTGGTACAAGGTCGACTTTTGCCAGCGTTATTATTTTTTTTAGTTTGTACCATTAATTATGCTTTAGCTGCTACAGGTATTTTATTTTTTATGATTATTTTTGCTCTTATCTTTCATCTTTGGGCAATTATTAACGCAGCTAAATACAACCCTAATAACTAGAACTTTATGAGAATACAAGGACGTAGCAAATGAAATATTTATTCCTAATCACTGCATTACTGATTGGTGGCTGCTCTAGCACGTATTATTCAGCATGGGAAAAGCTCGGTGTGGAAAAGCGTGATATTCTCATTGACCGGGTGGGGGATGCGAAAGCTTCCCAAGAAGACGCCCAAGAGGAGTTCAACTCTGCATTAGAACAGTTTTCAGCTTTGATCAATTTTACTGGAGGTGAGCTAGAAACGGTATATGATGATCTGAAAGGTCGTTATACCGATGCGAAAGACGCCGCACACACAGTTACGACACGTATTAATAAAGTTGAATCAGTCGCTGATGCCTTATTCGACGAATGGCGAGAGGAGCTTGAGTTATACACGAATGCTAATCTTAAACGCGACAGTGCAGCTAAGTTAAGAGCGACTGAGCGTCAATATCAAGGCATGCTCAAAGCGATGCGGAAAGTCGAGAGTGCGATGCCACCTGTGCTTGATTCACTGCAAAACAATGTTTTGTATTTAAAACACAATTTAAACGCAGCGGCAGTCGGCGCGTTGCAAGGTGAATTAGGGACAATTAAAGCAGACGTTACACGTTTAATTGCAGAGATGAATTCAGCTATTAAGCAATCTGATGCCTTTATCGCGAGTATGAAAAACTAAGTTACCTGTTCCACTTGCTTTTCTTGCTCATCGAGGTCGAGTAATTTGGCCTCTTTGACTGAGCAAGTAAATTCGGCCCCAATCAAAACAACCATCCAAGACAAATAGACCCAAACAAACAAAATAGGGATCACTGCTAGAGCGCCGTAGACTAATTCATAAGAGGGGAAATTGGTAACGTATAACGCGAATCCTTTTTTGCTCAGTTCAAATAAAAAGGTAGATAAAACCGCTCCTGCGAGGGCATGTTTAAATTTGACCTGGGTATTTGGTACGAGCATAAAAATAATTAAAAATGCAATTAACGCCAATGCACTGGGTACCCATTTGAATAGAAACGTTCCTAAGCCTGGAGTGTATTCTTCTGCCACTGCAGCAAATCCAAGCAAGTAAGTACTTACAACGACACTTGCACCCATTAAAATTGGTCCAAGTGTGATCACCATCCAATAAATTGCAAAGGTAAAGATTGGCGGGCGTGTTTTACGAGTCCGCCAAATCACATTTAACGTTTTATCAATATTACTGATTAGAAGCAGTGCTACAATGAGCAAAGAAATGATACCAATGGCTCCCATCTGACTGGCATTACTAACAAATTCAGTGACGTATCGTTGCACGATATCCCCTGAGGTAGGCACAAAATTAGTAAAGATAAAATCTTCTAATACTTTTCTCACACTGGCAAAAGCGGGGAAGGCACTTAGAATAGTAAAGAATACCATGATAAATGGCACCAATGACAGTAGAGAAACGTAGGCAAGATGGCCGGCTGAAACGGTAATTTTGTCTTCTTTACAACGTGAGACAAAATAACTCAGTAAGTTGTGTAATTGAGGTAGGGTGGTGCGTCGTAAAAGCATCCATGCTTTTTGCATTGTATTCATTGTTGTCTTCAATAGTTAACTATCAAAGAACAGCTTAGCAGACATTTCTACTCAGCGACAAACACAAAAAATAAAATTTATGCACGCAAGCCCAGCATATGACAAATTGCGTAACTCAACTCACTGCGGTTAAGGGTATAAAAATGAAAGTGTTTTACGCCTTCTCGCGCCAGAATTTTGACTTGGTCCATGGCAATGCTTGCGGCCAATAAATTACGGGTCGTTTGGTCGGCATCATCTAGACCATCGTACATTTTGTGTAACCAATTGGGTACGTGGACATTGGTAAAGTTGGCAAAGCGCAAGAGCGTTTGATAGTTGGTCACTGGCAGAATGCCCGGTACGATATCGATATCGATGCCTGCCGCCGCAGCGCGGTCACGGAATCGCAAATAATGAGAGGAATCAAAAAAGAATTGAGTGATGGCTTCAGTTGCTCCTGCTTCGGCCTTGCGTTTTAAATTAAGCAAATCAAATTGCGCATTAGGTGCTTCTGGATGTGTTTCTGGATATGCTGCAACAGAAATATCAAAATCAGCAACGCCTTTGAGTAAAGCAACCAAATCTGATGCATACATATCTGGCTTATCCATGCCATCGGGCAAGTCACCGCGCAGTGCCACGATGCGTCTGATCCCGTTGTCCCAATATTCTTGCGCGATTTGGATTAATTCTTCACGCGACGCATCCACACAGGTCAAATGCGGAACGGCCGCAATTCCCATGTCGTTTTGAATGCGTTTTACCACATTGTGGGTTTTGTCACGCTCACCACTGTTAGCACCATAAGTCACGGACATATATGATGGTTTCAAAGGCGCTAGACGTTCGACAGATTTCCACAGCATGGTTTCCATCTTCTCGTTACTCGGTGGGAAAAATTCAAAAGACACCTGAATATCACGTAATTCTGACAAAGACTGGTTGAGAAGATCTATGCCTTGAGCATAAGAAACCATGAGGGAACTCCAAAAAAAGGGTATACAATAGACGTTTAGACGTCTAAACTACGAGATATTAGTGGTTCGGTCAAGCAAAATCATCCATTGTTAGACTAAAACCGTATTCTGAAAATATATAATAAATATAAAAACACGATAAGGCAGTATGATGGCAACTTGGAATGGTAAATACATACACCCCTACGCAGAGCACGGTAAGAAAGCTGAGCAAGTGAAAAAAGTCACAGTATCTATACCTATCAACGTGTTAAAAGTATTAACTGACGAGCGTACTCGTCGTCAAGTCAATAACTTGCGTCATGCAACCAATTCAGAGTTGCTATGTGAGGCCTTTTTGCATGCGTTTACAGGGCAGCCGCTGCCCAACGATGATGACTTAGCTAAAGAAAATCCCCATCGCATTCCAGCTGAGGCGAGAACCTTGATGGAGCAAATGGGGATGCTAGAGGTGGAGGAAGTCGAAAAATAATCGGCTTATTCCATATAGCCTTC
Source organism: Glaciecola sp. (assembly GCA_018623155.1). Lineage (GTDB taxonomy): Bacteria > Pseudomonadota > Gammaproteobacteria > Enterobacterales > Alteromonadaceae > Opacimonas. Next base: position 11,350 of record JAAZVZ010000004.1, read on the forward strand.
TGGTAATTCTTCTAAGAATGCCACGCCTGAGTCAATTGCAGCTTGGGCAACTGCTTTAGCAATACGTGAGCATAATCTCGGATCCATTGGTTTTGGAATAATGTAATCACGACCAAATTCTAAAGACGACGAATTACTTGCTAGCAAGACCTCTTCTGGAACCGGTTCTTTAGATACTGCACGCAAGGCTTCTACTGCAGCAACTTTCATTTCATCATTAATGGCATTAGAACGAACATCTAGTGCTCCACGAAAGATAAACGGGAAACACAATACGTTGTTGACCTGATTGGGGTAATCAGAACGGCCTGTGGCCATAATTAAATCAGAACGCGTGGCATGTGCCAGTTCAGGTTTGATTTCTGGATCTGGGTTTGAGCAGGCAAATACAACTGGATTTGGCGCCATCAAAGAAAGTGTTTCAGCTGGCAAGACATCAGGCCCTGATAAGCCAAGGAACACATCTGCTCCGTCCATTACATCTTCAAGCGTGCGTTTGTCAGTATTATTCGCAAAGGCAAGTTTGTGCTCAGGTAAATTTTCACGTCTAGTGTGGATCACGCCGTTTCGGTCTATCATATACACCTTTTCGCGTTGTGCTCCGCATTTGATCAATAATTCCATACACGCAATGGCAGCAGCTCCTGCACCCATACACACAAAGCGCGCATCGGCGATGGCTTTGCCTTGGATTTCTAATGCATTGAGCATGCCTGCAGCCGTCACAATCGCGGTACCGTGTTGGTCATCGTGGAAAATTGGGATTTTGCAGCGCTTTTGCAGTTCTCGTTCAATTTCGAAACACTCAGGCGCTTTGATGTCTTCTAGGTTAATGCCACCAAAGGTATCTGCGATATTTGCAACGGTATTGATAAATTCTTCAGTCGTGCGGTGATTGACTTCAATATCAATGGAGTCCAAACCCGCGAATCGTTTAAATAATAACGCTTTGCCTTCCATCACAGGTTTTGATGCTAAAGGCCCTAAATTACCTAAACCCAAAATAGCTGAACCGTTCGAAATGACCGCAACCATATTACCTTTAGCGGTGAACTTATATGCCAAATTGGGGTCGTCAGCAATTTCTCGAACAGGCTCTGCCACACCAGGACTATATGCTAACGCCAGATCATTGACGGTTTCTGCTGGTGTGGTTAATTCAACGCTAATTTTTCCAGGAGTGGGAAGGGCGTGGTAGTCTAACGCCTGTTGACGGAAATCCGACATCTCGATTGGCATCCTTATGTAGGGTATTGAAAAATAACGCCTTGAGGCAAATTACATATTTTTATTAGTATGAATCTAAATGTAACACAGACAAATCAAAATGTAAGAGGTAAAAAACAGCAGGTACAAAAAAAGCGCCATATAGACGCTTTTTTGCATAAGACATTGGGCTTACTTAGATTTAAGTGCACCAAAACGCTTGTTGAAGCGGTCAACACGACCACCAGTATCAACGTTACGTTGCTTACCAGTATAGAATGGATGACAAGCTGAACATACGTCCAAGTTTAAGTCTTTACCAACCGTTGAACGGATTTTGAAAACGTTACCACAAGAACAGCTTGCAGTGACTTCTTCGTAGTTAGGGTGAATACCTGATTTCATGGGTTACTCCAATATAGAAGCCGCATCGCTATAAGATCTAGGCAAGCCTAATCAAACACCATACGCTAATAAAAAATATGACAAGCAATTAAACTTGCCGTTTAGGGTCGCGCATATTAAAGTAATCTGTCTTTTGGATCAAGTGTTTATTCAATGAACATCTATGCAGTAGCGATTCCGGTTCCCTTGTACAAAACGTTTCATTACACCAGTGATGAAGTGCTTGATTTAGGTGCGCGTGTCGAAGTGAACTTTGCCAATCGCCGCATGGTTGGGATTGTGTGGGGTCAGACTGATGCTCATGACGTTGAGCCAGGTATACTCAAAAAACTCAAACCGGTAGTTCGTGTACTTGACCAATCCCCCATTTTTGATGAAACATGGCGCGCTTTATTGCAATGGTTGTCAGAGTATTATCAGCATCCACTTGGCGAAGTCTGTCAAACCGCACTACCCGTTGCTTTGCGAAAGCCAAACGGGAATAGTCAAATTGCCGCTCAAAAATACCTAAAACTCACTTCATTTTTTCAATCACAATGGGATGAGTGTGAAGATGCAGGTGTTATTTTTAAAAATGCGGGTCATCGTGTTGCAAGCCAGCAACAGGCGTTGTTCAGCGAATTGGCAAAGGGGCCAAAATCGTTTGTTGATATTCGTCAGGGATTTACTAAAGCAACACTAGATGGTCTTGCGCAAAAAAGCATGGTCACCTCATTTGAAGCACCTATTGTAGCAGGTTCATGGCAACAGCATGCCGACTATTGGGCAAATCTGACACACGCCCGAGCGAATGTTGAACAAGCCTTAGTAGTGACAGGTATTACGTCTCAGTTGGAACAATATGGTGCGTTTCTATTAGAAGGCGTCACTGGTAGCGGTAAGACAGAAGTGTATTTGCAAACGATTGCCAACGTCCTTGCAAAGGGACAACAGGTTTTAATTCTTGTGCCCGAAATTGGATTAACCCCACAGACAGTGTCGCGTTTTGAGCAGCGCTTTGGGATTGAGGTTGGGGTGATTCATTCTGGGTTGAGTGATGCAGCAAGATTAAGCGTCTGGCAGAAAGCGCGAGCGGAACAAATTGGTTTAGTCATTGGGACACGTTCTGCGATTTTTACGCCATTACCCACGTTAGGGATGATCATCATTGATGAAGAACACGACGAGTCGTTTAAGCAACAAGATGGTCTCAAATATCATGCGCGCGCGTTAGCTACGATGATTGCGCACAAACGCAATATACCACTATTACTAGGAACGGCGACCCCGACGGCTGAGTCTTTACACAATGCAAATTCTGGGAAATATCAACATTTTACTTTGACCCAGCGTGCTGGAGGGGCTGTTCCTGCAGCATTGCGTTTAGTCGATACCTCTCAGATCCCTCTAACGGCAGGGTTGGCGGATGAAACTCTTAAAACGATGCAGGAACATCTCAATGCTGGAAGTCAGGTTTTAGTCTTTTTAAATCGCAGAGGTTACGCACCTGCTGTGATCTGCCAGCAATGCGGTCAAGCACAAGAGTGTCGAGCCTGTGATAAGCCTTATACTTATCACCGAGCAAAAAGAAAACTGATTTGTCACCACTGTACTGACCAAGTCAGCTTAGTGCCCAGTTGCATGCACTGTGGGCATGCCAATATGGAGACAGAAGGCATTGGCACCGAGCAATTAACCGCGCAAATTGACGCATTATTTCCGCAGTACAATTCCATTCGTATTGATTCTGATGCGATGCGTGGCAAGGATGTGCTCAGTAATACTCTTGATGCAATCAACGCCAACGATTATCAAATTTTGGTCGGTACTCAGATTTTAGCGAAAGGACACCATTTTGCGAATGTGACGTGTGTTGTGATTATGGATGTCGATACAGCGTTGTTCTCGCCCGATTTTCGAGCCACCGAAAAACTCGCACAATTAATTACGCAGATATCAGGACGAGCTGGACGAGCAACAAAACCGGGAGAAACGCTGTTGCAAACTGCCCAGCCTGGGCATCCACTGATTCAAGATCTACTCAACAATGGTTATGGGCATTGTATTCGCACCATTTTGCATGAGCGCCAGGCAAATCAGCTACCTCCTTATACCCATCAAGCTCTGATTCGAGCTGAGGATCCTGATCTCAACAAATGCTTGCGTTTATTGCACTTTGCCATGGAACAATGTGAGCAGTTACAATCGCTTATGTTACTAGGTCCATTACCCTGCTTGATTGAAAAGCGACAGTCGCGGTACCGCTATCAGTTGTTATTACAAGCAGAGCAAAGAGGGTACTTGCATGGCGTACTCAAACAATTAACTCCATCAATTCAAGCGTTTGCACAAGAATTGCGCATTCGCTGGTCAGTTGATGTAGATAATATAGATTTTAGTTAAGAGCTTGGTACAATGCTTTGTCTTTCACAATTTGAGCTATAACCTATATGGCGACTCGGGACTACGTTAACCGTCAACCAAAACCGCGTAAAACTCAGAAGAATCGACAGCAACAGCGAAAAGTTTCTGTGATCCGTATTGTTGTGACGTTCACGGTACTGTTTGGCTTTATTGCAGGTTTGTACTGGTTAAGCTTGCAACCGTTTGGTCAAAACACTGTGACTAATACGCCGAATAACACATCCGATGCGGCACACAATCCTGCTGATAAACCCGTACAATCCATCAGTGACGATCCTCTACCAGAATTACCCAAGGAAGAGTGGGAATTTATTAAAATACTTCCCGGCTACGAAGTTCAAGTCGACGTTGAGGCAGTGAAATCCGATAAATTATTTTTAATGCAGTGTGGCTCCTTTCGCCAGTTTGACCAAGCCGATGCGATGAAAGCGACGATGGCTATGGCAGGCCTAGAGCCTCAGATACGTGGGTCTAATAACGGTTGGTATCGAGTGATACTTGGCCCATATAATTCCCGACGTGATGCAGAGAAGGACCGTCATAAACTTGAGCGCGTTAATATTCACAGTTGCCAGATTTGGTTGTGGAACTTGTAATTTAACCAAAGCTTGAAAATCTCATAATCACCCTTACTTATAACAAATACTCTTTCAGTAAGGAAATCATGTGACCACAATCGTATCCGTAAGGCGTGGCAATCAAGTTGTTGTTGCCGGTGATGGCCAAGTATCCCTTGGCAACACAGTTATGAAGGGAAATGCGCGCAAAGTTCGACGCATCTACAAAGACAAAGTTATTGCAGGATTCGCTGGTGGAACGGCGGATGCATTTACGTTATTCGAGCGTTTTGAAGCCAAACTCGAATTACATCAAGGACATCTTACCAAAGCAGCGGTAGAATTAGCGAAAGACTGGCGAACGGATAGGATGTTACGTCGTTTAGAAGCTATTCTGGTCGTGGCCGATCACAGCGCCTCTCTCATGATTACGGGTAATGGAGATGTGATTCAAACCGATCATGACTTGATTGCAACGGGTTCTGGAGGACCTTTTGCCCAAGCTGCTGCATCTGCTTTATTTCACAATACTGAGTTAAGCGCACAAGAGATAGCGACCAAAGCGCTGACTATTGCAGGTGATATTTGCGTATATACAAACCATTCTCAGACGGTTGAAATTCTCGACTATTAATTCAGCCATAGACTGCTATAGGAAACTTAATTATGTCAGAAATGACTCCACGTGAAATCGTTCACGAACTTGATAGCCATATTATTGGGCAGCAAGGGGCCAAGCGTGCTGTATCAATAGCGTTGCGCAACCGTTGGCGTCGCATGCAACTCCCAATTGAATTACGCCAAGAAGTGAGCCCCAAAAATATTTTGATGATTGGTCCAACGGGGGTAGGTAAAACCGAAATTGCTCGTCGTCTAGCAAAACTAGCCAATGCCCCATTCGTAAAAGTTGAAGCGACCAAATTTACTGAAGTGGGTTATGTTGGTAAAGAAGTTGAGTCAATCATTCGCGATTTGACTGATATCGCAGTGAAGATGGTCAAAGAGCAAGCGATGCAAAAGGTCCGTTTTCGTGCAGAAGAAGCGGCGGAAGAAAAGATCTTAGATATTTTGATTCCACCACCCGAAAATATTTTTGGTGAAAAAGAAGAAGTAGATAATAACAGTACTCGTCAAACTTTCCGTAAGAAGCTACGCGAAGGCAAATTAGACGATAAAGAAATTGAAATCGACATCGCTTTACCACAAGTTGGTGTTGAAATCATGGCTCCTCCTGGGATGGAGGAGATGACTAACCAGCTACAAGGCATGTTCCAAAACCTCTCCGGTGACAAAAAGAAAAAGAAAAAGCTACCGGTTAAAGAAGCTTTGAAGTTATTAGTTGAAGAAGAAGCAGCCAAACTGGTCAATCAAGATGATTTAAAACAAGATGCAATTGATGCGGTTGAGCAAAATGGCATTGTCTTTATCGATGAAGTTGACAAGATATGTAAAAGTGAAGGCAAAAGTAGCGCGGATGTCTCCCGAGAGGGTGTGCAACGTGATCTACTTCCCATTGTAGAAGGGTCAACGGTATCGACCAAACATGGCATGGTCAAAACCGACCATATTTTGTTCATTGCATCTGGTGCGTTTCAAATGAGTAAGCCCTCTGATTTGATTCCTGAATTACAAGGTCGTCTGCCAATAAGAGTAGAGTTGTCGGCACTGAGTGTGGATGATTTTACACGTATCTTAACAGAGCCAAATGCGTCGTTGACAGAACAATATATTGCTTTATTAGGGACTGAAGGTGTTCGCTTAAGTTTTGACGATTCAGGGATCCAGCGCATCGCTGAAGTGGCATGGCAAGTAAATGAAAAAACTGAAAATATTGGTGCACGTCGCTTACATACGGTGATGGAGAGATTAATGGAAGAAATTTCTTTCGTTGCCAGTGAAAAAGACGGTGAATCGTTATTAATTGATAAAGCGTATGTCGATGAGCATTTAGAAATGCTTGTCGATAATGAAGACTTAAGTCGTTATATTCTTTAATAATTTTATAACCAGCCATCTATTATCTTTTTAGAATAAACCGCTGATGATGAAAATCTGAAGCGGTTTTTTGTTAACAAAACTTGAAATTTATTTTTGTCACGGTAAACTTAAACGATTAAGTTATACCGTGAAGAAGTTATGAATTACCAAAATAAAGTCCAGCTTATTACTTATGTTGATCGTTTAAGTGGTGGTACTGTTCAGCAACTACATGAAATGTTAACAGATTGTTTCCCGGATACTTTTGGTGGGGCGCATTTATTACCTTTTTATAATCCGATTGATGGGGAAGATGCTGGATTCGACCCGATTGATCACACATCGGTAGATGCTCGATTGGGTAACTGGGACGACATTCAAGCGTTAGGGCGTGACTTCGATTTAATGGCCGACATGATTGTTAACCATATGTCTGCTCAATCTTTGGCGTTTCAAGATGTCCTTGAGAAAGGCAAACATTCTCAATACTGGGATTTGTTTTTAACGAAGCAAAAGGTCTTTGGGGATGCACCCAAATCCGATGATATCGCCTGTATTTTTCGTCCAAGGCCGACATCACCTTTTACTGAGATGGCGCTGGGCGATGGCACACATGCTGATTTTTGGACAACATTTACTGCGAATCAGATCGACATTGACGTTTATTCTGAACAAGGTAAAGCTTACTTGGAAGCTATATTAACGACTTTTGCTCGTAATAACATTAAACTCATTCGCTTGGACGCGGCTGGCTATGCGATTAAGCAAGCTGGCACCAATTGCTTCATGATGCCTGAAACGTTCGAATTTATTGAAGCATTATCCGCACGTGCGGAAGAATTAGGGATGACCTGTCTAGTTGAAATTCATTCCTATCACAAAATTCAATGTGATATCGCTAAGCGTTGTGCTTTGGTTTATGACTTTGCCTTGCCGCCATTAGTACTTCATGCATTGAATACCAAAGATCTAGATCCATTAGCTACTTGGCTGGAAATGTCTCCCCGTAACTGCGTGACCGTACTTGATACGCACGATGGGATTGGTATTGTGGATGTAGGCGCAAGTGGGGACGAGCCAGGCTTGTTGACGCCTGAGCAAATCGATAGTTTGGTCGAAAGTATCCATGAGCAATGTTCGGGAGAAAGTCGTTTGGCTACCGGTGCAGCAGCTAATAATGTCGATTTGTACCAAGTAAACTGTACTTATTATAGTGCCCTTGGTTGTGACGATTATCGCTATTTGTTAGCGCGAGCGATTCAGTTTTTCTGCCCAGGGATCCCACAAGTGTATTACACAGGGTTACTTGCACTCCCTAATGACATGGAATTATTGGCTGAATCTCAAGTTGGACGTGATATTAATCGCAGTTACTTGGACTTGGCAAAAGTGCGAACTCATGTCCAAAAACCAGTCGTGCAAGCATTACTTAAGTTGATTAAATTGCGTAATGAGTCTAATGCTTTTAATGGTGAGTTTGAGCAAGTTAAGACAAAAGAGCAATACGCAATGCAATGGTCAAATGGTCATGATAAAGCATGTCTACATATTGAACTAGACACGTTAGATGCACATATCACGATTAACAATGAGACGCATGCATTATATAGCTTGTTGCAGGGTTAAGCGTTGCGTGGACATGAATCTCCAAAGTGCAAAGTAAAGGGAAGTAATTGAGACTCTTTGCTTTGTTCTAAAAGCATTACGGCGGCGCGTTCGCCTTTGATATCAGAGTTTTGCACTACAGTGGTAAGATTAGGATGAAAACGTTGACCTTCATTCGTACCATCAAAGCCAACGACCCTAATATCACCTGGTACGGAGAGCCCCATTTCCATTGCTTCGCGTATAAAGTAGACCGCAATTAAATCTGACATGCAGTATACAATTGTTGGACAAGGTTGGTTAGATAATACTTCTTTGGCAGCACGTACTGCAAATGACTCAATGTTTTCTGGGATACTCCACAGCTGTTCGTAATTAAAATCGATGCCACTTTCAGAAAGCGCTTTCTCATAGCCGAGTAAGCGTCGACGGCTGATTGAGGTGACAGGATCAATCATGGGCACATCGTAGATCCGACAAGTCAATTGAGTTTCAATCAAACGCAAGCCAATGACAGCGACCACATCATCCTCGCGGATGGTTTGTTTCACCAACTGATAACACGCTTCGATATTGTCTATGTTGACCGATGGATAGTCACCAATATTAAAATCAACTGTTATGACAGGCTTTGTTGTTTTGCTTAATGCATCAATTAGATTTGTATTGGTGGGGGAGCCATAACACAAATATCCATCTACAAAGTCATTGACGTTATTGAGGTCATCACCTGCACCCGACACAAGAAGAAGTTGCTGACCATTGGCCTCCAAACATTGTGACACACCGCTAATAAATGTCGACGCAACCGCATCATTTACGGTGTAAGAGATACTATTAGCCAAAACCAATCCAACGATTCCGGTTTTACCTCTGCGCAAAGATCTCGCTGCTTTATTTGGACCGGTATAACCTAGCTCCTCACAGCGTTGTAGAATTTCTAGTCGCTTAGCTTTCGATAATTGATTGGGTTTATTAAAGGCGTTTGATATTGTCGCAGTGGACACACCTAATTCTTCAGCAACAGATTTTAAGGTGAGTTTTTTCACAATGCGAGCCTTACAACAAAAATAGGTTAATTGATTAAGAAACAATATTCCTATTATGTAGCAGTTTGTGCTTAATCGCTAGTGTTAAATTAAAGTTAAATAATCAAATGAACCCAATGTGCATGCCTTCTTGTATAAAGACAGCACATCAGGTCCTAGATTCATTTGGATTTAGTGACTCCAGTGATAATGCTCGGCTTTAGCATGAACAGCATGTTCGGTCGCTTCAGGCATAAATCGTTTGTTAGCGGCTTTAAAGAAAAACGGTTTAGCTCGGAAGGCTCCATTTAACTCTTGCATGTTTTCACTGGCAAATATACGCCCATTAATAACCGTATGAGTAACGTATTCACTGCGCTTAATATCACTTAAGACATCACCATCGATGATCGCTAAATCTGCTAATTTACCCACTTCTATACTGCCGATTGCATGATCCATTCCCAATGAAACAGCGCCATCAATGGTACCACCACGAAGCGCTTCCCATGGCGTGAACCCACCTTGGTCCATGATCCACAACTCCCAATGTGCGGATAAGCCCTCGCGCTGGCCATGTGGTCCAATATGAACCCGCACACCTTCATCACGTAGAGCCTTGGCGTATTTGGCAACTTCAATGTGGTTATAGAATTCTTCTGAAGTCGTCGGACGACGGACTGCGCGGCGGTCCACTAGAGTATGCGGTGTATAACGCAGAAGACGCTCATTTTCCCACACATTGGTTTTATCATACCAATATTCTTCCCCCATCATACCCCCATATGCGACGACAAATGTTGGCGTGTAACCCACATCAGAAGCCCCCCATAGCTGGGTTACATCATCATATCCACGAGCGATAGGAAGAGCATGTTCCAAAACAGTATGGCCATCTACAATCATGGACATATTTTGCTGGAATTTACCTCCCCCTTCGGGCATGACCATCATCTCAAGCTCTTTAGCTGCTTGTAAGACCCATTGTCTTTGATCGCGGCGCGGTTGATTGTAGGATTTTACTGAAATCGCTCCTTGTTCTTTTAACCGATTAACATGGAAAAAAGCATCTTCAAAGTCATTGATCATGGCTTTATATCCAATGCCTTCTGCACCGTACAATATCGTTCCAGTAGAGAACAAACGAGGGCCAACGCGTAATCCCGCGCGCTGTAACTCTGCAGCAGCAAAAATTTCGGTCGTATCGTTTGAGGGGTCATGCATGGTCGTTACCCCAAAAGCGATATTTGAGAACTGGATCCAATTTTGTTCAGGAATGATCTCGTTGCGCCCTTGAGAGCCGTGTGCGTGCGCATCGATTAAACCAGGAATAACGGTTTTGCCTGTTGCATCCAATACAAATGCATCTTCAGGGATCTTAATTGCATCAGCAGGACCAACCGCCTCAATGATATTGTCTTTAATGAGGACCACACCATTATGGATGACTTCTTCTTTGATGTCTGCATCACGCATGGTCACAACAGTACCGCCAACAATCGCCGTGTAGCCTTGGGCTTTTTTACTTGCGACAGTGAAGCTTAGGTTAACTCCATCTGTGATTGGCGCTGCGTCTTGTTCTTTTCCACCGATAAAAGAAAACGCTTCGTCTAGGCTTTGTTCATACAGAAACGGACCGTGGAACCAAGTTAACTTGTCATTATTAGGCGACCAATTGAGATACTCACCAGCACGTGCACTGATTTGGGTAACGGGTAATGACGTCATGTTAGGTCCAATGGTGATACGTTTTCCATTATCAACAAAAGGCACAACATAAGTGTTATATTGATACACAAACGCCAGCCACTGCTTGTCATGCGACAGACGATATTCACTGACCTTATCTGCGCCATATGCGTGTTGACGAAGATCGTCACCACTTAGATTAACACTGACTAATTCAGTTTCGGTGTATGGCGTACCGGATACAAACCGGGTGAAATAGACGCGTTGATTAGAGCCTGCAAAATGCGGTTGCATACCGGATTGACTGATGCGTTGCGTGGTTTGTTGTTTCAGGTTCAGTACATATAAACCAGGATCGACAGAATGTGAAGGATCAAGTAAATAGCCTCCCGTAAATTTGCGATAGGTAATTAACTCACCGTCTGGTGAAAATGCGGGTTCGATATAATGGCCTGGGGCAGTAGAAACGACTTTGCCTTTACCGCCACGAGCCGAGACTACACGAATAGTGCCCAGTTCTTCATCATCCCATGTCGTGTAGACAATTTGCTTTCCGTCATTAGAAAATCGAGGATAAAACTCATCGTGTGTGTTTTGCTTGGTAAGACGCCGAGTTTTGCCCGACTTAATATCACGTAGATATAATTTACCAAGTGCTTGAAATAATGCGGATTTGCCATCAGGAGAATACTGAGACCAGCGGATCATCTTGACGTCAAACTGATCACTGCCAACATCTACTTTAAAACGCGCGGCTTTTGCATACTGCATGTCAGTTTTGACTTTGATATTTAACGTTGTCAGCTCTTGAGTCGCGACGTTTAACTGGTGGATCTTACCGCCCGTCCAAAACACGATATGTGTACTATCTGGAGTCCAGTCAAAGTAACTAAAATATCCTTCGGTGCCGAAACCCTCTTGCATATCTCGCTCAATACCAACGAAGATAGGGCGTTCAGTTCCGTCTTCTATATTTTTAACAAACAATGCAGTTTGCTCACGGATACGACGAATAAACGCGACGTATTTTCCATCCGGAGAGGGGGTCGGGACAACGGCTCCACCAGTGCCTGAAATATAGCGTTCAGTTTTACCTGTTTCACGATCGAATCGAGTGATAGCAAAAATTGATTTGAGTGGGTCTCGATTGTAGTCAAAGCGAAAACCACCGGTGATGTCTTGAGTGTAATAAATATAGCGGCCATCAGCTGAAAATGCAGGGTCAGCAGTGTTTTTTTGGTCGCGTTTCCCATTGCGACGCTCCTGAATAACTAAGCCGTCCCCACCAGTATGATGATACATCCAGACTTCACCCGCAGGGATACTACGACCGGACATTATACCTTTCGTTACGACCAGATATTGCCCATCTGGTGACCATTTTGGAGCGTGTATAAGGTTGTTTTTTTCTTGGGTGATTTGGCGCATGTTCTGACCATCAATATCCATCACCCAAAGGTTGGATAATCCGTCACGGTCAGAAATGAAAGCAATCTGTTTACCATCAGGGCTGACAGCCGGATGAATATTCCAAGCGTAATCTTGAGTCAGCGCTTGTGCCTCACCTCCATCCATCGGCGCGATAAAAATATCGCCTAAGGTATCAAAGACAATTGACTTACCATCAGGGGTGACATCCAAGCTTGCCCAGGTTATTTCATTGGTATCAATGGCGAGAGTCTCACGCGCATATGGTGGGTTATTCACATCCCAATCAGTAAAGCGTTTTTCATCTGCTGGGTCAGCGAAGCAATTACTCATGCTCAAAAAACAAAGAGAGAGTCCGCCATAAAGCGCAATCAAGGATTTTTTCATCGGTGTATTCCGTCGTATTATATTTTTTAAAATGGTTGTAGTACAAAATCTACTACTTTATGTAAGAGTAACATACTCTTCAGCACTCGTCGGGTGAATGGCGACGCATGCATCAAAATCAGCTTTGGTAGCACCCATTTTTAAAGCGACACCAAACCCTTGTAAAATTTCGTCCATTCCATGACCAATGCCGTGAATGCCAACCACTTTTTCATCAGAACCTGCGCAGATCAATTTCATTTTTGTCATCTGTCGATGGCGCGTCACTGCAGTGTACATCGCGCCAAAGCTTGAGTTGTAGACTTTGACATTTTCTTCACCAAATTCGGTAATGGCTTCTGCTTCGGTTAAACCCATGGTACCAATAGGGGGATGTGAGAAGACCACAGTGGGGATGAGGCTATAATCCATTTTGGCATCGTCTTGGCCGTTGAATAAGCGTTCTGACAATAGTCGACCAGCTTTTACAGCAACAGGAGTTAAATCAATTTTTCCAATATTATCCCCCAAAGCATAAATTCCTTTAGCCGTGGTGTTTTGATAATCATCCACTTGGATATGACCGGCATTCGTTAACTGAACTTGGGTGTTTTCCAGACCAATATTACCGGTTGCCGGTGCACGACCGATTGCCCAAATTAAGCTATCAGTGATGACGCGTTCACCGTTATCAAAATCAACCGATAGCGAACCATCAGAATGTTTACTCACTTTTGTTACTTGTGTGTAATTCATGAGCTTAGGGCCATGTTCGGCCATCATGTCTGTCAATGTGGTACTGATGGTTTCATCGAATTGTCTTAGGGGTCGGTTTTTACGTACGACCAGAGTCGTGTCAGTGCCCAACGCATGTAACACTCCTGCAAGCTCTACCGCAATATATCCTGCACCCACCACGACTGCCCGTTTGGGTTGTTCTGTAAGGGCAAAAAAACCGTCAGAAGTGATACCTAGTTCAGCACCTTCTACGTCTGGAATTATTGGATAGCCACCTGTGGCAATACTGATGTGTGGTGCTGTGTAATGTTCACCATTGACTTCAATAGTTTGGCCATCGACAAACTTACCAAAGCCGTTCACAACAGTGATGCCATTGTTCCCGAGGACGCGGTCATAGGAGGCGTGAATGCGCTTTATATACGCTTCACGCGAGTTAACCAAGGTTTCCCATGAAAACTGATTAACGGTGACATCAAAGCCGTAATCTTGGGCATACAAATGAATGGCTTCCGCAACCTGAGCGCCGAACCACATGGCTTTTTTGGGGACACAACCCACATTTACGCAGGTACCGCCAATGTGTTTTGCTTCAATCAAAGCCACTTTCTTACCGTGTTTTGCTGCGCGGTTTGCCGACGCAATACCGCCACTTCCACCGCCTAAACAGATATAGTCAAATGTGTGCATGTCATTACCTTTTATGAAATCTATCTAATGATTACACTTGAGATAAAAAAAGTAAAAGAAAAATGATTAAGCGAATTTTTATGCCTTGTACCTTTGCGATTTAGCCCCACATATTAATAACAAATAATTTTTTTAAAGGATGCACTAATGACTGATACCGTTTTATCGACTGCTCAAAAATGGACAAACAATCATGGTATACCTGCGTTTAAGCAAATTGAGCCGGATCGTATAGTTGAGGTGATTAAAGACGCTATTGCGGCTTGTAAGCGTAACGTCGAAAACGTTGTTGCACAGCCATCAATCGATTTTGCTAATGTCGTTTTGGTATTAGATGAAGTGGATACCTATTTGAGCAACTTGTGGTCACCTGTCTCACACATGAACTCAGTTGTCTCGAGTGATGCATTACGTGAAGCGCATGATGCGTGTTTGCCTCTACTTTCAGAATACGGCACTTGGTTAGGTCAACACAAGGAGTTGTATGAATGCTATCGAGCTATTGCAAAAAGTGCTGAGTTTGGTCAATTAAACGATGCCCAGCGCAAAGTTGTCACTAACGCGATTCAAGAGTTTGAACTGTCGGGTGTGGCACTACCGCAAGCGCAACAAGAACAGTTTGCTAAAATTCAGTCCAGGCTTTCAGAATTGTCCAGTACGTTTTCTAATAATGTACTAGACGCGACGATGGCGTTTAAAAAACACATCACGGATGAGGCCGAATTAGCGGGCTTGCCTGTTTCAGCGAAAGCCGCTGCGGCACAAGCTGCGAAAGAAAACGACCTATCAGGCTGGCTATTTACCCTCGATATTCCCAGCTATCTGCCGGTAATGATGTATGCAGATAACGCTGAGTTGCGTGAAGAGTTATATCAGGCTTATGTTACACGTGCTTCTGACCAAGGACCCAATGCGGGGCAATTCGATAATACCGATATTATTGAGGAAACGCTTGCTTTGCGTCAGCAAAAAGCTGAATTGTTAGGATTTGCTAGTTATGCTGAGCTGTCACTTGCCAAAAAGATGGCGAAAACACCTGCGCAAGTAGTCGATTTTTTGCAAGACTTAGCGAATAAATCCAAGCCACAGGCGACCGATGATTTGGCTCAGGTGCAGACTTTCGCACATGAACATTACGGTAAAGAAGCTCTAGAAGCCTGGGATATTGCTTATTATTCTGAAAAACTCAAACAAGCCAAATACACTATTTCAGATGAAGCACTTCGTCCATACTTTCCAGAGACCAAAGTCATACCCGGATTGTTCAAAGTTGTAGAAAAACTCTATGGGTTAGTGATCTCTCAGCGCAGTGATGTGGATGTGTGGCATGACGATGTTAAGTTTTATGATATTTATGACGCACAGGGTGAACTCCGCGGGAGCTTCTATCTCGATTTGTATGCCAGGGCCAAAAAACGAGGCGGTGCATGGATGGATGAGTGCCGTGTCCGTCGAACTCGTCAAGATGGTACATTGCAATATCCAGTAGCGTATTTGACCTGTAACTTTAGTGGTCCAGTTGATGGTAAACCTGCCTGTTTCACTCATGATGAAGTCGTAACCTTGTTCCATGAATTCGGTCATGGCATTCACCATATGTTGACCAAAATTGATGTGGCGGGGGTGTCTGGTATCAATGGCGTGGCTTGGGATGCAGTCGAATTACCGAGCCAATTCCTAGAAAATTGGTGCTGGCAACCAGAGGCACTACAGTTTTTATCAGGCCATGTTGAAACCGGCGAAGCATTACCTCAAGAATTACTCGATAAAATGCTCGCGGCTAAAAATTTCCAATCGGCTATGCAAATGATGCGTCAGTTGGAATTTAGCTTGTTCGACTTTACTTTGCATATGCAAACAGAAAGAGTCGATGTTCAAGCATTTATTGACCAAGTTAGGGATTCAGTCAGTGTACTAAAAGCGCCGGCGTTTAATCGTTTTCAAAATAGTTTTGGTCATATTTTTGCAGGTGGTTATGCTGCCGGTTATTACAGCTACAAATGGGCGGAGGTTTTATCTGCAGATGCCTTTGCATCATTTGAAGAAAATGGCATTTTTGACCGTGAAACTGGCCGCGCGTTTTTGCATAACATACTTGAAATGGGTGGCTCAAAAGAACCTATGGAGCTGTATATTGCCTTCAAAGGACGGGAGCCAACTGTCGACGCATTATTGCGTCATAGTGGGATTGCCGCTTAAAGTTTGATCAAAGCTAGGATACACAGCGTAAAGGTTCTATAGTAAATAAACTGTAGAACCTTTTTTAATTATCATGTCATTAGAATCTTATCAGGCTATTTATGCCAGAGCACTAAAGCGCAAACGCAGTGAGGCAATCTTAGAGAGTTTGCTCAATGAGCCATTGCATGTGCGTCAAATCGCCGAGATTGGTGACGATCGCTTCTTAGCTGAGTTTACCAAAAAGGTATTTCAATCAGGTTTTGTTTGGCGCGTCGTACGCAACAAATGGCCCGATTTTGAAGAGGTATTTTGGGGATTTGATATCGAGAAAATTTTGATGATGCCAGAGGATATGCTTGAGAAAAAAGCCACAGACCCAAGAATCATCCGAAATTACAGTAAAGTCAAAACCATTAAAGAAAATGCGTTGATGATCCACGATATTGCAGAGGAATACGGTAGTTTTGGCGAATTTGTTGCCCAATGGCCAGGAGATAATATTGTGGGGCTATGGGATTATTTAAAGAAAAATGGCAAACGTCTAGGGGGTAACACTGGCCCTTATGCGTTACGTTTTTTGGGCGTAGATACGTTCTTACTGTCCAAAGATGTGGAAGATTACTTCTTTCAACATGCCATTATTACAGGGTCTGCGCGGTCTAAACGCAGCTTAACTGCCATCCAAGATGCCTTTTTAACCTGGCAACAACAATCGGGACGCTCCTTAACCGAATTAAGTCAACTGGTTGCGTACAGTTCCGGTGATAATTATGTGGGTGTGCAATAACCTGCTTTTTGGTACAATTAAGCATTACCATATTCATACATAAGGAATTGCCATGAGCCAAGATACCACTTCAAACTCCGACGTGACAGACGGTAAAACTCATTTTGGTTTTCAAACGGTTGCGGCTGAGCAAAAAGAAGCAATGGTGGCTAAAGTATTCGACAGTGTTGCGGCTAAATACGACATCATGAACGATGTCATGTCATTGGGCATTCATCGTTTGTGGAAACGTTACACCATTGATATGGCTGGCGCACGCAAAGGTATGCAAGTCCTTGACCTAGCAGGTGGTACCGGGGACTTGACGGCAAAGTTTTCTCGTATTGTTGGGCCGACAGGCAAGGTTGTGTTATCTGATATTAATCCTTCGATGCTTGAAGTAGGTAAGGATAAGCTTCGCGACCAAGGCTTGGTTCAAAATATTGAATATGTAGAAGCGAATGCTGAGGACTTACCCTTTGCTGATGACCAGTTTGATATTGTGACGATGGCATTTGGGTTACGCAATGTCACAAATAAGGATAATGCTCTGGCATCTATTTATCGAGTATTAAAGCCTGGCGGTCGTTTATTGGTCTTAGAGTTTTCCAAACCAATTCACTCGGGCTTGGCCAAAGTATACGATGCATATTCTTTTCATTTATTACCCAAAATGGGCGAACTCGTTGCTAATGATGCTGAGAGTTATCAATATCTCGCAGAATCCATTAGGATGCACCCAGATCAAGAGACTCTTGCACAAATGATGCGAGAGGCAGGCTTTGATAGTGTCGATTACACAAACTTAAGTGGTGGTATTGTCGCTTTGCATAAAGGGTTTAAGTTTTAATGCTATGGCGCCAATGCTTAGCTGAATGTTTGAGTTTGGGGACCAATCACGTACTCAACCTCGAGCCTGAACAACGGATCGCATTTTCAGCATTGTCGGGTACTTCGCTACAAGTTGTCTTGTTACCTGTTGAGTTTCCAATCGCCTTGTATTTTAGCGATAAAGCTATCGATATTCAGTTACCTCCTGAGCCACTAGTCGATGATGCCGTGGATTGCACCGTCAAGGTCGCTTTAAGTGCCTTAGATAAAATTCGCGACACCAGTCAACTTACCGCCCTGATCAAAGCAGATAAGCTCGATATTCAAGGCGACTTAAGTGTATTACAAAAACTCAGTTCAGCAATGCAACAGGTATCCTTCAGTTGGGAAAGCCTGTTAATACCATTATTAGGTGAGTCATTTACGGCGCAATTACTCAACTTTCACGAAGCGCGATTTGCAGAGTTTAAACAGAGTGTTGAAGCTGTTCAAATAACCCTGGCCGAAGGCCTTGTCGAAGAAAAAAAACTGATTGCCCCAGCTATATTTGTTGCAGATTATTGCGATGAGGTGAGTCAATTACGAGTCGATACAGATCGTTTCCAAGCGAGATTGAAACGATTTGAACAACAACGAGAAACCAATGGCGAGTAAACGTTTTTATCAGATCACAAAAGTGATTTTGCAGTATGGTTTGGATGATTTAATTCCTGCTGGTTGGATCCCTTGGTATGCCAAAGTCGGCCGATATAGTTTCTTTTGGTTACGCAATCGACATAAGAATCGTACTCGTGGGGAACGTTTGCGTCTCGCGCTTGAATCGCTTGGCCCGGTTTTTATCAAGTTCGGTCAAATGTTGTCGACCAGACGAGATCTGATCCCTTTAGACATCGCCGATGAGTTGGCGATTTTACAAGATAACGTGTTGCCTTTTGACGGTCAAATTGCTTTGCAATCAGTATTAAAGGAACTCAAATTAAAGAGTGTAGATGAGTTATTCAGTGACTTTTCAATTGAACCAATGGCGTCTGCATCTATCGCTCAGGTTCACGGTGCCAAACTCAAACAGTGTGGTACTGATGTCGTAGTTAAGGTTATTCGACCTAATATCGCTCCAATCATCGAATCGGATGTGGAATTACTGCGAGTCATTGCCGCTGTGGTACAAAAATGGTTGCCAGATGGAAGGCGTATGCGTCCAGTCGAAGTGGTAGAAGAGTATCAAAAAACGATTTTTGATGAGCTTGATTTGGTGCGTGAAGCCACCAATGGCATGCACATCAAACATAACTTCAAAGACTCTAGAGCGTTATATGTTCCCTACTTTTATACTGATTATTGCACGCAAAACGTCATCGTAATGGAGCGTATCTACGGCACTCCGGTTGCCGATGTTGATTCACTTTTGGAACGGGGGGTCAATATGAAACTCCTAGCCGAGAGAGGGGTGGAGGTGTTCTTTACTCAAGTTTTCCGCGACAGTTTCTTTCACGCAGATATGCATCCTGGCAATATTTTCGTTGGGCTAGATCGCCCACATGATCCTTATTATATAGGGATTGATTATGGTATTGTTGGTACCTTAAACGCTCAAGATAAACATTATCTGGCGGCCAATTTCATTGCTTTTTTTAATCGTGATTATCGCAAAGTCGCCGAATTACATGTGGATTCTGGGTGGGTGCCTTCGGATACCAATGTCGATGATTTAGAGGTGGCCATCCGTGCAGTGTGTGACCCTATTTTCCAAAAGCCATTGAACGAAATCTCATTTGGTCACGTTCTGTTGCAACTGTTTAACACTGCTCGTCGCTTCAATATGCAGGTACAACCGCAACTAGTGTTGCTGCAAAAAACGTTATTGTATGTCGAAGGGCTTGGGCGACAGCTATATCCACAGCTTGACCTGTGGGCAACGGCAAAACCGTTTTTAGAAAATTGGATGAACGAGCAAATAGGGTTTAAGGCCTTTTTTACGAAAGTTCAGCAAAATGCTCCGTATTGGATTGAAAAATTCCCCACCATGCCGGACTTGTTTTTCAATACTTTGCAGCAACTCAAAGGTTTACCTGAGCGTGAGGAAAAACTGTTTCTAAAACAGCGTCGGCAACAACGTGAATATCAAAAATCGACACTTTATGGCATGCTAGGTTCAACGTCTTTTGTCTTAGCATTATTGTTGTTCATCAATGATGAGGCTTGGTATTACGATGCCAGTGCGGTCGTGATCGGTGTCATGTTTTGGTTGAAAGCAGCCGTTAAAACCCGTTTCTTAGACGATGAGTAATCAGCAATAACAATCAAAATTGAAAATTAGCATTGTTGCCGAAAAACCCTTCAAAACGCAGTGCTAAACCGTAAGAGCGACGAAAATCTTCTTTTTTGAGCCATAGTACAAACGGTTCGATTTCAAAAAATAGCCACGGTCGCAATGGGTTACTGCGCAGCCTCGCACTCAGATAAAGGTGTTCTGTGTGCATGTTGGGCCGAGAATACCCTTGCGCATAAGCGTTCAAAATAAATGTAGATTGCGTAGATAGACGATAGTAACGCTGCGCTTCAATGTTCCATTTGAAGCGATTCGTTTTGTCCTCAAAATACCAGCGGTGACTGAACCGGTCTAGCTTAGTACCAGTGCGTTCAAATAATAATGAGGCACCCGCTTCAGCTCCCCAGCCATCTCTATTGTAATAATATGCTCGACTTTCATAGAGCAAGTTTAATTTTGCTGAAAAGCGATGATAATCCTGATAGGTGGTGCGAGCAAAAACTTGGTCGCGACGACCAAAACCAACCCGATAGCTAATTTTGTTATTTCGCGGGTTAAAAAGCCTTAATGCGAGCGTTGTATTATCTTTTTGTGATTGTAGTTCGCGACTGACATTGAGTGCTTCATCAAGGTAATTGTCTTCGTCATCACTTAGTAATATGTCCACTCTGTTCTTCAAAGAAGGTAAACGCAGGCCGATTTTGAATCGGGGTTCAATATTGCTCCAATCCCCACTTCGCGGTTCCCAGCCTAAGCGAACTTTTCCGTAAGCACCTGCCCCAGAATGGGGTTGTTCGGTGGTGGCAAACCAAGCGTCAATGGTTTGAGCTTGCAATTGAAACGAGTTGGTTAGGTTCCTTTGCCATTGATCAAACCACTCTTTTTCTATATTTGTTGATGGGGGGGGCGTCTCAGAGGAACTGACCGTTTGCTCCAATTCAGAAGAGGTGTCATTGGCCCATGCAACGTTAATCGGACTCAGCAACAAATATGTCAGTACACTGGCCCAACATAGTTGTCTTGAAGGAATAAGAAGTAATTTGATTTGGTTCATATAAATACTATATCAGTCGGAACAATTGAAACATAATGTTTTATTTCACATGAAATCTACCGATAACTCACATATAATCATAGCAATTCAAAAGTTTAGAGGATCCGGCATGGGCGGAATTAGTATATGGCAGTTACTGATCATCGCATTAATAGTGATTTTGTTATTTGGAAGCAAAAAACTGAGAGGTTTAGGCGGTGATCTTGGGGATGCAGTGAAAGGTTTCAAAAAAGCCGTCAATGAAGATAAGGCCGATGCTGATTTCACTCCAGAACAGTTACAAGCTCAACAAAAACAACAAGCAGAAACCGCTAAGAAATCAGAGCAAAAAGACTAGTGTTTGATATTGGTTTCTGGGAACTCCTTGTTATTGGTGTAATGGCGCTATTGGTTTTAGGTCCACAACGTCTACCCGGTGCTATTCGCAGTACACTGGGTACTGTGCGCAAGATGAAACAAGCTGCATCTGGTTTTAAATCAGAAATGGAAGAACAGTTGCGGATCCATGAGTTACACGAAAACTTGCGCAAAGCAGAAGAGCAAGGTCTTGAGAACCTCGATCCTGAGCTGCAAAAAAGTGTTGATGAACTCAAAGCTGCGGCTCAGTCAGTACAACAACCTTATAAATCCTCATCAACAAAACCTCTAGAGCCCAAGCAAGATGAATGATAGCAATAACCTCATCGCCCATCTCATCGAGTTACGTGCTCGAATCTTAAAGATGTTGCTTAGTATCTTGATTGTGTTCTTGGCATTAGCCTATTTTGCTCAAGATATTTATCATTGGTTGGCCAGTCCTTTACTAGCAGTGATGCCAGACGGCACCAATATGATTGCCACAGATGTTGCGTCGCCTTTCTTTGCACCCTTCAAACTGACGATCGTTGTGAGTTTTTTTATTGCAATCCCTTTCATTTTGTATCAATTATGGGCATTTGTTGCACCTGGGTTATATCGCAATGAAAAACGACTGGTGGCACCATTGTTGTTTACTTCAACCCTGTTGTTTTATGGTGGGATGGCATTTGCATACTATGTCGTATTTCCACTCGCCTTTGCCTTTTTTAGTTCAGTTGCACCTGAGGGGGTTGTAATCAGTACGGACATAAGCAGTTATCTTAACTTTGTCCTCAAAATCTTGTTTGCTTTTGCTGTGTCTTTTGAGATCCCGATTGTCATCGTTGTCATGTTATGGACTGGGGCTACGACCGCAGAAAATCTTAGAGCCAAACGGGCTTACGTCATTGTGGGAGCATTTGTTATTGGTATGCTAATGACTCCTCCGGATGTTATTTCACAAACATTATTAGCCGTACCTATGTGGTTACTCTATGAATTAGGCATTATTGTTGGTAGCATCTACACTCGGAAGTCACCAAGTGCGGATGACGCGCAAGACGCCTAGAATATTACAACAATAACAAATTTTCAGATTAGTAAAACAGAAAGAGCAGCTTATGTTACGCAAACCTTTTATTCTCGTGGCCATCGCATGGTCAGCAATGGCTTTATCACATTCGGTCTATGCCGACCAATCTGTCGCTGATGCGGTGAAACAATGTGCCCAAACTCAAAATAGTCTTCAGCGCTTGGTGTGTTTTGATCGGATCGCATCACGATTACAAGATTATTCTGACGAAGTACTTCCTCAGGCGCGCGTTGTAACGAGTGCTCCACTCACTTCTGCGTCTTCTCAGCCACGCGTGGCAAAGTCTGTGCCCACAGGTCCGTCGAATGATGTTGATTTGCCATTTGAACCAAACAATTCAGTAGAAGATTTTGGTCGCGTTGAGATCATTAAGGATACTTTGTTAGCTTCCGTTGCTGCGATCACTTACGACCGCAATGATTATTTTACTGTGACGCTCAACAATGGCCAGATGTGGCGTCAAACGGAGGTGAGCCGTATTAAGATTGATGTGGGTGATCGTATCGAAATTGAAGAGGGTGTTTTTGGTAGTTTTATTCTCACAGCGGAAGCCTCGAATCGGACGGCTCGAGTTAAGCGAGTAAAATAAGCCATGGCGATAGAACTTATGTTTCCAAGCACGCGGCCTCGTCGTTTGAGATTGAATGACAACATTAGAGCGCTAGTGCAAGAGCACAGTTTGTCGGTGAACGATTTTATTTATCCCATGTTTGTCAAAGAGGGGGAAGGTGAGATTGAACCAATCGCTTCGATGCCAGACGTATATCGATATTCCATTGATACTCTACTTGTTCGTCTCGCGGATGTAGTAGCATTAGGTATTCCTGCAATTGCTCTATTTCCAGTGACCCCGCTCAGTGCAAAATCTTTAGATGCAGCCGCCGCCTATGCCAATGACGGGTTAGCACAACGCGCTGTACGAGCCGTTAAAAACAAATTTCCTGATCTTTTGGTGATTACTGATGTGGCCTTAGATCCGTTTACGACACATGGCCAAGATGGCATCGTTGATGATACTGGATACGTGCTCAATGATGAAACGACAGAAATCTTGGTTAAACAAGCATTGTCACATGCTGAGGCTGGTGCTGATATTGTTGCTCCCTCGGATATGATGGATGGCCGTGTGGGGGCAATCAGAGAGGCTCTTGAAGCAAATCGATTTATTCATACCAACATCATGGCGTATTCTGCAAAATATGCATCAAGTTATTATGGTCCTTTTCGCGACGCTGTCGGTTCAGCAAGCAACCTTAAAGGCGGAAACAAATTTACTTATCAGATGGACCCTGCCAATTCTGATGAGGCGCTAAAAGAAATCGCACTGGATTTACAAGAAGGTGCAGATATGGTCATGGTCAAACCTGGAATGCCTTACTTGGATATCGTGCGTCGCGTGAAAGACGAATTCAAAGTACCAACTTTTGCGTATCAAGTGAGTGGCGAGTATGCGATGCACCAAGCTGCCTTTGCACAAGGTTGGTTACAACCCGAAGCAGTCATACTCGAATCCTTATTGTGTTTCAAACGTGCTGGGGCAGATGGGATTTTGACGTATTTTGCAACCCAAGCCGCTGAGTTATTACAAAAATAGGGTAATCTACACTGATTCGGTTTTTGTTGTTTCGATGGCTAAATGCCACTTTGCTTTGTGCTGTAACCAAGCTTCATTTGCAAGCTCAGCTTGCACAAGCTTATTGTTACTTAACCAGGTTTGATCCAGTTTAATCGTCCAGTTATCCTCATCTAACAAAAGTTTGATGTTTGCCTCGTTGGGCAAGTTTGGCATGTGGTTGCGTTTAATATGTAAGATAGCGGCGATTCGTAACACGCGGATCATTGCTAATATATCTTTGCTCAAACTCTCAGGGAACCCTTCGCTACAACTAACGGTGATGTCCCCTTTGTGGTTGCCTACAATGGCCGCAATGCACTCTTTTTGCAATTTTGTAAATCCTGCTAAATCATGATGCATTAGAATATATTGAGCATGGGCATGCTGGTTCTTGTAGCCGATATGCATGCCTATTTCATGTAACATCGCGGCGGTATGTAATAAAGTACGACTATCAAGAGAACATATCTGACTTTGCTCGCAAAACTGTTGATACAGACTGAGGGCGGTATGGGCCACTTGTTGGGCTTGCAACGGTTGAATGTGGAATTGTTTAATGCAACGCGTAATGGTCTGATTACGTCGGTCATCTAGAGGCTGGTCATCGATCATGCCATAAATCAAACCTTCGCGAAGAGCGCCACCAGCAAGATTCATTGAATCAATATCAAAGCTTTCAAAAAGGGCGATTAAAATTGCTAATCCACTCGGGAAAATAGCCTGTCTTGATTCGGCTAGGCCAATAATTTTCAGCTCTTGAAGGTTGTTATAAAGGGTGCATTGTCGACGCAGTTCGTGCAGGTAATTCAAACGAATTGCGTCTTTATTACCTTGTTCCTGTAATATTTCAATGATGGCTTGAGGTGTGCCAGATGCCCCTAAACACAAATCCAAATCAAAACATTTGAACGGGGCAAGGTGAGGTAAAATCATCTTCTTGGCAGACTCAATGGCTTGAGCAAAGGCATCTTCACTGATTGTGCCATTGGGAAAGAACTGCTCGGTAAAGGTTACACAGCCCATGTCAAAGCTGTGAAGGTGTATGGGTATTGCATCACGCCCCAAAACAACTTCCGTACTGGCTCCACCGATATCGATAACGAGGGTATTGCCTTTTGTCGCCGAGGTAAATGCAACGCCACGGTAGATTTCTTCAGCTTCTTCCAGGCCAGAAATGATTGTGATTTTATGCTCTAAGATCTGTTCTGCTTGCAGGACAAACTGTTGTGCATTACCGGCTAAACGCAAGGTCGCAGTGGCCACGACTTTGATATTGGATGCAGGAATATCCTTTAAGCGGTCAGCAAACGTATGCAAACAGTCCCAGCCACGCTGCATTGCGTCTTTAGATAAAATATTATGCGCATCTAACCCCGCTGCAAGCTGTACTTTTTGCTTTACTTTGGACACTACTTGCACATTGCCATTGACGACATGCACCACGACTAAATGGAAGCTATTCGACCCCATATCAACCGCTGCGAAGTACTCGCCTTGCGGTTGAAGTGTTGTTAAATCTTGATGTCGCATAATCTTTTTATTTGTTTTTTTAGGATTATCTTTTAGGTCTAGGCTTGCTGCGCTGATTGGGTTTCCCATGACGTTTCCTTGTCGTTGGTTTAGGTACCTTTATATCCGTTAATAACAGCTCAGAATCATATTCACTGACTGGTATTTGATGCTCAATATACTCCTCAATAGCGGGTAAATTCAAGGCGTATTTTTCACACGCAAAACTGATGGCGTGGCCAGTTTCTCCGGCACGGCCAGTTCGACCAATGCGATGTACATAATCTTCAGCATCATCTGGTAAATCATAATTAAAAACATGTGAGACTTTGTCAATGTGCAGACCACGAGCTGCTACATCGGTCGCCACCAAAAAATCTAAATGGCCTTGAGTAAACTGTTGCAGTATTTGTAGACGTTTTTTCTGTGGCACATCACCACTGAGCAAGCCCACTCTATGTCCATCGGCATTGAGCCAAGCTGTCACGTTCTCACATTCGTGTTTCGTATTGGCAAAGACAACTGCACGATCGGGCCATTCATCTTCGATCAAAGTCAAAAGCAAACGCATCTTATCTTGTCCTGAGGGATAGAATAATTCTTCTTGAATACGTTCACCGGTTTTTTGTTCTGGCGCAACTTCGACATGAGTGGGGGTATTCATATGTTCATAAGCGAGTTCCTGAACACGAAAGCTTAAAGTGGCTGAAAATAGCATACTCAATCGTTCCGTCGGTTTTGGCATGCGACGGAATAGATAGCGGATGTCTTTAATAAATCCTAAATCAAACATGCGATCCGCTTCGTCAAGTACGGCTACTTCGATTTGTTCTAAACTGAATGCACCCTGCTTGTAGAAGTCTATGATTCGCCCCGTCGTACCAATAATGATATCCACACCATTTTGTAATTGCTGGCGTTGATTTTCATAGCCTTCGCCACCATATATCAAACCACATGTAAGGTTAGTCTCTTCGCTGAGTAATTTAGCGTCGTTGTGTATCTGCACAGCCAATTCTCGGGTTGGCGCCATGATAATGGCTCGAGGCTTGCCATGGTTTGTTTCTTTTTCGAGCAACTTATGGTACGTAGCGACTAGGAATGCAATGGTCTTACCCGTACCAGTCTGAGCTTGTCCTGCGACGTCATTGCTTGATAATAAAGGTGGCAGTGCCATTGCTTGGATCGGCGTGCAGTGTTCAAAATTTGCTTTATTTAAAGCAGTTTGTACCTTAATATTGATCGGTAAATCTTGAAATCGAGTATCTGTTAAGTGAGTTTTCTGCATAATTTATTATGTTTTTGACCTTGCATTATAATCAGATTCTTATAAAACTATGGTGAACAATTTACGGTTCATCTACATTGGAGAAAAGAATGAGCGACAAAATTATCACATTGTCTGATGATAAGTTCGAAGCAGATGTTATTAATGCTGAAGGCCCAGTCCTAGTTGATTTTTGGGCTGAATGGTGCGGCCCATGTAAAATGATTGCCCCTATTTTATCTGAAATTGCTGAAAGTTACGACGGTAAAGTCACGGTTGCAAAACTCAATGTGGATGAAAACAGCGAAACGCCACCTAAATACGGCATTCGTGGTATCCCAACGCTGTTGTTGTTCAAAGACGGAAGCGTTGCTGGCACAAAGGTTGGCGCGTTGTCTAAAACTCAATTAGAAGAGTTTCTTGCCGAACACATTTAAGTGTAAGCACTATATGCTTTTATTAAATCCCCTCGTTTATCGAGGGGTTTTGTTTTTGTGCTACAAAATACTTGTGCAGAAGTAAATTAAGTGTTAATTTAAGATATAACTCAAGCAAGAGTTCCACAGTCACATCCTTCAAAGCCTGTACTGTGCTATTCCCAGTTCTTAACCATAGATGCATTCACGCAACAACCAACAACCTACTTGTAGACATATTCAACTATGAATCTTACCGAATTAAAAAATAAACCAATTAGTACACTCGTTGCCCTAGCCGAAGAAATGGGCATTGAAAATATGGCGCGAGCCCGCAAACAAGACATCATTTTTTCGATTCTAAAGACACATGCCAAAAGTGGTGAAGATATTTTTGGTGACGGTGTGCTTGAAATTTTACAAGATGGCTTTGGGTTTTTGCGATCGGCTGATTCATCATACTTAGCTGGTCCTGATGACATATATGTTTCACCCAGTCAAATTCGACGTTTTAACCTTCGTACTGGCGATACTATCTCAGGAAAAATACGCCCACCTAAAGACAGTGAGCGTTACTTTGCATTGCTTAAAATTCGTGAAGTCAATCACGACAAGCCTGAAAATTCACGTAATAAAATTTTATTCGAGAACTTAACCCCGTTGCATGCGAATGAGCGTTTGACTATGGAACGCGGCAATGGCAGTACCGAGGATATCACTGCGCGGGTTCTAGACCTTGCTTCCCCAACTGGGAAAGGTCAGCGTGGTTTGATCGTTGCCCCGCCTAAAGCTGGTAAAACGCTATTACTTCAAAATATTGCACAATCCATTGCGGCGAATCATCCGGAATGTACATTGATGGTATTATTGATTGATGAACGTCCAGAAGAAGTGACCGAAATGCAGCGCCTGGTCCAAGGTGAGGTAGTGGCATCAACATTTGATGAGCCTGCCAACCGCCACGTACAAGTCGCTGAAATGGTTATTGAGAAAGCAAAGCGCTTAGTTGAGCACAAAAAAGACGTTGTGATTTTGTTGGATTCCATTACTCGATTGGCACGTGCATACAACACGGTGATTCCATCATCAGGCAAGGTTTTGACTGGTGGTGTAGATGCTAACGCACTACATAAACCAAAACGATTTTTCGGTGCCGCTCGTAACGTCGAAGAGGGTGGTAGTTTGACGATTATTGCTACTGCTTTGATTGACACTGGCTCTAAGATGGACGAAGTGATTTATGAAGAGTTCAAAGGAACGGGCAACATGGAATTGCATTTAAATCGGAAAATTGCTGAGAAGCGAGTATTCCCTGCAATTGACTTTAACCGCTCTGGTACGCGTCGTGAAGAGCTACTCACTTCTCAAGAAGAACTACAAAAAATGTGGATTTTGCGGAAAATCGTTCACGAAATGACAGAAATAGATGCTATGGAGTTTTTGATTGGTCGTTTGGCGATGACGAAAACTAATGATGAGTTTTTTGAAGCGATGAAACGTCAAAAGAGTTAATCATTTTTGAAACACTTGTAAATAAAACCCCCTCATATTGAGGGGGTTTTTGTTTGCATAGAATAAATTAAGCTTGAGTTATTTGTTGTTGACCAACAATTTGTAAATGTGATTTGAATGCACTTAACACACCATTTGATGGTCGACTGACAACAGAGACAGCATACCACTGACTCACCAGTGGGAAATCTATAATATTGAGTTCCTGCACTCGATGTTTGTCAGTTTGTACAAGCGTATGTTCCGATAAAACCGAAACGCCAATACCAGAGTGGACTGCAAGCTGTATTGCTTCGTTGCTTTCAATAATCAAAACGTCCTTTAATAAAATATTATTTTGCTCGCAGTAACGATTGAATAGGTTAAAAGTATTAGAACCTTCTTCGCGTAATAAGAAGGTTTGTTCCACTAAAGCAGACAGGTGACAGTGATTTGGCCCACTATAATCGAGGGGCGCAACAACTTTGAGAGGGTTTTGCATAAAGGGAGTAACTTCAATTTCCAAGTCGTCTGGAACGTTTCCAACAATGTATAAGTCATCTTGCTGTTCGGCCATTCGAGCTTCTATCTGAGACGAATTACCCACTTTAACTTGGACATAAATATCGGGGTATTCTTTACAAAATGTTTTTAAAATTTGTGGAACGATATATTTGGCGGTTGAAACGACGGCAATCTTAAAGGTGCCAGCTTTCTGTCCTTTTAAGGCATGTATATGGTTTTGTAGACTGCGCTGGGACTCCATAACGGAAGTCGCGCATTCATACACCGCACGGCCTGCGTCAGTCAGTGCGATTGAACCATGGTGAGTCTCGAGCAATGTGATGTCATAAATTTCGCTCAACTTCTTTAACTGCAGAGAAACAGTTGGTTGCGATAATGACAGTGCGTGTGAGGCGGCAGTGATGGATCCGGTCTCTACAACACACTTAAACACCTCAAGTAGTCTAAATGTTACAGTATTCATATAATCAATTATTATGGCAACTATCATAAATGTAAATAGTATATTTCTTAAACAGCCCACTTTTTTTTATTTAATGTGGGTTTTTCGTGACAAAAATTTCATTTCAGGATGTATTCTTGATAAAATATCGTGCTTTTCAACTTTGCCATTGTTTAGTGCAGTGGTAACTCAATAAGAGATAAGATATGGCACAAGTTGCTATTGTTATGGGCTCTACCTCAGATTGGCCCACCATGCAGAAAGCAGCAGAAATGCTTGAATCCTTTGGTGTAACTTACAAAGCACAAGTAGTATCTGCACATCGCACTCCTGAATTATTAACTGAGTTTGCTAAAACTGCTGAAGACGAAGGTTATCAAGTCATCATAGCAGGCGCAGGTGGTGCAGCACATTTGCCAGGTATGATTGCAGCTCACACGCATCTTCCGGTTTTCGGATGTCCGGTTCGTTCAAGCCAACTTAATGGCGTCGATTCTTTACTTTCTATCGTACAAATGCCAAAGGGCGTTGCGGTCGGAACACTTGCCATTGGCGAAGCGGGGGCTGCCAATGCGGGTTTATTAGCGGCCCAAGTCATTGCTCTGAATAACACAACAGTTAGACAAGCAATTATTGAATTCAGACACAAACAAACTGAAACAGTTCTAGCCAACGGGCAGCTGGAGTTATAATACAATGCAAGTTCTAGTATATGGCTCGGGTCAATTAGCGCGGATGATGTACCTTGCTGGCGCACCCTTATCCATTGAAGTAAAAGCCGTTGATGTGAGTACTAAGGCCGTTGTTCATCCAATTAGTAAAGCTGTCTTAAATAACGATTTAGAGCAGAGTATCGCTGCGGCTGATGTATTGACGGTTGAGTTTGAACATGTACCTGAAGACTTGTTAGCGCAAGCTAGTGCTTCGGGTAAACTCGCGCCCAATATGCCTGCAATTTTGATTGGTGCTGACCGTGTCAGAGAAAAAGCCTTACTAGACAAATTAGAGATTGCTAATTGTACCTATGAAGTAATTACTGATGTTAAACAGTTAGAAGGCATTACCTCTCGCTTGGGTGAGCGCATTATTTTTAAAGCCTCTCGCGATGGGTACGATGGGTACGGTCAATGGCGAGCTAAATCTGCATCGGACATCCCTGAGCTTGTTCGCCAATTTGTTGAACTTGATTTACAAACTGTGCCAATTGTTGCAGAGAGGATGTCAGATTTTTCCCGTGAACTTTCCTTGATAGGAGCACGCAACGGCTCTGGAGAGGTGGTTGTATATCCTCTATCTGAAAATACGCATTACGAAGGACAGCTTCATTTGTCTGTTGCTCCAGCACCTGATTACACTGATGAGTTGGCGAATCAAGCGTTGACCATTTTTACTAAAATCGCAAATGAACTTGATTATATTGGTGTGTTGGCAGTTGAGTTGTTTCAAGAGGGAGATACTCTATTAGTGAATGAGTTGGCACCGCGAGTACACAACTCAGGTCATTGGTCGATGCACGGTGCACATACCTGTCAGTTTGAAAATCACTTACGTGCAGTATGTAATTTACCACTCGGTTCAACACACCCTAGAACGGTGAGTGCAATGGTCAATATTATTGGCTGTGATGAATTGGGCGATGCGCCACTGCAAATGAGTGACACGCATGTACATTGGTATGGCAAAGCAGTAAGAGCAAAGCGTAAAATGGGACATATTAATGTCAATGCAGATTCTTATGCTGAGCTAGGACAAAAATTACTAGGCTTAAACAGCCAGTTTCCTGTGGAATATTTTCCAGAACTCGGGCCACAAGCTGAATTATTATTATCTAAGTAGTTTATGTGCCGTTGCGCTAGACGAATCAACCTTAAATAAGGAAAACTTTATGTCTCAATTATTCCGTCTCTCAGTAGTGTTCTTTGTTTTTGGCATAACAATAGCTTGTACTCCCCATAAAGAAGCTGATTCACATACACATCACACCTCTCACGGCCATTCCGAGCAACCAGCAATACCCGTCGATATGTCTTCATTACCAGAGGGAATTACGTTTGCCGATGCGCGGATCCGAGCCGCATTTGCTGGCGCTACGACAGGGGCAGCTTATATCACTATCAACAATAATTTTGCGGTTGATGCACACTTAATTTCGGTGTCTGTTTCTGAAGATGTGGCGATGAGTGTTGAGATTCACGATATGCGGATGAACGGCGACATGATGCAGATGTTTCAGTTAGACAATGGCGTCACGATTCCTGCGAAAACTCAATTACAGCTTCGTCCTGGTGGTAAACACATTATGTTTATGGGATTAGCAACAGAGCTAAACGAAGGGAAAACGATTGATTTGACTTTTGAATTTGCAAAACAGCCCCCACAAAGCATCTCAGTACCTGTGGTAAAACTATAAACTCAGTCTTTCTTAAGTACGTATAATAATAAGAATATTAATTAGGACATGTAGATGATGCGACTCATTTTAATTTTATCTTTATTTCTCAGTGGTATGGCGATTGCTACGCCACAAGTGTCGACCCAGATGATCACTGATGGATTGGAGCACCCTTGGGGCATTGCGGCACTGCCTGATGGACGCTTTTTGGTTACAGAACGTCCAGGTTATATTACTTTGATTGAACCAAATGGTAACAAAACACGCTTGTCTGGTGTGCCACATATCACCGCGGAACGACAAGGTGGTGCTTTGGGCATTGCTTTGGATCCAGATTTTGCGCAAAACCAAACATTTTATGCTTGCTTAGTGGTCGCTGATGAATCGGGAGCGACATCATCAGAAGTGCACAAGGGACAATTAAAAGGGACACAATGGCACAATGTTACCCCGATTGTGATTGCTCAACCAAAAGATAAGTCGGGTTTTCATTTTGGTTGTCGTTTGGCTTTTGCTGCAGATAATTCATTATTTGTTGGTTTAGGAGACCGCTGGGTGGGTATGGACAAAACTCAAGATTTGGATAACCACTATGGCAAGGTTTTACGTGTTACCAAGAATGGTCAACCACATCCTCAAAATCCTTATTTAGAGTCATCTGTACCTGAAGTTTTTTCAGTTGGTCACCGTAACGTACAAGGATTGGCTTGGCATAGTGAATCCGCTCAAATGTGGGCGCATGAACATGGCCCTAAAGGCGGAGATGAAATCAATGTACTGCAAGCAGGTACCAATTACGGTTGGCCTACCATTACCTACGGGGTCAATTATAACGGAACGCCCATTACAGACAAAACGGCACAAGAAGGTTTAGCTCAGCCCTTACATTATTATGTCCCATCTATTGCACCTAGTGGAATGGCTTTTTTTAAAGGGGATTTACTGATGGGCTCTTTGAAGTTTCGTTACCTTAATTACGCTCAGTTAAAAGATGGAAAAGTGGTTGCCGAGTATGAGTTACTAAAAGAGCTTGATGCTCGCATTCGCGATGTGGTCGTTCACAACGAGCGGATTTTTGTGGTCACAGATGAGGTAAATGGGCGATTATTGGAAGTTGTATTGCAATAGACTCATTACCATATGAGTGAGTTTACTTGTTCGGTTTCATTGGCAAATGGGTGCTCAGAGGTAAACTCAATCCACTTATTTGTTGTGGGATGAAACAGCCCCAATTCACTTGCATGAAGATGTAATCTTTCAATACCGACTCGGCTTGCTTCAGTTGAGTACAGTCTATCACCCAAGATTGGATGTCCTAAGCTGAGCATGTGGACTCTTAATTGGTGCGAACGGCCAGTTTTCGGCTCCAACTTTACTAAGCTCGTTTTGTTATCGCGGCTAATGACGCGGAATTGAGTAAGTGAAGGTTTTCCAGTTTCATAACAGACTTTTTGCTTAGGGCGATTCGGCCAATCAACGATTAGGGGAGCATCACAGTTCCCTTCATTGTCTCGTGGATGTCCCAAAACACGTGCGTAATAGATTTTATGGGTTCGTCTATCTGCAAATTGTTTGCCCAAATTGGCACTCGCCTCTTTGTGCATTGCCAATACCATTAATCCAGATGTCGCCATGTCCAAGCGATGAACAATATAAGCTGTTGGAAAAACAGTATTAACACGTTTTTGTATACTGTCTTGATGTGCCTTTCCACGACCCCGAACCGACAAAATCCATGCAGGTTTATCGACAACCAAAATATCATCGTCGCGATAGATGATCTTTAGATAAGGCTCCAGCGGTGGTTGGTAGTTAAAAAAAGTCATTACATCAAACGTATTATTGTGGGTTGTTCACTAAGACGCGTATGGCATCGAGATTGATTGGTGCACCTTCGATTTGTAAGCAGGCTTGCTGTAATTGTGCGTTCAGTGCGTTAATTTCCTCAGGTCTAATAGCTGGATTGATCTGCTGCAAATAGTACAAACGCTCAAGTTCTGCACCAAGTGTAGATTGTACTTGCTGTACCGCGTTATCTTTTATGTTTGTCACTTCCACTGATGCATGAGCATCGCAATGCTTTATGGCTTGTTTTATTTGTGTTGCGAGGGCAGTAATTAATTTTGCTGCGACGACTTTTTTGACTCTATATATCGATTCAATTTGCACATTGGTAATTTGATTGTCATGATCACAGCTCACAATGAAGCTTTGCGGGGTTAAATATGGATTGTGTTCAGCCTGGGTAGCCGCTTGGATCACGTATTGACATTGCACGATAAATGCCCCAACCGGCTTGCTACTATCGGAAAATAACCCGATACTCGCTTTACCAGTGTTATCACTCAATATAGTGGACATTAATTCACGAACGAACGGATGTTCAAAACTGATAAAATGATAATCTTCTCTGGCAGTCGCTACTCGTCTCGAAAACGTCACTGTCATACCCTCGTCAGGGAGTGTTTGTAACGGATATAACAAATCTTCTGTCGGTTGTATGATGTAGCTTACATGATCATTAATGAGCAATTTAAACCCAACCACATCAGTCATAGAGTGTAAAAATTGATAGATCTCATTACCAGCAGTCTCATCGTCTAAGGCTGATATCAGTTCTGCGTGTTGGTCAAACCCTCGAGCATTGAGTTCAAGTAACTTATTTCTGCCTTCTTCCTGTGCATTGACTAAGCTTTCGGTTAGCGCTGTGATATTGGGTAACTCGGAAGCAAAGTCGGCATCTTGTATCAGTTTAACTAGGGGTTGTCCTAATTCGGTTAAGACTTCATTACCAACGGTACAGGTTTGTGCAAATGCATTTAGGCCTTCATTAAAGAATTGATATAGGCGTTCTTGAGGGCCGTTGCGGTGGTATGGCACAATTATATCAATTTGGCTAGTTTGTCCAATGCGATCCAAACGCCCAATCCTTTGCTCCAATAAATCAGGGTTTAAAGGGAGATCAAATAATATAAGTTGCTGACAGAATTGGAAGTTTCTCCCTTCTGAACCAATCTCAGAACACAGCAGAAGTGGCGCACCATCCTCTTCATCGGCAAAAAAGTGTGCGGCACGGTCTCGTTCACTGATACTCATTTGTTCATGAAATACAGGTAATGAAATGCCTGTTTTTACTCGGATGTGCTCCGCTAATTCTAGGACAGTACGCGCCTTGCGACATATGAGAAGCGTTTTCCCACGAGCTTGATTCAAAAACTCTAAAAGCCAATTTACTTTTGGGTCTTGGTTCAGCCAATCATCGATCCAATCGGGATCCTCATGTATGTGCGCAATCACTCGTTCTCTAATTGTGGTGTAATTTGGTGGACCATCCAATGGTTGTGCCAATACGTGTCGAGTGTTGGCGTGGCCAATGGCTTTGCGGGTATTGCGATAAAAAAGCCGACCTGTACCATGGCGGTCGATGAGTTCTTGAATTAATTCAGGGACATGTTTGTCAGCGATTTCTGAAATACTGAGCTCGGGTAAAAATTCATGGCAGCGGGTAATTAAATCTTGATCCAATTGCACAGAAGTCAGCAGAGCATCACTGAGATCCGCAAGCTCTTGGTAGCTTGCCTGTTCGTTATGAAACAGTTCTGCACTGGTGAAACGGTTCGGATCAAGTAATTGTAGCTGTGCAAAATGAGCGTCACTACCTTGTTGGTCTGGCGTTGCGGTAAGCAGTAAAACACTTGGAATATGTTGACATAAGGTTGCGATGGCCTCGTATTCACTATTGTGTGGACCTTGTTCAGTAAGGTGATGAGCTTCATCCACAATTAAACAGTCCCATTGAGTTTCGCAAAGTTGTTGAAGAGCTTCTGGCTTTGCTTGCAAAGTACTGACGCTTGTTATGACCCATTGCGCACTCAGCCATGGGTTGTCGCTTTCATCACTTAAGGCTTCTAAACGCTCTTCATCAAATAAAGAAAACATCATATTGATACGGCGATGAAGTTCAACAAGCCATTGGTGTTGCAGTGATTCAGGGACGATGATCAACGCTCTTTGACAGCGACCGAGCAAGATCTGTTTATGTAAAATCATTGCTGCTTCGATGGTTTTACCTAAGCCTACTTCATCGGCAAGCAACACTCGAGGAGCGAACCTTTGGCCAATTTGCTGCACAATATTCACTTGGTGCTCAAGGGGCGTCATCCTTGCTCCTAAGAGTCCAATTCCAGCATGAGTATTGTGTTGATATTGTACTTGATAGGTATGATGGCGCACATCAAACCAGGCTGTATGGTTTATTTGGCCATTAAATAAACGCTTTTCAGGTTGGTTGATTTGGAGGTGATGCGCAAGCTGGGTTTCAAAAATGCTGGTACGAGTACCATTTTCATATTCCACTTCGTAGCTCATTAGCGCGTTGTCTTCATATGCGCTGATCACTTCAAATGAGTTGTTATTGATATCTTGAGCGTGCTCTCCTGCATTTAATGTGAAACGCAATAGTGGGGCTGACTCGCTGGCATAGCGCGCGTCGATATCAACCAATGGAAAATACAAAGCTACTTGGCGCCCTTGTACTTCGGTGACTAAGCCTAATCCTAGCTCGGGTTGCTGACTATTTAGCCAACGTTGTCCAATCACATACATATTTCAAAACCAAATCTTTTTGATGTGCATATTATGACATTGAACGTATACCTTCACAAAAAAACGTGCGTTTTGGTCAAACTTGCAGTAGTGTTGAATGTGAATCTAAGTTGAGGAGTCACGGATGTCAAAAGACGCTACAAAGATTTATGTATTAGACACTAATATCTTACTGCACGAACCACTCGCATTTTTATCTTTCCAAGAACATGACGTCATGATTCCGATGACGGTTTTAGAAGAACTTGACCACATCAAAGACAGTAAAAAAGATGTTGCCAGAGATGCACGGGTAGCGATTCGTGCAATGGAGAATATTTTGGCAGATGCTGCCCCTGAGCAAATGACTGCAGGTGTTAGCTTGGCAGGACAGGGTTCTAAAGAGCACGGACCCACTGGCCATCTTTCAATTTATACTGATCTATTGATGGAAGTGAACAAACAAGTATTTACCAGTAATGAAAATGATAACCGTATCATTAATGTTGCTTTAGACATGCAAACCACCCATCCTCAACGCGAAGTTATCCTGGTTACTAAAGACATTAATATGCGTCTGAAAGCCAAAGGTGCAGGGATGAAGTATGTCGAGGATTACCGTACAGACCAATTGATTGATGATATTAAGTATTTATCCAAAGGCTATATCAAAGTGAATGGGCGCTTTTGGGATACTGTGAGCGACGTTGAGAGTCATACCGAAGGTCGCGATACGATTCACCGTATTGCTCTGAATCAACTTCCTGAGCTGTATATTAATGCGTTTATCGTTGATGAAGCCAGTGAGTTTTGTGGTGTTGTAGAGTCATTCGATGATACCCATGCAGAACTACTTGATTTGGGTGTTGAGCGTTTGATGTCTCGTCAAGCATGGGGAATTCAGCCAAAAAATATGCCACAAGCTATGGCGTTACACGCATTATTGGATCCACATATCGATTTGGTCATTTTGACCGGACCAGCTGGTTCTGGGAAAACTGTTTTGGCATTGGCCGCAGCACTTGAGATGGTGGTTGAGAAGAACATGTACGATAAAATTATCGTGACTCGTTCTACCCCAGAAATTGCTGAATCAATTGGTTTCTTACCGGGCACTGAAGAAGAAAAAATGGCACCTTGGCTATCTGCCATAACAGATTCATTGGAAGCTTTACATCATCAAGATGTCAATACATCGGGTTCGCTATCCTATATTATGGAAAAAGCGAATATTCAGTTTAAATCCGTTAATTTTATGCGCGGTAGAAGTATTCAAAATGCGATTGTTATTCTCGATGAATCACAAAATCTTACCGCGTCACAACTTAAGACGATCATTACGCGTTGCGGGGAAGGAACAAAATTGATCGTCGGGGGTAACCTAGCTCAAATAGACAGTAATTATTTATCAGCAGTGACATCCGGATTGACCTACTTGGTCGAAAAATTTAAACATTTTTCAGGTTCCTCTACGATAATGTTAGATGGTGTTGTAAGAAGTCGACTAGCAGAGTTCGCAGAAAATTCCTTATAAGTTGTAAGTTGTGGCATTTTCGAAGCACCGGTCTACACTCTAACGTATTGCTAACTAAAAAATTTTCGATTATGGCGATAGTAAGTGATATTTTAATCGTGGATGATGATCCGGTTAATGTACAAATCATTGCAAATGCTTTAGTAAAAACAAACTGTGTAAGAATTGCTACATCTGGATTAAAGGGGGTGGAAGTTGCTCAAGAGATTATTCCAGATTTGATTTTGCTCGACATTGGGTTGCCTGACATATCTGGTTATGAAGTGTGTAAGTTGCTTAAGAGCTATTCCATCACACGACATATCCCTATCGTTTTTATAACCTCACTTGATACGGACCTTGATGAGTTACATGGGCTTGAACTTGGTGCGATTGACTATATTCGCAAACCGTTTTCTCCAGCTCTCATTCGCGCTCGAGTAAATAATCAATTGTTATTGAAACACAAAACCGACCAGCTAGCTAAATTAGCTAAGTTAGATAGTTTGACTGCATTACCCAATCGGCGTCATTTTGAAGAAGAGCTTAATAAGGTCTGGTCAGTGGCACAACGCAAGTCCCGCGAAATAGCGATTGCTCTATTGGACATCGATTTTTTTAAACAATACAACGATCATTATGGTCATACTGCTGGCGATAGATGTTTGCAACTTGTTGCTAAGACTATTAAACATTCACTGCACCGCCCCATGGATTTCGTGGCACGCTACGGAGGGGAAGAGTTCGTGATTATTTTGCCCGATTCGACAGTTAATGAGACGATTTTGGTTGCCGAAAAGGTAAGGGAAAATATTCAAAACCTGAGTATTCGACATGAGCATCCAGATATTCAAAGTCACTTAACGGTCAGTATCGGCGTTGCTTCAACGACTCCGATTCAACATACCGTGAATAGACAATTCTTAGAGGAAGCGGACAAGAACCTTTATCAAGCTAAGCGAATGGGAAGAAATCGCTTATATTGTGCGTAAGAGAGCATTAGCGGAAGACCGATAATTTACCTTTTAAAATTTGACCATACATGACCCAATCACCCAACAAACTATACCAAGGATGTTTAAAAGTCGCCGGCTTATTTTTTTCAAAAATGAAGTGACCAAGCCAAGCACAGCCATAACCACAAATGGGTAAGCCCCACGCATACATCCATTGTTGTGTAATCAACACATATATCAACAACATTATGACGCCTGTCGAACCAATAAAATGCAATAGACGACATTGCGGATTGCGGTGTTCAGCAAGATAGTAAGGATAGAATTCTTTGAAACTGGAGAACGTTTTTTCAGTCATAATTTACTAATATTATTGTTTTATTGCATATTAGCAATACTATAACAGAGTGCCAAGGCTTGAGTTTTATAACTTTGCCCCAACCAATATAACAAGAAAAAATTAGGATTTTATTTATGCAAACCCCTTTGGCCATCACTCTGGAAAATTTTCAACAAGTCATTTTAGAAGACAGTAAAGAAAAATGGATATTGTTGCAATTTTACATGCCTGAAAACCAAGCTTGTGTGCAAATGACTCAGCTTTTAGCTACTGCGGTGCAAGGTTACGAGTCACATTTGGTGTATGCCCAAATCAACTGCCAAAGCGAACAGCAAATTGCAATGCAATTTGGGATCCAAAGTTTACCTACAGTGATGTTAGTGAAAGATGGCCAACCTGTTGATGGCTTTGCTGGAATGTCAGATGAAGCCGGTATTCAAGCATTACTGGAAAAGCATTTGCCTAAGCCTGAGGATGAGTTATTACAAAAGGTGGCTGAGTTAGTGCATGAGGCAGACTACAGCCAAGCCTTGCCGTTAGCGAAGCAAGCATTTGAATTAAACGGCGAGAATGTACAAGCGCGGTTTGTGTATGCGGATTGTTGTATCGAAACCGGACAGATTGAATCTGCTAAGCATCTTTTGGAAAATATTGGTTTAGTCGATCAAGATAATTATTATCAAGTTTTACAGGGTAAGATAGAACTTGCTGAACAAGCTGCGGAATCTCCAGAAATTAAAGCGTTACAAGCAGCGGTTGAGGCGTCACCGGATGATTTACAACTTAAGATTGATCTGGCTGTTCAGCTGCATTCTGCCCATCAATCAGCTGAAGCATTAGCTTTACTGTTTAGTGTTGTCCAACGCGATATGAATTTTGGTGACGCTAAGAAAACTTTTTTAGATATGGTAAACGCTTTGCCTGACGGAGAGCCGTTAAAGTCAGAGTATCGCCGTAAAATATATAGCTTACTGTATTAGACCAAAAAGGCATAACATTCTATTCAACTTACGCGTGAATTTTACCCTGAATGTGGTAAAATCCACGCCTATTTTTTTACACACAGTAAACAGTATTGAGTTATGGCAAAGAACGTCGTCGTGCTCGGAACCCAATGGGGTGATGAGGGTAAAGGTAAAATCGTTGATTTATTAACAGAGCGTGCAACTTATGTTGTGCGTTATCAAGGTGGCCACAATGCAGGTCATACCTTGGTGATCGACGGTGAGAAAACCGTTTTGCATTTGATCCCATCCGGTATCTTGCGCGATAACGTTACCTGTGTAATTGGTAATGGTGTAGTACTCAGCCCTGAAGCGTTATTAACTGAGATGCAGATGCTTAACGAACGTGGCGTACCAGTTGCTCAACGTCTGAAGATCTCTGAAGCTTGTCCTCTTATTTTGCCATATCACATCGCTTTAGACCAAGCGCGCGAGATTGCACGAGGCGCAAAAGCGATCGGTACGACAGGTCGTGGAATCGGTCCAGCTTATGAAGATAAAGTCTCTCGCCGAGGTTTGCGAGTGGGTGATCTGTTTAATGCGGAAGATTTTGCTGTCAAACTTAAAGAGATCCTAACGTATCACAATTTTATGCTGACTGAATATTACAAAGTTGATCCAGTCGATTTTGATACTGTGTACGCCCAAGCAATGGAGTTTGCTAAGGTTCTCAAGCCAATGATTGTCGACGTAACCGAGTTGTTAGATAACGCAAATAAACAAGGTTTAGAGATCATGTTTGAAGGTGCTCAAGGCACGTTACTTGATATTGACCACGGCACCTATCCATATGTTACCTCGTCCAATACTACGGTTGGTGGTGTTGCGACTGGTGCGGGTTTTGGTCCACTTAATTTGGATTACGTGTTGGGTATTGTCAAAGCATACACCACGCGTGTTGGTTCTGGTCCATTCCCAACTGAATTAGATTGTGATGTCGGTCAGCACTTAGGGGTTAAAGGCCATGAGTTTGGTGCAACAACTGGGCGTAAGCGTCGTACCGGTTGGTTCGATGCAGTTGTCATGCGCCGCGCGGTTCAAATTAATTCGATCACAGGCTTATGTTTAACTAAGCTGGATGTTTTAGATGGTCTTGAGACTCTTTCAATTTGTGTGGGCTACAAAGACAAAGACGGCAACATTTCCAATGTACCACCCATGGCGGCAGACGGTTATGATTTGATCGAACCGGTTTATGAAGAAATGCCTGGTTGGTCAGAGAACACATTTGGTGTGAAGGTGTTTGATGAATTACCCCAAGCAGCTCGTAATTATATCAAGCGTTTAGAAGAGTTGTGCGAAGTGCCAATTGATATCGTATCAACGGGCCCTGATCGCATTGAAACGATCGTTCTGCGCGATCCTTACGACGCATAATGTTCGTTTGGTAGTATAACCTTTTATGGTTCAGCCATTTCACCTTGCAATACCCGTTACCAACTTGGAGCAAGCTCGCCAATTTTATGGTGAGCTTCTCGGATGCAAGATGGGGCGAAGCAGCGAGCAGTGGATTGACTGGAACTTTTTCGGGCATCAACTCGTCACGCATTGCGTCGCTCAGATGCCAACGCCGCCCCAGTATAATAATGTGGATAGTCACGCAGTGCCTGTGCCGCATTTTGGCGTAGTGCTTACCGTACAGCAATGGCATGCTCTGCGCCAAAAGGTAGAGCATAAGGTGAAGTTTGTACTCGAACCTTACACTCGGTTCGCCGGGCAAATAGGTGAGCAACATACCATGTTCTTCACCGATCCATTTGGCAATGCTTTGGAGTTTAAAGCGTTTGCTGATATGGAACAGTTATTCGCCACCGACGAATAACTATCCACTTTTTTTCAGACTGATTCCCGCATATCTTATTGTGGGATGAGTTTTACTTGCGCTTTACCCCGCCCATTTGTCTCTGACGCGGCGTCAATGCCCTGTTCTGTGACGGCTAACAAATGAATGTCACCAAAGCGACTTTCTCTGACGTTATACCCCATCTGTTCTAGGGCTTTAATGGTTTCTTTTGCCATTCCTTGGTGATGACGAATATCATCTTTGGGTAATAATTGATGATGAAAACGAGGCACATCAACGGCCTCTTGAGCAGGCATATTGTATTCTAATACATGTAATATCGACTGATAGACTGAGCTAATGATCGTCGTACCGCCAGGCGAGCCGGTCACAACTTTTACGTCATTATCGGCGTCCAATACGATAGAGGGCGTCATAGAGGAAAGCATGCGCTTTTTGGGAGCGATTGCGTTGGCTTCACCACCAACAGCACCAAAAAAATTGGGTACTCCAGGTTTAACACTAAAGTCATCCATTTCGTTATTTAATAAAAAGCCAGCGCCTTCCACGACAATGCCACTTCCGAAACTTAAGTTGATCGTTGTGGTATTTGACACCGCATTGCCTTGAGCATCGATGATCGAGAAGTGTGTTGTGTCCTCGCTTTCGGGTAAACCTGGTTGCATTGACTCGGTATCGGAAATCCCTTTTCGCTTAACACCACTCGCGCGCATTGCAATGTATTCATCACTGATCAGCTCTGCGACAGGTACATCAAAAAAATCAGGATCTCCTAAATATTCTGCTCGATCGGCAAATACGCGCTTTCCTATTTCGGCAAGTAAATGCACGTAAGAGGCAGAGTTATGCGGATATAGAGGGGTTGAGTCACCTTCGTCATTATAGATTCGCGGTGCGAGAACATCATACATTTTGAGCCATTGTGTGACGGCAATACCACCTGAGCTAGGTGGAGGGGCGCTTAACAAAGTGTGATCACGCCATTGTGTTTTAATGGGGTCTCGCGCCACTGCGACATAATTAACGAGGTCTTCTTTAGTAATTAAACCATTGTTATTGCTCATGAAATCAGCAATTAATTTGGCCGTTTCACCTTTATAAAAACCATCAGGTCCTAAATCACGAATGCGCTTGAGCGTTTGTGCGAGCTCTGGTTGAACAAAGATTTTACCCGCCTCAACAGCACCAAAATATTGGGGGAAATTCAAATCCAGCTTACGCTTTTCCATGCGTTCTATGAAACGTGCAACATTGCGTGCTAATTTGGGGTGGACGACAAAACCATCTTCGGCAAGACGCACTGCAGGCTCGACTAAATCAGCCCAAGGCATTGACCCATGACGCTGATGAGCGAGCCACATTCCGGCAACTGTGCCAGGAACACCAGATGCTAGACTATCATATAAGCTTTGTAGGCGTTGAG
This sequence comes from Glaciecola sp., assembly GCA_018623155.1. Classification (GTDB taxonomy): domain Bacteria; phylum Pseudomonadota; class Gammaproteobacteria; order Enterobacterales; family Alteromonadaceae; genus Opacimonas. The sequence continues at coordinate 55,253 of JAAZVZ010000004.1, forward strand.
GATTACCATCTTCATCTAAATACATGTCCCGATGCGCTTTTGCCGGAGCCATTTCTCGATAATCTATAAAATCATCGCCTTGCGGGGTATGAATGAGCATGAATCCGCCCCCTCCGATATTGCCAGCCTCAGGCAATGTTACGGCCAAAGCAAACTGAACAGCTATTGCAGCATCAATGGCATTGCCACCGCGCTGCATTATGTCCATACCCACATCTGAGCTATAGCTGTCGGGTGCGGCAATTGCCATCTGAGATTGAGCTGAAGCGGGTAAGGTAAAAACCAAAGCCAGGCATAATATTATTTTTTTCATTGCCAATTCCTAATTATTCTTAATGCCATCAGTCGTACGCTGAGCAAAAATGAGATAAATTCAAGATACCACCAAATAACGCATAAGGTAACTGTGTTATTACATGAACCGATAAAGGTATCTGTGCCGAGAAATATTTGTAGTGTAAAAATAGCACAGCCTAGTTTACCCTATCGAATTGATGTTATTGTACCAGTTTTATTCATAAGGAAAATGCAATCAATGAAATGGCAACATAAACGTTCATTGCACTGTCATACTCGGCATACCCGGGTTTTTATCAAAGTATTTTTATTATCGTTTTCCTTAAGTCTATTTTCTGCCAACGCGACCAGTGAACTCGGACAAAAAATCATGCTGGATATTCGGTATTTTTGTCAGTCAGGTTCCAGTATTGAGTGTAGGGAACCCGTTACGAGCTTGCCTTCTGAATTACGTGGTGTATTACAACAGTATAATATTGGCGGTGTTATTTTATTTGCAGAAAATATTGTTTCATCTGCGCAAGTACAAAATTTAACGCGCGAATTACAAAACTCTATGGCAGCCGTTGACGCTCCACCACTATTCATTGCTGTTGACCAAGAAGGTGGACGAGTCGCGCGATTACCTCAGGCCGTACTTCCGGCTTTTTCTGGCAATATGGCGATTGGGGCAACTTATACGCGAAGTACAGATAAATTCGCAAAACAAGTTGCAAAGGCTCAAGCTAGCGCATTGAAACAACATGGTATAAACGTGAATTTTGCCCCTGTCTTGGATGTAAACAGCAATCCTGACAATCCAGTAATAAACGTGAGAGCTTTTGCCAGCGATCCAAAAATGGTCGCCAGTCTAGGCAGCAGTATGGTCAGAGCATATCAGCAAAATGGGGTATTGAGTGCGGTAAAACATTTTCCTGGTCATGGTGATACAAATGTTGACAGCCACTCTGGATTACCTAACGTTTCTCACGAGTTACCAAAGGTATTAAGTCATGATATCGCGCCGTTTGCTCAAGTTATAAAAGATGCTCATCCAGCGTTCGTGATGACCGCACATATCCAATTCCCCAATTTAGATAACAGTAGATTGCGCGGTAAAAATGGTGCTTCTGTGATTGTCCCAGCGACCTTGTCACGTAAAATTCTGCACGATATTTTGCGTGAAGAACTTGGTTTTGATGGGATTGTTGTGACTGACGCACTGGATATGGCGGGGATCACTCACTACTTTTCGCCACAAGAGGCATTGGTTCATACGTTTGCTGCAGGCAGCGATATTGCATTAATGCCCTTTACCATTCGGACACCTGAGGATATTATCGAATTTGAACAATGGTTTCGCTCAACACAAGCCGCATTAAGTAACGAGATGCAAAGCACAATGTGGCGTGCTTCTTTGCGTCGTATTGCCAGTCAGAAAGTCAAGATACTCCAGTCTTTTACTGATGCATCTCACAATCTAGCAACGACTTCAAACGTCGATTTACTCTATCAATATCACGCGTTGGCTAAGGAGTTGGCGTATAACAGTATTACCGCACTTGAGGGTACTCAACCAGTCAGCATTACCAATCGGGATAGAGTGTTGGCTATCATGCCAGATGAATTACGCTGTAGAGGGCTTTTGCTTGCTTTGATTAAGCAAGGCGTCGAGAACATTGAGTGTCATTCCACTCTATTGAGCTCGCCCTTACCATCCTTGAAGGCTTTAGAAAGCTACGATTATATTATTTTGGGTGAGCTTTCGCCTGCTGTGTCACTTGTCGAAATGGGTGGGATGGAAGACGTAAAGGCGCTGCGACAACGCACAGCATTACGAGCAACCGCTCAAGACATCGAACAGTATATTAGACAAGTATTACATCAATCACATCTTGCACAAAAAACAATTTTGCTTGGCCTGAGAGCTCCCTACCTAGTTCAACGCTTGGCGGCCGAGTTTACGCCGATGGCTACCATGGTGACTTATGATTATCGAGTGGATGATACCTCTTACGAAAGCGTTGTATTTGAAACGTTGAGTCAGTTTTTAACACAAGGCATTAAGCCAACCGGAACAATACCGGTCAATTGATTATCCTCTACCTGAGGGATGAAAGTTACTAGGCTCCTTTAGTGGGCCTTTTTTACCTTGGGTAAAGAAAATATTTTTCCGCTTTGACCTTGTAGGCTTGTATGTCTAAATGCCATTGTTGTTTGAGGAGATCTATCTTGCTAGGTTCACCTAAAGCCAATCTCAACTCGGAATTGCCTACAAGCTTGTCAAAAAAATCAGGTGAGGTAAAAAACATCTCGTTATTTAGCTGACTTAAAGCAAACGCATGCTCAAGCAAACTTATATCAAACCCTTGAAGGGATGGATTTGACCGGTAGATACGAGTTGCATTGATGGGAGTGTCTTGCCATTTTGGGTAAGATGCTGCGTTTGGATCGGATCTCGGTGTTAATGTAACCGTGTCTTCTGACCATTTAATTCGAGGGTGGCCAACCATTTGAAAGGGCAGTTCTGTACCTCTTCCTATACTAAAGGAAGTGGGTTCAAATAGACATAAAGAGGCATAATACCGTATCGATTGGGGATTGGGCAGATTTGGACTTGGTGGAATAGGAAGCTCATAAGTATCTTCAGCACGATAATCGGTAACTGGTATGACGGTTAACGATAAACTCTCAGCGTTGGCAATCCACTGTTCGCCCTTGATCATCAATGCCAGTTCGCCAACAGTTAAACCGTGTAATACTGGAATTGGATGCATCCCCACAAAAGATTGAAACTCAAGATCTAGGACTGGGCCTGCTACATGTGAAATATTAGGGTTAGGACGGTCGAGAATAATAACAGGAATACCCAATTCGGCAGCGGCTTCCATTACATAGTGCATAGTTGAAATGTAGGTATAAAACCTGACTCCAACATCTTGGATATCAAAGACGAGTATGTCTATGTCTGCAAGCATTGCCTGAGTTGGCTTCTTTTGTTTGCCATATAACGAAATGATTGGCAGCTTGGTGCTGGGGTCAAGGCCGTTTTCGATGGTTTCACCAGCGCCTTTATCACCACGAAAACCGTGTTCGGGAGCAAATACCGTGCGCACATTAATGCCATTTGTAATGAGCAGATCAACTAGATGTATATCACCTATTTTTGCAGTTTGATTCACAACCAGGCCAACGGACTTATTTTCCAATAAAGGCAGATATTTATTTGTTTGGGCAGCCCCTAATTGTGTTTGGCTGACTTGAGCCAAAGTGCTCGATGAATAAACCGAAAATACAACAATCAACAGATGAATTGCGAATCTAAGAAGGCTCATACAGGCTATTTTCTTTTATTAGTGGTGGCGTCTAATGCCGCTCGCAAAAATCCATGATGTGTATCAAGTAATTGCGCTGCGTGGGTGTTATCCAACCCTGAATGAATCATTAAAATCGCTAATTTTGCATTTTGATTGGCAGAGCAGAGCGCATCATTTGCCACCTCTTCACTACAATGTGTCGCTTGCATAACGATGCGTTTAGCCCGAGCAATTAATTTAGCGTTTGTCGCACTCACATCAACCATTAGGTTTTGGTAGACCTTTCCCAGTTTGATCATGACTGTTGTACTGAGCATATTCAATAATAACTTTTGCGAAGTACCGGCTTTCATACGGGTTGAACCGGTTATAATTTCAGGGCCTACCGGAACACTTAGAGTATGTTTTGCTAATGTATTAATAACCCCTTTAGGGTTATTGCTTATGGCAATGGTCAGTGCTTGCTTAGATTCGGCGTATTGTAAGGCTCCGACTGCATAAGGTGTCCGTCCAGACGCTGCAATTGCCACGACACAATCATTGGCCGTTAAGGCCTTTTGGGTTAAATCTTGAGCCGCGAGTGCGGGATTATCTTCTGCACCTTCAACCGCTTGAATAAAGGCACTTTCGCCGCCTGCGATGCACGCTTGTACAAGAGAGTCTGGGACACTGAAAGTCGGTCGGCATTCAACGGCATCAATGATCCCCATCCTGCCTGATGTGCCAGCCCCACAATAAAATAAGCGACCGCCGAGTTTGAGTCTATCCACAATGGCTTCTACTGCCACACTAAGCTGAGGGATAACTTGAGTAATGGCACCGGCGACTGTGTGGTCTTCACGATTAATCAAGCTCAATATTTCAGAGGTGCTCATGGTATCCAATGCCATCGAATCAGGATGACGAGATTCGGATAAAATAGCGTTGAGTTCCTGTTGTGTAGCACTTGGTTGAGGCATGCGTGTGACTTTCCAGATAAACGAATGAGCATAGTAACGAGTGTACCGAGACACAGTTGTCATGTAAATCTTATATCCCACTCGAGAACAATTGACCCACCATCTCGAACTGACTAGAATCGATAGGTAAATGATAATCACAAAAACTGAATCATTCACCCTCAGACATTGTTTATGATTGAATATCATGGCTGATGAATTGGATTTTTAGCACACTGTGTAAGGACTGAAAGTTGCAACGCAAAACTGTCGCTGAGATTGACTTGGCAGCTTTACGACATAATGTTCAATGTTTGGATGATGGCAAATCAACCCTCATTGCTGTGGTCAAAGCGAATGCTTATGGCCATGGTATGTTGCGTATTGCTGAGGAGCTTGTGCAGTGTGGTGTTAAGATTTTGGCCGTCGCCTTTATTGATGAAGCGCACACACTTCGAAATTCAGGTATCACACAACCTATTTTGGTCCTTGAAGGCCCTCTAGCGAGAGCTGAGTTTGACTGGATGGTAATGCATAACTGTTGGCCAATGCTGCATTCACAAGAACAACTTGATTGGATTTCCCCACACCGTGTTTTTGACGTTCCATTGTGGTTTAAAGTTGATACTGGTATGCACCGTTTAGGCTTTTCTGCAGATGAGATCATGACATTTTTTGCCCAACCTCAGTATGCCAAAATCAAAGAAAATATGGTTTTGGCAACTCATTTTGCTTGCGCTGACAATCCGGAAGACCCATTTTCACAGCAACAAATAGACGCTTTTAGGGAGCTTCATCAAAACTTTGGATGTCCTATTAGCATCAGTAACTCAGCTGGACATATCCACGAGTTGGCGAGTGGATTTGGGCAGTCTGACTATGCTCGAGTTGGCATCACCCTGTATGGTTGCGCCCCAAACAATCAAGCTGAAGTACTATCGACGCGTGATTTACACCCTGTCATGACTCTCAAAGCGCCCATTATCGCAATGCGTGAAGTCGCTCATTCAGAGGGTGTCGGATATGGTCAAACATGGACAGCCACTCGAGACAGTACCATAGCGACAGTGGCAATTGGTTATGCTGATGGCTACCCACGTCATGCCAGCAACTGCGGGAGAGTGTTGGTAAATGGCATCACTTGTCCAATCGTTGGGCGCGTTTCAATGGATATGATCACCATTGATGTTACCGATGTACCTTGTAACATCGGCGATCAGGTTGTGCTATGGGGTGAGTCAAACCGTGTAGAGCACATTGCTAATGCAATGGGTACTATCAACTACGAATGTGTGACACGGGTGTCCGAACGCGTTCCTCGGAATTATCTTAATCCATATTGCATCGATAAGAAAAAGTAATCCACCTGCCTAATATTATTTGCGCTTATTCTCTAGTCAATACTGACAAAAAGGCGTAAATTTATGTCGATAAAAATAATATTATACAGAAACATTTAAGGGGCAATATATGTTGTTTTCTCTTCCAGTGTCTCCTGATTCATCATTGCGTCAAATAATACAAGAACATTATCGAATCGACGAAGCTCAGGCAATGGGGAGTATTTTACCTCGAGCTGAAATCTCACTGACAACACGTACTCGAGCATGGGAACGAGCACGCCAAATGGTGCTTCACATTCGCCAAGCGCAGCAGGGCCATGGCGGGGTCGATGCGTTATTGAACGAGTTTTCCTTATCCACGGCAGAAGGGATTGCTTTAATGTGCCTTGCAGAAGCGTTATTACGCATTCCTGACACCAAGACACAAGATGATTTGATTCGGGATAAATTGGCTCAAGGGGAGTGGGCTCCGCATCTTGGTAATAGCGATTCACTTTTTGTGAACGCATCGGCATGGGGGCTTTTGTTTACCGGCAATTTGGTCGAGTACGCGGATGAAAAGCGCCAGGCTGAGTTTGGATTGCTGAAAAAAACACTCGGTCGTTTAGGGGAGCCCGTGATCCGCCAATCCATGAGTATTGCAATGAAAGTCATGGGTAAGCAATTTGTGATGGGAGAAACCATCGGCGAAGCAGTAAAGCGAGCGCGCAGCAAAGAGGCGGTAGGGTATGCCTATTCTTACGATATGCTGGGCGAAGGTGCTCGTACCCAGCACGATGCGGATCGTTATTATCACAATTATGTCGAGGCGATTCATGTGATTGGTAAAGCTGCTGCTGGGAGAGGTCCGATCAAGTCGCCTGGGATTTCAGTCAAGTTGTCAGCTATTCACCCTCGTTACGAATGGACCCATTACGAACGGGTGATGAGAGAATTACCCAAACGATTAAAATCATTATGTTTATTAGCAAAAGCGTACGATATTGGTCTGACTGTTGATGCCGAAGAATCAGAACGCCTTGATATCTCGTTGGATATTATTACACAAGTATATCGTGATCCTGAATTAGCACCTTGGTGTGGTTTTGGATTAGCGGTTCAGGCTTATCAAACTAGAGCGATTCACGTGATTGATTATTTGTGTGAATTAAGTCAATCTGTTGGCCGTAAGTTGATGGTTCGCCTCGTGAAAGGTGCCTACTGGGATTCAGAGATCAAACATTCTCAACAACTTGGTGTCGATCATTATCCTGTTTTTACCCGCAAATCGTCAACGGATGCCTCTTACCATGCGTGTGCGAATCAACTTCTTGCCCATCGCGATACAATTTTTCCTCAATTTGCAACGCATAATGCCTATACCGCATCGGTCATCATCGAAGCTTGCGGCGGTCGTAAAGATGATTTTGAGTTCCAGTGTCTTCATGGCATGGGAGATTCATTATATGACCAGGTGGTCGCTGAAGAGCAGATCCAATGTCGAGTGTATGCGCCCGTAGGTCAGCATGAAGATTTATTAGCGTATTTGGTGAGACGATTATTGGAAAATGGCGCCAATTCATCCTTTGTGAATGCCATTGTCGATCCGGAATTACCAGTGGAGTCATTGTTGATAGATCCTGTTGAGCGCACAGCAAGACTCTCTCAGATTGCCAATCCACAAATTCCTCTCCCTACACAACTATTTCCAGACCGGATTAATTCAAAGGGATTGGATATTTTTGACCATCAGAGTATCTCACCATTGGTTCAAGAGATGAATGATTTTGTCGCTAGTTATTTGCCTGCGTACCTGACAGATAATACATCGTCTTCAAAACATGAACTTATCTCTTATAATCCCGCACAACCAAAAGAAATCGTTGGGGTCCTTCCTCGAGATAACGCAGACTTGATGAGGCACAAATTAGCATTAGCTGAGAAGGCTCAACTAGAATGGTCGTCATTAAGTGCAATCCAACGAGCGCAATACATCAATCAACTCGCAGATGCATTGGAAACTCATCAAGCCGCATTGATAGGATTGTGTATGCAAGAGGCGGGTAAGGTGTTGCAAGACTGCATTGACGAGGTCCGCGAAGCGGTTGATTTTTGTCGTTACTACGCAGTTGAAGCGCAAAAACTTGCGCAGGACCCTCGCTTATCTCCACGCGGTGTGGTGTTGTGCATCAGTCCATGGAATTTTCCACTTGCGATTTTTTTGGGGCAAGTTGTCGCGGCACTGGTTACTGGTAATACGGTATTAGCCAAACCTGCAGAACAAACCAGTGTTGTGGCGCACTACACCAGAGGATTGATGACGCAAGTTGGGATCCCTGAGGAGGTGTGTCAGTTGATATTTTCTGAAGGTCTACCTGTTGGGGAGTGTTTACTCCCAGATAAGCGAATCAGTGCCGTAATGTTTACAGGTTCCACTCAAACCGGAACACGCATTGCGCAAACTTTAGCTCGGCGAAACCAAGAGCAAGTGCCATTAATTGCTGAAACAGGTGGTCAAAATTGCATGATTGTCGATTCTACGGCTCTACCGGAACAAGTTGTAGATGATGTGATTACGTCAGGGTTTCAAAGTGCTGGTCAGCGTTGCTCAGCCTTAAGAGTCTTGTACATACAAGATGAAATTGCTGATAAAGTCATTGCTATGCTCACTGGCGCACTGCAAGAGTTAGATATAGGTGTACCCAATCATTTAGCTACCGATGTTGGTCCAGTGATTGATGCTAAAGCCTGGCAAAGCCTTGAGCAACATTCTGAATATATGAAAGAATTGATTGTGCAAGGATCTGCCCGATGTCACTATCAATGTGAGATAAATAAAGAGTTAAACGGGTATTTTTGGGCGCCAAGACTTTATGAAATCGACTCTATTTCCCGATTAAATAAAGAAGTGTTTGGGCCTTGTGTCCATGTGATTCGGTTTCATGGTGATGAAATTGAAGCAGTCATAGAGCAAATTAATGCGACGGGATTCGGTTTGACCATGGGGATCCATTCTCGCCTCGAGTTTAGAGCTCAAGCCCTATCCCGCGCGTCAAGAGCCGGTAATGTTTATATCAACCGCAATATGATTGGTGCAGTTGTTGGTGTACAACCATTTGGAGGACGTGGTCTTTCTGGTACAGGACCAAAAGCTGGTGGACCAAATTATTTGCGCCGTTTGTTATGTGAAAAAGCCACGCCAAAAGCAAGCTCTACGGTCAATCATCCAAGTGAATGGCTGCCATCGACGATAAACTCAATGGGTGAGGTTGACAAAATGCTTTCTGCCTCTGAGGCTCAATTTGATCGTTGGCGTGGGCTATCCGTGATGCAGCGGACATCGGTGTTGCGACAAATGTTGGCACAATTGGATTCGGTACCAATGTTACTCGATTTTGCTGATGACTTAGAAAGAACCCTTGCTGTATGTCGTCAGCAGTTAATGAATATTGAAAAATATTTGAACGCACCAACAGTCTTACCGGGGCCGACTGGAGAACGCAATTTGCTCCAATATGAACCTCGAGGAATATTAGTCTGTTTTGCGGATAAATCAGTGTCATTTGAATACTGGGCGATATCTTTGGTTACCGCACTGGGTTCAGGGAATATGGTGATATCTGTTGTTTCAGATGAATTTTATGCACCTGCTCGAGCGTTTGCCAAAATGCTGGGTAAAACCGGGGTGTCTTCTGATATTTTACAGGTAGCAACCTTATGCCATGTGCAAGGGTTGCTCAAAGACCCGCGTCTGGCAGGTGTTATCATTGACAGTCAATCGAATCGCAGTGCAGTCGTGAGTTCGATGCTTGCCGCACGGGAGGGAGCGATTTTACCCGTGATCACGGCTGAATATAATGATAATCTAATGGAACGCACACTAACTGAAAAAACCATTAGTATCGATACAACCGCATCAGGTGGTAACACGTCTTTGATGACGTTGGTCGATACTGATACATAGAGAAGGCACAAATGGACGTCACGCAATCGCTTGAAGCGCCCTTAGAAGTTGAACTTAAGCTTATCGCACAACACGATGCGTTGAACGTGTTTCAAGAAGTGATATTGCCAGAGTTTGAAGGAACTATAGAGCGAACTCAGGCGACGCTTCAAAACCAGTACTTTGATACACCTGAACAATTACTGCGCCAGCACAGAATGGGACTGCGTGTGCGCAGCAAAAATGATGTGCATGAGCAAACCTTAAAGCAAAAAGGTGCAGTAGTCGGTGGCCTGCATAGTCGACCTGAGTATAACGTGCCATTAGCAACGGCTAATGTTGATATTCGTTTATTTCCAGAGGATATTTGGCCTGAAGAATTTCAGGTCAATGCAATTCAAGAAACATTAGTACCTGTTTTTACTACGCATTTTCATCGCACAACATATACTCTTGTGGACACAAACGGGAGTGTTTTCGAGGTTGTTTTTGATGTTGGAGATATTGCTACGGACAAAGCTAATCGCGCCATTAACGAAATCGAACTAGAGTTAATCGAAGGGCAGCCGGAGCACCTTTTTACTTTTGCCAAAACCATCGCTCAACACTTACCAGTCAGAGTGAATGATCTGACTAAAGCCGCATTTGGTTATGCCTTAGCGAATGGTAAAGAGTTTAAGGCGAAACGCTTACCTTATGTGCTACCGCTGTCTCGTAATGTATCTACCGAAGAAGCGTTTATCGCAGCCGTAAATGCGGCATTGAGTCATTGGCAGTACAATCAAAGTGTGTATATGGAAACCTATAAGTTGCAAGCGCTCACTGAAGTGGTTAGAGGGATCCGTTTACTGCTTCAAGCCTTATCTTTATATCTACCCGTGTTGCAATGTCGTGAATTACTCAACCTTCATAAACAGTTGATTAAGTTTTCACAGCAGCTCGATTGGCAAGATGAAATTCAAGCCATTCGCTATTTGCGTTCACGCAAGGGCCCTTTTAGTAAAAAGCTCAATAAAGAACAAGGTTTAATGGGGTATTTGCAAGGTCGCAAAGAAGGCATTCTCAATATACAAGCGCCCCAGGATGTGATTTTTTCGACACAATCCTCTATTTTGCAATTAACCACAGCGCAGCTGATGCTGAGCAAACCGTGGCGAGCGGTAGCGAAGGCTTATGACGCGCCAGTGAAGGAACACGCACATGGTTGGTTATCTCAAGGTTGGCAAACCGTTCTTCAAGCGATGCCAAAACGCGCTATGACCGTGAGTCAATACCTATCATCCGAAGCCATGTTACGGCAAATATTGCGCAACGGTTTTATGCTGGCGGGTTTGTTTGATGAAGAACGTGAACAATTTCGTGCTCCCTGGCTTGATTTAGCCTTGGGCCTAGAAGAACTCAGCGCTTTGGTATTGTTGGATGATATTTTACTCGAAATCGAGCTAGATGAACGCCATGAATTGCAACAATGGACCAAGGATAAGATCACTGCTTTACTTAACGTCATGGAAATGACCCGCCGTGTTGCAATTAATACCGATGTATACTGGTAATTAATAGTAAGAAAGACATTTTCTATTAGCAATCATTTAGTATGGTTTGAGTAAATGACTTTCTCAGATAAAACCCACGAGGCCGAGTCAAAATCGCTTCACCTTCACTACCCGTAGCTTGGGTGAGAACAGTGCCATCAGCAGCCTTTGGCCGAATGTGGAGGGCAACGCCTTGAGTGGCATTGATCTTTTGGATTTGACCTAAACTTATCATCTCACAAAGCTCTTCCCAGTCCTGTTTCAATACACTGTCTTGCTCAGGGGTTGGTAACCAGAGTTTCGGCATACCGACAATGCGATTTCGAGGGGGGACACTGCGTTCCCCTAAGATTGGAATAAACAATACTTGCTGCAGTTTGTTTTTTACTGAACTGTTTTTCCAAGTCGTACCAAAGGGCACCTTAGTATGTGCAAAACATACATAAGTTGTCTCTAAGACCTTACCATTGGCGTCGACCGGGATGGTTTTGAGCTCAACGCCGAGTTCGGGAAAATCCTGCTGCGGCGTTGAACCAGCGGAAGCTCCCAGCCATAATTCGATGAGTTGACCGGTAAAGCCTTTGTGCTGTTTAAAGTGTTCTGGGATCGCAATCCCAGCTAATTGTCCCAATTCACCTAATGACAATCCCGCAATGGATTCTGCACGCTTGACGAGAGATGGTACATCCTGTGGGGGACACTTAGGTGGTTGCAAAATAATATTCACTTAACGCTAGGAAATGTTAACAGTTTGTGGAAAAATGACAGTATATATAAGATTGATTTGAATTGGTATTCAAGTGATTGATACTGAAGGCTATCGAGCAAATGTCGGTATCATTATCTGCAACCAACAAGGACAAGTTTTTTGGGCTAAACGCATAGGCCAACATACTTGGCAATTTCCCCAAGGGGGAATTGATGAAGGGGAAACCCCTGAGCAGGCAATGTACCGTGAATTGCAAGAGGAAGTTGGACTGGCGCCAAATGACGTTGACGTTCTTGGTGTAACTCGTAACTGGATTCGTTACAAATTACCTAAACGATTTATCAGAACGGGTACCGATCCGGTTTGCATCGGTCAAAAGCAAAAGTGGTATTTACTTCGTCTCAAATGTCCTGAAGAACAAGTGGATGTGCTCCACTCTGGTCATCCTGAGTTTGATGGTTGGCGATGGGTCAGCTATTGGTATCCAATTCGCAATGTCGTTTCGTTTAAACGCGAAGTGTATCGCAGAGCGTTAAAAGAGCTATTGCCATGGATTCAATCATTGACTCGTTCGCAACAAGGCGCTCGTCGTCATCGCCATAAACGCAGAAAACATCGCCAAGCCGGAACGACATAATTATGAACATGCTGACTACGCTCCAGCGAATAGTCCAAGAAGTCAATCGCATTCCCGAGCTTGACCGAGCATTGCAGTATTTAGTGAGTACGATTAAGGCGACCCTGCAAGTCGATTCATGCTCAATTTATCTCGCCAATTATGATGCGCAACATCATGTCTTAACGGCAACTGATGGGCTCTCGCCTGATGCCGTTGGTACCGTTTGTATCGGTTTTTCCGAAGGGTTAATCGGATTGGTTGGCCAGCGGGAAGAGCCTCTTAATATACAAGATGCGCATCATCACCCAAGGTTTAAGCATTACCCTGAAGTCAAAGAAGAAAAGTACAATGCCTTTTTAGGCGTGCCTATCATACATCAACGGCGAGTATTGGGTATTTTGACGATGCAACAGCGCGACCAACGTCGCTTTAGTGCTGATGAAGAAGCATTTTTGGTGACCCTCGCCACACAGCTCGCATTAGAGATAGCACACGCTAATATGTTTGGCGAGTTAATGTTTTCAGAAGCGCATGCAACCCCTACTGTTGCCCAGGTCATTAATGGAGTACCCGCTTCCACTGGACTTGGACTTGGTCGAGGGTATGTGCCCGTTTTGAGTGCCGATATTGAAAAAGTCATTCATCGCAAAGCGCACAATGTCTCAGAGCAAATCGTTTTATACCGGCAAGCGGTCGACGCCACTCGTAAAGAAGTGGCGCAATTATCCTCGAATTTAGACGAAAGTTTGCCCGAAGACGTCAAAGCCATTTTCGTATTGTATGACCAATTGTTAGATGCCAACTCATTAGGCCGTGAGGTAGAGGCGCAAATCAAACAAGATTGGGATGCGGCGACGGCGCTTAAACTTGTTATTCAAGATTATGCTGCACGCTTCAAAGCAATGGACGACCCTTATATGCAAGAACGCGCGGTGGATATTGTTGACTTGTCTAATCGCATTCTCAAACACATTATGTTTGATGACAGTCATACAGCGCTTCCCAAAGGAGATCTCATCGTCGTTGCAGAGGAGTTAAGCCCGACGTTATTAGCAGAGTTTCCACAAGAACACCTTAAGGGAATCATTACGATTCGTGGCTCACAAAACTCGCATGCAGCCATTCTTGCAAGGGCGATGGGGATCCCGGCAGTGATGGGTGTAAGTTCAATATTGCCCAATTTGTTACACAACAAGACTCTGTTTATTGATGGATACGCCGGTTCGATTACAGTGAGTCCCTCAAAGGCACAAGAGAATGAGTGCGCCATACTGATTGCTGAAGAAGACGCTTTGTATGAGCGAATTGACGCGCAAAAAGACTTACCAACCGTAACCAAAGACTCACATCCAATGGACTTGTTCGTCAATGCTGGGTTAGCGGCTGAGCAAGAGCTCAAAGACAATCAAAATATCATGGGCGTGGGTTTGTTTCGTACCGAAATCCCCTTTATGATGCGCGAACGTTTTCCATCAGAAGATGAGCAGTATGCGATTTATCGTGGGATTTTGCAGGCGCACCCAGAGAAACCCATTACTATGCGTACGCTCGATGTCGGTGGTGATAAGCCATTGCCTTATTTTCCCATTGTGGAAGAGAATCCATTTTTAGGTTGGCGTGGGATCCGCATGACGTTGGATCAACCTGAAATTTTCTTAGTTCAAGCTAGGGCGATGATTCGGGCGAGTGAAGAACTCACCAATTTACAAATATTGCTGCCGATGGTGTCCTCCTTAAATGAAGTACGAGAGGCAAAACGTCTTTTGCAACAGGCATTTTACGAAGTCAAAGAAGAATCAAATAAAAACCGCACAACCTTAATGATGCCTAAACTTGGGGTGATGCTTGAAGTACCTGCTGCGGTCCATATTATGTCCCAGTTGGCTAAAGATGTAGACTTTTTCTCAGTGGGCACAAATGATCTGACCCAATATTTATTAGCCGTAGACCGCAATAATCCCAGAGTATCTGCCTTGTATCAAAGTTATCACCCTGCGGTATTACAGGTCATGCAACATATTGCCGAGCAAGCTGAGTTGTTAAATAAGCCAGTCACAGTATGTGGAGAACTGGCAGGTGATCCGGCAGGAGCATTGCTGTTAATGGCAATGGGGTATACCAAACTCAGTATGAGTGCGTATAATGTTCGCAAAATCAACTGGGTATTACGTAGTGTTCGCTTGTATTCTGCACAGCATTTGTTGAGTGAGGTGCTGAACTTGTCCGATCCACAAGTGATCAAATCTCATCTTGATGCCTATCTCGAATCACATCAACTCGGTGGCTTAGTCAGAGCCGGTAGTTAATCAGGAGCGTTGTTTAATATATTATGCCTGTTGAATTTATTATCTTATTGATCTGTGTTGGGATCGGTTCCGTTGTTGGCGTGTTGGCTGGGATGTTGGGTATTGGTGGTGGCTTGATTATCGTGCCAGCGCTAACGTATATATTGAGTTATTTCTTAGGGGTATCGCCTTTTTTGACGATTACCATAGCGATCGCGACGTCCTTATCGACCATTATTTTAACTGGATTAGCTTCTTCTCGTGCTCATTTTACTTTGGGTAATGTCAACCGAGATATTGTTTTATATTGCGCATTGGGCATTGCACTAGGCGCATCACTAGGCGCGCAAACTGCCAGTATATTAGACGGTAAAGTACTCAAAGGAGCCTTTGCAGCCTTAGTGATTCTGGTCGCTTTGCAGATGATATTTGGCAAAAAGTCAACCTCCTCAATAACGCATAGTCCAAGTATCTTATTGGTAACAGGTTTGATTGTCGGCTTCTTGTCAGCATTAATGGGGATTGGTGGAGGCGCACTATTAGTGCCTGCATTGGTGTTATTTCGCGTTGAATTACGTCAAGCAATCGGCTGTGCTGCGGTGTGTGGCTTGGTGATTGCTATATTTGGTACGGTAAATTTTGTTTATACTGGATGGTCAGTACCAGAGTTACCTGCTTATTCATTGGGCTATGTGTATGTACCGGCGGCACTTGGGATCGTGATGAGTTCGGTCTTTACCGCACCCGTTGGTGCCCGCTGGGGACAAGCGATGGATACACACAAATTAAAACGTTTTTTTGCCCTGTTTTTAGTACTCGTGAGTATTCGTATGCTTTACGATATAGGAGTGTAAATGCAATCTGAGCAAACTTATTGGGTCTTTGAAGCGATCGATCCGGTGATTGTGAGTATCGGACCATTGGCTGTGCGTTGGTATGGCCTGATGTATTTGGTCGGTTTTGTGGCGGCTTACTATCTTGCCAAGTCCAGAATGAAACGCATTGGCTGGAATGAAGATGACATCGGTGATTTGTTATTTTGGGGTTTTATTGGCGTGGTCGCAGGTGGCCGAGTCGGCTATGTTTTGTTTTATCAGTTTGCGTCTTTTTTAGCCGATCCGTTGTACCTTTTTAAAATTTGGACCGGGGGCATGTCCTTTCACGGAGGTTTGCTCGGTGTATTACTCGCATTGTGGCTGTTTGCTCGTAAGAAAAAAACCTCATTTCTCACGGTGGGGGATTTTGTCGCACCGATTGTGCCATTGGGTCTAGCTGCTGGACGAATTGGCAATTTCATCAACGGAGAACTATGGGGACGGGTAACTGACGTACCTTGGGCCATTGTGTTTCCTGCAGCTGGTCCAGAGCCCCGTCATCCATCACAGTTGTATCAATTTGCCTTAGAAGGTTTAGCTTTATTTACACTTGTTTGGTTGTTTTCACGTCAACCAAGACCTACTGGAGCGGTGGGCGGTTTGTTTCTTGCAGGATATGGCGTATTTCGCTTTATCGTCGAATTTGCGCGTCAACCAGATGCTCATTTGGGCTTGAATTCACTTGGTTTATCACAAGGTCAAATGCTCAGTATCCCTATGATTTTGCTCGGGATAGGCTTGATGGTGTATGCTTATCAATATCATAACAAAGAGGGCAAAGCATGATTTATCGCCAATATGAAGATTTGTGTCAACGCATCATTGACGAAGGTGAGTGGGTCGCCAACGAGCGTACCGGAAAGCGTTGTTTAACCCTCATTAATGCTGATTTGGAATACGACGTTGCCAATAATGTATTTCCTTTGTGTACGACGCGTAAAAGTTTTTATAAAGCAGCCATTGCGGAGCTTTTAGGTTATTTACGCGGTTATGATAATGCCGCTGACTTTCGCGCAATCGGCTGTAACACATGGAATGCCAACGCCAATGAAAATGCCTCCTGGCTTGCCAACCCTCATCGCAAGGGCGAAGATGATATGGGCCGTGTGTACGGTGTGCAAGGGCGACGCTGGCAGAAGCCCGATGGTTCTTCACTCGATCAGCTGCGCAAAATTGTTGATGATTTGTCAGCTGGGGTTGATGATCGCGGTGAGATCCTGACTTTCTATAACCCAGGTGAATTTGAGATGGGGTGTTTGCGTCCTTGCATGCACACGCATCATTTTTCATTGTTGGGCGGTAAGCTCTATCTAAACAGTATTCAGAGGAGTGCGGATATTCCTTTGGGAGTCAATTTTAATCAGGTACAGGTCTACGTTTTATTGGCATTGATGGCCCAAATCACCGGCCATAAACCCGGTAAGGCATATCATAAGATAGTGAATGCTCACATCTATGAAGATCAACTCGAACTCATGCGCGATGTACAACTCAAACGCACACCGTTTGCCGCGCCAAAACTTTGGATCAATCCAGAAATCAAATCACTCGAAGATATCGAGACGTGGGTTACCCGAGATGACTTTAAAGTGGAAGGGTACGAGTGTCATGAGCCAATTGCCTATCCATTCGCAGTGTAGCTGCGGTCAACAAACCGTTACTTTTAACCCATCAAAATGCGCGGATACGCTTCATCCGCGCAGGTGTGATTGTCAGTTTTGTAGTCAACACAACATCACCTATGTGTCCGATCCTGATGGATACGCCCAGATACAGTCTCAATCAGATTTGCAGATATCCACTTGTGGTTCTGAACAAGCTAAATTTTTGCACTGTGCGTCGTGTAATACGCTATTGGGTGCGTTTATCCCGGATCCCTATGCGCCGATGCAGGGTCTTATCTCACTGAATGCCTCGCTTTGGCCACAAGCACGGTTTAGTTCAACCGAACGCAGGCAATTAACTGAGTTAACACCAGAACAAAAACTGGTAAGATGGAAGCGTGTTCTGACGCCATGCACACTCAAAATATCTCCTAATGCCTTGTTTGTGTATGGCACATTGCAACCTAATCAATCCAATCATCATCATGTGAGTAATGTGAATGGAGAATGGCACACAGCCACTATCCAAGCAAAATACCATGCAGCCGGTTGGGGGATGACAGAAGGTTTTCCTGGCATGATTTTGGCCGAGCCTCTGTCAAGTATTTCAGGGTCGGTATTAATCAGTAAAGACTTACCTCAACATTGGTCTCGTTTGGATGAGTTTGAAGGTGAGGAATATGAGCGTAGGCCTTGCTTTGTCAAAACGGCCAAAGGATATGTATTGGCTCAGGCGTATTTTGTTAAGATGTAAAATGCCTGATGTCTAATAGACTAAGCGCATATCTATTCTAGGAACGGATATGCGCCTATGATGCTTCAAAACTACTAACTTAGGAAGATTACACCAGCGCTTCAAGTTCGGCTTTTGCTGCATTTAATACCGCCTCAGGCTCACCCATGGCCAACCCTTCTGCATATACAAAATGGACGTCGCTCAACCCTAAAAAGTTGAAAAAAGTCCGTAACCAAGGCGTCAAAGTATCCATTGGGGTATCTTTGTACTTACCACCACTGGCGATCGCGACGATGACTTTTTTATCAGCAAGTAACCCTTCTGGACCATTTTCTGTATATCGAAACGTAACGCCTGCGCGAGCAATATGATCGACCCAAGCTTTGAAGGTGGAAGGTGCACCAAAGTTATACATAGGCATGCCAACCACAATGGTATCTGCCGCTTGGACTTCCGCAATCAAATCATCCGATATTTTGGCTAATTCAGCCTGCTCAGACGTTCTATCTGATGCTTCAGTCATCCATGCACCCATCTCTGCGCCAGATAGTGCAGGTACTGTGTTAGGGGTGAGTGCTCGCTGAATGATAGTGGCATCACTGAGCTGCGCAATATAGTGTGCAGTTAATGCGCTAGAGTTTCCATTATCACCTTGGATTGAGGCGTTGACGACTAATACTTGAGACATATTGTTCTCCAAAAAATTAAATTAGGGAAAGTGAAATAATCATAGACTCAAATTTAATAGAATAAAAATGATAAAAATAGCCTAAATCGTTCGATAAAATAGACCATAAAGAAATATAAAATAAAGAAAGCTATATGGGTATTAATCTACTGGAACTTGATTGGTTTTTCGGTATAGTTAAATAAACTGCGATAGGAGAGCGCGATGTCACGACTACTCAAAGCGAAGCAACACGATATAGGTGGGTTATACGTCAAACGGATTTTACCTAATCCAGAACAAAAGATGGTAGGGCCGTTTGTGTTTTTTGATCACATGGGTCCTGGCAAATTTGCACGCGGCGAAGGCATCAATGTCAGACCTCACCCACACATTGGATTATCTACCCTGACGTATTTATTTGAGGGCAGTATTTTGCATCGTGATTCTTTGGGCAATCATCTTGAGATTTTCCCTGGGGATTTGAACTGGATGACTGCGGGCCGAGGGATTGTTCATTCTGAGCGCGAGACCTTAGAGGTCAAAGCCAGCGAACACAGCATCGATGGATTACAGTGCTGGATAGCATTACCACCAGAAAAAGCTGAGATTGCCCCCGATTTTGCACACGTCCAAAAGTACCAACTGCCACACTATATCCACGATGGGATCACGTTAAGATTGGTTGCCGGGGATGCCTATGGGATGTCCGCACCATTTAAAACCCATTCACCACTGTTTTATGTCGATGCATTACTGGATGCGGGGAAACACATTGACAAACCACATGCACAGCAAGAAACGGCAGTTTATGTGATCTATGGTGAAGTAGATATTGGCGGTGAACATTATGGTAAGCACGATTTTGTCGTGGTGGATAAAGATAAAACCATCACAGCGGTGCAATCATCTAGGGTGATTATTTTGGGAGGAGAAGCTTTTGACCAGAAACCGTTACTCGAATGGAATTTTGTTGCGTATAACAAAGAGCGTTTAACAAAGGCCAAGGAAGACTGGCGCAGCGGTAAGTTCCCAACTATACCAGGGGATGACTACGAGTCTATTCCGTATTAAGAACGCCCTTCAAGTCGATGGATATCCTGCCGAATCCGGTATAAAAACCATAAACTTGGGATCACCATTATGGCTGTTAAAATAAAAAACAGCACCCAATTGCCATCTAAACCATCGACGATCATGCCGCTGGACGAGGCAAGTAGGGTACGGCCAAAGACGCCCAATGAGGCCATTAATGCATATTGAGTGGCGCTGAATGCTTGATTACAGAGTAAGGAAATAAAAGCCACGAGCGCGACACTGCTCCATGCAGCTGTAAAGCCATCGACAAAGACGGTTGCTGCAAACAATGCTTTATTTGGCCCAGCTAATGCCATCAGCGCGAACATCAAATTAGAGCTTGCCATGGCAATGCCACCAATCATCAAGCCTCGGTAAATGCCATATTTCATATTTACGGCACCACCGATCACGGCAAAGATGATCGTGATCCACCAGTTTAATAGTTTGGAATAGGTACCAATATCTGAATTGCTAAAGCCGATTTCTTTATAGAAAACGATAGACATTCGACCCAAGAATGCTTCACCAATTTTGAATAAAAAGATAAAAAGTAAAATAGAACAGGCTAAACGCACGCCATTGCGGGCAAAAAATTCTTTAAATGGCTCAATCACAGTGACTGCAATCCACGCAAGGTAACGGCTATACTTAGTGTGAGTGCCGAGAGTATTTTGATAGGTGGCGGTGGCTTGAGTCTGGGTAGCTTGACGATCGGTTTCGGGTTCAGATATCCACCAGACGGTCGTTGATAATAGCAACATAACCCCTGCCATTGCCCAATATAAGGAATGCCATTCGAAAACGGGTAAATCAATGAGAAAAAAAGGCAGTGCGCCCAGCCCGCCATATCCAGTCCACCAACCTGCAGTTGCCATAGCGGATGCGCCAGACAGAGCTTCTTTTTCATGACGTGCAATACTATCAACACGAAACGCATCAATCGCAATATCTTGTGTGGCAGAGGCTACTGCGATACCTACTCCAAAGAGTGCGACAAAATAGAGATCGGACGTAATATTAAGGGTGCCCATCATAATGCACAAAACGATGATGCAACATTGAGTAATGAGGATCCAACTGCGGCGTTGCCCAAGTTGTCCAATAATCGGTAAACGAACTCTGTCTAATAAAGGCGACCAAAAGAAATTGATAGAATAGGCAGCAAAAATGGAGCCAAATAACCCGATGGCTGATCGGCTGAGGCCGGCTTCTTGCAGCCAAGCGGTCATTGCTGAGCCAATCAATACCCATGGAAAACCACTGGCCATCCCTAAGCAAAATATGGCAAGAAGTCGTTTATCACGATAATAGGAGAAGCTACGAGTGAGAATGGCGAGCAAAATACATCCATTATTTTTTTGCTTTATTGTATGTGAGCACGCCAACAAAAGAAAGGTCTAGGGCCGAATACCAATGCAGTCAAAGGGACATAAACCTTCATGCAACAAGTAATGTACGCAATTGCGTAGCTCGTCACACAAATATTCATTGTGACGCAACTCATCTTCTGGCCAAAAGTGTATTTGTTGCAGTAAATGCCAAAATACCTGTTCACGACGAGTATAGGGAAGACTTGTAATGGGTATGTTTATTGATACTCACGTTTAAAAATACCATCATCTGTCGTAGGTTGATACCAATTAAGCTCTTCGCGTAATGTGACAACTGTACCAACAATGATAAGTGCCGGTGGCTTAATATCAGCGGCATCTACTTTTGCTTTAATATCAGTAAGAGTACCGGTCACAACATGTTGGTGTGCAAGGGTTGCGCTTGCAACGATGGCGATGGGCATATCTGATGGCATACCATGGTTGATCAATTCTCGACAGATGATCTCAAGTCCGGTCATACCCATGTAAAACACAAGCGTTTGATGGGTGTTTACCAGTGCTGGCCAATCAAGGTTGATTGAATCGTCCCGTAGGTGTCCAGTGGCAAAAGTGACTGATTGTGCATGGTCACGATGTGTTAAAGGGATCCCACTGTAGGCTGAAGCACCGGAAGCTGCAGTAATGGCTGGTACTACCTGAAATGCCACACCTTGTTCGACCAATGTTTGTAGCTCTTCACCACCGCGACCAAAGATAAATGGATCGCCACCTTTGAGTCGAACGACTCGATGACCGAGTTTGGCATGGTCAACCAATAGTTGATTAATGT
The DNA here is from genome assembly GCA_018623155.1 of Glaciecola sp. Classification (GTDB taxonomy): domain Bacteria; phylum Pseudomonadota; class Gammaproteobacteria; order Enterobacterales; family Alteromonadaceae; genus Opacimonas. The sequence continues at coordinate 77,319 of JAAZVZ010000004.1, forward strand.
CTTCTTGTGGAATAGTGTGCTTTGATTTGGCTTTACCAACATAGATTTTTTGGGCATCACGGCGTACGAGTTCAACAATTGCTGGAGAAACGAGCCTATCGTACACGACCACATCGGCTTTTTGCATTAGACGCAATGCCCTGAATGTCAGTAAGTCTGGATCGCCAGGTCCTGCTCCAACCAGATAGACTTCACCTTGTGTCTTTTCTCCTTTAGCATGAGCCGCTAGAGCAATAGCAAAATCAGTTTCTGCTTTGATATCGTTGCCTTGCAATACATCTTCAGCAATTTGACCATCGAGCACTTCTTCCCAAAAATAGCGCCGCTGTGTGACGGTGTTAAGAGATTGTTTGACCGAATCGCGAAATTTCTCGCTAAATGTGCCAAGCCGAGCAATATTTGCTGGAATCAACGCTTCGAGTTTTTGCCGAATATAGCGCAACAGTACAGGAGCTATACCACCGCTTGACATCGCGATGATCAAGGGTGAGCGATCAACGATTGAAGGAGTAATAAACTCACAAAGAGTCGTGTTATCTACCACATTTACCAAAAGGTTTCGCTGTGTGGCAAGATGATGGACCGCACGATTGGTGCTCTCACTGTCCGTGGCAACAAACACAATGTTTTTGTCATTAAGATCATCTTCGACAAACTCTCGTTGTGATAACTGCAAATTATTTTCTGCGACGAGGTGTTTCACTGCATCACAAACCCAGGGGGATACGATGGTAATATTTTGGGTACTTTTAAGGACAAGCTCAAGCTTTCGAGCGCCAACTTCGCCGGCGCCGACAATCAATACTTTTAGGCTACTGCCTTTCAAAAATACCGGAAAATAATCCATCATCTATTTCTATTAGTTACTTTCGAGGTTTGCGTTTCTCGCCATCGCGTTTTCCACCACCATCACGTTTACTTTTTGCGGGTGGTTTATCGGACCATGCTCGAATATCGAGCTTTTGTCCAGCAACGCGAGTGTTGCGCAAATGAGACTGCAAATCTTCGGGCATACCTTGTGGCAAATCAACCGTTGAATAGGTATCGTAGATTTCAATCGCACCAATGTGTTTACTGTTGATGTTGGCTTCGTTTGCAATCGCCCCAACAATATTTCCTGGCTTCACTTTGTGCATGTGCCCAACTGCAATGCGGAAGCGTTGCATACCGGCTTCTGGTTTGCTATTGCCACGCTGACGACGCTCACCGCGGTCACGACCACCTCGTTCACGTCCACCTCGCTCGCGAGCACCGCGATCACCTCGTTCAGGACGAGCGTTTAAGTCTGGACGATCTGCTTCGTTCAGGAATAACGGTTCATCGCCCTGCGCAAGCTTAGCCAGTGCTGCCATTAATTTCTCAGGAGACGCTTCCGTCTCAGATTGGATGGTTTCAATCAACGGAATAAAGCTTTCAATCGCATCGTCTTCTAACGCTTCGACAATATTAGTTTTAAAGCGTAGCAAGCGAGACTCATTGAGGTCTGAAATCGATGGAATCGCCATTAATTCGATAGGTTGCTTAGTGGTGCGTTCGATTTGACTCAATAAGCGTTTTTCACGATGCGAGATGAACAAGATGGCATCACCATTGCGACCAGCTCGTCCAGTACGACCGATACGGTGAACATACGATTCGCTATCATAAGGAATGTCAAAATTGATGACATGACTGACTCGTTCTACGTCTAATCCACGTGCAACCACATCCGTCGCAACCAAAATATCAATAGTGCCTTTTTTGAGACGTTCGACCGTTCGTTCACGAGCATTTTGCGGGATGTCACCATTAAGGGGTTCGACATCATAGCCACGAGCCGATAATTTATCTGATAACTCAATGGTTGCCGTTTTAGTACGCACAAAGATAATGACACCATCAAACTCTTCAACCTCAAGAATTCGAGTTAAGGCTTCGAGTTTGTGATGGCCTGCAACTTGGCAGTAACGCTGGCGAATCGTATCAGCTGTAGTTACTTTAGGCGTAATTTTGACGTGCTCTGGGGAATGCAAATAGCGTTCGGTGATCTTTTTGATCGGCGGTGGCATGGTCGCTGAGAACAAGGCAGTTTGTTTTTGTTCTGGCGCATGGCTCAAAATCAACTCTACATCATCAATAAAGCCCATGCGGAGCATCTCGTCGGCTTCATCCAACACTAAAAAGCGCAACTGATCGAGTTTTAACGTCTTGCGTTTAATGTGATCAATAATTCGCCCTGGGGTACCTACAACAACTTGAACGCCTCGTTTTAATTGACGGATTTGATTGTCATATGATTGACCACCGTAAATAGGCAGTACTTTAATCTTTTTGGAAAAACTAGCATAAACTTGAAAAGCTTCGGCCACCTGTATGGCGAGTTCTCGAGTTGGTGCGAGTACTAGCAATTGTGGAAAGTTTTCATCAGGGTCAATATTGGCAAGCATGGGTAATGCAAAAGCGGCGGTTTTACCCGTACCTGTTTGTGCTTGTCCTAGTAAATCTTTGCCGTTGAGTATGTGCGGGATACTTGCCGCTTGGATCGGAGATGGTTTTTCATATCCGACTTTTTCTAATGCCTGCAAAATGGGCTCAGGTAAACCTAAGTCACTAAAAGTCAATTCGACTGTGTCTGTCATGTGGGATCCTAACTGGAAGCAGACGCTGCGGTATTACAAAACTGATCTGCTATATGAACGGGACTAATTATACTCGGTATATTGCCGATATACCATTTTATTACACTTTTATTTTTGTCAGTGTTGACTCAAATTTAAGATATAGAATAAAAAAGGATTTTGTCTATGGCCTCATTGAAACACAAACTCAAACTGACATTCATCGCTTCTTCCATTGCATTAGTATTGGTTGGATGCGGTTCAAAAACAGCAGAACAAGCATACAAAGATGCTAACCAGATGCTTGCACAAGAGAAGTATGAAAGTGCAGTTATCGAATTGAAACACGCTTTACAACAATCTCCAAACTATGCTGATGCTCGATTTTTACTGGGCAAAATTTACATGCAACAACAGTTAATTGAATCGGCTCAAAAAGAATTTGAAAAAGCACAGGCACTGGATAAGTCTAATCCGGAACTAAACCTATTGTTAGCAAAAGCGTATCACAAAACCGAAAACCTGGTCGGCTTAGTCAGTTTGGCAGCGCATCCTAACTTTACTGCTGAGCAAGAAGTGCAATTTGGGTTTTATCGCGTATTTTCATTATTGCGATTAAAAAACCTCCCTGAGGCAGAGGCACTTATTGAGCAATTACAGTCAGTAGCAATTAATACTGAATATAGCCAACTTATTGATGCATTAGACTATATACAAAGAGCTGAACTCGAAAACGCCAAAACACTATTGTTATCAATGGCAAAAGCATACCCAGAGTCTGTGGATTCGCTTGAGATATTGACTCGTGTATACCTGTCAGAAAATAACCTATCAGACGCAACGCCAATCATTGAGCAGTATTTGAAAATTGCACCTGATGATTTAGAACGCAAATTCATGTTCTCACAAATTTTGTATGAAACAGAGCAATATCAACGGGCATTAACAGAGATAGAAAGCTTGTTAGGAGTGGCACCTAATAATCCTCGACTCCATCAGTTAAACAGCTTAATTCTTGCTAGCACAGAGCAATTTGAAGAGGCTCTTGAAAGTGCTCTTATGTCATTACAGCAAGGTCTTGATAACACGACCATACGTTTTATCGCCGGTATGAGTGCGTTTATGCTGCAAAATTATACCCTTGCAAATGAGCATTTGAGTTTAATTTCCAGTCAAATGCCAGATAATCATCCAGGCCTCAAAATGTTAGCAGCGGCACAGTTGAATTTAGGGCACTCATTAGACGCAAATGAACTATTATCGCGCTATACAGGTGTTAAAGAAAATGATTCAGAGCTGTTAGCTAAAGCAGGTTTTGATCTGTATAAAGATGGACATATAGCTGAAGCAAAAAATGTGATGGAGCAATTAGAAAAAATATCAGACTCGTCGATGGCAAAAACAAAGCTTGGTATTTTAAAGTTGCAACTAAGAGACATAGAAGGCATCGCGGATTTAGAAGCTGCCATTGAGAAAAACCCGAACAATCAAAGCGCGATTGAAACGCTTGCAAAGGTTTATGTCAGAACGAATCAATTAGATAAGGCCAATGCACTTGCATTACAGTGGCAGCAAATTCAGCCAAATAATCACCAAGGCTTATTGTTAGTAGGGGAGATTGCGTTGAAAAGAGGAGATTTAGATGCCGCCAAATCGGCTTTTGAATCAGCCATTCAGTTAGCACCCAATGCCGCGCAAACCCATTTGGCGCTTGTGAATATCTATATGGAACAAGAAGATTACGATGGCGCATACAATGTGGTCAAGACGACTTTGGAGCGTTTTCCAAACAACATAAATGCCATTGCTGCACATTATGTATTGGTCAAAATGCTCAAAAAAGACGTAGACGCCGTTGAGCCATTAAATACGTACTTAATGGCGGGTAAGGCCTCTACAGACGACAAAATTCTCAGTGCTAATGTGATGCAAAAAGAAGGTATGTTGGATGAGGCGATCAAAATCTTAGAATCTGTAAAAATTGACTCATCAACATCCAGAAAATATTGGACTACAAAATCCCGAATCCTATTGCAAAAGAAAGACTTCATATCGCTTGATGAACATTATCAAGAATGGACGAGAACGTTACCATCCGACTTGACTGGCTTCATTGGTCGTTTGGTGATGTTTGAACTGAGAAAAGATTTTGCAGGTGGTTTAGATTTTATTGAACAAAACTTCCAAATCGCGTCGACCAACATCATATCTAAATTAATGCATGCACACTTTGCAACTAAGGAGCGTCGGGTGCAAGTAGCGCGTAGAGTATATGACTCATTGCCCGAATCCGTTCAAAATACGCCAACTGCACAAGGCGTTTATGCCCGTTTATTATTACTTGAGGGCAAAGTAGAGCAAGCACTGATTCCTGCGAGAGCTGCTTTTTCTGCAAGACAAAGTGATGACAACTTTAGATCGTTTTACGATGCTTTGCGTTTGAATGGTAAAGACGATGAAGCATATGAAGTGGTCTCTCAATTCAGTCAGAATAATCCTGACCATTCGCTCGCCAATTTGATTTTGGCGCAAAATTATCTTGTGAATGAACCGTCAAAAGCAGTGGCAAAATATCAAGCGATTGTCGAAAACCATCCAAAGCATTTTGTTGCGTTAAATAATTTAGCTTATTTACTGACTCAACAATCTCAATATGAACAAGCACTTACATACGCTGAAAGAGCATTGGCACTCGCCCCTGACAATATTTCAGTATTAGATACAGTCGCACAAATACACATTGCATTAGATGCCCCCAATCTTGCTTTAGATTATTATGAAAGAGCGTTTGCACAAGAAGTCAGTAATAAAGAAATTGTCCTGAATTACATTGAAGTCTTACTGCAGAGTAATAAATCACTTATTGCACAAAGAACCATTGACCAATATGAGCTCAGTGACCCATTATCGCAGGACCGATTAAACGTACTTAAAGCAAAATACAACCTATAAATGGATGAAAAAAAGCGGACTCAGTGTCCGCTTTTTGTATATTAGTATAAAGCTTATCTTTAGGGACTTAGTTTGCCGCTGGAACGAGCCCTTGGTTAATGGCGTCTAAATCGGTCACACTTAACGTACCTGCTGCGCGTTTTAAATTCACAACTGAGGTAATAAAGTCATAACGAGCATTGGCGAGATTTTTACGCGCATTAAACAGATTACGGGTTGAATTCAATACATCCACAATGGTCCTGGTACCAACGTCAAATCCGGCTTCGGTTGCGCGAAGCGCACTTTCTGCCGAAACGACAGCTTGTTCAAACGCTTTGATAGTCGAAACGTTTGCTCGGATATCATTAAACGAGTTTCGGACATTGCGTACAGTCGCACGATAGGTTTGCTCCAGTGTTTCACTTTCGGCAACAAACTGCGAACGCGCTGAATCAGTGCGAGCCGTTGTCGCAAAACCTGAAAAAATCGGCACGTTCATTGTGACGCCAAGTGAGGAACTATTGGTTCGAGCTAAATCAATATTGTTGCTCTCAACATCAGTGCCACTTAGAGAGCCAGATAATGATAATGTCGGATAGTTACCAGCCTTAGCGCTGTCAATACCAGCCTTGGCAATATCTACCGCGAATTGTGCAGCTTGCAGTTCTAAGTTATTTTGTTTAGCAAGTGTCAACCAATCTTCAACATTCGCTGGGCTGGGCGTTACGGCACTGAAAGTATCTGTATTCAGCACATTTACATTGTTGTAGAAAACGCCAGTGATCTCACGAAGTTGCTCCTTGCGAAGCTCAAGTGCATTGAGCGCACGAATTTCAGAGGCGACCGTTGTATCAAAGTTTGCCTGTGCTTCATGAACGTCAGTAATGGCAGTCAAGCCGACTTCAAAACGCTGTTTGGTTTGCTCAAGCTGACGCTCAATGGCGCGTTTTTCCGCTTGTACAAATTCAACATTGTCTTGTGCGCGTAAAATATTTAAATAGGCATCGACTACACGAGTAATTAACCCTTGTAGTGTCGCAGCATAGTTAGCTTCCGCTTGCTGCGCCGATTTTTCTGCTCGGTCTAAACCAATATAGTTTGCATGATCGTATAATGACATGCTCAAGCCGAGGCTGTAATTTAGGGCATTTCTTTCAGTAGAAGAAACTTCTGTTGCGGAAAGAGGCGTTTCGGAATCTGACATTGAATAGCCAATTTGACCAGAGATTTTAGGTAACAGCGCTGAGCGAGAAAGAGTCACGCCAGCAAACGCAGTGTCACGAATGGCTTTAGCGCGATTGACGACTGGATCCTTTGCCAATGCCTGGGCATAAATTTCAGATAAATCTTGTGCTTGAGCGACACCGCATAAGGCAACACCGATAAACACATTGAGAAGGGTTTTTTTCATGGCTCTATCCACGTACTATGTTTAATTCCATTGAGTTACGTTAAAGTGTAAAAAATTACACTGAATTGATAAATCTTTTTACTGTCACTTTATCGGGTTATGTGTAACAGAATGTAAGGAAAAAAGAAACAAATGATGAAAATCCAAAGGTTTACTCACGATGATGTGCAAGTGACACACACTGAAACTGCGTATCGTGGATTTTTCAAAATGATGCGTTATCAATTACAGCATAAGCTATTTGCTGGTGGTTGGTCCAAGTCGATTCAAAGAGAGATGTTTGAGCGGGGGCATGCAGTCGCACTCTTACCTTATGATCCGGTGACCGATGAATTTGTATTGATCCAGCAGTTTCGCCTAGGTGCAATGGCAACATGCGATAATCCTTGGTTAGTTGAAGTCATCGCAGGTATGATCGACGAGGGCTATAGTGCAGAGGATGTGTGTCACAAAGAAGCGATGGAAGAAGCGGGTATCAGCTTAACGCATTTGCAGCGGGTCACCAGTTATTTATCAAGCCCAGGGGGAACAACTGAGCGTATTGATATCTTTGTGGCGCGAACAGATAGTCGTGTTGCAGATGGAGTGCATGGTTGCATAGATGAAGCCGAGGATATCAAAGTGTTACGAGTCAAACGAGAAGACGCGCGGCAGTGGCTCAATAACGGCATCATGAATAATGCGGCCGGGATCATCGCGTTACAACATTTTTTCTTAAACGAAGCTAAGCTCATTAATGCTCTGAACACTCATGCATAAGAAAAACCCCATCAAACGAAAATATGTACCACATTTGCCAAGTCTGTTGGCCATGGGAGAGCACAATTATGGAAAATTGATGATGCTCCTCCCAGAAGTAGATGAAGTGAATTTAGAATATGAGTTTTCGATTAATGAAGCGCTCACGTATCGTATAGCGATAAAAGATGCGGCGCGTTACACCACAACAATTGACATCGCACAAGTTGCCAAAAATCTACCAAAATTTTTACTACCATCTCTTACCGTTCGGTTATATCATGATGTTCGCAGTGCAGAAGTGTTGGCTGCGCAAAATATTGGGCGTATTAAAGCAAGTTACGATTACCCTAATTTGCATATGCACCAAAAAAATGAAAAGTTTATGGTCAATGTATTTTTGACTGAATGGCTGACATTTTGTATGCAACATCAATCATAACCGCCGAGGGAAAACTGATGGCAGGTTCAATACTCTACTTACATGGATTTCTCAGTTCGCCGAAATCCTCTAAAGCATGCGAGACCTTTGAATACCTTCAACAATACCACCCTAAAGTGCGTTTTGTTGCACCACAATTAAGTGGGATCCCAGCAAAGGCTTGGCAACAAGCTCAAGAGGCGATGAGCGGTGTGAAAGAAGACGTCATTGGTATCATGGGGAGCTCTATGGGAGGGTTTCTTGCGACGCTGTTAGCCGAAAGATACCAGTGCAAAGCGAGTATTATTAATCCAGCCGTAGCACCACATATTCTGTTCCCTGATTATTTAGGTCATCACGTCAATCCGTATACACAAGAATCCTTTGAACTGACTGCAGAGGACATTCGTTTGGTCGAGAAACTCGTAGTGAATCAACTGGTTCAGCCTCAAAATTACCAAGTATTTTTGCAGACTGCAGATGAGGTGCTCGATTATCGCTTGGCACAAGTATTGTATGCGCAATCTAATCTTCATGTTGTACAAGGTGGTGATCATGCCTATCAAAATTTCGCAAGTGAGTTACCTAAGATCATGCGATTTATGGGGTTAACCAAGTCTTAATTGCTCAACGCGACAACTATTGGTAATATCGCCTTATTCTCAGCGTCATAATTCTTATAAAAGCGTAATTACCTCATGTCGAATCAATATACCGCAGATGCCATTGAAGTTCTTAACGGATTAGAACCAGTTAAGCGTCGACCAGGGATGTATACAGACACCACTCGGCCCAATCACCTCGGACAAGAAGTCATTGATAATTCTGTTGATGAAGCACTTGCAGGTCATGCACGTTCAGTCAAAGTTATTTTACACGATGATAATTCATTAGAAGTCCATGATGATGGTCGGGGTATGCCTGTTGATATTCACCCAGAGGAAAAGATCTCAGGCGTAGAACTCATCATGACCAAGCTCCATGCAGGGGGAAAATTCTCCAATAAAAACTACGAGTTTTCGGGTGGTTTACACGGTGTGGGGATTTCGGTAGTAAATGCACTATCAACTCGAGTCGAAGTCACGATTCGTCGCGAGGCGAAGGTTTATCAAATTGTGTTTGCAAACGGTGACAAAGTACAAGACTTAGCTGTCATCGATACATGCGGTCAGCGCAACACCGGTACGTCCGTTCGTTTTTGGCCAGATCCGCAGTATTTTGATTCTGACAAATTCAGCGTGCGTCAACTTACTCATAATCTTCGAGCTAAAGCAGTATTATGTCCCGGGCTGCGCATACGCTTAGACAATAAAATCAGCAAAGAAACGACCGAATGGTACTATGAGGATGGCTTACGTGATTACTTGTTAAGTTCGGTAAAAGACTGCATTACACTCCCCGAAGATGAGCCGTTTGTCGGCACCTTCTCAGCCAATTCAGAGGTGGCTGATTGGGCTGTATTATGGTTACCTGAAGGTGGTGATATGGTTACTGAAAGTTATGTTAACCTGATTCCAACCGCTCAGGGTGGTACGCATGTTAATGGTTTGCGTCAAGGTTTACTTGAATCTATGCGAGAGTTCTGCGAATTCCGTAACCTGTTACCTCGTGGGGTAAAGCTAACCCCTGATGATATTTGGGACCGTTGTGCCTATATTCTGTCGACTAAAATGCAAGATCCGCAATTTGCAGGGCAAACCAAAGAGCGTTTATCTTCGCGTCAAGCAGCGGCTTTTGTGTCTGGTGTGGTAAAAGATGCGTTTAGCTTATGGCTAAATCAACACACTGACGTTGCAGAATTACTAGCTGAGATGTGCATCAGTAATGCGCAAAAGCGTTTGCGTCAAAGCAAAAAAGTGGCGCGCAAGAAAGTGACGCAAGGCCCAGCATTACCGGGGAAACTCACCGATTGTTCATCGCAAGACAACGACCGTACTGAACTATTTTTGGTCGAGGGTGACTCTGCTGGTGGGTCGGCAAAGCAGGCTCGTGACAGAGAGTTTCAAGCAATTATGCCGCTGCGAGGTAAGATCCTCAATTCTTGGGAAGTCGATTCTTCTCAAGTACTCGCCTCACAAGAGATCCACGATATATCAGTAGCACTTGGTATTGATCCAGATTCTGAAGATTTATCCGGTCTGCGCTATGGTAAAATTTGTATTTTGGCCGATGCTGATTCTGATGGTCTGCACATCGCCACATTGTTATGCGCTTTATTCGTCAAACATTTCCGTACGCTAGTTGAGCAAGGACATGTCTATGTAGCGATGCCTCCCTTGTTCAGAATTGATGTGGGTAAAGAAGTTTATTATGCACTGGATGAGAGTGAAAAGCAGGGCGTATTGGACCGTATTGAAGCTGAGAAAAAACGCGGTAAAGTCAACGTGCAACGATTCAAAGGTCTTGGTGAAATGAACCCACTGCAACTTCGCGAGACAACTATGGATCCCAATACCCGCCGTTTAGTACAACTCACCATTGATGATGCTCAAGGCATGCTTGAGTTGATGGATATGCTGTTGGCGAAGAAGCGTTCAGGAGACCGCAAAGAGTGGCTAGAAAGCAAAGGAAACTTGGCTGAAGTGTAGATGTTGAAAGCACTAAAAAAAACGGTTATTGCCCTAATTGCTACTCTAGTTTTAGTAGGCTTTGTGGTACTGGAGGGCAGTCCGTTAGTCAGTGTTAACTCGGCTGAACAGGTTGAAGATGCTCAATTAGTTAATCATCTTCTCGAAGATATCAAACAGTTACTCGAGTACGATAGCGCTTATCATGATTTAGTGTTAACCACGGCGCAAATTAATAGTTTGTTAGGCTTTTTGAAACGTGCCCATCAGCCTTTATCAGCGGGATTTTATACTCAAGATGATTTTGGACGATTATTTGTCACCTACGAATTCACAGTCTTTGGTATCACTCGCTATCTCAACTTTGAGTTGCAATTAGCCTCTGGCGATAGAGCGTACATTAAACGAGCCAAAATAGGCAAAATCCCCTTGCCTGGCAATGCGTTGTTATCGCTTACCCGGTGGGGTGTCAATCAATATACCCGTTCTGATGTTGCCAATATCGCTTATAACACCCTACAAAGGATTACCTTTAGCGACCAAAACGTGACCTTGCTTGTCGCACCAACCGAACCATTACTACAAGAATTGAAGCTCGTCCAAGCGCGAATGGGACAGCAATCGCCTGATTTATTAGATTCAAAAGTCGGTCATTATTTGGATTACCTGGTTAATAATCACAAGGTAATCGAAAACAATGGGCGCTCACTAGCTCCTTACATTCGAGAAATTTTTTTGGAAGCAAAAATTCAATCTCAATATGGAGACCCTGTTTTAGAAAACAAAGCGGCGATTTTGGCGTTGACGATTTTTTTAGGTGATAATCGTTTTATCCGTTTGTTTAATCTCGATGACCAAAATGAGTATCGAGCTGGGCCAAAGAAAGCAGTCACCCTTAATCATCGACGAGACTTAGCCCTGCATTTTTTATTCTCAGCGAGTATTGAATTGTTGTCGGCGAAAAGTGTTTCGATTGCCGTTGGTGAATTTAAAGAGTTGATGGACCGAGCTGAAGACGGAACAGGTTATAGTTTTGTTGATTTGGCAGCAGACAAGGCTGGCATTGCTTTTGCGATCTATGCAACTGAACCAAATAGTGCAGAGGGATTGCAAACATTACTAGCTCAAAAAGCTGATGAATCGTTGTATTTTCCAAGCGTAGATGACCTGCCTGAAGGCTTAAAAATGAATAGGTTTGCCGAACAGTTTAAAAACGTCGATAGTCCTGAGTATCAAGCAGAATTCGAACTGATCATTAAGCGAATTAATGAGTTGCCTATCAGTCAGCTTTAAGGGAATGTTTAAAGCCATCGAGTGTTGTTATTAATGATTCAATCTGTTTGACAATGGTTTGAAGTTTTTTGGTCAGGGCTTCTTTATCAGCATAACCATCCTGCATGCCACTGAGTTCATCTAATAATTCACACGTTTCGGCAACGTATGGTTCAAAGGTTTTTGCCTTAACCGAAAAAGGTGCATCTTCTGCAAAAATGGCAACATATTGACCTTTCCCCTGTTGTTGGTAAGTGGCTAACAGGGCGTCGGCATCCACCGCTTTCCGATAGATAATTTGAAGATTGGCTTGAATTTGTTTGATGACTTTTTGCATAGCGTTTGGATATTCTTGATGGTAATAATAAGCTCAAAAATAGTGTCTTTATTCTAACATAAAACGGCGGATGTATACTCAAGATACATCTAGAGACAAATCTAACCAAGTTTTACTTTTGCGGTTACCCACTTCTCTGACAAGTTTTGGAATCATATAGCCAGATTGTTTTGCAATGACTTCGCGCATCAAGGCAACGACTTCATTATCAGATACATAAAAATGTGCAGCCCCTTTGACTTTATCAAAAGCGTGCAAATAGTATGGCTGGATATGATTATCGTAAAGTGTGGCATGTAGGTTCATGAGAGTCTTTGCATCGTCATTAATATTTTTCAAAATCACAGCTTGATTGTAGACAGGAATTAATGCACGAACTAACGTGGCTACTTTAGCGCTTAATTGCGAGCTGATTTCTTGCGCATGATTGATATGCAGAACGATATTGGTCTTCAAGCGACTTGAACTTAAGCGCTCAATCAAGGCCGGCGTAAGCCGTTGAGGTAAAACAACTGGTAGCCGAGTATGGATCCGAAGTCGTTTAATATGAGGGATGGATTCAATTTGACTAATGAGCCAGTCCAATTGTTGATCATTTGCCATCAATGGATCACCACCGGACAATATGACTTCATCTAATATACTATGACGTTGGATATACGTTAAGGCCTCTTGCCACTGTTTGCGATTATTGTGATGTTCTTGATAGGGAAAATGTCGACGAAAACAGTAGCGACAGTTGATTGCACATCCGGTGCGAACAATTAATAAGACACGATTTTGGTATTTGTGCACGATGCCCTGATGAGCTTTATTCTGCTCTTCAGTTGGATCAATACCAAACCCCTCTGCATCTAAAAACTCGGCTTTATGTGGCAGAACCTGAAGTAACAAGGGATCCGAAGGATCTGATTTGTTCATCAAATCTGCAAAAAAGCGGGGTACACGCATCGCAAATAAACGCCTTGCCGCGATATCTGAAAGATAATCGTTTGGGTCTAACCCCAGATATTCTAAGAGATTTTTGGGGTCAGTGAACGCTGTGGCTAATTCTTTTTGCCAATCAGTCTCTACAGTCACAATATTTTTGTGTATATTATGCACGAAATAACCGTCAACTAATTATGTTAAGAGGATTTATGGCGAATTTTAGCACAAATGAATTTAAAGCTGGATTAAAGGTCATGATTGATGACGAGCCATGCAATATTTTGGAAAATGAATATGTTAAACCGGGGAAAGGACAAGCGTTTAACCGTGTTAAAATTCGAAAACTGATTTCTGGCAAGGTATTGGAGAAAACGTTCAAGTCTGGTGACTCCGTTCCAGGTGCAGACGTGTTGGATACCGAACTATCGTACTTGTATAACGACGGTGAATTCTACCACTTTATGAACAATGAAACCTTTGAGCAAGTAGCAGCTGATGCCAAAGCGGTTGGCGATAATGCCAAGTGGTTGGTTGAAAATACTGACTGTACGATTACTTTGTTTAATGGTTCGCCTATCGTGGTTACCCCCCCTAATTTTGTTGAGCTTGAAATCACAGAGACCGATCCTGGTTTAAAAGGTGATACGGCTGGTACAGGTGGCAAACCTGCGACGCTTGCCACCGGCGCAGTCGTTCGAGTACCTCTCTTCGTTCAAACAGGTGAAATCATTAAAGTCGATACACGCAGCGGTGAATACGTCTCTCGCGCAGGCAAGTAAATATGTCAGACCGCGTGGTCAATTTACAACACAAAGCTCGGATTTTGTCTCAGATTCGAGCTTTTTTTTCACATCGTGGTGTGCTTGAAGCAGACGTTCCGTGTCTGGACTCGCATGGGGTGACTGATCCCTTCTTGACCAATTTTGAATGCGATTGGCAAGGACAAACTCGTTATTTGCAAACGTCTCCAGAATTCGCCTTAAAACGTTTGTTAAGTGAAGGGTTTGGCGATTGTTATTACTTAGGTAAAGCATTTCGCAATGAAGCTCGTTCAACCCAACACAGTCCAGAGTTTATGATCCTTGAATGGTATCGAATCGGAATGACTCCAGAGCAGTTGATGAACGAGATCGCCGAATTAATCACATGTGTTCTTGGCATAGACAAAACGGATTCGATGTCCTATGCCGATGCGTTTATGAAATACGCCAATATCGATATTTGGCAAGCCACTCGAGAGCAACTCATCAAAATTTTTCCTGGAGAATGTCATTTTGATCTGACATTGGAAACCGATTCTGATTTGTTACAAATGTTATTTAGCATTTTGGTTGAGCCTCAGATAGGACAGGAATTCCCCTGCTTTATTTATGATTTTCCACTTGACCAAGCGGCACTTGCCCAAGCCAATGAAGACGGTCTCACGGCTCAACGATTTGAGTTATATTACAAAGGTTTTGAGTTGGCTAATGGGTATGGTGAGTTAACTGATCCAGAGGAACAAGCAAGACGCTTCGGACAAGACAATAATCGTCGACTGCGACTCGGTAAGAAATTGATTGAACCAGATGTCAGGCTAGTACAAGCTCTTAAAACTGGATTACCAAACTGCAGCGGTGTTGCATTAGGCGTTGATCGATTGTGTATGCTCGCGTTAGGCTTAGAGGATATAAACCTAATTCAATTTAACTGACGGTGATGAATCAAACAAATCTTTTGGTATCGCTTTTACGATGCATTTGAGTGATAGTCTATTATGGAAAGATCATCTAATATCCAAGTAGGTAAGGCCATTCGGATGTCAGATGTCAGCACTTCAAAATTGGCGTTAAGTTCGATTACTTCTTGAATTTGTGGGCAGTGTTGCACAATGGACTCTGGTAACTCACAACACATTTGTAGCAATAGTCTTAATTCGTCTTCTGGTTCACACTCCCTTTCCGCAATATATTGCAGACATCGGTGTGTCTGTTGAACGACATCTTCGAGTGTTGATAAGGAGGTATTATGGGTATTTTTTTGGGTGTGCATATTCCAACATCATATAATAATAAGGGTTAAAACTGAGGCGGTAAGATCTCAGCTTTTTTCAATATGATGGGTTTGATCGGCACATCAGGTTGCCCAAAATCAATCGAGTATTCAGTCTCGACAGCCCCCATCGCATCGATTACCTCAAATCCTTCTACTACAGAACCAAATACGGTATACCCCCAGTTTCGACCAGGGTCGAGCGATTCATTGTCTTTTAGATTGATAAAAAATTGTCTCGTGGCACTATGTGGGTCAGTCTCTCTAGCCATAGCGATACTGTAATAAGTGTTTTTCAGTCCGTTTCCTGATTCATTCATTATTTTGCCAAGAGAGGGTTTTGGTTTGTAATCGGCCGTATAGCCACCACCTTGGACCACAAAGTTTGGTACTACACGATGAAAAATCGTATCTTCGTAACTGCGTAATGCGACGTAACGCAAAAAGTTATTTACCGTGATAGGGGCTTTGAAACGGTCCAGTTCTAGTATAAATTCACCAAGGTTTGTTGAGATTTTTACTCGTGGATAAGTATTATCCGGCTGAATGTCAGAGCCATCTTTGACTTTCATAGCAAAGCTGGATGCACTGACACATAATATTACTGCAGCAAACAAAGTACGAAAAAGTTGCACACCCATGGTTATCCCTTTTTAAAGGTTGATAATATAGTGAACTTATCACTATTTGCGGTGACAGTAAAACCGCCAAAACGCTTCTTTAAGACCTTGCCGTAAGCTAAATGTCGATTAGCAACAATGCGCAACTCGCCACCCGGCTTAAGTGCGAAGTAGCTATCTTGAAACATTTGTATGGCAATGTGTTCGGTAATTGTATTATTTTGATGAAAAGGGGGATTACACAAAATCAAATCAGCCGGCTCACGCAAACCATAATAGCTTAAACAGTTGTTATGCCAAAACTCACAATTCGGCAAAGCATCTGGATGGTTGGTTGTGACATTTTGTTTGGCGGAGGCAACCGCATGATAAGACTCATCAACGAATGTTACGCAGGCTTCCGGGTTGAGATGTAATGCTGCGCAGCCTAGTACACCGTTACCACAGCCCAAATCAATGATGCGTTGGCCGGTGACGGGTGTCAGATTTTCCAACATGAATCGAGCACCAATATCGAGTTGGTTCCTTGCGAAAACATTGGGCATATTAGCTATGTTCAAGTTGTACTCTGGCACTTCCCAGTGGCACATAGCCGTGCTATAAGTAAGTTCAGGTGCACTTACCTCAGCGAGTAGTAAACGCGATTTTTTCCACGCTAGTCCAGTGCGATTCGGTCCAATATGCTGTTCAAATAAGTCCTGAACACTCTTAGTGACCTTTTGCATTTTACTCCCAGCCAGGACAATACTTTTGTCATGCAGCAAAGGCCGTAACCGTTGTAACTGGTCAGCCAAGAACGTCAGGTTTTTGGGTATTTTTAGCAGTGCGATATCGACAGGCCGTGACGGTGCTTCAAGCGAGTGACACCAATTTACCGTATCTTCTAGTTCGTTACTGGCGAGATTGGCTCTGGCGGCTTGCTGAGCTACCAGTGAGTCGCTCCAATGCGTTATGTGATAAGGCTGTAACGCACAGGTTAACGCACCAAAATCATCGTTGAGTATGGCTATGTGCGACGTTGGTAGGCGGTCTGAATAGTTGTCGGCAAGTGTTCTTAACAGATACTCATCGGTTGCATCCCAAGCTTGGAGCGACTTGTGTTGTGCTCCACGAGGGTAGCGTTGTAGTATGTGTGTGCCAAAAGGGTGTGTTAATTCAATCTGCATAGACTTATTTAAGGTAACCGATGTTCGACGAGCTCCCAATACAAATGTCACTACCTGATGCAACTGTCACGTACTATCCTCAATGGTTAACGGCTAATCAGGCATCTAGATATCAAGCGATCTTGCAAGAAGAACTGCTGTGGTCGCAAGATTATATCAAAATCTACGGTCGCACGGTAAAAATTCCTCGTTTGCAAGCATGGTATGGCGAGCCTGAAGCACTCTATACCTATTCAAAACTAGAAATGAAGCCATTGGCATGGCACCCGGTTTTGGCTGACTTACGGGCCGAACTCGAGGAGGAGTGTGCTGCCCAATTTAACTCAGTCTTAGCAAATTGGTATCGTCATGGTCAAGACAGTATGGGTATGCACAGTGATGATGAACCTGAGTTAGGCGTTCGACCTGTTATTGCATCCTTAACCTTGGGCCAGGCTCGGGGCTTTATAATGAAACATAAAATAACGGGGCAAAAGGAGGTGCTGGATTTGGCGCATGGCAGTTTACTGGTCATGTCTGGAGATACTCAAGCGAATTGGCAACACGGTATAAACAAGACAAAAAAAACAGTTGCTGATAGAATTAATCTTACTTTTCGACATATAACTCCGGTTCGGCCATGATCATTGAGCAACAAATTACGCAAAAAATCCGCGATGCATTTTCTCCAGTGCATCTAGAAGTACATAATGAAAGTCACATGCATAATGTTGCTCCAGGCAGTGAAAGTCACTTTAAAGTCGTGATTGTGAGTCAGGCGTTTGCTGGTAAGCGTTTAATTCAGTGCCATCGGATGGTCAATGAGGTTCTGGCAGAGGAACTCTCGCATCACATCCATGCCTTGGCGATCCATACTTACACTAATGAGAAATGGGAGGCGACTCAAAGTGCGCCAGATTCACCAAGTTGCATGGGTGGAAGTAAGCGATAAACCGTCTTGGAAGCCGGATAACGCTCATTTAATTATCGTTATTTGCTTTGAATAAGGCTTCAACATTGAGGCCTTGTTGCCCTAAAGTATCACGTAAACGACGCAATGCCTCTACTTGAATTTGTCTAACACGCTCTCTGGTTAATCCGATCTCACTACCAACATCTTCCAATGTCGCAGGTTCATAACCTAATAAACCAAAGCGCCGAGCGAGGACTTCACGCTGTTTGGCGTTGAGGTCTTTGAGCCAACGTTCAATCGAATGACGCATGTCATGATCTTGCACTTCGTTTTCTGGGCCCAAGTGATTCTCGTCTCGAAGCACATCCAGCATACCCTTGCTTTCATTATCTGGATTAATAGAAGTATCGACAGAACTAATACGCTCATTGAGTTTGAGCATCTTAGAGACGGCTTCTACATTTTGTCCTAGGGCACTCGCTATATCCTCGGCGGTGGGCTCATGGTCAAGCTCTTGGGCTAGTTCCCGAGCAGTTCGCAAATAGACATTAAGTTCCTTTACTACATGAATGGGTAACCGAATGGTGCGTGTTTGATTCATGATGGCGCGTTCAATGGTTTGCCGAATCCACCAAGTCGCATAAGTTGAGAAGCGAAAGCCACGCTCCGGGTCAAATTTTTCTACCGCTCGGATTAAGCCAAGATTACCTTCTTCAATCAAATCGAGTAGAGCTAGACCGCGGTTGTTATAACGTCTGGCGATCTTGACCACTAGGCGCAAGTTACTGACAATCATACGCTCACGAGACGGTAAGTCACCTTGCAGCGCCTTGCGTGCGTACAACACCTCTTCCTCTGCGCTGAGCAGAGGAGAAAAACCAATCTCACTCAAGTAAAGTTGCGTCGCATCTAAATTGCGTTGCATATCCTCAGTGATATTGACATCGTCAAAGGCATCAGAATCGTCTTCTGAAAATATACTTATTTCGTCTGTGTGTGTATCTGTATTATTATTTTCGCAATCAGCGTCATAGTGTTGAGATATGAGTTCTACATCAATATCTTGGTTTTTCTGACCCATTACTGCATCTCCTGCATACCGGAATAATCATTAACTCCTCCTAACGTCCATTTAGGTTTTTCTTATTTTCTGGGCAAAAATCTTTGTGGATCCTGTGATTTACCTTTAAAGCGGATCTCAAAGCGAAGCATTGCCTCAGTCGTCCCGGAGTTACCCATTTCGGCTATCATCTCTCCCGCCTTGACAAATTGGCGCTCCTCTACCAATATTTTATTATTGTGCGCATATGCACTTAAATATGTATCAGTATGTTTGATGATAACCAGGTTTCCATAACCTCTAAGCGCATCACCGACGTAAACGACTTTGCCCTTAGCTGCTGAGACGACCGGGGTACCAATGGTATTTGCAATAAGCAAACCACTGTTGCCCGCTTCAGCGGTTGAAAACTGACCAACAATTTTACCTTCTGTTGGCCATACCCATCGCGCAACACGCGAAGGGAGTGTTTTAGTGGAAGCTACTTGTGATGAAGAATTATCACTAGTGCTGTCACTACGATACACCTCAGTTTGAGTTGACGCAACTGAATTTTGGGACTTAGGAGCAGATTTAACTGCCTCTAATGAACTAGTATCGGCCTTAAAGCTTGGTTGTTTAAGGACTTTTTCTGAAAGGTTGAGCCTTTGTCCAATCTGTATATGATAAGGCTCTGTCAAGTTATTGAGCTGAGCGAGTTCTTGATAATCTTTTCCATACAGCCACGCAATTCCATATAGTGTTTCGTTACTTTGTACTACGTGGAAATTCTGAGAGTGACGTTTGTCATTATCAGATACTGCAGTATCGATAACCGATATTGGCGCGGGCACTGAACGCTGAGCACAGCCAATTAACCCAAGTATTCCTAGCACAATGAATGCTGTTCTAACCACAAATATTTACCTATAGACCAGATAAAGAGCTATCGCGAGTAGGATAACCCCCCAACCAAGAAATTCAACATATTGGCGCAACTTGTGTTCCATTTTTGCACCGCCCCAGTACATCAACGCGGCAACTAAAAAAAAACGAGCACCTCGACCCACCCCAGATGCTATTACGAAAGGCAAAAAAGCCATCGACATCATACCCGCTGTGAGAGTAAAAACTTTATACGGAATAGGTGAAAACCCAGCAATGAAAACTACCCAGACACCATACTGGGTAAACCAGTCCATGGCGAGCGCCAACTTATCGCTGTAACCTAAATCAACAATAATGGGATGGATAAATGCATCAAATGCAAAATACCCAAGTAAATATCCAGCAATACCACCAATTACGGACGCGATGGTGGTGATCATTGCGTACCACCATGCTTTTTTTGGGGTTGCTAACGCCATTGGAGCAAGCATCACATCCGGTGGAATCGGGAAAATAACAGACTCGGTAAAACTTAAGCCGGCTAAATATTTGTCAGCATGGCGATGCTGTGCCCAACTTAAGCAAGCATCATAAAGTGGCGTAAATAGTTTCATGTTAAATAATCGTTCCTTGAATTAATGGGACAAATCGCGCATCGTCGATTGGAATTTGTTGAACATTTTGTCCTACCTTGCGCACATAGGTTAGGGTTTGTTTAGTGTCTCCAAGTGGTATCAGTAGACAGCCATTATCATTGAGTTGTGCAACCAGTGCCTCTGGTAACGTCACCGCCGCTGCAGTAACTATAATTCCATCATAAGGGCCTTTGGCTTGCCATCCTTCCCAGCCATCCCCGTGCTTACACGAAATGTTGTAACAATCCAACTGACCAAAGCGACGCTGAGCCTGAAATTGCAACGCTTTGATGCGTTCCACGGTATATACATGTGTGAATAGCTTTGCCAAAACGGTCGTTTGGTATCCCGAGCCAGTACCAATTTCCAAAATTTTAGGCGATTCGATAGAAAATTCAGCCATATGGGCCCTTAACATTTGCGTCATAAATGCCACTGTTGAGGGTTGTGAGAGGGTTTGTCCTTGTCCTATAGGCAAGGCATCGTTGTTATATGCTTGATGCGATAGAGAGGGAGGAAGAAATAATTCTCTAGGGATATTTCCCATTACTTCAAGTACTGAGTTATCCGCTATGCCGTGTTGTATTAACAGCTCGATTAGGCTTTTCGCTCGAGGCAAGGTTTTGATCATCGTTGAGCCATCCAGGCTGACAAGGATTGTTGGGCTTGGTAGTCTGTCATATCGACCGATAAAGGCGTGACTGAAACAAAACCGTTGGCAATCGCGTGAAAATCTGTTCCTGGGCCAGCGTCTTGTTCAGGCCCGAGTTTACCATACCAAAAAATGGTTCGGCCAAACGGATCTTTGTCTTTGACCATATTTTCTGCTTGATGACGATTGCCCAGTCGTGTGACCTGGATCCCCTTGATTTCTTCATAAGGTAAATTCGGTACGTTAACATTAAGGATACTGGTATCCGTTAATGGCATCTCTTTAAGTTTCTCAAGTAAGTCCACGAGCACTTGACCGGCCGTTGCAAATTGCCAGTTTTTATAACCGTGCATTGAAATAGCAATTGCGGGCAGGCCTAGATGACGTCCTTCGGTGGCTGCCGCGACAGTCCCTGAATAAATAACATCATCGCCAAGGTTGGGGCCGTGGTTAATCCCTGAAACGACGATATCTGGGGTTTTACACAAGTCACCTGTCATGCCTATTTGAACACAATCAGACGGTGTGCCGTTGACAGCATAAAAACCATTATTTAATGTCGTTACACGAAGCGGAGAATGGAGTGATAGCGCGTTACTTGCACCCGATGCATTGCGGTCAGGAGCAATTACGGTCACCTTATGCTGGGCACTTAACGCATGATATGCCGCGACGATACCATCAGCAAAAGCGCTGTCATCATTACTCAATAATATATGCATTTATTCTCCCCAGTGACACAGTTCACGTAAAATAGATGTCGCAAAGCAACCTTTAGGTAGACTAAATTCCAGATGTAGGTCATTGGCTTGCCAGTCCCACCTGAGTTGAGCCGGTAATAAGCGAATTGATCGGCGTTCTTGCTTTAATCCAAGACGAGATAAAGTAGCACAGATTTGTGGATATTGCGCGAGTACATTTTCTTCTAATTGCCGGGCATTATGCTGAGTTTTTAAATCCCCTTTGCCAAAGAGAGGTGCTGAAATATGAATATCTCCCTCAGCCAGTCTTCCATCAATCATTGGATCATTGTCTTCGGGTATAAAGTAACTATTGGAACCTGAGAGCACAAAGGCATCGCCAGAGATTGGCTGGGCAAAACAACCTTGTTCGATTCGGGTATGGATCACAGTATTAAATAACCAACTGCGTAAGGCTGAGATGGCTAAGTTTTTTTTATTGCGTTGTTTGATGCCTGTTCCATCAACCAAATGTTGCGCTAACGCTAGATTACCACCATAGCGAATTCGAGGCTCTCCGTGCTCATCTTTATAATGCATCTCGCCAAAGCGCTGTTGGCCAAAATAATTAGGGACACCCGATTTGTGAATTTGATGAAGTCGACGTTCGACGTCTTGACAATCGGTTACTTTGCGCAGAACAATCGCAAAACGATTACCTGCTAGATGCCCTGTCTTGAGCTTTTTATTGTGTCTGCTTACGCTTAGAACACGCAACCCTGGAAGGGTAAATTGAGTAAAATCGATGTCAGGGTGTTGCGGGTGATGCACGCCAAAATATTGAAGTGTGCGTCCATATTTGTCCTTTCTCCCTGCAAAAGTAACTTGGCGCAGAGGTAGGCGGCAAAATTTGGCGAGTGCTTCTGCCACGAATGCAGTGTTGAGACCTATTTTTTCGATATGAACGTAGCTGTGTTCTCCATCTCCTGTGAGTTCGTAGCCCAGGATTTCATCTACGACAAAATCCGCCATGTCACATTTAAACCCCGCATTTGCAGTCGGTTTTTGGTATAAATGTGCCCAGTCTTGTGCAGGATACTTCATGAAGATTGTCTTATGCGTCTGAATGAATCAATAGAGCGACAGCGTGGGTCGCAATGCCTTCTTTACGTCCAGTAAATCCGAGTTTTTCTGTTGTGGTTGCTTTCACATTTATTTGCGAGGGTTCGACTTCTAACAATTGCGCAATTTTAACTTGCATTGATGGTATAAACGGCGCCATTTTGGGTGCTTGAGCTACTATTGTGATATCTGTGTTGCCCAATACATATCCTCTTTGTTTTACTTGAGAATACACTTTGCGCAACAGCATGCCACTGTCCGCCCCTGCAAAGGCGGGATCTGTATCAGGGAAATGATGGCCAATATCGCCCAGCGATACCGCACCAAGCAAAGCATCGCATAACGCATGCAAAACCACATCACCGTCAGAGTGCGCAAGTAACCCCGTTGTGTGAGGGACGTCAACGCCACCTAAAATTAACGGTTTTTCGCCACCAAATTTGTGTACGTCATAACCATGACCTATGCGAAAAGGGATACTCATGTTAAAGGCGTCCTTGTTGTTGCAAGTAAAACTCAGCTAAGGCTAAGTCTTCGGGGTGAGTAATTTTGATATTGTCACTGCTGCCAGCGACTAATTCAACGGGGATATGACAAAATTCTAATGCTGAGGCTTCATCAGTAACAGTGGTACTTGTCATCGCTTGCTCAATGGCATCGATTAACGTACCTACACTAGCGGCCTGTGGCGTTTGGGCACCCCAAATACGCTCTCTTGGCAACGTGGTATCAATGGTGTTCCCTTGGGCTAGTTTTATGGTATCGGTTGCACGCCGAGCCAGAATGGATGCAACCGTGTCAGTTTCTAATCGCGTTATGAGTGCGTCAATGTCGGAGTGACGCAGACAGGGACGCGCTGCATCGTGCACTAGGGCAATGGCCTTTTTGGGGCATGTTTGCAAAGCGTTAAGCACGGAGTCTACCCGTTCACTTCCACCAATGACGGTACGCAATTTGGGATGAGAAGCCACCTCCAACGAAAAAAAATGATTATCTTCAGGGTGCAGGGCAACGACGACCTGAGAGATGGCTGAATAGGTCAGTAGTTGGCAGAGTGAGTGCTCAAGAACCGTTTTATTACCTAGTTTTAGGTATTGTTTGGCAACACTTGCTTGCATTCTTGAGCCGATACCCGCGGCAGGAACAATCGCAATATATTGATTTGGCATAGTCATTTATTGTTCTGAAGGGAGAACGCGGTAAAACGTTTCTCCCTTTTTGATAAGGCCTAATTCGCTTCTGGCGCGTTCTTCAATTGCTTCTAATCCAATTTTCAAATCCGCGATGTCCGCTGAGAGGAGTCGGTTGCGCTGGGCTAAGTTTGCATTTTGTAATTGCTTTTCAGCGACTTTGACCTGGCCAGCCCATAAATCAGGGATGCTATGCTTACCAAACCACAATCTATGTTGTAGTAAGATAAGTAAAATCAGCAAAGCTATGTTGATAATGTGTTTTTGCCGCACAACAAAACCCCTTAAACAAGTATGCCTATTGTAGCGTTTTTTACTCAAGATACCAGTGTGTCTTGAGTACCCGTTTAGCGTTAAGTATGTTTAGTACTGTATACGGTTATAAATACTGCTTAATGCTTGCACTCAGTTCACCGTCACATTATCTTTGTCTTTAGAAGATAATGAACCAATTAATTAAGAGACAAAATGGCCTCGAATTATTCTCCAGTAATCGCCATCGATGGAGGTGGCACGTCCTGTGATGCTGCACTGTTTATTCACGACAAGTGTGTTGACAAGGTGGTAACTGGACCGGCAAATATTCACGTCGATGCCACTCGTGCAAAACACAATATTGTCGCAGCCGTAACTGAGCTCATTACCCGACATGATTTGGAATTAGAAAAGGTGATGGTCGCAGGTGGGTGTGCCGGAATGGGGATCGCACAGGCTCAGCATGAGATTGAACAATGGCAACATCCATTTGCTCAGTTTGCGCTCACTACAGACGCTCACGTTGCTGCAATGGGCGCAAACCTTGGTGCAAATTGTCATACATTGATTGTTGGTACCGGGTCTTGTGCACTGACATTACATCAAGGTCGTCTAAAACAAACGGGTGGACACGGGTGTCTACTGGGTGATGACGCTTCTGGAGCATGGTTAGGGCAAGAGTTATTACGTTACTGTTTATTGGCGTCTGATGGACTAACTGATTCTAGCGAACTCATTGAAGCGGGTTTTGATTTTATTGGGACACGTATCTCAGCTGAGATTGTTGGCCAATATCATTCTCTAGATAGTGCCCTATTAGCGTCACTTGCACCGATTGTCTTTGAGCATATTGGCGATGATGAATTGGCCAATCACATAGTCGCACAAGGCGTTGATTATTTAATGCACTTACAGGCTCATTTGCAATCTCAAATTGAACTTCCTTGTTTTGCTTATGGTGGTATTTGGCAAGCTTATCAAAAGTGCGAAATCCAGGATTTGAACGTTTTTCAGACGCCTAAATCTGACCCGTTATACGGCGCTTATCTCTTTGGTTTGTCTGAATTTGGTATTGACTCATGAAAATTCGAGCGAAAAGACTTTTGTTAGATGACGAGTTTGTCTCTGATCAAACTGTGCTGATTGAACATGGTAAAACGATCGATATTTATCCTAGTCGCCATGAACAGGTCGAACATGATGTTCACTATTTGGTACCGAGTTACATTGACTTGCAAGTCAATGGCGGTGGCGGGGTGTTGTTGCAAGAAGGTGTTACTGGAACAGATATTTTATCTGTAGTAAACGCTCACTCAATATTTGGTTCTGGTTTCGTTTTGCCGACGTTGATCACGAATTCTTATCGTACGATGCAACAATGTACTGAGGCAATCATTCACGCGAGAAGCCAAACGAGTGCAGTGCTTGGGGTACATTTTGAGGGACCTTGGTTAGCGTCAGCTAAAAAAGGGATCCACATCGAAGAACACATTCGCGCGCCATCTGATGCAGAGCTTGCTTTAATAACGGATAAAAGGCTTGGCAAGGTGTTCATAACATTGGCTCCTGAAACCGTGCCAGTAGATGTGATTGCAGACTTAGTGGCAAAAGGAGTCATTGTCAGCTTAGGTCACTCTAATGCGACACACGAACAAGTATTAGCGGCTATCGATGCTGGTGCGACTGGTTTTACTCACCTTTACAATGCCATGAGTGGGCTTCAAGGTCGCAATCCAGGTATGGTCGGGGTCGCATTGGGCGAAAACAGTACTTACGCTGGTATTATTGTCGATCATCATCATGTGAGTCCTTATGCGGTGCGTTTAGCCTATCAAAGTAAATCATATGAACGTTTGTGCTTGGTGACTGATGCAATGGCACATGCAGGCTCGTCACACGAAGTTTTGCCCTATTTTGATACTCAGATTACGCAACGAGACGGAAAACTGACTACCCCAGATGGCTCCCTAGCGGGTTCTTGTTTAACTATGCATGAAGCCGTTTTGAATATGCATCAAGATATCGAAGTACCCTTAGCGCAAAGTGTTATTATGGCTACGCGAACACCTGCGAACTGGTTAGGTTTGTTTGAGTTAGGTCGAATAGGTATAAACATCCCCTCTAATCTGCTGGGTTTAAACAGTGAGTTGGCGATCACTTCTCATTGGCGACATGGCGTACTAGTTTAAAAAAGGCCATAAATAAAAAACGCATCTAGGGACATCCAAGATGCGTCTTATATTGAATGTCAAAGTGTGCGGTTACATTTTCTCAAAAATGGTTGCAATACCTTGACCATAGCCAATGCACATAGTTGCTAAGCCAACATTGTGCCCTTGTTGCTCCATCACATTAATGAGAGTGGTTGATATACGCGCACCTGAACACCCTAATGGATGTCCAAGAGAAATAGCACCACCGTTCTGGTTTACTTTTTCATCGTACTGTTCTAACCAACCTAGTTGTTTGATACAAGACAACGCCTGTGCAGCAAACGCTTCGTTAAACTCGGCAATATCGATATCAGCCATCG
Source organism: Glaciecola sp. (assembly GCA_018623155.1). Classification (GTDB taxonomy): domain Bacteria; phylum Pseudomonadota; class Gammaproteobacteria; order Enterobacterales; family Alteromonadaceae; genus Opacimonas. The sequence goes on from JAAZVZ010000004.1 coordinate 104,229, forward strand.
TCATACCGGCACGTTGTAGAGCTTTTTTCGTCGCCGGAACCGGGCCAACACCCATGATAGCGGCATCACAACCTGATACTGCCATTGCCTTAATTTTTGCACGAGGAGTCAACCCAAGGGCGTTTGCTCGCTCAGCAGACATCAATAACATAGCGGAGGCGCCATCCGAAATCGCGGAAGAGGTTCCTGCCGTCACCGTGCCATTGGCTGGATCAAATACAGGTCGTAAACCGGCTAAAGTTTCTACCGTTGTTTCCGGTCGAATGACTTCATCGTGGTTTACCAAGGTGAGGGCGCCATTGGCGTCATGGCCTTCAATGGGCACAATTTCATTATCCCAACGACCAGCAAGGTGGGCTTGATGCGCACGTTGATGCGAACGTGCACCAAATTCATCTTGCATTTCCCTTGTTATACCGTTTTGTTTGCCAAGCAGTTCAGCAGTTAGGCCCATAGAACCAGAAGCCATTGCTGTTGTGCGGTTGAGTTGAGTGTTTAAATCAATGTTATAGTTCATTGGTACATGACCCATGTGTTCAACTCCACCGACCATATACACATCACCTTGACCCAGCATAATTCCTTTCGCGGCATCATGCAGTGCTTGCATAGATGAACCGCATAGACGATTCACTGTGACAGCCGCAGTTGCACGTGGGATCTCAGTTAACAGCTGAGCGTTGCGCGCAACATTAAAGCCTTGCTCTTTGGTTTGCTGAACACAGCCCCAAATAATATCTTCAATTTCAGCAGGATCGACATTGGGGTTGCGCTTAAGTAAAGCGGTCATCAAGTGAGCTGAAAGCGTTTCAGCGCGAACATTGCGAAATACACCACCTTTAGAACGACCCATTGGGGTACGAATACAATCGATTACGACGACTTCTTTCATTTTTTCTCTCCTTTGGTCGTTTATGCGGTGAAGTAGGATTTACCAGCGGCGGCCATTTTACGCACACCATCTGAGACTTGATAAATAGGACCTAAGTGAGCGTATTTATCGGCTAATTCAACGAAATTTTGTAAGCCCATGGTTTCGATATAACGGAATATGCCCCCTCTAAATGGTGGGAATCCGATTCCGTATAACAAGGCTATATCGGCCTCTGCTGCGCTCGCCACTATTCCTTCTTCTAAACACCGAATGGATTCGTTAGCCATTGGGATCATTAAACGCGCAATGACCTCTTCAGCATCGAAGGTTTTGCTTGGTGCTGCGTATTCAGCAATCATATCGATGGCGACTTGAGCAGGCGTTTTCATCGGGCGGCCACGTTTGTCTTTGCCGTGATCATAAAAGCCAACACCATTTTTCTGTCCTAGCCGGTTGGCGTTGTACATCAAGGAAACGGGATCATTCGCAATTTTTTGCATCCGCTCTGGAATACCCGCCGCCATGACGCCCGAGGCATGATCGGCCGTATCGATGCCAACGACATCTAATAGGTAAGCCGGGCCCATCGGCCAACCAAATTGTTTTTCCATGATTTTGTCAACAGCTACAAAATCCGCGCCATCCAAGATCAGCTGACTGAATCCAGCGAAGTATGGGAACAATACACGATTGACTAGAAATCCTGGGCAATCATTGACGACTATGGGGGTTTTGCCCATTGTTAAAGCCATGGCGACGACGGCAGCGATGGTGTCGTCAGAGGTCTTCTCACCACGAATAATTTCGACTAGTGGCATCTTGTGGACAGGGTTAAAAAAGTGCATACCACAGAAACGTTCAGGCTTTTGCAATGATTCAGCCAATTGGTTAATCGAGATGGTCGATGTGTTTGAGGTAATGATCGCATCTTCTGCGACATGTGTTTCCGTCTCAGCTAACACGATACCTTTGACTTTAGGGTTTTCGACGACCGCTTCGATCACCAAATCGGCATTGGCAATTGCACTATAATCTAGTGTTGGCGTTATATTGTTAAGGGTTGCGGCCATTTTCTTGGGAGTAACTTTGCCGCGTTGCATGCCTTTTTCCAAAATGCCTGCAGCAGTGGTCAAACCCAAGTCAAGGGCATCGGTGTTGATGTCTTTCATCACTGAAGGCACCCCTTTGACTGCGCCTTGATAGGCAATCCCACCACCCATTATGCCAGCTCCTAACACGGCATTTTGATTTAATTCTTTACTGGCTTGTTTGGCGAGTTTTTTACCTTTTCCTTTGACTAACTGGTCAGCAAGGAAAATACCAATTTGTGCTTTTGCGGCATCTGTTTTGGCCAGCTGTACAAATCCTCTATTCTCTAACACCAAAGCATCGTCTCTATTGAGACTAGAGGCTGCTTCAACGGTATTAACCATGACATGTGGCGCAGGATAATGCTTGCCAGCTTTAGCAAACACCATGCCTTTGGCAACATTGAAACACATGGCTTTTTCGTTTGCACCCATCGGGAGAGGAGATAGTTTACGATTGCGACGAGCTTGCCAATCAATGTGACCTGCGATGGCATCATGAAGTATTTGCTTCGCACTATCGATTAGCTGTTCAGGAGCAACGACCGCATCTACGGCGCCTTCTTGTAAAGCTTTATCTGCTTTGCGCGGAGCACCAGTGCTCATCCAGTCCATTGCAGTGTCGGCACCAATGACCCTTGGTAAACGAACGGTGCCACCAAAACCAGGCATCAGCCCAAGTTTTACTTCGGGTAAACCGACACTTGCTGTGGTGTCAGCAATGCGCAAATCGCACGCTAATGTCATTTCACATCCACCGCCAAGAGCAAAACCATTGATTGCAGCAATGGTCGGAACGGGTAAATCTTCAAAACGGTCAAAAATCTGTGCGCTTTTTGCTACCCACTCCAGTACGGTAGCTTCATCCTGTTCAAAAGCACCAGTAAACTCGGTGATATCGGCACCAACGATAAAAGCGGCTTTGTTAGAACGAACTAAGACCCCTTTTACACTCGTATCGGATTTAATAGTTTGAGTGGCAGCATCAAATTCGGCTAACGTCGCTTGGTCAAACTTGTTGACAGATCCTGCGGCGGCAAATATAAATTCTGCAATGCCATCGTCGTGTAGGTGTACGGTGATATTCGTACCTTGGTACATAGGCTTCTTCTCCTTTGGCAAGACCAAAATGTAGAATGTTAAGTTGTTTGTTGCTTTTTTATTAACTGGTCGAACAAGTTAACATTGAAAAATGTTTTGCACAATAGTGCAAATTGTTTGTCTACTTATATACTTATCATTGAAACTTATAGATGAGCTGAGCATGTTTAGAAAAGCTATTTTACTGTTTTTTTTAATGATTCCACTTTGCCATGTTACTGTGCAGGCTGATTACCAAGAGCTATCTGAGTTTGCCTTACCTGAGTCGGTACATACCCTCTTTGCACAAACAAAACTCGCCATTCGTACCAAAGATAGACAACAATACTGGCGACTGCAAAAACGATGGGAAAAAAATTATCCAAACCATCTCCTGCTGCCATATCTTCAGCGATTTTATTATCAAACCTTTATGGATGATTTACCGACATCTGTGATCGAGGCTTTTTTAACACGACACGCACAGACCGATTTTATTCGGAGTTTGCAGTTTCACTATCTCGCCTATTTATCAACACGTGATCGCGTAAGATTCAATAGATGGGTAAAGCAAACGCCATGGCATTGGCTAAATCCTCGACTACAATGCCAATACCTCAAAAACATTGTGCAAACGGTTGCAGCAGCAAAAGAACATGATAATGTGCTAGCGCAACTATGGTCCACCCCTCAGTCACAAGATAAACGCTGTGACAGTGCGTTTACATATTGGCGCAAAGCAGGCTTGTTAACCCCTGAGCGGGTCATGAGCCGAATTAAGCTCGTTGCTGCAAAGGGCAACCCTAGGTTAATAGTGTATTTGACTAGTTTGTTACCGGATACTCAACAATCAATAGGGCGTTTGTGGGGGCAAGTCGCTAATAGTCCAGGTTATATTAGGCGGTTAGAGCGCTGGGGGCATTTGTCGTCTGAAACCTTAAGTCCCATTGTGTATTTTGGATTGCGCAAGCTTATTTGGGAGGATATGGGATTGACTCAAAGTTTGTATGCAGATTTGCCAGCTAATGTTCGGTTCACGCCCAGTCAAGATTTCTCACTTACCAAGATGATCGCTATTCGCCAAACGCTCAACCATGAAGTGGATTCGATGTATTGGCTGAGTAAGGCAAATAGGCTTGGTCAAGCGGATGATCTGAGTTATTGGACAATTACCTCTCTGATACGGGAACAAGATTGGCAGGGGGTCAAGGCATATTTGTACAAACGCAAAGATTTAACCACTCGAGAGCAATACTGGCTGGCGCGAGCGCATGCTCACAGTGGCTCAGATGATTTGGCTCGGCGCACTTTTTTAGAATTAGCAGAACAGCGTCATTATTATGGCTTTATGGCTGCTAAACAGCTCAATCAAAGCATCAGCCTTAACGCCAAAGAGTTAGTGTTGGACAGTAGACAGCTCAATCGATTATCTCAGTCAAAACCACTACAAACTGCATTGGCTTTATATCAGGTCGGTGAGCGCTGGTGGGCTTTACAGGCATGGAACCAGGCGATGCGAAGTTTAACAGAAGAAGAAGGTCTTGCCGCTGGTCTCGTGGCATATGACTTAGGCTGGCATGATCGAGCGATTATGGCGATGGCTGAATTTGGCGAAAAGAACCTGTTGGATGTTCGCTTTCCTCAGGCCTTTGTCGCAGAGTTTAGGGCTGCTGCTGCAGAACACAAGCAATCTTTGAGTTGGCTTTATGCTATTGCTCGACGCGAAAGTGCGTTTGATCCTGAGGTGCGTTCTCGAACAAATGCTTATGGGTTAATGCAAATTTTGCCAGAAACCGCAAACTACCTCACACGAACACCTGTCAGTAAAAACCGGCTCAAAAAACCTGAAATAAACACCGACATTGGTGCTCGATATTTGGCTTATCTGGAGCAGAAAATATCCGCGCATCCGGTATTGGTTACAGCCGCTTATAACGCGGGTTGGAAGCGTGTGTTGCAATGGTTACCACAAGAAGAAATGGATTTGGATATTTGGATAGAAACGATTCCATTTAAAGAAACAAGAGAATACGTCCAAGCCATAATCACCTATGAAAAAATTTATGCCGCACAGATTGAGCAAGACAGTATATTTGATGATGTATTGACTTATGCCAAAATCAGTATCGATGACCTGACACCTATTGCACAACGTGCTAGACTCAGTAAATTATAAAAACATAACAAATACAACAATTTTAACGACTTATGAAAGATATTTCTGCTTTATATCCCGCGCACCTTGCGCACTTACAACAGGTCACCAAAGAAGCATTAGCCAGGGAGGGGATTGATGGTTTAGTGATTCACTCAGGTCAACAAAAACGTATGTTCTTAGATGACAATCACTATCCGTTTCACGTCAATCCTCAATTTAAAGTATGGTGCCCTGTCGTGGATAACCCGAATTGCTGGCTTGTGGTGGATGGGGTCAGTAAGCCCAAGCTGATATTTTACCGTCCAGATGATTTTTGGCATAAAGTACCGCCAGCACCAAAGGATTTTTGGGTCTCCGAGTTCGATGTGGTGTTAATCGCTCAAACCGACCATGCCGAGAAGCATCTGCCATCTGATAAATCGCGCTATGCTTATATCGGTGAATGCATAGACGTTGCTAAGGCACTAGGTTTTGAAAATGTTAATCCAGACAAAGTACTACATTACTTGCATTACCACCGTGCAGTCAAAACCGATTATGAGTTGGCTTGTATGCGTAAAGCGAATCAAATTGCGTTGGCGGCACATGCCAGTGCTGAAGTCGCCTTCCGTAAAGGTGCCTCGGAATTTGAGATCAACTTGGCGTATCTCAAAACTGCTCGTCAAGGCGACAACCAAGTCCCTTACTCGAATATTGTTGCGCTCAATCAAAATAGTGCGATTCTGCATTACACTGTTTTAGAAACTCAAAGCCCAGACGAATCTCGCAGTTTTTTAATTGATGCAGGTGCGTCTTTTCATGGCTATGCTGCTGATATAACGAGAACCTATGCTCAGGCCGAAAATGACTTTGCGCGTATGATAGAAGCAGTGGATGCATTGACTTTATCCTTAGCCGACACATTGAAACCTGGATTATCGTACGTGAGCATTCATGAGCTCGCGCACGATGGTATTGCGCAAATATTACATGATTTTGGGATCGTCAATCTCTCCCCAAGAAAAATTGTCGAGACGGGTATTAGTAAGACCTTTTTCCCTCATGGTATTGGGCATTTCTTGGGGCTACAAGTACACGATGTAGGTGGCCATGTTCGCGACGATAGCGGTACGCCCAATCCTGCACCAGCTGCGCATCCATTTTTGCGCTGTACTCGCACCATAGAGGCTGGACATGTATATACCATCGAACCTGGATTGTATTTTATTGACAGTTTACTTGCGAAACTCAAAGATACACCCGATTCGGTATACATAAATTGGGATCGCATTGACGAGTTCAGACCGTTCGGTGGGATCCGGGTCGAAGACAATGTGATTGTGCATGCTACACACAACGAAAATATGTCTCGACCAAGTTAGTTTGGAACTGGAGTGATATAAAAGGACTTAAAGCCTAAAGGTCTCGTTCAACTGCAATGTGAGCGAGACCAATTAAAGCCTCTTTATAAGGTGATGCTGGTAATGAATCTAAGTGTTTAATTGCCAGTTCAGCTTCAGCTTTAGCTTTATCCATGGTGTATGCAATGGCGCCAGTTTGTGCCATTGCATCAAGAATGAGGTCCAAATGAGTTAAACCATTACCGTGCTCAATTGCTCCACGAATGATATTTTGTGTGTTTTCATCACTATGCCACATCGCATAAAGTAGAGGGAGTGTAGGCTTTCCTTCTGCTAAATCATCACCTACGTTTTTACCCATATCGTTAGCATCTGCCGTATAGTCTAAGACATCATCAACAAGTTGAAACGCCGTTCCCAGATGTTTTCCGTACTCTTGAAGAGCGTGTTGTATGGTCTCATCTTGCTGAGTAATGACAGCGGCCAGTTGCGTTGCGGCCTCAAATAGGCGTGCAGTTTTGGAGTATATCACCGCCATGTAGGAGCTTTCGGTGGTATCTGGGTCATTGACATTCATCAACTGCATCACTTCACCTTGCGCGATTTCATTGGTCGCATCAGATAAAATTTGCATCACCTTCATCGAGTCAAGGGTGACCATCATTTGAAAGGCACGAGAATACAAAAAATCCCCAACTAATACACTGGCTTCATTGCCAAACATAGCGTTAGCGGTTTCACGACCTCTGCGCATTTTTGAATCATCGACCACATCATCATGGAGTAATGTTGCGGTATGAATGAATTCGATGATTGCCGCTAACGTATGATGTTGGTTGTTCTCAATACTTAAAGCACGAGCTGCGAGCACCGTTAACAATGGGCGTAAGCGTTTGCCACCACTGTTAACGATGTAAAATCCCAATTGATTCACCAAACTTACATCACTAGCCACTTGCTCTTGAATCAATGCGTTGACTGCAAGCATATCGGCATGTGCAAGATCGGTTATTTGGGATAAAGACATCGTAGACATAGTCAAGTATTGGTACTAGCTGAAAGTTTCGTTCTGTTTAGGGGGATGCAAAATACAGTTTATGATGGAAAAAATCAATAATACCTTGCGCTTTGTGGTTTATTTTAGACAGTTATGACTGAATGATTAGTGAAAAGTAAAAAAAACACAATTTATTTGGATCTTGCTTGATCAAGGCAAGGTCTTTGCGTATAATCCGCGCCCTGTATTTTTAATTATTGTGCAATGTGCACAGAGCGGAGTTTTATATGTACGCGGTTTTCCAAAGTGGTGGTAAACAACACCGTGTGGCTGAAGGCCAGACCGTTCGTTTGGAGAAAATCGAAGTTGCTCCAGGTGACTCGGTAGAATTCGACAATGTATTAATGGTTAGCAATGGTGACGATGTTAAAATCGGTACGCCGGTAGTAGCTAACGCTAAAGTAACTGCTGAAGTGATTACTCACGGTCGTGGCGATAAAGTAAAAATCGTCAAGTTCCGTCGTCGTAAGCACTCGCGTAAGCAGCAAGGTCATCGTCAGTGGTTCACAGAAGTGAAAATCACTGGTATTAACGCATAATAGGAGTAACTAACTAATGGCTCACAAAAAAGCTGGTGGTAGTACCAAAAACGGTCGTGATTCAGAAAGTAAACGTCTAGGCGTTAAGCGTTTCGGCGGTCAGTCTGTATTAGCGGGTAATATTATTGTTCGTCAACGTGGTACTCGCTTCCACCCTGGAAACAACATGGGTATTGGTCGTGATCACACTTTGTTTGCATTATCTGACGGTAAAGTTCAGTTTGATGTTAAGAACAACAAAAAAGTCGTTAGTATCGTTGCTGAGTAAGCAACACTAATCACTTTTAGATTCTAAGAAATCCCGAGCATCAAGTGATGTTCGGGATTTTTATTTGTCTGCCATCATTGATGGCTAGGCGCTTATTTAACTTTATAATCAGTACTAATCATCCTTTATACAATCATGTATAATTAAGGGTGTTTGAACAAATAGTGACTTCTAGATGAAATTTGTAGATGAGGCGGAAATCCGCGTTGAAGCTGGTGACGGCGGTAATGGTACAATAGGCTTTCGCCGCGAAAAGTTCGTGCCTAAAGGTGGTCCTGATGGTGGCGATGGTGGTGACGGAGGGTCGGTGTATCTCGTTGCTGATGAAAACCTCAATACGTTGATTGATTTTCGCTTTGAGCGCTTTCATCGAGCCGAACGTGGGCAGAATGGTCAAGGCAGTAATTGCACCGGACGCGGTGGTGCTGATCTCGAAATCAAAGTCCCGATTGGTACTCGCGCGACCGATACCGAAACGCTAGAAGTGTTGGGTGATTTATTACAACATGGACAGCGATTAAAAGTCGCACAAGGTGGGTTCCATGGCTTAGGTAATGCTCGCTTCAAAAGCTCAACCAACCGCGCTCCTAGACAAAAAACCAATGGTACTCCAGGTGAAATACGCAATTTGAAGTTGGAGTTGATGCTTTTAGCCGACGTGGGTCTTCTAGGATTACCAAATGCCGGTAAATCGACGTTCATTCGCTCTGTCTCTGCTGCTAAACCCAAAGTAGCCGACTATCCCTTTACCACATTAGTACCCAACTTAGGTGTTGTAAGGCAAGATGCCCAGCGTAGCTTTGTGATTGCCGATATACCTGGTTTGATAGAAGGTGCCGCTGATGGAGCTGGTTTAGGTATCCAGTTTTTGAAGCACTTAGAGCGCTGCCGTATCTTATTACACATGGTCGATGTGATGCCAGTTGATCAATCTGATCCTGTTGAAAGTGCAAAAGCCATTGTTGCTGAATTAGAAAAATACAGTCCTAAGCTTGCGAGTAAACCTCGTTGGTTAGTATGTAATAAGATTGATTTAATGCTGCCTGAAGAAGCCGAAGCATTATGCGCTTCTATTGCAGAAGCACTCGGCGCAGAAAAACATTATCAGATTTCAGCTTTCCAAAAAATGAATACCGAAGAATTATGTCGCGATATCATGGATTACATTGAATCTTTACCACCAGAAGAGATCGTTGAAGAAGAGGAAGAAGTCGAATTTAAATGGGATACTTATCATTCAGAAGTCATTGAAAATCACTCTGATGATGAATGGGATGATGACGATTGGGATGATGAAGACGATCATCCCAATGTGGTGTACACCCGCGAATAAATTCGTTGTTATATCGGTTCGGCATAAATATTAAATAATCCAAAGTCACTAAGAAATTGTTGTGGATTGCTTAATATACTGTGAGACAACTCATTGATGAGCTGTAGGTGCTTACTGTGTTGTGTATGCGGGATGTGATTTAGCAAAGAAGTCCAATGTTCGGCTGTTACAACGGCTTTCTTCGGCATTTGATCTGAAAACTCTTGTACCACAAAACCACAGTCTTCGATCAATCCTAATAAGGACATATAGTTATGGAATTGCATCTGCCATTGCTTATGAAAAAAGCTTTGACCATAAGTAGCGTGAGCAACCATGACGAGTGGCACATTAAGCCGGCGGATGTCAGTGAGTAATTGTCTCTGCTCTTTGATATGTGAAAATGATTCAAACATCAGTACCGTATTAAAATAGCTATCCAAGCTAGGTAAGCCATGGTTTAAGTCGTGTTGAATGGTCAGTGCTTTTGGTGTTCTTTTAATAATGTAATTAAGTTGCTCGGCACTGTCTGAAACGCACGTAACTGTGTGTCCTTTTGCACTGAGAAATCGAGCTGGACCACCATAACCGCATCCGAGATCAAGAACATGGCCCTCAAGGTAAGGTAATATGTCAATCACTGAATTAACAAATGGATTGGCATGTTCTCCTTTACAACCAAAATGATAATGCATATCAACAGATGAAAGTAAATTCTCCCACTGAGATATATCAGTACCGTCATATAATGGTCGCGCGTGCATAATAGTTCGTTGTGTCCCTTTTGGGTATTGATGATAAATACAAACGTATTATAACTGTCGAGTCATCATTATCCAGCTAAAACCAGCGAGCTACTCTACGCTGATATTGCTGATAATCTTCGCCAAATTTCTCCAATAATACTCGTTCCTCTGGGAGAACTTGAAACCAATGCAAATAAGCCATACACAGTAGGGCAAACACAATAAACCCAGAATGCTGCAGATACAGACCAAATGCCACAATAACCATTATAAAGCTGGCATACATAGGATTACGTGAGATAGCAAATACATTGTTTTGTACAATATTCACCGTTTGTTCCGGACGCATTGGGTGAAGCGTCGTTTGGTGCTTTTTAAATGCATAAACGCTCATTGCAGCAAATGTCACAGCACTGAACAAAACACACGCGGCAAACAAATTTGCCATATTTTGAGGAAAACCAAAGTGTGGAAATACATCACGCGTCAGATACAAGCCAATGACCGCGATTAGGGTGACAATAACGGGAGGTATTTTGAGTTCAAGTATACGAAACATAACTAATGGTGGTCTTATACTTACCAGATGCCGTACAATATAAACAATCTTCTATCAACAACGCAACTATGAGTTTTTCATGAGCAAAATGTCAATGATTGTCGCGATGGCACACAATCGGATCATCGGGGCCGACAATGATATGCCATGGCACATGCCAGCGGATTTAAAACACTTTAAAGCCACTACTATGGGCAAGCCTGTCGTCATGGGGCGCAAGACATATGAGTCCATCGGTCGAGCCTTACCTGGACGACGAAATATTGTCATTACGCGAGATGATGCATATGAATTAGCTGATGCTGATGTCGCGCATGGTATCGACGACGCATTGGCTTTGTGTGCCAGTGAAGACGAAGTTATGATCATTGGTGGGGGATCTATCTATGCTGCATTGATAGAGCATGTTGATACGTTGCATTTGACTTTCATTGATGTGAACGTCTCCGGAGATACTAAGTTTCCAGATTGGCATCAATATGGACAATGGCGAGAAGTCTCACGTGAAGCGCATCTAGCGGATGAGAAAAATCCACATAACTATGAATTTGTGCAACTAGTTCGAGTCTAAAGTGAGGGCTTCTAAAGCATCTAGACGTTCGTTTTTGGCAGGATGAGTCGAAAACCACAATGTTTCCGATTTGTCTGAGGTTTCATGTAAAAGTGCTTCAAGTGCTTCAGCCATTAGACTAGGCGAATAACCAGCTTTCATCAATAATTGGTGTGCATATGCATCTGAGGCGAGCTCAAAACTTTGGCTGTGTTGGAACGCGTATAGATTAACAATTGCCGCTAAAAAATCCTCAGAGATACCTTCCTCAGCTCCAAATATGACCGAAGCAATTGCTAAGCTACCTGAGACAATCACAATTTGTTGCATTGAATGACGCTCTTCAATGTGAGCAAGTTCATGGGCTAAAACGGCTGCGACTAATTCAGGTTTATCAAGTTTTTGAATAAGTTCATCGGTCACCACAATGGGACCACCGGGAAAAGCAAGAGCGTTGGCGCCAATTGTCTCTGAGGAGTGAAAAAATAACTCAGGACGGGTTTCAACTTGGCTGTAGCGATGTAATTCTTTGTACATCTCAATGATGTCTAGGCGTTTATCTAACTCGATACGTGAGGGCTCAAAATGCATGTCGTTGATACGGTTATAGCCTAACTCTCCGATTTCACGCTCTAATGACAATGGGATCAGATTGACTGTGATGGGGGCTGCATAGACTAATACAATACGCAGTGTCAAAATCAGAGCGATAAACGCCATGACCAAAAATAATATGTTGCGCCATGAAAACAGCTCCATGATTGCAATGCCGCGCTGAACTTTGTTGTGTTGTGTATCGATAAATTCGTGAGGTAGAACCGTGTCGGCAACAAGACTAGCACCGTTGTCAAAAAAGATTTGACGTCCTTGAAACGACTCTACACACATAGGGATATACGCACCAGTGGATAGAATTAACTGTTTATTTTGCCAGTCATATTCGGCTGAAATCGTCACAGCCGATGCGGGCGCAAAATATTTTCCACGAATCATAATCTTACAGACCCAATTCTACGCCTTCAAAGTCTGCAAACTCTTCACCGATAGACGATTGTGCTTTTTGCGCAGTGCCAATGAAATCTGAAAAATCAGGATTTGTCTGGGTTTGGATATTGTCGCAGAGATAGCGAGATTTACGCACTTGTGCCCACGGTATAGCGAGACCAACAGTGAAGACAATGGCGACGAGATTGGAAAATAAAATCCATAACAAACGCGTTGAAGAAATGGTGTTTGAAAATCTCATGTAGCTATCCAGTCTCAGCGCGTTGAAAACCAACCGCAAACAGCAGATGCGATAAATGACAAAAATGAACAATATCGTGAAATAAACACCAAATACTAGAATAAACATACCAAGCTCAATCCCTCCATCAAGATTGAGTTGTATTGCAGTAGTGATATAAACAAGCCCAAGCATCGCTAGAATGGGTAGGACAACCACTTTGAGAAACATTAGGTAAAATAGTGTGTATGTCAAATCTGCAGTAAGGTGTTTGCCTCCATAACTTAAGTTATTGTAGACATACCCGAATGCTTTTTTGACCGCAACGGGTGCTAATAGACCGAGACTCAAAACGGTTAAAATTGGCATTATCTGAAAAGTGAGAAACGCCTCCCAATAATCACCACTAAATTTAAATCTAAGATTGCGATAAGACGTGATTTTTGCATTAAACTCTAATGAAAGATTGATTAAATATGGGATGGCAAAAAATAAAATAATAATTAAAAAAGTATAAATCACAGGGAAAAACGATGCTGCTATGTTTAACAATATTAATGTTCCTACAACGATGACCCTTCCTTTTAGAATTTGTATGGCCTCAGCGTGATAACCAAACGCATAATCGTCAAGGTAGGTATGATTATAGAAGTATTGTAAGCGTCTGACTTTGGCCCAAGCACTGTATATACCTAATGTTATTATGGAAAGGAGGAGGTTTGAGAGCCAGATGCCAAAGTATTCAGAAGTGAGCCCTGAAAAACGCATTGGTCTAGGTTTGCCTAAACTTTGGTCTAGTTGGGGGTGCGGTTCCTGCATTATTGCTTCCAATAGTCTTGATATACAACTCTAGTCTAGCAACAAGTGATTATTAAAATCAATGTTAATAATTTGTAAATGGAAACTATTTTTTTACTAATGAAAATGTATAAAAATAACCATAAATACCACTAAATATTACTGAGGGAAGTATCGTTAATATAATGTTTGGGGTGTTATTAATGATATGGATGCTAGTAATTAGACACGCTTGAAGTAGCATTGGTAAGAGCGGTACCAGAAGGATGCCTGTTACCTTAGAACCACTCGTATATGTCGCTATGCGATCTAATACTTGATTAAGACTTAGTCGATATTGATTCGCATATGGACTGTCATGATAGGGTAAACAGACCAAAGGCGTTATAAAAGCAAATGACAGACAAGTGTGATGCAAGCGCTTAAAAAACCACTCGGTTAACCACGTGAATCCCAACGTGATCAATCCACTGGTGACACCTTGTAATAAAGCGGTACGCCATAATGTTGAGGGTGTGATATCAGCATTCATGTTCGCAAAATAGGTCCAACTGGTATACGCAACAAATGCAACACTGGCTGAAATAATTAAACGTGAGTTCATCGCTTATCCTGTTTGCGCAGGTGCAACGACCCCTATAGCAATCAAAATAACGAGTGCCGATAACATAATAGGTATGGCTACCAAAGTCGTTGTCACCACTATATTGGCTGCTAATACTGGGTTAGCGTTATTTTTCTTCGCCATAATGTAACTCGCTGCAGCAGTTGGTGAAGCGCACATCATAAATAAAATGCCCATCTCAATCGGGTCTAGTCCGATCCAATAACCTATACTTAAAATAACGACAGGATAAACAATACATTTACCTATATTTGCCAAAACCAATGCAAACCAATCACACTTCATAGCATAAAACTGCAAAGAGGCGCCGGTACAAATTAACGCAAGTGGCAAAGTGAGTTGGGCAAAATACGCAAGACTGACTTGTGCAACCACAGGCAAACTCAAGTGCAAGTATGAAAACCCAAGTGCAATTACAATGGAAACAATGATTGGGTTTTTCGCTAAAGCGGTGAGGTTGTCTTTGATGGAATGGTTTTTGTCGGTGTAATGGTTAAGTAGTAGTACCGCTAATAGATTATAGATAAGGGTAGTACAGGCCATAAAGACTGATGCCGTGGCAAAAAAACTCGGATAAGCATTGGCACTTAATGCTAAGCCAACGATGCCGATATTGGAGCGATAGGCACCTTGTACAACGACACCACGGTCAATCCGTTGCTGAACGGCAAAATGGCAAATGATCACAAACAATACGACGAGCGCAATCGTTCCTAGTACACTCACTAAGATCATTTTGGTATTGGCTGCGGTGGTAAAATCTGCTTGATAGATACTGTTGAATAAGAGCGCAGGTAGAGAAATATTGTAGATAAGTTTAGACGCATCATCGACAAACTCATCTGAAATAAAGCCAATGCGCTTGAGACAAACACCGACCATAATCAAACAAATTACGGGGCCGACAACAATAAGTGCTGTCATGACGGCAGATGACATAAAGTGCTCGCACAAGTAAAACAACTATTATGGCGCTTGATCATAGGTTGCGCAATGGATCATTCATGCAAAAACACAGCTAACATTAAATTAACAGAAGTCCAAACTAATTTGTGCTACCCTGCGCGCGACAAAGACAGATACAAAACGCGTGAAAATATATGTTCGATTTTAAAAACAGCAACATCAAGAACGATGTACTCTCTGGAATTACTGTTGCATTAGCTTTAGTACCTGAAGCGGTTGCCTTTGCTTTTGTGGCAGGCGTAGAGCCAATGATTGGTCTGTATGCAGCATTTATGATGGGGTTGATTACATCAGCTATTGGTGGACGTCCAGGTATGATTTCTGGTGCAACGGGTGCGATGGCCGTGGTTATGGTTGCATTAGTCGCACAGCATGGCGTGCAATACTTATTTGCAGCGGTGTTGCTCGCAGGGCTGTTGCAGATCCTCGCAGGTGTATTTCGTCTTGGTAAATTTATACGTCTTGTGCCATATCCAGTCATGTTGGGCTTTGTTAATGGTCTTGCGATTGTGATTTTCTTAGCGCAACTGGGTCAATTTAAAGTTTTCAACAGTGAGGGCATACAAGTTTGGATGCAAGGTGAGATGCTTTACATCATGCTCGGTTTAGTCGCATTGACTATGGCGATCATTCACTTTCTGCCCAAATTCACAAAGGCTATTCCGTCTTCGCTTGCAGCAATAATCGTTGTGACAGCCATCGTTCACGGCTTAGGGGTAGATTCTCGTACCGTTATCGATTTTGTGCGTGATATGTTACCTGAAGCAGAAAAAGCCACTGCAACGCTTGCCGGTGAGTTACCAACTTTTGCTATCCCAGCGGTACCATTTACGCTTGAGACGCTTTATATCATTTTACCCACAGCCATCATCTTAGCTTTGGTCGGTTTAATTGAATCGTTACTGACTTTAACGCTTATTGACGAGATGACGGATACACGTGGTCGAGGTAACAAAGAGTGCATCGGGCAGGGTGTCGCAAACTCAGTGAATGGCTTCTTTGGTGGCATGGGCGGCTGTGCCATGATTGGTCAGTCTATGATTAACATCAATTCAGGTGGTCGTGGCCGTTTATCAGGCATTACTGCAGCGTTAGTGCTGCTCGGCTTTATCTTATTTGCGTCATCCTTGATTGAAATGATCCCTCTTGCTGCGCTGGTAGGGGTCATGTTTATGGTGGTTATTGGTACGTTTGAGTGGGCGAGTTTCCGTATCATTCGAGGGGTTAACAAAGAAGATGCGTTTGTTTTATTCTTAGTCACCTTTGTTACTGTCATTGCGGACCTTGCGATTGCGGTGATTGTCGGAGTCATTGTCTCTGCGCTGGTCTTTGCATGGAAACATGCCACGCATATCAACGCTAAAACGCATACGGATGGTGATGATTGGAAGGTATATGATCTAGACGGGCCTTTATTCTTTGGCTCAGTATCGCATTTTAAAGAATTGTTTGACGTACAAAATGACCCGCAAGATGTTGTACTTGATTTTGCCGAATCGCGAATTTGGGACTCATCTGGTATTGATGCTCTGGATTCATTAGCTGACAAATATGAAGCTGCAGGCAAAAAGCTGCACATCCGTCATATCTCACCAGAATGTGCAACGTTAATGCGCAAAGCGTCAAAATACGTTGAGATCAATGTGAATGAAGATCCACGATATAAGGTGGCGACGGACGAACTTGGTTAATTAGAACGCGCTGAATCGCTCAGCACCTTGAGCACATTCATGGCTTCTAAAGCGTCTCTTTCAGCCACAAAAATGTGGTCGTGGTAATACCCTGCGACCACATTAGCACTGATATTCGCGTCTCCTAAAGATTTGGCAAAGGCTGCGGTTAACCCAACGGCTTCTAGTGAAGAATGCACATTTAATGTAATACAAGCGTATGGACCGTCACCTTGAATTTCTAGCGCTTGCGCAACGTCGTCTTGCAAAATTAAAGTGACACCTTCTTTCTCGACAAACATGCCTTTTGCTGTTTCAAGCATTTTAGCGCTGGGGTGGGGCACACTTGCAAACACATATCGTTGTGGTGCCAACGCTGGTTCCATAGTGGCGATTAAGGTATTCAGATCGGTGATGCCAGTCATAATATCTCGATTGAGTATGTAACGATAAAAAAAAGCCGATACATACTGCGTATCGGCACAAGTTTCAACTAACTGGTTTTTAGTCTAATTCTGATAAAAAGACAATTAAATCAATCATGTCATCAGGTGTCATGTTTCGAGTGAATGTGGCTTGATATTTGCCATTCACAATGAAGTTAGGTACACCAGAAACAAACCGACGATACTCGTCAATGGTTTTGTTGTTTTTACGCAGCATACTGGTGATGGTAAATGAGCTTATTTTTTTATCAAACTCAGAGCCATCAACGCCATTGACTGCAAAAATACTACGTAAATCAGCACGATTCGTAATGGCTGCACGTTGACGATGGATGTAGTTAAAAATCGCAGTATTTAACTCTTGTTCCCGTTTGAGGGCTCTACCGAGTAACATAGCGCGGGTCACATCATCTTGTAAATCACGACCTGCAAAACCCATAAAATTAACGTGAACCTTATTGAATTCAACGTCTGGATCCAAACGCTTTTTCATCTCTAGTACAAGCGGTTCAAAGTTAAAGCAATGCGGACACCAGAAACTGAAAAACTCAGTGACCTGACGTTGCTGCGTGACATCATCGGCAATGACTCGATAATGCTCACCTTCTACATAACGGGCTTGGGCGCAAGCTGCAGTAGAAAATGCCACAGCGAACAAGATAATGATGGAACGAAAAACTGGCTTCATGTTGTTTATACTCTTGTAATCGATAAAACAATCATACTGACCGAGGTCTGAATGTAAACTTAACTTTTACCATTTGTAGCGGTAATTGAGTTCTAACATACGTTCTTTACCTCGATAGCCCACAATGTCTTGATAGTCCTTGTCAAATAGGTTTTTGGCATTAAAACCAAAGCTGTGATGCTGGTCGATGATATAGCCTAATCCTAAGTTAATTATCCAATAAGCATCCATGGAAACGATTTCACTAGGCTGAGGCCAGGGCGGGAAAAATTGGTCTAGCTGTGTGCCTTGGTAAATACCTTGGACTTGCAAGTCAAACACTGAAGCTAAGGCAACATTCGCTGTGATCGAACCATTATGACGCGCACGACGTAATTCATTTTGGCTTGTGTCTGACGCATCTGTATAAGTGTAATTGACCGCTAAGTCCCAAGTGTCAAACTGCCAGTCAGACTGTAATTGCCAGCCTTGGCGCTTGCTTTTGCCTGTAATGTTATCTGCGGTAAATCCACCTGTGTTGGCATCAAATACAAAGCCGTTGATTTCGCTTTGTAATACGGTATCAAATACGCTGAGCTGGATACCAGCATTATCTGTATTCCATGCAAGCCCCAACTCTTTGTTGATTGCAACTTCAGGTTCAAGTTCTGGATTGCCTTGGAATGTCCCAGCAAAAAAACCAAAGCGTTCAGTGAACGTTGGATTTTTACTCGCTCGACCACGTTGAGCAAAAACGCGCAGCACCGGACTGACTTGATAGCTCAGACCAAATGTAAAGTCTTTACTATGGCCAAACGCACTGTTTTGCGATAAACGAGTCGATGCACTCAATACAAAATCGTCATTGACGCGATAGGCTGAATCAGCAAAAAATGCTTCTGAACTGATTACTTGGGTTTGGTTTGGGTCACCAAAACCAACGGGTCCAGATTGTTCAAAATCAATTTCTGTCAACTGCGCACCTGACGAGAGAGACAATGTGTTGCTATTAATATCTACCCAAGCGAGATATCTCATCTCATCGGTTTCACTAGCGTTCGATAACGCACCGCTTTCGGTGTTTTTCACCTCATCACGCTGGTTTTGATACTCAGCATTAATCGACACATATTGGCTCAGATCTTTGCTGTAGCTCAATTTAAACGTTTGCTTAGTGCCTTTGGAGAAGTTATCTGCGTCAATGGGTAAACCCGTTGTCACAAAATCCGTAGCGTCATATTTCGTGCGATACTCCGTAAAACGAACTAAACCCGTTAAACGTGATGTCTGTGAAAGTGCATAAGATGGTTTGTAAACGACTTGATAGTTGTAATAACCATCTTCTTCCGTCTGTCCTTCTACAGCGGAAATATTTTGTCCGTCAGTATCGTAGCTAGAGACACTGATACTATGGCGATAGTCGCTTGCCACAATGGTTTGTATCGCATTGGCGTGTATGGTGTTGTTTAGCCCAGCTCCCACACTGATTGCATGTGATGTACTAGTAGCTGTCATAGTTGTGATGGATAACACACCGCTTAATGCACCATCCCCCCATTGCGCACCAGATGTGCCCTGTAATAGTTCAATGCGTTCGATACTGCTCAAGGGGATATGGGCAAGATCGATTACTCCCCCTTGGGCTTGGTCGTTGATTTGAACGCCATCCAGTAACACTACGAGATGATTCGTTTCGCCTCCACGGACGCGTAACTCGGCAAATTGGCCTGTTCCGCCGTTATTTGAAATATCAACTCCGGCGAAGGTTGGTAAAATATCGCTTAAAAACAGCGCTTGAGAACGCTCTATATCAGCACGGGTAAAAACCTGGCGGAATCCAGCGAGCGCATCCGAGGGAATAGCTAATCGTGAACCGGTGACCGTCAAAGTCTCAACATCGTTATCTTGAGAAAGTGATTCCGCGTGAATAGAAAATGAAACTGCTAGCGCAATAAGCACTGCAGACTTTGCAAAAGGAGTAGACATGAAAATAGCTTCCAATCGTCGAAGTGCCCGCCGCACTTGTCAGTTGAGTGTATCCATCTGCCGCATGCAGAGATATCGGAACTAGGCCGGTATCCGGACTGAGCACGAGGCAGTATATAAAAACTGACAAGCATTTTTGCCTTCCCATGCCATAGGACACAGTGGCGATATCAAAAATGCGAACGCGCGTTCACCGTTGCGGGGGCAGTGGATGATTTGCACATCCTTCCCGATTATCTGACGTTAAGTCAGCACCTAATTCGCGCAATATTATACTGGAATTTATGGTATTTGTTATCAGTTTATTTTACTTATGGTAAAAGCCTTAATGCAGGTTCATTAAGCGCTGCCAGCTGTTCTTTCAATGCTAAGATTTGATGTTCCCAATATTTATCCTCGGCAAACCATGGAAAGGCTTGTGGAAAAGCGGGATCTTGCCACCTTTGGGTTAACCAAGCCATGTAATGTACCATGCGCATGGCACGCAATGGCTCTATCAATGGTAGTTGGCTATGGTCAAAATCCGCAAATTCTTCGTACGCCCCGACTAATGTATCAAGCTGCAATAGTTGTTGTTGGCGATCCCCGTTTAACAATAGCCAAAGGTCCTGTATGGCTGGTCCCTGACGACAATCATCTAGATCAACAAAACACGGGCCGTCTCGCCACAGAATATTGGAGGGATGACAATCTCCATGCAAACGAATATGAGTAGTAGGAGCATAGCGTGCAGCAGTTTCTTTTATAACCGGTTCGAGTATGGCAAAAAAGGCTGTGCGCAGATGCATGGGTATCATGTTTGATTCATGCAAAATAGCAAAGGGCTCATGCAAATGAGATTGTGCTGAAAATTCGACGCGATGAGAAAAAGGTGTGGCTTGCGCAATTTGATGAGTACGCCCTAAAAAGCGTCCGACGATTTCAAGTTGATCAAGATTATCCACCTCAAGTTGACGGCCACCCGCAGAAGGGAATAATGTAAATCGACATGATTCAAAATGATGTAGCGTTTGCCCATTGATGCTTAACGGTGCGACCACCGGCACTTCAGCATTTTGTAATTCCAAAGAAAAATCGTGCTCTTCCTGGATCTGTGCATCTGACCAGCGTCCACTTCGATAGAACTTTACTACATATCGAGTGTCATCCGTTGCAAATTGATAAACTCGATTTTCATAACTGTTTAAGGCGAGTAATCCAGATGTCGGAAAAATCTCGACGGACTCAAGCGCATTGAGTATCACATCGGGAGAAAGTTGGGCAAAGGTAAAATCCGTTGCAGAACCAAATTGCGCAGTCATGCTGTTCCTAAAGCAAGCAAAAACTCCCTAACGATATAGGAATTTAGCTGGCTCTTCAATGCTGATCAGTTCACCATCATTATCAGTGGTACTTACAGTGAAGTAAATCTTAGTCACACGTTCTTCTAAGTTATAAGCATCTGTTGCAATACTGATTGGAAGATTCAACACCTCTCCGCCACCGACCGTAACGCGTTGCTCACCAATCCACTCATGTGAGGTTAGGCCAGAAATACTCAAATTAAAGGTCCGAGTCTTCTGAGATTTATTGAGAACTTTGAGAGTAAATACGTTTTCGATTAAGCCCTCATTGGTTTCGCGATACAATGAGTTGCGGTCGCGAATAATATCCAGGTCAAGTGGTTTGCGATTCATAAAATCGGCCACTAACAAGCCAGACATAATTAATAGTACAACCGCATAGCCAATTAATTTTGGGCGAAAGATTTTGGTGGTGCCACCGGCTAGTTCATGTTCTGAGGTGAAGCTAATTAAACCTTTAGAATAGCCCATCTTTTCCATGACGCCATTACAGGCGTCCACACAAGCACCACAATTGATGCACTCGTATTGTAATCCGTTGCGAATATCAATCCCCGTAGGACAAACTTGCACACACAGGTTGCAATCAATGCAATCACCTAAACCTTTGGCTTGAAGTTGTTCTGTTGTGGCTTTGCGAGAGCGTGGGCCTCGGCCTTCACCGCGTGTGCTGTCATAGGCAACGGTAAAGGTATCTTTGTCGAACATGGCCGATTGGAATCGCGCATATGGACACATGTGAATACACATAATTTCACGCATCCAACCTGCATTTCCGTATGTGCAGGCAGCAAAAAATAACACACTAAATCCAGCCCAAAAACTAGTGTCGAGTGTGGTTACCGCGATAAATAACTCTCTGATTGGGGTAAAGTAGCCAACAAAAGTCATCGCAGTGAGCAATGAGATTAGGATCCAGGATATTTGTTTAGCACTTTTACGAAGAAATTTATCTGTATCCATTTTTCGCTGATCCAGTTTGATGCGTTTGTTGGCATTGCCTTCAAATAGTTCTTCGAAATAGATGAACATATAAACCCACGTCGTTTGTGGACACATAAACCCACACCAGACACGACCTGCAAACGTTGTAACAAAAAACAGTGCAAATGCGGCCACAATAAAAATATAGGCCAATACAGTTAAGTCTTGAGGCCACAAAGTAATGGCAAATAAATTAAAGCGCTGTTCAGGAATGTCGAATAAGATCGCTTGTTGACCTTCGTAAGTCAGCCAAGGGATCACCGCGAATAATGCCAAAAAGATAAAGCCAAAAAAGCGGCGGAAGTTCTCTATTGCCCCTTTTACTGCGCGGACATAAATGCGTGAGCGAATTGGATAATGTTGTTGGTCAGCATCATCAGCAGGTTTTACGGTAACCTTTTTGGGTACCGTTTTAGGTTTCTTTTCTTCAGGTATGACTTTAATCGGAATTTGTTCGCTCATGTAACACCTATATTCAATGACTCCATTGTGTTCATTAAGAATGAATGAGTCATGCTCCATAACTTAAGTATATCAATGTTTTGCTTCGCCTTTTGTAATTTACTCGTGCGTTTTGCGTAAATAAAATGTAAATCTAAGGCTGTCATTAGCCTGAATTCAATCTGAACTTTAGAAAAGCTATCTAGTGAAATATTAGGCATTTTGCTAGATTGAAGATGTACTTTAATAAAATATCGTTAGAAATTGAGGTAAATGTGATGCGCGCTTTAATTGTAAGCCTAGTCGTTGTTAGTTTTTGGGCACACACGCAAGCCATGGCCAAAGAGTCAGCTGAAGACATCGTTCTAGAGAAAGAGCGAGTGAGTATTACATGGCAGGACTTTCGTTCATTTAATGACGTGAAACCAGTTAATCAAGGGCGAACTAAGTTTGCAAAGCGGGTATTTAACGAACTGAGCGACTATTTTTCAGAATTGGCGATGAGTTTGCCAGAGGGGCAAAAATTTGTCATTACAGTGACCAATTTAGATTTAGCCGGCCAAGTTTTTCCCGCAAGCTTTGTTGGTTTAGGCTCTGGTGGACAAGATGTTCGTTTGATCAAAGACGTGCACATTCCTCGCATCGAATTTAATTGGCAGATTGTGGATGCAAATGGGGTGGAATTGAGCGCTGCAGAAGAGTCTGTGAAAGACATGAGCTTTAACCAACGACACAACCCATTTTTTAGTCATGAGTTTTTGCGTTACGAAAAAAACATGTTGCGATCATGGTTTAAGCGCAACATGTTTAACGATATAGCCCAGAACTAGTCCAGGTTGAACAAGTCTAGCGGCATTTCATTTACGCTTTCAGCCGAAGTAAGAAGTGATTTGTGGTGCTCCGCTCTTGGCAATATGTACTTTAAGTAAAACTGTCCAGTGTGGGTTTTGTTTTCCATATAAGGAGAACGCTCAGCCTCGCGGACCACATCGAGTACCGAACACCAAAGTATTCCGGTAATTTGATAGCCACAGTACTGTAAATAATCATGAGCTTTACTCGCACTCGCCTTTGCTGAAGACCCCATTAATGTCTTTGATGTCTGATACCAATCGGTGAGTAATTGTTGCGCCTTTGCAGTAAGTTGCAAATCCTGGATTTTAGCGACTAGGCCAGCGAGTTCAGTGTGTGTCGCTTGAAGGTATTCGCCATTACTGCGAGTCAACTTACGACCGATTAAATCAGCTGCTTGAATACCATTTGTGCCCTCATAGAGTTGCGCAATTCGATTATCGCGGACGAGTTGTTCCATACCCCATTCTCTTATGTAGCCATGGCCACCTAATATCTGGATCCCATGATGTGCCGCTTCCGAACCAATGTCGGTAAAAAATGCTTTTGTAATAGGTGTTAAGTAGGCAATGACTTGTGAGGCATGAAGTTGTTCTGCGGGTTTACCATGTTTTTCAATATCCATAAGCTTGGCATACCACAATGACATGGAGCGACACCCCTCAGCTAACGATTTTTGGGTGAGGAGCATGCGTTTAATATCTGGTTGAGCAATAATGGGATCTGCTTTCTGTGAGGGCTCGATAGGTCCCGATGGGCTGCGTGATTGTAAACGTTCACACGCATAAGCCAAAGAACCTTGATAAGCTATTTCTGCCGTTCCTAGACCTTCTAATCCTACTTGAAAACGCGCATCGTTCATCATGGTAAACATACATGCAAGACCATTGTTTTCTTCACCGACTAGGTATCCGATCGCGTCATCGTAATGCATCACACAGGTTGGAGAGCCCTTGATCCCCATCTTGTGTTCAAGACTGCCAACACTGACAGCGTTGGGTGAACCTAATTGGCCATCTTTATCGACCATCATTTTGGGGACCAAAAACAAACTGATGCCTTTTACTCCAGGTGGGGCATCAGATAAACGCGCGAGTACCATATGGATAATATTGTCCGTCCAATCGTGATCGCCACCGGTGATAAATATTTTAGTACCTGATATCCGATATGTACCATCAACTTGGCTTTCGGCTTTAGTTGATAATAGACTCAAATCTGTTCCTGCATGTGGCTCAGTAAGATTCATTGTGCCAGTCCATTCGCCGCTGATGAGTTTGGCAAGGTAGGTGTCTTTAAGTTTTTGCGTACCATGCTTCGTTAACGCTAGAATCGCAGATTCTGTCAGCATAGTCGTTAACCGCCAACTGATGTTTGCTGAATTCAAGCACTCGTGAATGGGAACTGCCATAGTATAAGGCAATGCAGAGCCACCATATTCGACATCGCCTAACATGGCGTTCCAGCCATTGGCAATATATTGAGCATACGCTTGAGCAAAACCACCTGGCGTTGTGACTTTGCCATCTTGCAAGAGGCAACCTTCTTCATCACCTATCTGATTAAGTGGGGCAATGACGTCTTGCGCAAACTTAGCACCTTGCTCAAGTATATCCTGAGCCAGATCACTATCGTAATCGACAAGACCTAGTGCTTGAAAATGAGCATTTAAATCTAGCCAAGTTTGTTGTAAAAATTGCAAATCTCTAAGAGGAGCGCGGTATTGAAGCATTAGCAAACCCTTTGTGGTTAGACCAGTCAACTTAATTGTAGCGAACTTGTTAAATGTATGTAAAGTTTAGTTCGGGGCTATGTGTAATGATTTGGAGCTTGGTGTGTGTAAAAAGGTATTTTTTATGCCAATCAAATCATCAGGTTGATGAAAGTCTTTGTGCGTGAGCGTAAAAGGATCGATAAGAATTAAGTCATCTCCTGTTGGCGTTTGCCGAGGAAACCGATTTGCGTCGATGACATTATCAAGTGAGCAAGTAATTAACTGTGTGTTGGAGGGGATGAGCTGTCCAATGCTAACGAGCCTTGCATTCCATCCTGTCGCTTCGAATAGTCCTTGATGAGCGGCACAAATATCACTGCCATTGTGATGCAACAATCCATATTTACCATCGGTTTTACGCAAAAGAATTTGGTTATCAAAACGAATGATACACGCATATGCTAATTCAGTAGAGGACTGTGCCCATATCTCACTTCGGCAAGTTGCCAAAGAATCACTAAGTGGTTCTGAGCACCCACTCAAAAACCAAATACTTAAGACAAAGGTAATAGATCTAAACATAAGCATTGTCGGTATTAATCGGGTGAATGTATAATACACTACAGACAGAATATATATAACAATAAATCTAAGGATTTACATGCCTAACATCCTGCGTTCTCCTATATGGTTCGGTTTCATTGCTTTAGCTATCTTTTTGGCTTATTTAAATTGGCCTGCTGAAGACCAGCAACGTCGAGGTGGTCCTCGTGCGACCCCAGTCATCACTCAAGTTGTCAGTCAGCAATCTCTTCCCATTACGGTTGAAGCATTAGGAACTGGGCGCGCGAACGAGTCCATCACGATTGCGGCGCAAGATTCAGAAGTCATTGAAGCTATTTTTTTTGATGATGGTCAGCAAGTCACTCAAGACACATTGTTAATACAGCTCAATGCAACGCAAGAAAAAGCGCGACTTAACGAGGTGCAAACGAACTTGGACGAAGCGTTACGTCAATTAGTTCGATTGCAAAATCTTGCCCAGAGCAATGCGACCTCCAAAAAACTGCTCGATGAGCAGAATGCTCGCGTTGAGGCATTGCGTGCACAATTGGCAGTTGCACAAGCGAATTTGGCTGATAAACAAATCACAGCCCCTTTTTCCGGTGTACTAGGTTTGCGCAATGTATCCACTGGCGCGTTTGTTCGCGCGGGGGAGGTACTCACGACGTTGGATGATTTATCGGTGTTGAAAATGGACTTTGCATTACCTGAAAAACACCTTTCGACCGTTGCAATTGGGCAAGAGGTATTCGCCACAAGCAGCGCTTACCCAGGAGAGACATTCGCAGGCAAAATCATGAGTATAGACTCTAGAATCGATCCGGTTACCCGCTCTATCAATGTGCGCACCTTGATAGACAATGCTGATGGCCGTTTGCGTCCGGGTATGCTTCTCAAAGTGGTATTACAAAAAGAAGTACTAGAAACCTTGGTAATAGACGAAAAAGCATTAGTGCCAGATGAAGATCGTCAGTTTGTTTTTAAAGTTGTTGATGGCAAGGCTGTCAAAACACAAGTGCAGTTAGGCGTCCGTCGGCCGGGGAAAGTACAAATATTAGATGGATTAGTACCCGGTGATGAAGTGGTTACGCAAGGCACATTGCGAATCAGACATGGCTCATCTCTCAATGTTCTTAGCCAAGAGGGCTAAATCATGTGGCTTTCGGATACGGCAGTAAAACGTCCGGTCTTTGCATCGGTAGTAAACTTACTCTTAATTGTTTTTGGCTTAGTTGCCATTAGTCTGTTATCACTCAGAGAATACCCTGATATTGATCCTCCTATTGTGTCAGTAAATACTAGCTACCCTGGTGCATCAGCAGAAATTATTGAAACTCGTATTACACAATTGTTAGAAGATCGCATCAGTGGTATTGAAGGGATCAAAAACATCAATTCGTCCTCGCGGAATGGTCGTTCGAGTATTTCGATTGAATTTAATCTTTCTCGCGATATTGATGCCGCTGCCAATGACGTTAGGGAGCGCATCAGTCGTGCATTAGGTAACTTGCCAGATCAAGCTTTTCCTCCAGAAGTTTCCAAAGCTGGAGGCGACGGGGATGTGATCGTTTGGTATAACTTACGCAGTACTAATTTGTCCGTAATGGAGTTGACTGATTATGCAGACCGATTCATCGCGGACCGACTTTCGGTCGTAGATGGCGTAGCTCGAGTTCGCTTAGGTGGTGGCAGTAGCTATGCGATGAAGATATTGCTTGACCGTGATGCAATGGCGGCTCGTGGAGTCACGGTCAGTGATGTCGAACGCATTATACGTTCTGAAAATGTCGAATTACCTGCAGGACAGATCGAATCAACGTATCGAGATTTTGATGTGCGCGTGGCACGTAGCTTTTTGACACCCGAAGACTTTGGACGACTCGCAATCAAAGCAAATGCCTCTGGGTATATTGTGCGATTAAACGAAGTTGCGCAGGTACTGCTGACGGCAGACGACGATGAAACCGATTTCCGTGGTGATGGCGTTAATATGATCGGGCTGGGAATCATCAAACAATCTAAAGCCAATACACTAGCTGTTGCAAGAGCTGCCAAAGAAGAAATAAAACGCATCGAAGAAACGTTACCTGATAATATTTTTATTGTACCTAGTTATGACTCTTCAGTATTTATTGAGCAGTCGATTCAAGAGGTCTACAACACACTCGCGATTGCCATGATGATGGTGGTCATTGTCATTTACCTATTTTTAGGCAACATTCGTGCGACATTAATTCCAGCAGTGACGGTCCCTGTATCATTGATTTCAGCATTTATGGTCATGTACATATTGGGCTTTTCGATCAATTTACTGACCTTATTAGCACTCGTATTAGCCATTGGTTTGGTGGTGGATGATGCGATTGTTGTATTGGAAAATATCTATCGTCGTATCGAAATGGGAGAACCAGCTTTACTTGCTGCTTACCGTGGGGCACGAGAAGTTGGTTTTGCTGTGATTGCAACGACATTGGTCTTGATTTCAGTATTTGTGCCACTGGTATTTTTGGAAGGGAATATCGGGAGTTTATTTACCGAGTTTGCTTTAGCGATTGCAGCTGCAGTGGCGTTTTCGAGTTTTACTGCCTTAACACTTTCCCCAATGTTGAGTTCAAAGCTATTAAAGAAGCGTTCGCGTAGCAGTGGTTTTGGTAAATTTGTTGAAAAAGTATTTAGTAAAGTCGAATTCTCTTATACCTCAACGTTACAACGAACCATCAAGCAGCCTATTGGGGTTATGGCGTTGTTAATTGCTTCAGGTGCGGTGATCTATTTATTGCAAGCCAGTCTGCCATCAGAAGTAGTTCCGCGTGAAGATAGGGGGAACTTTTTCATTTTGATGCAAGCGCAAGAGGGTGCTTCGTATGAATCAAATAGCGAGAATCTTAAGAAAATCGAAGATATCTTACTACCTTATCTAGATACAGGAGAGATGGTTCGAGTGTTAGTGAGAACCCCTGGCTTTGGAGGGCGTGCGGGTATCGCCATTGTAGGTGCTGCAGATTGGGATACGCGAAAGCGAGATACGTTCTCTTTGATGAATGAGGTGACTGGTAAGTTACAAGCGATTCCAGACGTTAGGGCTTTTGCCATAATGCGTTCAGCAATAGGCGGTCGTGGACTTGGTCGTCCCGTACAGTTCGTATTGCAAGGCAATACCTATGAAGAGCTTGCGCAATGGCGAGATATAGTCATGGAAAAAGCGCGTGAAAATCCAAAACTGCAACGCCTAGATTCAGACTATAAAGAAACAACCCCTCAAATTTTACTCAATATTGATAAAGAAAGAGCGGCCGACTTAGGCGTGTCTATTTCTGATATAGGTAGAACCCTTGAAACCATGTTAGGACAGCGTCGTGTCTCACGTTATATTGATCGGGGGCAAGAATATGAAGTGATCATGGAAGGGATCGAATCAGATTATCGAGATCCAAGTAGTATCGATAACATTTTTGTACGCTCGGGCACGACAGGCCAACTTATTCCGATGGAGAATTTGTTGCAAGTGTCTGAGCGGGCAACTTCGGCTACCTTAAACCGGTATAACCGCATGCGCAGTATCACGATTTCTGCTAACTTGGCTGACGATTACACCCTAGGTGAAGCATTGGCTTATTTAGAAAATATTGTTGCGACCGAATTACCGAATGGAGTCAGTATTGATTACAAAGGTCAGTCTTTACTATTACAAGAATCTGGCAGTTCATTCATGTTTATTTTTGCCATGGCATTGGCAGTAACGTATTTTGTACTTGCCGCGCAGTTTGAGAGTTGGGTGCACCCACTCGTTATCATGCTAACGGTTCCTTTAGCACTTGCGGGTGCATTTATTGGCTTACAGTTATCAGGTATGTCATTGAATATTTATTCTCAGATTGGTCTTGTAATGTTGATCGGTTTGGCAGCCAAAAACGGTATTTTAATCGTTGAATTTGCAAATCAACTGCGTGATGCTGGTAAAGAGTTTTCTGAAGCATTACTGATGGCATCCAAACAACGTTTTCGCCCCATAGTAATGACTGGTTTTACAACCGTTTTCAGTGCATTACCTCTAGTACTGGCAACGGGTCCTGGTGCTGAAAGTCGTGCAGTGATTGGAATGGTCATTTTTGCCGGGGTGCTCTTCTCAGTGTTCTTAACACTTTTTGTGGTACCGACCATTTATTATTATTTGGCACGAAATACTAACTCCCCGAAAGCGCGGAGTCAGCAAATTGAACAATTTGAAGCTCAGATCTCATATCGTAAGGGAGAATAGAAAGTGTTGGTAAATAGCAATTAATAAGCTATTACATTTTTATATATAAAAAAACCCGCCATCGATGATGAAGCGGGTTTTTTTGTTTCTAACGTAAGACTACTCGTCTAAGAAGCTCTTAAGTGGCTCAGAGCGACTTGGGTGACGTAATTTACGCAACGCTTTAGCCTCAATTTGGCGGATACGTTCACGTGTTACATCAAACTGTTTGCCAACTTCTTCTAACGTATGGTCAGTATTCATGTCAATACCAAAACGCATACGTAGTACCTTAGCTTCACGTTGAGTCAATCCGGCAAGGACTTCTTGCGTGGCGTTTTTAAGGCTACCGTTTGTTGCATTATCCAAAGGCTGGGTAATGGTAGTATCCTCAATAAAATCACCCAAATGTGAATCTTCATCATCACCAATTGGTGTTTCCATTGAAATCGGCTCTTTTGCGATCTTCAATACTTTGCGGATCTTATCTTCTGGCATCTGCATGCGTTCAGAGAGTTCTTCAGGTGAAGGCTCGCGACCCATTTCCTGCAACATTTGACGGCTGATTCGATTGAGCTTATTAATCGTTTCGATCATGTGGACCGGAATACGTATGGTACGTGCTTGGTCGGCAATCGAACGCGTAATTGCTTGACGGATCCACCATGTGGCATACGTAGAGAATTTGTAACCACGACGGTACTCAAACTTATCAACCGCTTTCATCAAGCCTATGTTACCTTCTTGAATTAAGTCCAAGAATTGTAGTCCACGGTTAGTGTACTTTTTGGCGATTGAGATAACTAATCGAAGGTTGGCTTCGACCATTTCTTTCTTAGCACGTCGAGCCTTAGCTTCACCAATCGACATACGGCGATTGATGTCTTTGATATCTGCTATAGCTAAGCCAGTCTCAGCTTCGACCGCATTCATCTTTGCAACACTGCGTTCAATGTCTTCGGTGAAGGTAGCTAAACCAGCAGAGTAAGCTTTACCTGAGTCAACCGCTTTATAGAACCAATCAGTCGTGGTTTCGTTGCCTGCAAATGCTTTGATAAAATCTTTCTTTGGCATTTTTGCTTGCATGACGCAATGTTTCATAATCAAGCGTTCTTGGATGCGCACACGATCCATCATGTCACGCATGTTTTTGACCATGCGATCAAATTGTTTGGGTACTAGACGAAACTCTTTGAAAACATCAGACAGCGCTTCGATTTCTTTTTTGGCTGACTTGTGCGCACGGCCTTTTGATTCAATGACCTTGCGAGCTTTTTCATATTGCTTACGCAGTTCTGCAAACTTTTCGGCTGCTAACTCAGGATCAACACCGGTATCAGCCTCTTCGTCGTCTGCATCATCACCATCGTCATCTTCATCATCCAGCTCTTCTTCAGATAAATCCGAGCCAACGTGAGTGGCAGTTGGAGCCACTTCGTCTACTTCATTTGGATCAACAAATCCAGATACGATGTCGGACAAACGAATTTCTTCAGCTTCGTACAAATCGTACTGGTCAAGGAGGTAGGTAATGGCTTCTGGGTATTCTGCAACTGAACACTGAACTTGGTTGATGCCCTCTTCAATGCGTTTGGCAATTTCGATTTCGCCTTCTCGTGTGAGCAACTCAACGGTACCCATTTCACGCATATACATGCGCACGGGATCTGTTGTGCGACCAATTTCACTTTCAACCGTGGCAAGTGCTTGCGCAGCAGCTTCTGCTACATCTTCATCAGTCGATGTTTCGGCCATTAGTAATTCATCTGAATCAGGTGCAGATTCAAAGGTTTGAATTCCCATGTCATTAAACATGCGAATGATATCTTCTATCTGGTCGGAATCGACGATGTCTTCAGGTAAATGGTCGTTAATCTCTGCGAATGTGAGATAACCTTGTTCTTTACCTTTTGCAATCAGGAGCTTGATCTGAGACTGCTTACTTTGCATAAATTTTATACACTTATCACGCAAACCAATAAACGACTACAAGCATCCTTACTGCGTAAATTATCGGTTTTTTGAAATTAAAATGACTCATCTTTGAGGCATTAGTAAATACTATATTATAGCAGACTATTGCAGTACGATGCTAGTTAGTATACGCTCAAACATAATGTTTGTATCGTTATGATAGGCTTAAATATTAAAGTTTTTTTTAAAATGTCAAACTTAAGTGGATTTTTGGGTTAACGAAATGAAAACATTATTTGTGAGCCAACAACTTGCGAAGCTCTTCTTTCTCACCTGGAGCAAGTTGTGTATGACGAGATTTGGCAAGTAATTCGTCAGCACGTCCTTTCAAATATTGCTGAATTAAGCGAGAGAAGGCATCGGCATATACCGTGTCATAATCGTTGGGTTTCACTAAACACTCTTGTTGCATTAACGATGTCAGATGGGGTGCCGCCTCATGGTCTTTAAACGCTTCAAATAACATACCTGTATTTGCCTGGGGATGGGCAACACAATACGCATGTAACTGCATAAAAATAGACCATCCTTTGAAGCCTGCCGTTACGAGTAATTGCGGTTTCACCTGTTGCACAGTGGTGGCCAGTTTAGGCGCCTCAAGGAGTAAACGAATGAGCATCCGCACGGGTGACTGTTCTAGTTTTTGAGCGCCTTTACTAAAGTCTTTTTTGGGTTTGTGTTGAGCTTGTGCAGATTTGATATCTCGGTCAATTTGATATTTATCGTGTTCGCCGCATATGCGTGCAAGCTCCGCAGTGAGTAATTCTTTTTGATTTGTGCCCAAGATATTGTCAATCAGGGGTTGGGCGACTTTTTTGAGCGCGGCTTTACCTTCGGTAGAGGTGACAGAGTGTTCTTTTAGAAGATGTTCGAACATGAATTGAGAGAGCGGTTGGGCTTGTCGAAACAAATCTTCCATCGCCTCTTTGCCAATTTGACGCACCATGGTATCCGGATCTTCACCATCAGGTAAAAACATAAACTTGATTTGTTTTCCATCTTGCAACATGGGCAAGGCATTTTCTAGTGTACGCCAAGCGGCTTTTCGTCCAGCGTTATCCCCGTCATAACAACAGACGATTTCATCGGTATTACGGAACATCAACTGCACATGTTCTGGTGTGGTTGCGGTACCCAACGAAGCAACCGCGTAATCAATTTCGAACTGACTCAATGCCACCACGTCCATATAACCTTCTACAACAACGAGACGTTGCAAACTGCGATGTAAGGTTCGAGCTCGATGCAGACCATACAACTCAGAGCCTTTGTGGAAAATCCGCGTTTCAGGTGAATTTAAATATTTCGGACTTTGCTCCGCTTGCATAACACGACCGCCAAAGCCAATAACTCGACCACGTCTGTCACGGATAGGGAACATCAAACGTCCACGGAAAAAATCATACCGTTTACCGCGATCATTCTCTGTTGTTAACTTTAAATCTAAACATTGTTGTGTGCGTTGAGAGTCCGTCGCCAAGGCATCACCAAGGTATTGCCATTCATCCGGTGCAAAGCCAATTTCCCACGCTTTTGCAATTTCGCCACTCAAACCACGTTGTTTGAGATAATCAATCACTTGAGCATGGTCGGGATGTTTGCGAAGCGCGATTTGAAACAATTTACAGGCTTGTTCCATTAACTCAAAATCATTATCGGCTTGTTGTTTTTTTTGAGCCGCTTTAGCCGGGTCATACTGTGCGTTTTGTTCTCTAGGCACATCCACACCATGGATTCGTGCCAACTCCTCAATGGCTTCAACAAACTCTAAGCGGTCATAATCCATTAAAAAGCTGATGACATTACCATGCGCGCCACAACCAAAACAGTGGTAAAACTGTTTATCAGGAGCAACACTAAAAGAAGGGGATTTTTCGTTGTGAAAAGGGCAGCAAGCTTGGTAATTGCGACCGGCTTTTTTGAGTTTGACGCGTGCATCAATCACATCGACGATGTCTGAACGTGCAATGAGGTCGTCGATAAATTCCCGAGGGATTCTGCCCGCCATCGAAATGATTAGCCCAACTGTGCTTTGATCAGGCCACTTACTTGTCCCAAGTCAGCTCGCCCCTGCATTTTAGGACGCAAAACGCCCATGACTTTACCCATATCCGCCATGCCACTGGCACCGGTTTGGGCAATGGCTTCAACAATCATGGCGCTGATTTCATCTTCGCTTAATGCCTGTGGCAAAAAGTCTTGCAGAATCACGATTTCGGCATCTTCATTGTCTGCCAAATCGTCTCGCCCCGCATCGCGGAATTGTTGTGAGGCATCTTTGCGTTGCTTAACCATTTTGGTAATGATTTGTAATACGTCGGTGTCATTTAGTTCGATACGCTCATCTACTTCGCGCTGCTTTACGGCTGCAAGTGCCATGCGAATTGTGCCTAGTCGGAGTTTATCTTTAGCGCGCATCGCATCTTTTTGCGCGTTTTTTAGTTCTTCGAGTAAAGCCATATTGGTATCCTTAGTCACAAAGATAATCACTGATTACCTATTTATTATTATTAAATATAATACAGCAAAAACACAAAAAGCGGTTAAAAAACCGCTTTGAGTTTATATCTTGTAAACGTCTGAAACGTTACAAGTAATGCTAATCGGTGATTAGTATAATTTAACGCGACGAGCGTTTTCGCGAGATAACTTCTTCAAGTGACGCTTTTTCGCAGCAGCTTTTTTACGCTTACGCTCCCACGTTGGCTTCTCGAAGAACTCGCGCTTACGGACTTCTGATAAGATACCCGCTTTTTCGCAAGAACGCTTAAAACGACGTAGTGCTACGTCAAACGGTTCGTTGTCTTTTACTTTAACGATCGGCATTAAAACTCAACCTCAATATGTCAATAATCTTCAATTCGAGTCGTGTGGGTCTGATGCATCAATGCCGGTTTTAGGCAAATTTAGCGACATTTCACGAGTCGTCTTGGCTAAAAAATGGTGCGCTATACTAATCTTTATAGCCGCTGTTGTAAAGTCAGAATTGTGATTATTTGAACATTTGTGGCAAATGGTTTAAAAATCCGTACAATCCACACCATTGTTACTCCATCTTGACAAACATTATGCGTATTTTGGGAATTGAAACCTCTTGCGATGAAACCGGTATAGCTGTGTACGACAGCGAGCTGGGGTTACTCGCTCATCATCTATATAGTCAAGTTAAACTACACGCTGATTATGGCGGTGTGGTTCCAGAATTAGCTTCTCGTGACCATGCCCGAAAAATCATTCCCCTAGTACAAAAAACGCTTATTGAAGCAGAATGCTCACGTTCAGATATTGACGCGATTGCTTATACCCGAGGCCCTGGTTTGATTGGTGCACTACTCGTAGGTGCCAGTGTTGGTCGGAGTTTAGCCTATGCTTGGGATATTCCAACAGTGGGCGTACACCACATGGAAGGGCACTTGCTGGCCCCGATGCTGGAGGACAATGCGCCTGAATCCCCATTTATTGCTTTACTCGTTAGTGGTGGTCACTCAATGATCGTTGACGTCAAAGCCATTGGTGAATATACCGTTTTAGGTGAATCGATTGATGATGCCGCCGGTGAAGCGTTTGATAAGACAGCTAAACTGATGGGGTTAGACTATCCTGGCGGGCCACATTTGGCCAAGTTAGCCGATAGGGGAGAGGCTGGTCATTATCAGTTCCCAAGACCGATGTGTGATCGACCTGGTTTGGATCTTAGTTTCAGTGGCCTCAAAACCTTTGCCGCAAATACGATACGCGATAATCTTGATGACGAGACGACTCGAGCCAATATCGCTTATGCATTTCAAGAAGCCGTTGTTGATACATTACTCATTAAATGCAAACGAGCACTCAAATTAACGGGGTATAAACGAGTCGTTATTGCCGGCGGGGTGAGTGCAAATAGGATGTTGCGGTCTCGGTTTGATGAAGAAATGCAAAAACTAGGTGGGCAAGCTTTTTATCCGAGTTTAGGTTTGTGCACTGATAATGGTGCAATGATTGCTTATGCGGGGATGCAACGATTATTGGCGGGGCAAGTTGAAAGCGAGTTCGCCAAAGTGATGCCACGTTGGCCTCTAGAAAGTTTACCAGCCCTAACCGACTGATAGCCCATATTAGGTTTTGGGCTCATTACCTTGCACTAATCGTGAAATATTCCCTCGATGTTGCCAAATAATGAGTGCACTTAGCATACTGACTGCATAAACGTAGTCAGATTTGAGCCAATAAGTTAAAGCAGGGGCAATGCAAACGGTGATTAATGCGGCAAGAGATGAGTAACGAAATGCTTTATAAACTAGTAGCCAAGTCGTTGTAATGCCAGCCAAAATCCCCCAATCAAGTGGGATCATACAACCCAATGCTGTTGCAACGCCTTTACCCCCAACAAAACCAAAATAAATCGGGTACATGTGGCCCAAGCATGCTGCAACTGCTATACAACCTAGTACAAAGGGATTCATTCCAAGTAAAAACCCCATGTATACCGGTAGCAGGCCTTTGCCAAGATCAAACAATAATACACATAAGGCAGGTATAGGACCCGACAAGCGATAGACGTTGGTTGCGCCTGGATTTTTTGACCCGTATCTGCGAGGGTCGGGCAGTTTACCGATTCGACTGAGCAAAACGGCACTTGAAATCGAGCCATATAAGTAGGCAAATATACACAGAAATATTGCTAAGAGAGAAATATACTTCACCTGAAACAAGGATCTATGTGTATAATTTACCTGTTTTTATTCACAGATGCCAAACCAATCAATTAGGGTAGTTAAGTTATGTCGGACAAAGTGCTCATTCGCAATCTACAATGCGAGGTTCTCATTGGCGTGTATGACTTCGAGCGCGAGGCAAAACAACGTGTGATTTTTGACATCGATTGCTTAGTGGATAATCGCAAAGCAGGGCAATCAGACGATGTTAGGGATGCAGTTGATTATGCTCAAGTCGTTGGTTTGGTAGAAGAATTATGTGATACCACTCAATATCATTTGCTTGAAGCCCTTGCCGAGCATGTTGCGCGCGATGCATTGGTTCGTTTTGGGGCACTCAATGGCATTGTCATTACATTGTACAAACCAGATATCATGCCCAACGACGTGAATGTGGCTGTACAGATTGAACGGATGCGGTCATGAGTCAAGCGCTTCACCACATTTTGATCAGCGTTGGCTCAAACATAAGACGGGAACATTATACACAACGTGGGCTGCAGTCTTTAAAAGATGCGTTTGAGCACATTCTGATTTCACCGACTTATGAAAGTGAAGCCGTTGGTTTTGTCGGAAACCCTTTTTACAACCTTGTCGTCAGTGCTATGACGGAATTATCTATCGCAGATGTCAATCGTCTATTTAAGCAAATCGAAGATGACAATGAGCGCGACCGCAGTGAAAAAAAATTCGCACCGCGCACGTTGGATATTGACCTGCTGACTTATGATGATACGGTATGTATTGAGCCTGTGGTGTTGCCGAGACCCGAAATCGAATATCATGCATTTTGTCTCAAGCCTATGGCGGACTTGGTCCCAGATCATATTCATCCAGGGACTGGCAAAACATATGCACAAATGTGGACGAGCTTTGACCGTCCAGAACAACAATTATGGACAATCAACAAAAAATGGAACTTGAATTAATATGACGATTTTTGAAATCATCATCCTTGCCATCATCCAAGGAATCACTGAATTTTTACCGATCTCTTCTTCAGCTCATTTGCTCTTACCCGAGGTGTTTTTAGGCTGGGAGGCACAAGGTTTGGCATTTGATGTCGCGGTCCATATGGGCAGTTTATTGGCGGTCATGATTTATTTCCGTAACGACATCATGGCAATGACGATAGATTGGGTCAGCAAAGGGTTTACCCGTCAGCAAACTCCCAATAGTCGATTAGCTTGGTGGGTCATTTTAGCCACATTACCGGCCATTGCCTTTGGCGCAGTGTTCAAAAATGTGATCGAAGTGTACTTGCGAACGGGAGAAGTCATTGCCTTCACAACCATCGCTTTTGGTCTCTTACTTTGGTATGCAGATCGCAAAGCATCTTTGACTCATGAAGTCACTCATATTGGTTGGAGACACGCTTTGACCATTGGTTTTTCTCAGGTGCTCGCTCTGCTCCCTGGTACCTCTCGGTCTGGGATCACCATGACGGCAGGTTTAATGTTAGGTTATACTCGTGAAGCTGCAGCACGTTTTTCGTTTTTACTTTCCATTCCAGTGATTTTAGGTGCAGGGCTTCTGTCTACCCTTGATTTGTTGGAAGAGCCTTATCTAGTGGATTGGGCGGCATTAGGCTACGGTGTGTTGTTTTCGTTTGTCTCTGCTTATGCGTGTATCAGTTTGTTTTTAACTTGGATCAACCGCATTGGCATGACGCCATTTGTCATTTATCGACTTGCACTTGGGCTGATCCTGATTTTGGTTCTCATTTAGGAAGATACATTATGTCTGAAACCATTTTTGATAAAATTATTAGCAAAGAGATTCCCGCCAGCATCATTTACGAAGATGATGATGTCTTGGCATTTAACGACATCAATCCACAAGCTCCAGTTCATTTTTTGGTGATCCCAAAAAAACGCATCGCGACCATTAACGATATCACAACTGAAGATTGCGCAGTGGTTGGTAAGCTTTCACTCGTTGCCGCTCAGATAGCTAAGGAGCAGGGATTTGCTGAAGATGGCTTTCGTACTGTGATGAACTGTAATCAATATGGCGGCCAGACTGTGTACCACATTCATTTGCACGTATTGGCAGGAAAGCCGTTGGGCTGGCCTCCCTACCAAGAGCGCTTGAAAGAGGCTTAATCGCTTAGCGAAAAGGTGTCTTGCAAGTATTTGGCTAACGCCAGAATCTCGGAAGAAGACAATGCATAATCGGCGTCAAATCGAGCCGCATGTTGGTCTTTAGGGATGTCTTGATTTTGCTCTTTCAAATCATCCGCGTATTTAATGCGCTTAATACTGCAATCAGCTGTGAGTAGACAGCTGATTTGTTCATTAAGTGAAATACCTAGCTGCTCTACTAATTTGCCATGCGAAATATGTTGCAAGATCTCATCTGCTTGTAGATCTTGATTTTTACATTTGACCACTGCACCTTCGTCATCAAATGCTTTGAGCTCCGCTTCCATGAGCAACTCAACCTCCGCTGGAGGATTGTCCGTTACCCAGGCAGTTAATTGTGCGTGAACCGGCGATTTACAAAGCGGAACAACAGGAAGTGATTCTATGGCTTTGCGCAACATCGCAAGAAAAACCTCCGCCTTGCCATCCGCTGAAGCATCAACCACCACTAAGTCATCTTTGAGTGAAATAAAGCCATAGGTTTTGGCATTTTTGGTAAATGCTTGTGGCAATAAAC
This sequence comes from Glaciecola sp., assembly GCA_018623155.1. Taxonomy (GTDB): domain Bacteria; phylum Pseudomonadota; class Gammaproteobacteria; order Enterobacterales; family Alteromonadaceae; genus Opacimonas. Next base: position 143,650 of record JAAZVZ010000004.1, read on the forward strand.
GCTGAATAATATCTTGTTTTAGGTCTTGCTGTGCTTTTTTACCTACTGGAGCACCTGTTTCACGTTCAACTTGTGCTACCTTGTCGGCTAATTCAGAGTTGATAACCGGTGCGGGTAAAATCCGTTCCTGTTTCTTAAGACAGAATAAAAACGTATCACCTACGATATGAAACAGCATCTCGCTATCTGGTAACGGAGGCACAAATCCCATTGTGGCTAATTCTTGTGAACCACAAGGGCGGAATGCAACATTGGATAATTGCTCTGATAAGGTTTCTTCTGAAAAAGACAATGGTTGAGTCAGTTGATAAAGCTTCGCGTTTTTGAACCACATAGAGGTTACCTGGTTGGCAATAAATGGGGCGCAGACAATAACAAAATTTTGCGATTGTCACAATTGAGATGCACTTTTAATAAAAATGTCATAAAGTCGGTTAATAATGACGCCAAGCTATTTGAAGGAACACCCCATGTCTCGTTCTATTTTATTGATTGAAGACGAAGCCCCCATTCGTGATATGTTACGCATTGTGCTTGAACAAGCTGGTTATGCAATAACAGAAGCTGGTGACTTTGAGGAAGGTTTAGCAAAAGTAGTTGAACCTTTTCCCGATTTGATTTTGTTAGATTGGATGTTGCCAGGTGGTAGCGGTGTGCAGCTAGCCAAACGCTTGAAAGAGCAAGAATATGCACGTGATATTCCCATCATTATGCTCACTGCACGTGGTGAAGAAGAAGACAAAATTCGCGGCCTAGAAGCGGGTGCAGATGATTATATTACGAAGCCATTTTCTCCCAAAGAGCTCGTTGCTCGGATCAAGGCTGTCATGCGTCGAGCAACACCGACCACAAATGAAGAACCGATTTCATATAGCGGTTTGATATTAGAACCAATATCGCATCGTGTTACCGCCAATGGTGAACCAGTTGATATGGGGCCAACGGAATTTAAATTATTGCACTTTTTCATGTCTCATGCTGAACGTGTGTATTCACGGGAACAGTTATTAGATAATGTTTGGGGGACCAATGTGTATGTGGAAGACCGAACGGTCGATGTGCATATTCGCCGCTTGCGCAAAGCAATTTCTATCCATGGACATGATGCGATGATTCAGACAGTACGCGGGGCGGGATATCGTTTCTCGGCCAAATAATTTTATAGGTCTTCAACAATAAGGATAGGGCGTGTATTACCCACTCTCTTTAAAAAAGAGTATCGGTATCCTAATAGTATTTCTGCTTGCCTGGTTAGTGATAGGCAGTTGGGTCAACGATTACTTATTATCATTTGCAATGACTATGGCGGGATTGATGCTATTTAACTACTATCAGTTATTCCGTCTGAATCATTGGATCTGGCATTCAAAGCGTTTATCTCCACCTACTGTTTATGGCGCATGGGAATACATTTACGAAGGGGTGTATTTTTTACAACGGCGCAACCGCGCGAAACGTAAAGAACTTGGAGAGCTCGTAAAGCGCTTTCGTCAGGGGGCTGAAGCATTACCCGACGCTGTTGTAATCATTGATTCGGATGCAACAATTTTGTGGTGTAACCGTTTAGCCAGATTAGAATTGGGAATACAGTGGCCGACTGACCTTGGTTTGCGAATCGATAACTTGCTGCGTCATCCGTTATTTGTCGAATATTTTAATCAAGGTGATTTCTCTTACCCCATCGAAGTCCCTTCACCTATAAACCAGAATAAAACCAACGAATACCGTATCATGCCTTACGGGGATGATAATCTGTTATTAATTTCACGTGATGTCACGCGAGTATCGCAATTAGAAGATATGCGCAGAGATTTTGTCGCAAATGTCTCGCATGAGATGCGAACTCCTCTGACGGTCATTTCTGGTTATCTTGAAATGCTTCCCGACAGTGCGGTAAACGCAGATCCATTTGCTGGAAAAGCATTGCATGAAATGTCTGAGCAAACAAAGCGGATGCAACACTTAATTGAAGATTTGTTAGTTTTATCCCGAATTGAAAGTAGCTCTGAGCGTATTTATGAAAATATCGTGCAAATACCCAATATGCTGGCACAAATCGAGCAAGAAGCAGTACGCTTGAATAAAGAACACGGGCATTCGATTCATTTTCATGTTGACAAGTCTTTGACGATGTTTGGTGTCGAAACCGAGATCCGTTCAGCGTGTTCTAACCTGATCTTCAACGCAATCAATTATACTCCTGCTAACGGTCAAATTGATGTTCATTGGTACCGTGAAGGAGATAATGCCGTGTTCAAAGTGATTGATAACGGCGATGGTATAGAAGAAAAGCACTTACTTCGCTTAACCGAGCGCTTTTATCGAGTGGATAAAGCACGTTCGCGTAAAACCGGTGGTTCTGGTTTGGGATTGTCCATTGTCAAACATGTCTTAAACCATCATAATTCAATGCTAAAAATAAAAAGTATCGTCGGAGTCGGCAGTGAGTTCTACTTTATTATCGGACCAGAATTACTACCCGAAGTGGTTATGGACACTTCTTCTTAGTATTTTTTTTACACTTAGCTTACCAGCACTTTCGACTTCCGAAGATGAACAATTTGGTGTTGTTGGCACCTTGCATTCGGTTGGCTCAGATACGCTGGATGATGTTATTACTCAATGGGCCAGTGCATTTCAAAAACGCTACCCTAATGTGCGCATTCAAATCCAGACCTCAGGCTCATCTGCAGCACCGATAGCAATTATTGGAGGAACAGCCTCAATCGGTCCTATGTCTCGTCCATTACGCGCATCTGAACAGCAGTCGTTTATTAATAAATACCAATACGAGCCAACCATGTTAACGGTTGGAATTGATGCAATAGGTGTATTTGTACACCCATCTAATCCACTTAAGCAGATTTCACAGCTGGATTTGGATGCGGTATTTTCAGTGACACGATTTTGTGGTGGTCGAAGTCAAATTATGCGCTGGTCGGAATTTTTGAGAACAAACGACTTTAGCGAATTAGGTCAATCTAAGATCCGCTTGTATGGCCGAAACTCCGCATCAGGTACATATGCTTTTTTTAAACAAACCGCCTTGTGTTCTGGTGACTATAAAGCAGAGGTTCACCAGCAACCCAGTTCATCTGCTATCATCCGTTCGGTTGCCAACCAAATAGACAGTCTCGGATATGCTTCAATAGGGGCCATTTCAAAGCAAGTCAAACCACTGGCTTTGGAAAATAAAGCTGGAGAGTTCATTTCACTTAGTGAACAAAACATTCAATCTGGTGCATACCCTCTCACAAGAAATCTTTATTTGTTGATTAATAATCCTCCAGATGAAGACCTTTCACTGAGTTTGCAGACATTTCTGCGTTTCATTTACTC
>JAAZVZ010000014.1 GCA_018623155.1 Glaciecola sp.
ACATCTTCAATTGGTAGAATGAACGGCTTATCGATGTCACGCTCTGGCTCTGGGATATATGAATCTAACGCTTCACCTAGTTCGATGATTTTCGCTTCCCAATCTGCTTCGCCTTCTAGTGCTTTCAATGCAGAACCTTGGATAACTGGCAAGTCATCACCTGGGAATTCATATTCTGAAAGAAGTTCACGAACTTCCATCTCTACTAATTCTAGTAATTCTTCATCATCAACCATGTCACACTTGTTCATGAATACGATGATGTAAGGTACGCCAACCTGACGACCTAATAGGATGTGCTCACGAGTCTGTGGCATTGGGCCATCTGTCGCTGCTACAACCAAAATCGCACCGTCCATCTGTGCAGCACCCGTGATCATGTTTTTAACATAGTCAGCGTGTCCTGGGCAGTCAACGTGCGCGTAGTGGCGAGTTGGTGTGTCGTATTCTACGTGAGAAGTCGCGATAGTAATACCACGCTCACGCTCTTCTGGAGCGTTATCGATTTGATCGAATGCTTGTGCTGCACCACCGTATGTCTTTGCTAGTACAGTAGTGATCGCTGCGGTTAATGTCGTTTTACCGTGGTCAACGTGGCCGATTGTACCTACGTTAACGTGCGGTTTCGTACGTTCAAACTTTTCTTTTGCCATTGCTAAGTTTCCTAATTTTTTTGAAAAGCCCGACCACACAAGACCGGACCAAACCTGCTAATAAAATTATTGACGAGACTCAATAATTGCCTGTGCTACATTTGATGCAGCCTCAGAGTAATTAAAGAATTCCATCGAGTAGGATGCACGTCCTTGCGTAGCTGAACGCAAATCAGTGGCATACCCAAACATTTCAGAAAGAGGTACTTTGGCACGGACGATCTTGATCCCCGCAACACCATCTTCCATTCCTTCAATTAAGCCGCGACGACGGTTGAGATCACCCACTACATCGCCCATCCACTCTTCCGGAGTAGTTACTTCGACTTTCATTACTGGTTCTAAAAGCACTGGAGATGCATCGAGTGCACCTTTTTTGAAGCCCATAGAGCCTGCAATTTTAAACGCCATCTCAGAACTGTCAACATCGTGATATGAACCATCATACAATGTGACTTTTACGTCTAACATGGGATAACCAGCTAATACACCGGATTGCATCTGTTCTTGGCAACCTTTATCTACAGCTGGAATATATTCTTTTGGTACAACACCGCCCACGATTTCGTTAACGAATTCATAGCCTGCACCTTCTTCTTGTGGTTCCATACGCAACCACACATGTCCAAACTGACCTTTACCGCCAGATTGACGTACAAATTTTCCTTCAACCTCTACGGTAGAACGGATGGTTTCACGATAGGCAACTTGCGGTTTACCAACGTTACAGTCAACACTGAATTCGCGCTTCATACGATCTACGATAATGTCTAAGTGAAGCTCACCCATACCTGAGATAATGGTCTGCCCAGATTCTTCATCCGTATGTACGCGGAAAGAGGGATCTTCTGCTGCCAACTTCGATAACGCAATCCCCATCTTTTCTTGATCGGGCTTTGAGCGCGGCTCTACTGCAATGGAAATGACTGGATCCGGAAATTCCATGCGTTCCAGAGTTATAATATCGCTCGGATCACATAAGGTATCGCCGGTTGTTACGTCTTTGAGGCCGATTGCAGCTGCAATGTCTCCGGCACGAACTTCTTTTAATTCCTCGCGATCATTAGCATGCATCTGTACGATACGGCCAAAACGCTCGCGTTTGCCTTTCACCGGGTTAAACACGGTATCACCAGTGTTGACCACACCTGAGTACACACGGAAAAAAGTCAAGGTACCCACATAAGGGTCGGTGGCAATTTTGAATGCCAAAGCGGAGAACGGTGCTTGGTCATCTGATTCGCGCGACGCTTCGGTTTCATCTTTGTCATCTAAGACACCAGTGATTGCCTTAACTTCGGTTGGCGAAGGTAAATATTCGATGACTGCGTCAAGCACAGCTTGAACGCCTTTATTTTTAAATGCGGAACCACAAGTGGCTAAGACGATTTCGTTATTGATTGTGCGTTGTCTTAATGCTGCTTTGATTTCGCTTTCTGAGAGTTCTTCACCCTCAAGATACTTGTCCATCAACTCTTCGTTCGCTTCCGCAGCTGCTTCGACTAACTCAGTGCGAAGCTCCTCTGCTTCATCAAGGTACTCAGCTGGGATGTCATCATAGGTAAAGGTCATACCCTGATCGTCTGGGTTCCAGTTGATGGCTTTCATTTTGATCAAATCAATGACACCGACGAAGTTTTCTTCAGCGCCCATGTTCAATTGGATGGGTACACATTGTGCACCTAAGCGTTTACGGATCTGTTCGACCACACGCATAAAGTCTGCCCCGGCCCGGTCCATTTTGTTGACAAATACCATGCGTGGTACTTCGTATTTGTCAGCTTGACGCCATACCGTTTCAGATTGTGGTTCAACACCTGAAGAACCACAGAAAACGACAACCGCACCATCTAGTACGCGCAGTGAACGTTCCACCTCAATCGTGAAGTCAACGTGCCCAGGCGTATCAATAATGTTGATGCGGTGTTGTGGGAATTGCTGCTCCATACCTGCCCAAAAGCAAGTCGTCGCAGCTGAGGTAATGGTAATGCCCCGCTCTTGTTCCTGTTCCATCCAATCCATGGTGGCGGCACCATCGTGCACCTCACCAATTTTATGGGACAGTCCAGTGTAGAACAAAACACGCTCTGTAGTAGTAGTTTTGCCCGCATCAACGTGCGCACAAATTCCAATATTACGATAGCGTTCGATCGGAGTCTGACGAGCCATATAGTCCTCTTATTCCCTAGGTTGGTTATTACCAGCTTACCAGCGGTAATGTGCGAACGCTTTGTTCGCTTCAGCCATACGGTGCACGTCTTCACGCTTCTTAACCGCAGAACCTTTATTTTCAGAGGCATCGAGCATTTCTGCCGCTAAGCGCTGAGCCATTGATTTCTCACCGCGTTTACGTGACGCTTCAACTAACCAACGCATACCTAGTGCATTGCGACGTACTGGGCGAACTTCTACAGGTACTTGGTACGTAGAACCACCCACACGACGAGATTTAACCTCGACCGTTGGACGGATGTTCTCTAGTGCATCTTCAAATACATCTAAGTGTGCTTTGCCAGTTTTTTCAGCAACAATATCAAGCGCACCGTAAACGATTTTCTCAGCTGTTGATTTTTTGCCGTCTAACATGACGACGTTCATGAATTTTGCAAGTAGTTCTGATTTGAACTTAGGATCAGGTAGGATTTTACGTTGTCCTACGACTCTTCTTCTTGGCATCTTAATTCTCCGTAGAATTCAGGGATTTCCCAAAACTCATTAAATATTAATGTTTGGCCTTACTAACGGAGAACCGTTATGACTTGGGCCGTTTTGCGCCGTACTTAGAACGGGCTTGTTTACGATCGCTTACGCCAGCGCAGTCTAATGTACCGCGAACTGTGTGATAACGAACACCTGGTAAATCTTTAACACGACCACCGCGAATCAATACAACGCTGTGCTCTTGTAAGTTGTGACCTTCACCACCGATATATGAAGAGACTTCAAAACCGTTGGTTAAACGAACACGACATACTTTACGTAATGCAGAGTTCGGCTTCTTTGGCGTAGTTGTATATACGCGAGTACATACACCACGACGTTGTGGGCAAGCTTCTAGAGCCGCAACGTTGCTTTTTGCAACTGGCTTCTTACGAGGCTTACGCACTAACTGGTTAACTGTTGCCATTAACTAGCTCCTGAGTAAATAAAAATACGGCAATGTTTATACATTACCAACGTGTCGTTTTTGTGAAATATGCTCGTATTCCAGCAAAAACTCTGTCTATCTTAAGGTTTAGCGAGAACATCGCCTAATTTAAGGACGCGAAATTATGAAGGTGATTGGGGTAAATGTCAAGAATTGTTCGGTAAAGCTAGAAACAAAAAACGCACCCGAAGGTGCGCTTCCTATTTATTACACTCAAGTCCCCAGATCTGTTAACAAGTTTACAATGTTTGTGTGTATCTCTGGCCTATCCTTAGATAATCTCTGCAATAGTTCTATATGATGACTATTCAATTCCGCGCCTTTAATTAATAAAGATTGAATGATTCGTGGAGATGCTGTTGGATTTATTGGCGCATTCACAATAGCAATACCTAGAGTGTCGATACCCATGGAGGATTTATATGACATTAAATCAAAGGGCTTATCCAACAAAAACTCAAAACTTTCTGCTGGCATCGGCATCATCATCGCCATATCTAGTACGTGGAGCTCACTCGATTCATCCACTATGTTTACACCAAAATTCTCCAACTGCTTTACAAACTCTATTCTTCCTTGTGAAAGTGCATGTAAAGTTGAGGTAGGGAATATCTGCGCACCTTGATTCACAAAATTTTCGATCATATCAACTGGCGCACTTAATGCGATCGCTGCATTGGTCAGTGCTGTTAAGGTATCAACATCACCAGATTCAGCCAGCACTACTTTTTCAAACGCTTCCCATTGTTTGCTCTGAGCATATTGGGCAAGTTGCATACCAATGTTCATCAAATGCATCTCTTGCTCTTTTGTCAAAGATTGAGTACTTACATTATTATTTGCCATTACAGCTTTTACTTTTTCATGGAATGATTGAAGTTGACTGACAGTGTTGGATGCTAAAAATCGTTTCGCATCATGATCTGACTTTTCCGTGATTTTAGGGGCGGTTAATTCTGACTGTGCTGCCAAATTTAAATCTGGGACAGATGTAGCAGTCAGCTTTGCAATTTCTGATTCATATTGTTGAACACTTTGTTCGATGTTTACATCGTTTGCAAACCGTATGTAGCTATTAATATTAAAGATTAATGCAATTATAACCACTTGATATTTAAACAACACTTCCCATAAGAAAAACGAAAAATAATCTTTAGTTGATTTTTTATTCATTTCTAGTGCTACATACACAACTATACCCAACAAAAAGAACCAAAAATAATGTTCAACATCCCACCTTCCATGCTCTATATCTACGAAAACATCAAAACAAAATTCTACTAATAAAGGGAGAAATATTATCGAAACTATATTTTTTAGGTTTAATTTAATTGACTTAATCATGATGGGCAGCCTCCGCCATCTATCATGTGTTCTTTGTCTGCATCACAATTTCGTATTTCTGTATTATAATAATATGTTCCAATTCCAGTCATTATCGTAGCATAAGCACCGCCAGCAATTCCTAACGGTCCTAACATCGCAGATGCTCCTAATATCATTACTGCATTTGAAAACGTATATTGCAATGTCACACCTTCTATACGCTTCGTGCACTCTAGCCACTTCTCCCTAGCTTTTTTGCGACAAATTTCTCCTAAGGTTAATTCTAATTCTCTTGAGTTTTGATTGAACCCTTCCTTATTCCCATCTATCTGGTAATAAATATTTTGTTGATGCAATTGACTGAAGTAGTAATTGGACTCGTCATAGGCGACGAATTGAGCAAATGATTTAGAGCTAAAGCTTATAAAGAACAAGGCAAGGCAAGGCAAGGCAAGGCAAGGCAAGTGATTTTATTCATTTTTTTCCTTTTCTTTGAATAAATTAACAATTACATCTAGTTATAGACAAGCTTTCATAAACCTGCAAATTAAATAACTCGTTATTTATCAAAAAAAACGCACCCGAAGGTGCGTTTCATATTTATTGCTTTACTAACGAAATTATTCTTCGTCAGTCTGTGGCATCTCTGTTTCCGCATTTAATGCTTCAGTAATTGCCGCTGCAGCTTCATCCGCTGTCATAGACAATTCAACTTCCGCACCCGCTTTGCGAGCTGCGCGCTTTTCGTGATACGCAAAACCAGTACCCGCTGGGATCAGACGACCCACGATGACGTTTTCTTTCAGACCACGTAACTCATCTTCTTTACCTTGTACCGCTGCTTCCGTAAGGACACGCGTGGTCTCCTGGAACGATGCGGCTGAGATGAATGACTCAGTTGAAAGTGACGCTTTGGTAATCCCCAATAGCTGTGTTTCGTACTTAGCAGGGACTTTGCCTTCTTTTTCCAACGCACGGTTAGCGATTTTCACTTGTGAAACTTCTAACTGCTCGCCTTCTAAGAACTGCGAATCACCTGCATCAAGAATGATACACTTACGTAGCATCTGGCGGATAACGACTTCGATGTGCTTATCGTTAATTTTTACACCCTGTAGACGATAGACTTCTTGTACTTCGTTTACTATGTAATTTGATACGGCACTGATACCACGTAGACGTAAGATATCATGTGGTGACTCTGGACCATCGGCGATAACCTCACCTTTTTGTACTGATTCACCTTCAAACACGTTAAGTTGACGCCATTTTGGAATCATCTCTTCGTATACGTCACCATTGTCAGCACGAGTGATAGTCAAACGCTTCTTACCTTTTGTTTCTTTACCGAAGCCAATGATACCAGTGTGCTCTGCTAAAATAGCAGGCTCTTTTGGCTTACGCGCTTCGAACAAATCTGCAACGCGCGGTAGACCACCGGTAATGTCACGGTTTTTAGAACCTTCTTGAGGAATACGTGCTAACACGTCACCTTCTTTCGCGTCCATACCATTGGTTGCAAGAATTGCCGTACCACTTGGTAAGCGAATTTCTTGTAAACCGAACTCATCAGACTCAAGGATTAACTTAGGCTCTTTTGCATTTACCGTCGCTAAATCTTTAACAACGATACGCGATAGACCAGTCAGGTCATCTGTTTGCGTTTCGGTATTTGATTCATCTACGTCAGCAAATGAAATCTTCGCTGCACGTTCTGTGATGATTGGGTGAGTATGCGGATCCCAGTTTGCTACGATGTCGCCACCGTTAACCTGAGTACCGTCTTCGTGCGCTAAAATTGCACCATAAGGCACTTTATAGCGCTCTTTCTCACGACCGTTTTCATCAATAACCGTAATTTCAGTTGAACGTGATACCACTACGAGCTTGCCGTCTTGATTGCGAACGGTTTTTTGGTTGTGATATTTGATCGAACCTGCGTTCTTCACGGCTACTGAGTTTTCTGCAGACGCACGTGATGCCGCACCACCAATGTGGAAGGTACGCATGGTTAACTGTGTGCCTGGCTCACCGATTGACTGAGCAGCGATAACACCAACCGCTTCACCAGAGGCAACCATATGGCCACGCGCTAGGTCACGACCATAACATTTAGCACATACACCGTGATCGTTGTCACAAGTGATAACTGAACGAACCACAACTTGGTCAACCGAGTTGGCTTCAAGCATGTCTACCAGTGCTTCATCAAGCAAAGTATTACGTGGAACGAGCACTTCTTCACCGCCTGGCATGATGACATCTTCAGCAACCACACGACCAAGTACACGCTCACGCAATGGCTCAACAACGTCTCCACCTTCAATTAGAGGTGTCATTACAACACCTTCTAAGGTGCCACAATCGTCGTTAGTGATGACCAAATCCTGCGCCACGTCAACCAAACGACGTGTAAGATAACCAGAGTTAGCCGTCTTCAATGCGGTATCGGCAAGACCTTTACGCGCACCGTGAGTAGAGATAAAGTACTGAAGTACGTTTAGACCTTCACGGAAGTTTGCCGTGATCGGTGTCTCGATGATTGAGCCATCCGGTTTTGCCATCAAACCACGCATACCCGCTAGCTGACGAATCTGAGCAGCACTACCACGAGCACCTGAGTCAGCCATCATATATACCGAGTTAAATGAAGTCTGTTCTTCAGGTTCACCCTGTGCGTTGATAACCGTGTCTTTCTCAAGATTACTCATCATCGCTTTAGCGACTTTTTCATTCGCTGCTGTCCAGATATCCAATACTTTTGAATAGCGCTCACCACCGGTGACAAGACCTGAGTTGAACTGCTCCTGGATTTGTACCACTTCAGCTTCAGCCGCTTCGATGATGTCTTTCTTCTCATCCGGGATCACCATGTCATCGATACCAACAGACGCACCCGCGATCATCGCGTAGTGGAAACCGGTATACATGATTTGGTCAGCAGCAATAACTGTGTCTTTTAGACCAAGTTTACGATAACACTCGTTCAAAAGGTTTGAGATTTGTTTTTTCTTCATAGGCTGATTGATCAACGCAAAATCCAAACCTTGAGGCAAGATAGTGGATAGTAGAGCACGACCGACAGTCGTATCAACCAAAGAGGTATTTGCCACTTTTTCGCCAGACTCGTTCACTTCATACTGAGTGATACGAACCTTCACACGAGCATGCAATTCAGCTTGTTCAGTGCGATACGCTTTTTCAGCTTCTTTCGGGTCCGCAAATACCATACCTTCACCACGGCCGTTGACACGCTCACGTGTTAGGTAATACAAGCCCAATACAACGTCCTGTGATGGAACAATGATTGGCTCACCGTTTGCTGGTGAAAGGATGTTGTTCGTTGACATCATCAATGCACGTGCTTCAAGCTGCGCTTCGAGGGTCAATGGAACGTGAACCGCCATTTGGTCACCATCGAAGTCAGCGTTAAAGGCTGCACAGACCAATGGGTGAAGTTGAATCGCTTTACCCTCGATCAAAGTCGGTTCAAACGCTTGGATACCCAAACGGTGAAGGGTCGGAGCACGGTTCAATAATACTGGGTGTTCACGGATCACCTCATCCAGTACGTCCCACACCTCTGGTGCTTCACGCTCAACGAGCTTTTTCGCCGCTTTAATGGTGGTTGCAAGACCACGGAATTCTAATTTGCCGTAGATAAATGGCTTGAATAACTCAAGTGCCATCTTCTTAGGTAAACCACACTGGTGCAATTTCAGTGTTGGACCAACGGTAATGACAGAACGGCCAGAGTAGTCAACACGCTTACCAAGAAGGTTTTGACGGAAACGGCCTTGCTTACCTTTGATCATATCAGCAAGAGATTTTAATGGACGCTTGTTCGAACCAGTGATCGCACGACCACGACGACCATTATCTAACAATGCATCAACCGCTTCTTGTAACATACGTTTTTCGTTGCGCACGATAATATCTGGCGCAGCAAGGTCCAATAGACGCTTCAAACGGTTGTTACGGTTGATAACTCGACGGTACAAATCGTTCAAGTCAGACGTCGCAAAACGACCGCCATCTAACGGTACCAACGGACGTAAATCAGGTGGTAAAACCGGCAATACGGTCATGATCATCCACTCTGGCTTATTCCCAGACTGTTGGAATGACTCGAGTAACTTCAAACGCTTAGTGATTTTTTTACGCTTAGTTTCAGAGTTGATTGACGGTAACTCTTCACGCATTGCTGCAACGTCAGCATCTACGTCAAGGACTTTTAGCAAATCGAATACCGCTTCGGCACCCATCTTCGCTTCAAACTCATCACCGTGTTCTTCTAACGCATCCAAATACTCTTCTTCAGTCAGCATTTGTGAGCGCTCAAGATTGGTCATACCCGGCTCGGTTACGACATAGCTTTCAAAATACAACACGCGCTCAATGTCACGTAATGTCATATCAAGCATCAAACCAATGCGTGACGGCAGTGATTTAAGGAACCAAATGTGCGCAACAGGCGACGCTAATTCGATATGGCCCATACGTTCACGACGTACTTTTGCCAACGTTACTTCAACGCCACACTTTTCACAGATAACACCACGATGCTTTAAGCGCTTGTATTTACCACACAAACACTCATAGTCTTTGACCGGCCCAAAAATACGAGCACAGAACAGACCGTCACGTTCAGGCTTGAACGTACGGTAGTTAATGGTTTCAGGCTTTTTGACTTCACCAAATGACCAAGAACGAACCATATCAGGTGAAGATAAACCGATGCGAATATTATCGAACTCTTCGGTTTTATTTTGCTGTTTTAGAAACTTTAATAAATCTTTCATTATTGTTCTTCCAACTCAATATTGATACCTAATGAACGGATTTCTTTTAACAATACGTTAAATGATTCCGGCATACCTGGTTCCATCTTGTGGTTACCATCAACGATGTTCTTATACATCTTAGTACGACCGTTCACGTCATCCGATTTCACTGTCAACATTTCTTGTAGTGTATAGGCTGCACCGTATGCTTCTAATGCCCATACTTCCATCTCACCGAAGCGCTGACCACCAAACTGTGCTTTACCGCCCAGAGGTTGCTGCGTAACAAGTGAGTAAGAGCCAGTAGAACGTGCGTGCATCTTGTCATCCACTAAGTGGTTGAGCTTGAGCATGTACATGTAACCAACCGTTACTGGACGCTCAAATGCACGACCGGTACGACCATCAAACAATGTGATCTGACCGCTCTCAGGAATATCTGCAAGTTTAAGTAACTGCTTGATCTCAGCTTCAGTTGCACCGTCAAATACCGGTGTTGCAACGGGTACACCTTTACGCAAGTTCTGCGCAAGGCGTTTTACTTCATCGTCAGAGAAGGTTGCAATATCGACTTTTTGCTGACTTTCACCAGTTGAATAGACTTCAGATAAGAATTCGCGAAGTTTGTTTACTTCGGCTTGTTCTTTGATCATCGCATCAATCTTCGCACCTAGACCATGTGCAGCCATACCCAAGTGAGTTTCTAGGATCTGACCGATGTTCATACGCGAAGGTACACCAAGTGGGTTCAATACGATATCAACTGGGGTACCGTTTTCATCGTATGGCATATCTTCAACTGGTAAGATTGTCGAAATAACACCTTTGTTACCGTGACGACCCGCCATCTTATCACCAGGCTGAAGCTGGCGCTTAACCGCTAGGTAAACTTTGACGACTTTTAGGACGCCAGGTTGCAAGTCATCACCTTGAATGATTTTTTGACGTTTCTGCTCTAATTTCTTATCGAAAGTAGAACGTACCTCTGCGTGCTGTTCAGCTGCAGATTCAAGCTCAGCTTGTGCGTCTTCATCTTTAAGCGCAATTTCGAACCATTTTTCACGTGGTGTATCATCAAGCTTCGCGCTGTCAATGCCGTTCGCTTCAAGTAAGCGACGAGCACCTGCAAAAATACCATCTTCCAAAATGCTCAGCTCGTCAGATAAGTCTTTCTTGACTTCTTTAAGCTGCATTTCTTCGATCTCTTTCGCACGGGCGTCTTTTTCTACACCATCACGAGTAAAGACTTGTACATCAATCACTGTACCGTGAACTGAATTTGGTACACGTAATGAGGTATCTTTTACATCAGATGCTTTTTCACCAAAGATAGCTCTTAGTAGCTTCTCTTCTGGAGTAAGCTGCGTTTCACCTTTCGGTGTCACTTTACCGACAAGGATATCGCCGCCTTTCACTTCGGCACCAATATAGACAACACCTGATTCATCAAGTTTACCAAGTGCTGATTCACCTACATTTGGAATGTCGGCTGAAATCTCTTCAGGACCAAGCTTCGTATCACGCGCCACACAAGATAACTCTTGGATATGAATAGTAGTGAAGCGGTCTTCTTGAGAAACACGCTCTGAAATCAAAATCGAATCTTCGAAGTTGTAACCGTTCCAAGGCATGAATGCGATACGCATGTTTTGACCTAGCGCAAGTTCGCCAAGGTCTGTTGAAGGACCATCAGCCAGTACGTCACCGACTACAACTGGGTCACCAACATTACATGTTGGTTTCTGATTAATACACGTATTCTGGTTAGAACGCGTGTACTTGGTTAAATTATAGATATCGATGCCAGCTTCACCAGCGACCGTTTCATCCGTGTTAACTTTGACAACGATACGCGATGCATCAACGTAATCAATCACACCGCCGCGTTTAGCGACAACCGTTACACCCGAGTCTACTGCAACGATTTTTTCCATACCCGTACCAACAAGTGGCTTATCAGCACGCAAAGTAGGTACTGCCTGACGTTGCATGTTCGCGCCCATCAAGGCACGGTTTGCATCATCGTGTTCAAGGAATGGAATAATTGACGCAGCAATCGATACGATTTGTTGAGAAGAAACATCCATATAGCTGATGTCTTCACGTTGCATCAGTGTGGTTTCACCACGGTGACGACATGGCACCAAATCATCCACAATTGCGCCGTTTGCATCTAAGGCAATATTTGCCTGAGCAACTGCATACGCTGTTTCTTCAATCGCAGATAAATAATCAATTTGGTCAGTTACTTTGCCGTCAACGACTTTGCGATAAGGTGTTTCTAAGAAACCATAGTCGTTGGTGCGAGCAAATGATGCCAAAGAGTTAATTAGACCGATGTTTGGTCCTTCCGGCGTTTCGATTGGACATACGCGGCCATAGTGAGTCGGGTGTACGTCACGTACTTCGAAGCCTGCGCGTTCACGTGTTAAACCACCTGGGCCAAGCGCTGAGATACGACGTTTGTGCGTGACCTCTGATAATGGGTTGTTCTGGTCCATAAACTGGGAAAGCTGTGATGAACCGAAGAACTCTTTGATTGCCGCTGAAATAGGCTTAGCATTAATCAAATCTTGAGGCATAACGTTGTCTAAATCACCAAGTGACAAACGCTCTTTAACAGCACGCTCCACACGAACAAGACCAACGCGGAATTGATTTTCTGCCATCTCACCCACTGAACGGATACGGCGGTTGCCTAAGTGGTCAATATCGTCCACCTCATCTTTACCGTCACGGATCGTGATAAGCTGTTGCATAACGGCAACGATATCTTCTTTAGATAACGTACCTTCACCTGTAATCACTTCACGACCAAGACGACGGTTAAACTTCATACGACCCACGGCTGATAAATCATAGCGCTCATCTGAGAAGAATAAGTTATCAAATAGTGTTTCAGCTGCATCTTTTGTCGGTGGCTCACCAGGACGCATCATGCGATAAATCTCAACCAACGCAGTCAAGCGGTCGGTAGTTGTATCAATGCGCACAGTATCAGAGATATAAGAGCCGTGATCCAACTCATTAATGTAAAGTGTGGATATCTCAGTCACGCCAGCTGCTTTGATGTTTTCAATTAACTCAGCTGTTAATTCATCGTTTGCTTGCGCAATGACTTCTCCAGAATCGGTATCTACAATGCTGTTTTTAAGTACGCGACCAACAATGTATTCTGCTGGTACAGCAAGTTCTGTAATTTTTGCTTTTTCTAAAGCACGAGTATGACGAGCCGAAATGCGTTTACCAGTTTCGACTAGAACATTACCGTCTTTATCAATGATGTCGAATTGTGCAAGTTCACCACGTAAGCGATCAGCAACAATCTCCATCATGACCTTGTCATCGTCAAAGCGTACTTGAACACCTTCATAGAACATGTCTAGGATTTCTTCAGTAGTGTATTCTAAAGCACGTAAGATGATAGTCGCTGGTAGCTTACGACGACGGTCAATACGAACAAATAAATTGTCTTTCGGATCAAATTCAAAGTCTAACCATGAACCACGATAAGGAATTACACGCGCGTTATATAACACTTTACCAGATGAGTGAGTTTTACCTTTATCATGGTCAAAGAATACACCCGGTGAACGGTGCAACTGAGATACGATAACACGCTCAGTACCGTTGATGACGAATGTACCGTTTTCGGTCATTAGCGGGATTT
Organism: Glaciecola sp.; assembly: GCA_018623155.1. GTDB lineage: Bacteria > Pseudomonadota > Gammaproteobacteria > Enterobacterales > Alteromonadaceae > Opacimonas. The sequence goes on from JAAZVZ010000014.1 coordinate 13,582, forward strand.
CGCCCATGTAGACTTCTTGCTCTTTGATGTCTTTGACTGCGTTGTTCGCATCTTTATCAAATAACACCAAACGCAACTTCACGCGCAATGGCGCTGAGTAGGTTACGGAGCGGATTTGACACTCACGCACATCGAATACTGGCTCGCCTAAACGGTAGCTGACGTACTGTAATTCTGAGTTACCAGAATAACTCTTAATTGGAAATACAGAACTAAAAGCAGCTTCTAAGCCAACATTGGTGTCGCCGTGAACATCAATGAATTTTTTGAATGAATCTAATTGAATAGATAATAGGTATGGAATATCCAATACCTGAGGGCGTTTGCCAAAATCCTTACGGATACGTTTCTTCTCGCTAAAAGAGTAAACCATAGGTTACTTAGCCTCTAATTTTGACCCGACCTGTCGTTGCGTTCTCGCAACAAACTCCCAGACTTTTGTTTTTATTGACATTTTTCAAAAAAGAAAAATGGTTTTGCGCCGATATATAGACTAAGACAAAAGCAGCAAAATCTCAAATGTCTATAGCGCAAAAAAGCAGGTGAACAAATATTCACCTGCTTTTGCCATTTCTGGCAAGCTAAGTAAGGTTAATTACTTAACTTCAACTTCAGCGCCAGCTTCTTTAAGAGTGTTCGCTAATTCTTCAGCTTCCTCTTTGCTTACGCCTTCTTTGATTGCTTTAGGAGCAGACTCAACTAACTCTTTAGCTTCTTTCAAGCCAAGGCCAGTTGCGCCGCGAACTGCTTTGATAACAGCAACTTTGTTGCCACCGATGCCCGCTAGGACAACGTCAAATTCAGTTTTCTCTTCAGCTGCTTCAGCAGCTGCAGCAGGACCTGCCGCTACAGCAACTGCTGCAGTAGCTTCTACGCCGAATTTTTCTTCAGCTGCTTCGATTAACTCTACCAATTCCATAACTGGCATTTCAGCAATCGCGTTTAAGATATCATCTTTAGTTAGAGCCATTTCTCTAAACTCCTGGGTTGTATGTTAAAAATAAATTATTGCCAAAGAGAAAATTACTTTTCGTCTTTGATCGCCGCCAATACACGCACAAATTTGGTAGGTACTTCGTTGATCGTTTGAACGAATTTGCCAACCGGTGCTTTGAAGGTTGCAAGAAGTTTCGCCAACGCTTCGTCGCGAGTCGGTAGTGAAGCTACTGCGTCCAATTTCTCTGGACCCAATAAACCGCTACCAATCGATAACGCTGTAACCTTTAACTTATCGTTACCCTTAGCATAGTCTTTGAAAAGACGTGCAGCACCGCCTGGTGCTTCGATAGAGAAACCATAAATTAGAGGACCAGTTAAAGCGCTGTCTAGGTCAGCAAATTTACTGTCAGCAAGTGCACGCTTTGCTAAAGTGTTACGAATAACCTTTAGATAAACGCCTTGTTCACGAGCTTTAATACGTAAATCTGTTAACTCAGCTACTTCCATCCCACGGTATTCAGCGACGGCAACGGATAGAGCTTGAGACGCAACGTCAGATACTTCTGCTACAATCTCTTTTTTTGCTGCTAAACCTAGTGCCACTGAGTTCACCTCTTTGTTACTACGCCAGCTCGAAAGCCTTTGTAGGATTCACAGATTGATACGCCACACCAAAGGTGTTTTGTACCGCTCTACGGTGTTCGTTATCCCAGAGAGTCTGAGTCCGTACCACCGTCTGCGTAGGCATAAATTAAGAAGCCATTTATGTGTTAGGTCTCTTACCTCTAACACCGACCTCACCTACGGTCTTGGACGGGAACTTGATATCAACACTGTTGATAAAAAGCTCCAACCCATAACCTTATACAGAGACATCATCTACTGATGACAGGTTGTAACTTAACTTATTTAAGGCCTAAAGACGCTTGGTCTAAAGTAACGCCTGCACCCATAGTGGTGGATAAGCTAACTTTCTTGATATATGTACCTTTTGCAGAAGAAGGCTTTGCTTTCTTCAGTGCTTCAAGTAAAGCTTCTAAGTTGCCAGCAATTGCCGCTTCTTCGAACGCAATCTTACCGATGCTTGCATGAATGATACCGTTTTTGTCGTTGCGGTATTGTACCTGACCAGACTTAGCGTTCTTAACCGCAGTTGCCACATCAGGAGTAACTGTACCAGTCTTAGGATTAGGCATTAGACCACGTGGACCTAAGATTTGACCTAATTGACCCACAACGCGCATTGCATCAGGGGAAGCAACGACAACATCAAAGTTCATCTCGCCTTTCTTAACCTGTTCAGCTAAGTCTTCCATACCCACGATATCAGCACCTGCTTCTTTAGCAGCTTCTGCATTTGCACCTTGAGTAAATACCGCAACGCGTACATCTTTACCAGTACCGTGTGGTAACACAGTCGCGCCACGCACGTTCTGGTCAGATTTACGAGCATCGATGCCAAGATTGACTGCAACGTCAACGCTTTCAGCGAACTTAACGGTTGCGAACTCTTTTAATAACGCAACGGCTTCGTTTAATTCGTATTCTTTGTTCGCGTCTACTTTTTCGCGAATTGCGCGCATGCGCTTAGATAATTTTGCCATGACTTAGCCCTCTACATTCAAGCCCATGCTGCGCGCAGAGCCAGCAATGGTGTTAACAGCCGCGTCTAAGCTTGCTGCAGTTAGATCAGGTTCTTTGGTTTTTGCAATTTCTTCTAATTGCGCACGTGTCACAGTACCGACTTTCTCAGTGTTTGGACGACCTGAACCGCTCTTGATGCCCGCTGCTTTCTTTAATAGGAAAGACGCAGGAGGAGTCTTGGTGATAAATGTGAAAGAACGATCTTCATAAACCGTAATTTCAACAGGTACTGGAGCACCCTTCTCTAGGCTTTCTGTTTTGGCGTTGAACGCTTTACAGAATTCCATGATGTTTACACCGTGTTGACCTAGAGCAGGACCAACTGGTGGTGATGGGTTTGCAGCGCCAGCGCCGACTTGTAGCTTGATTAAGCCAGAAATTTTCTTAGCCATTGTATCTCTCTCGTATGTGGGTTGCGCGCCTCGTAGCTATTGAGTATAACTAGGTCACAGGCTCCCCACGCAAATAAAGGGACGCGGATTATAGTCCAGAACAAAGATTATGTAAACAGCATTTGTCACAAAATTGACTTATTTTTGATCAATGCTTCAAATACTAAAAAACCACCCTAAGGTGGTTTTTTGGTATTTCGTTTGGCTTAGTTCTTTTCGACTTGACCAAATTCCAGTTCGACTGGCGTTGAGCGACCAAATATAAGTACGGAAACTTTTAAGCGGCTCTTTTCGTAATCCACTTCTTCGATAGTGCCCTCGAAGTCGGCAAATGGGCCTTCGGTGACACGAACCACTTCGCCTGGTTCGAACATGGTTTTCGGCTTTGGCGAATCCACGTTTTCTTCTAAACGGTTTAGGATAGCATCTGCTTCTTTTTTGCTGATTGGCATTGGACGATCTGAAGTACCACCAATAAAGCCCAATACGCGAGGTACTGATTTAACCAAATGCCATGAATCTTCATTCATGTCCATTTCGACCAATACATAACCTGGGAAAAACTTGCGTTCAGACTTGCGCTTCTGACCAGCACGCATCTCAACCACTTCTTCAGTTGGCACTAATATCTCGCCAAAGTGTTCTTCCATTTCGTGTGTTTTGATGTGCTCTAATAAGGTTTTCTGCACGCGTTGCTCATAACCTGAGAACGCTTGGACAACATACCAACGTTTAGCCATGATTTAGATCCCAATACCAGTTACGAAACCGACTAGACGTACAATAATACCGTCGAGTCCCCACAAGATAAGCGCCATAACCAAAGTCGCAATCAACACGATCAACGTGGTCTGAGTAGCTTCTTGACGCGATGGCCAAACCACCTTGCGCACTTCAGTACGTGAATCTTTGGCAAACGTCAAAAAGCGCGTCCCTTTCATGGTCGTTGCTGCAATAAAACCTGCAACCACAACGACAGCGACAGCCGCTAATGCACGATACAGTACTGATGCCTGTTCAAAATAATGGTTTCCTGCTACTAAACCCGCTAATAACGCAAAGACTATTAGCCATTTAAACGTGTCTAATGCACTGGATGATTGATTTTCTACTGTTTCACTCATGTTAAACCCTTATATAACGCCTAAACAAGGCGCTATGCATATAAAAGTGGCAGGGGCGGAGGGATTCGAACCCCCAACCATCGGTTTTGGAGACCGCTGTTCTACCAATTGGAACTACGCCCCTAAATTTATTGTGCCGACAGAATCTGTCCACAACATCATAAAATTTAGATACACTTCGATTGTGCTTTCCAGTTAAATCAGATGGGGAAGAACAATGAAGGGACGCGTATTATACCCATCTGAGGTGTGGTTTCAAACTTTAATTTAGCTCTAATTTATTCCAACCCTAAGAAACCACCGGTTTGGTGCTCCCACAACTTGGCATATATACCACCTAACGCCAATAATTCTGAATGTGTACCAGACTCTACAATTCGCCCTTGATCCAGTACAATTAGGCGATCCATTTGCGCAATGGTCGAGAGCCTATGGGCAATAGCGAGCACCGTTTTATGTTCCATGATTTTATCAAGACACTCTTGAATGGCTGCCTCAACTTCCGAATCTAACGCTGATGTCGCCTCATCCAAAATCAGAATCGGTGCATCTTTTAACATCACTCGAGCAATCGCAATGCGTTGACGTTGGCCACCAGAAAGCTTTACCCCACGCTCGCCAACATGCGCATCAAAAGCCGTGCGTCCTTTGGCGTCACTTAATTGTTGAATAAATTCAAACGCTTCAGCTTGCTTCAATGCTCGAATCATATCTTCTTCAGAAGCATCTTCTCTGCCATAAATCACATTATCACGTACACTGCGATGCATTAATGACGTATCCTGCGTCACCATGCTGATCTTAGCTCTTAAAGACTCTTGTTGTAATTCTGTTACGGCTTGACCATCCACCGTAATCGTGCCACTTTGAATATCATAAAATCTCAGTAACAGATTAACCAACGTCGATTTACCAGCACCAGAACGACCGACAATACCGACTTTCTCACCGCTCTTAATATCCAAATTAAGGTCATCAAATACTTGGATATGCCTACCGTTTTGTGCTTGATAAGCAAAGTTCACATTTTTAAAACTGATCTGTCCGCCATTTATTGCCAGCGGTTGTGCATCCGCTTTATCTTTGACATCAACTGGTACCGCTAGGGAGTTAATGCCATCTTGGACCGTACCAAGATTTTCGAATATGGAAGAGACTTCCCACATGATCCACTGACTCATCCCATTGAGGCGCAATGCGAGACTGATACCAATCGCTACATCGCCACCTGTCACGATGCCTTTGGTCCACAAATAAATCGATATGGCAGTGACCGCAAAGACTAACAGCGCGTTCGAGTACCAGACACAGCCATACAAAACAGTCACCAGCCGCATTTGCGGATGCACGGTTTGTAAAAAACCATCCATCCCTTCTTTGGCATAAGTCGCTTCTCTTGATGAATGTGAAAATAGCTTTACAGTAGCGATATTGGTGTAGGAGTCGACGATGCGTCCAGTCATAATTGAACGGGCGTCGGCTTGTTTTTTGGAGACGTCTTTTAAACGCGGTAAGATGAGTCGCAAAATCCCGATATACACTGCCAACCAGACCAGAAAGGGTAAAGCCAAGCGCCAATCTACTGCAAATACCAACACCACAATGGAAATAAAGTAAACACTGATGTAAACCATCAAGTCGAGCAATTTGAGAACTGTCTCGCGCACTGCCAGTGCAGTTTGCATCACTTTGGTCGCAACTCGTCCCGCAAATTCATCCTGAAAATAAGAGAGCGATTGCTGCAACACATAACGATGCGCCAACCAGCGAATACGCATCGGATAATTACCCAGCAGGGATTGATGAATCAACATCGATTGGATGACGACCAAACAGGGAAGTAGCAATAAGATCACCAGACCCATACGCCATAACGACGCGGACTCTTCTTGTACAAACGTCTGAGGATCACGGGTAGCAAACCAATCTACCAACTGACCCATGTATCCAAACAACATGACTTCAAAAATAGCCACAGAAGCGGCTAGACAAGATACCGCAAAAATAACCTGCCACACGCCTCTGGTATAGTGTACGCAAAACGCGTAAAGCGAGGTTGGAGGTTGGCTAGGGACGTCCTGGGGGTAGGGTTGTACGAGGCTCTCGAACCACTTAAACATGCAATGACCTAGGGAATGAAAATTCGTGTCGTATTATGAGGTTAAGTGGCTAAAGCTTCAAGTTTTGAGGTTATTTTGTCAGAGCTGCAACAATCTTATCAACATTCGCTTTATGATTTGCTTGCCACTCATCTATCGTTTGCGAAGCATCCTTATCGCGACGCTTAACGGCAATCGCCAAAGCCTCAGAAGCTTGTGCTTGCGGGATCACCGCAACTCCATCGTTATCCGCCACAATGATATCGCCAGTATTGACCGTCACGCCTTGTAGCTGAACTGCCTGTCCGTTGGGTTCATAGACTTTCTTAGCACCTGGTTTAGGACAAATACCCAAACCGTGAATTGGAAAGGCTAATTCACGTACTTCATCAATATCCCGCACTACGCCTTCAACCACAAAACCAGTCACACCATTGCGCTGAGCAATGGCACAGACATTACCACCAGACACAGCATAATCAGGGTCTGCTTGAATCACCAACACATCTCCTGGCTGTGCTTCGTAAATGGCTACGTGTACCATTAAATGGTCTCCAGGCGCACATTTTACTGTATACGCTCGTCCTGCAAACCTTGGCATATCTGGCCATAACGGTGTGATTGGGGAGGCAATAAACTGTGAACGAGGGAGTGCGTCAGCCAGATCGCAGGTGGATACTTGGATAAAATCGGAATAATTTGGGTGGGTCATTACAAAACGAAGCCTACATTGTTTACTACAACAAATGTAGGCAGTTTTGAAACAAAAACCAATTAGCTATGGGTATTAGTGCTCAATAAATATTGAGTCAAACTATCCATGCAAAAACATATATGTCCAATATATACAGACCCCAAACTGCACTAAAAACGTTGCAAAACGGAGCTGTACAGCTAGGTTACTGGTCGATATTGCAAGAATAACTGACTGAGCAATCCGCGCATAAATTAACACCATAGCGAGCCCATCCGTGACGGCTGTATTCTCTGTCGCAATGGCATAAAGCATCAAACCGCCAATAAAAGGAAAACATTCCACAGCATTGGCATGTACTCGAGTTAAACGAAACCCCAATTCTGGTACGCCTGATCCATCTGCCGCAAATTTGAGTGTCTTAACTTGTTTGGTTAACCCTAGATAAGAACGGTATCCTGCTAGCAGCAATAAAAATAATAAAATCAGAGCAATGTATGTTAAAAAAGCAACGTGCGTGTGGGTCATAGTTTTTTCCTTTTTAGTCTTATCCTAGCTTATAGGAACGAAGTACGTCTAATTAAATTTCACACGCAACGTCGAGCGCGAAATTTTTTGCCTTTGATTTTGCCTTCTCGCAACTGTGCCAACGCGCGTTTTACGCTGCGGATTTTGACCGCAATAAACGATACTTGGTTAGTCACGTTAATTTTACCAATATCTTCTCCTGGAATACCGGCTTCTTTTGTCAATGAACCCAGAATATCTCCTGGACGGAGTTTTTGCCGTTTTCCGCCATCAATACTCAAGGTTACGTATTGAGGTTCTGCAACTCGATTGGCGTGGAAACGCAATGACTCAATGCCTTTTGGTTTTAACACCACTTGCGCATGATCTGCGGTTCGGCGCAACAACCCCAACTCAGCATCGGTTACTAACGTGACTGCTCGCCCTGTCGCATCACCACGCCCGGTGCGACCTACTCGGTGTATGTAAGTATCAAGCTCCTCACCTAGTGAGTAATTAATCACTAACTCTACAGCATCAATATCCAAACCTCGTGCAGCTACATCTGTGGCGACCAATACCAGCGCAGAGCGGTGTGAAAAACGCGTCAGTACTTGTGTGCGTTCGCGTTGTTCAATGTCACCATTAAGCGCCACAGCAGCAATACTTTTGCCCTGTAAAAATGTCGTTAAAGCAAAGGTTTCAGCTTTGGTCGCACAAAATACAATAGCTGATTGGGCTTGATAATGACTGAGTATGGTTGCCACGGCTTGGTCTCGCACATGAGGGAGCACCTTGTAAGCGACTTGTTCAATTTTATTGGCTTGATGATGGGTTTCTACGACCACTTTTTGTGGGTTGTGTTGAATGGATTCACTTATTGCAGCAATGGTATCTGGGTAGGTTGCTGAAAACAGCGCCGTTTGACGCTTCGCTGGTAGTTTCCCAAAAATCACCTCTAAGTCATCTGCAAAGCCCATATCCAACATTCTGTCAGCTTCATCTAACACAAAATGTTTAAGTTCTTTGAGATGCACTCGGTGTTTGAGCAAGTGATCAACCACTCGACCAGGCGTACCAACAATGATGTGTGGACGATGCCTCAAGGTCGCAATTTGCCCTGGCATGGGAACTCCGCCATAGAGACAGGTGATTTTGACATTATCAATGCGTTTGGCCAGCAGGCGCATTTGTTCGGCAACCTGGTCGGCTAACTCGCGGGTAGGACATAACACAAGTGCATGGGTATACGTGCGTTCGGCGTCTAAGTCATTGAGCACCCCGAGTGCGAAGGCTGCCGTCTTGCCACTGCCGGTTTTGGCTTGAGCCAAGATGTCTTGCCCCTCTAACAACAAAGGTAAAGTCGTTGCTTGGATGTCAGTGGCATCAGCATAGCCCATCTGGGCAACGCCCTCTAATAATTCAGAGCGCAAGTCCAGTTCATTAAATTTCATTTATTTTTCCAAGCGCCACTGGCACGGTTGACCGCCCATGAACGGCACAATATCATCACCGGTAGGCAACTTGATTTCAGCCGGGATATGCCATTCCTCTTTGACTAACGTCACAGTACCAGTATTGCGTGGTAAACCATAAAAATCTGGACCGTAATGTGAAGCAAACCCTTCTAACTTATCTAATGCGTCGAGCTCTTCAAACACTTGCGCATACAGTTCTAAAGCGCTCCATGCTGAATAACAACCCGCGCAACCACAGGCGGATTCTTTTTTGTGTTTTTCATGCGGGGCAGAGTCTGTGCCTAAGAAAAATTTGGGCGATCCAGATGCCACGACTTCGCGCAAACGCTGTTGATGAATGTTGCGTTTCAGTACTGGTAAGCAGTAGTTATGGGGCTTGATACCACCTACTAATAAATCATTTCGATTGAGCATCAAATGTTGAGGGGTGATCGTAGCGGCAACATTCTCGCCACAGGATAAAACAAAATCAGCGGCATCGGCAGTGGTAATGTGTTCGAAGACAATTTTCAAATCTGGAAACGCAGCAACAATATGTTTTAAGTGACGTTCGATAAACTCAGCTTCACGATCAAATATATCAATGTGATTTTCGGTGACCTCACCATGGATGAGTAACAACATGCCCACATCACTCATCGTTTGAAATACAGGATACAGAGCTTCAATGCCCTTTACTGCCGCATCCGAGTTAGTTGTAGCCCCTGCTGGATAGAGCTTGGATGCCACAATACCAGAGGCTTTGGCTTCGCGAATATCATCTGGAGTAGTTGTATTAGTGAGATACAAAGTGACCAAAGGCTCAAAATCGGAGAAATCCCCCACATTTGCCATAATACGATCTTTGTAAGCAAGTGCTTGCTCTGCATTTACAACAGGTGGAACAAGGTTTGGCATAACAATCGCTCGGCGAAAGCAGCGAGCGGTAGCGGGAACGGTTTCTTCGAGCATGGCCTCATCACGAAAGTGTAAGTGCCAATCATCAGGAGTGGTAATGGTTAAACGTTGCATACAAAACCTCTATTCATAAAGCTGAAACGCGCATAGTATGCCAGATATCTTAAAAAACTTCTTTAATTTCGAAGTGTTTGCGAATAATCTAAAACGCATATGGGTCTACTACCAAACTAAACAAAATAAGGATGTATTGTACTCGTGATCGCTCGTATCAGCTCCCTTAACCTTGTATCTAATCCAGCTTGGTGGCAAAGACCAATTTTTAGAGCCCTCGATGCCCTGCTCGGCATAAATAAAATGAATCGGCTTTACCACACCCACCAAATGGCCGGTTTAAGCAAAGAGGCCTTTGTCGATAAACTTCTTGAAATACAAGGGATTGATATTAGCAATAGTGAAGCATTGCTTGAGCGGATCCCCGCTGAAGGTCCTGTTGTCATTGCCAGTAACCATCCATTTGGTGGCATTGAAGGGGTGATTTTGGCGCGTCTTATCAGTCGCAAACGACCTGACTTACAAGTTTTTGCTAACCGTGCATTGAAAGTTTTTAGTGAATTAGAAGACTATTTTATATTTACCAATCCGCTCAAACCTAACGATCCTAAAAACGCTCCAAGCATTCGTACCGCTTTACGCCATGTCAAATCTGGCAATGCGTTACTGATTTTTCCAGCGGGTCGCGTGTCCTATTATCGTCGCGAATACAATGGGATCGCAGAACACGAATGGAACAAACTTGTCTACACCTTGACGCAAAAAGCCAATGCGCTGTTTTTGCCCGTTTTTGTTCAGGGCACCAACCGTCCTCTATTTTATCGTTTAGGCCGAATTTATTTTCGTTTTCGTTTATTGATGCTTGCTAGAGAGTTGTTAGCCAAACGCAACCAAACTATTCAGATTGATTCTGGTCGCGCAATTAAACTCCCTTTAATAGCGAATCCAGAGCAAGGCGCAGCACTTGCACGTGCGTTCAGTTATGCCAATGATTCGCGTTGGTGGTATGAATGGCCAGCGGATAAGGTGATTACTCAACAGCCGTTAGCGGAGCCGATTGACTCACAATCTTTGCTGGATGAATTACTCACCTTGCCAACTGAACAAGCACTTGCAACGGTGGGTGATTTTACCGTTTATTGGTCGATGCAAGCTCAAACCCCCAAAATAGTCGATGAAATTGCGATGTTACGTGAACGAGTGTTTCGCATGCACAATGAAGGGAGCGGCGAGCCAAGAGATACGGATGACTTTGATGCCACTTATACCCATTTGTTTGTGTGGCATCAAACCGAAAACCGTATTATTGGTGCATATCGGATGGGGCGGACTGATGTGCTGCAAGCCGATGAGGGCATGGCAGGTTTATACTTACATAAAATGTTTGAATTTGCCCCAGAGTTTGTTAATCAGCAACAACCTTGTCTTGAGATGGGGCGCTCATTTATCATTCCTGAATATCAACGCTCTCCCCAAGGCCTGTTTATGCTTTGGCGTGGCATTGGCGAATTTGCAAACGCATTCCCACAATATCGAGTATTGTATGGCACAGTGAGTATCAGCAAACTGTATCGTCCACAAAGTGTCAGTGTTATTGAGCATGGCTTAATTGATGCCCCGGAGCATGTGCAACCAAAACATCAATTTCCTTTTGTATTGCATCCACAGCTCAAGGCTTATCATGAGACTCATGGATTAAAAGATGTCGTTGAGAATCTTTTACACTGCCTTGAAGAGGACGGAAAAGGCTTACCCATTTTAGCCAAACAATACCAAAAACTCGGAGCCAGATTTCATGCTCTGGGGATTGACACTAGCTTTAACCACACTCCAGGCCTATTACTCAGTGTCGATTTACGACAAATCCCCGAGCGCCTTCAAAAAAGGTATTTGGGCAAAGTGCTTGAAGATTAACTTGCATTGTGTGTTCTTAAATAAGTCAAAGTAGCAGGCGCATAACCAAACTCTAAGGGTACTGAAGCGTTTTGCATTTGTCTGATAATTTTGATGAGCGCGTAATGATGGATTGCATGCGATGAAGCGAACACTAACTCACGTGCGACATTTGATTCAACAAGCGCATCGTCCCGTTCAGAAATAGAAATCTCGGTTAATATCGAGAGACTTTGCCTTAGTTCCTGAGTAGTGAGTTGAGAGATTTGTTTGCGAATATTACCCAACGACTGAGAACATACTTCAAGGGAGGTTTCTACTGAGCAGAAGCGATTACGGCGATTGTAATTGACATGACCTTCAGAAAATCCATTTAATAAATTATTGTAATGATCGACCACGTGCCGTAAATGTTGACCGATAGAGCCACTAAAATAGGGCGATAGAACTTGAGTAAAACTGTCCTCATCGAGTTCGCTTAGCAAATTAATAGCTTGGTCGATAACCTCTAGGTGACTCTTGAGCATGTAAATCCTTATTTATCAGCCTCATAATTAGACTAACACCTAGACCATATCAGTGCCAAATAAATTTCAATCGTGTTTAACGAATATCAATTCATCAACCGCAAAGCCAGCTTCCCTAGCCGTTTGTATCAAGCTCACAAGGTTGTCACCTTCCATATTTGGGTGTCTGGATAAAATCCAAAAATAATCTCGGTTGGGACCTGTCACGAGTGCCCATTGATATTCAGGATCTAATGCCATAATCACATAACTGGCATAGAATGGCCCAAAAAAAGAAACCTTAAGATGGCCTATCGTTTCAGACCCGACAAAATAGGCTTTACCATTGGCTTCATTCCAAACACCATCGGACATATGAAAGCCACGATTCAGTACCGCAATGCCACCATCATCTTGTAATGTGTAAGTTGCCGTTATTTGTTCAAGGCCGCGTTCGAAAGAATGATCTAATCTTGCGATTTCATACCAAGTACCTAGGTAACGAGATTTATCAAAATTTTGCACCGGGGAAAGCCCTTTCGGCACACTGGTGCATGCCGTAAGGAATAGAACCGATATCAACAAGATGCGTCGCATAAATTAGGCTTCGAAAAATTCTCGACGCATGGCAGGGTCCGACAAAAATACGCCGCCCAAAGAAGAGGTTTTGGTATATGAGTTACTGTCTCTGATACCTCGCGCTTTCACACAGTAGTGCGTCGCATTGATGGAAACGGCAACATCTTGAGTACCAGTGAGCGCTTGCAATGCCACCATTACCTGCTGCGTTAGACGTTCTTGTACTTGTGGTCGCTGCGCGAAAAAAGATACTAAGCGATTGATTTTAGATAAACCAATGACTGTTTGTTTCGGAATGTAAGCAACCGATGCGGTTCCGTCGATTGTCACAAAGTGATGCTCACAGGTACTCGTCAATGAAATATCAGTCACTTGTACCGGTTGCTCAATCGACATTTTGTTTTCGATCTGCGTTATCTTAGGAAACTTACGATAGTCTAGACCAGAAAAAATCTCATCTACATACATTTTAGAAATGCGTTTTGGCGTGTCGCATAAGCTGTCATCGTCCAAATCCAACCCAAGCACTTCCATGATTTGGGTCATGTGCTGTTGGATTTGAGCGCGTTTTTGCTCATCTGACAAACCGTTTTCAACCATTGGGGTTTCAAGGCCAGCGTCAATCAGGGCTTGTCTGACAAGGGCAGCTTCTTTTGTTATCGCGAGTTCTACTCCATCACGAACCACAACTGCTTCTTTTGCTAACATTTGAATGTTCCATTTTATAATTTGTTCCGCTTTATACGGTACAAATCGCTATATTGGTTTAGTAAAATTAAAAATATCCTTTGTTAATATAGATACGTATCTATATTACAAACAACGTGCATAGTATACACTAACCCATCACATAACGCATCAAGCGTGATGGTAAGTGCACATAACATTGTATTAATTGAAAGGAAATAAAGATGGCCGACACGATCCTAATTACTGGAGGCGCCCAACGTCTTGGACTGGCAATGGCGCTCGATTTATTAGCGCAAGGGTTTCATGTCATAGTGACCTATCGCAGCGAACGTCCTGCTTTAGCCTCTCTTACAGACGCCGGTGCCGAAACCATCCAGTGCGATTTCGCCCAAAATTCCGATATCGCTCGCCTCATTCAGCACATCAATACATCATGCGAATCGTTACGTGCCATCATCCACAATGCATCTGACTGGGATGCCGAAAAACACACAAATGATTATCCCGCCTTGTTAAATAAAATGATGCAAGTGCATGTCAGTGGTCCTTATCAGCTCAACCTAGGGCTTAAAGATTTGCTCCTAGCCCACCCAAATGGTGCTGATATCATTCATATGACAGACTATGTACAAACCAAAGGATCCAGTAAACACATCGCCTATTCAGCCTCAAAAGCGGCATTACACAATTTAACGCTTTCCTTTGCCCAAGCGTTAGCCCCAAGCGTAAAAGTTAATTCAATTGCTCCAGCTTTATTAATGTTTAACGAACACGACAGCGATGAATATAAAGCGCGTTCACTCAAAAAATCCTTACTCGAAATTTGTCCTGGAGCAGGTGAAGCAGTGAAGGCGATGAATTTTTTATTTGCCAGTGATTTCGTTACAGGTCAAACTATGCATCTAGACGGTGGTAGACATTTAAAATAACGGTTTGTATAACACATGAGATTACTTCCAGAGTGGGTCGAACAAGAGGCGGTCATTCTTGCTTGGCCACACCAAGATACCGATTGGGCAAGTTGGTTAGAACGCGCTCAAACAACTTACCAACATATCATTTCTGCAATCCTACAGCGCAATGCAAAAGTCTTATTACTGTGTGATCCGAGTGAGATTGAACTCGTCTCATCGTTATACCAAGACCACTCTGATGTGCATATCATTGTGGCAAAATACAATGACACATGGGTCCGAGATTACGGCTTTTTGACCTTAGCTGATGAACAAAACCTAGAGCACAAACACACTTTAGAATTTGAATTCAATGGCTGGGGACAAAAATTCAACGCCACTCAAGACAATCAAGTCAACATTAAATACTTGGCTGATTTATTACAAGTACCTATGTTTAGCGAGCAGTGTGTCTTGGAAGGGGGTGCATTAGAAATCGATGCCGATGGTACTTTATTGAGTACCTTGTTTTGTTTAAGTAATCCCAAACGCAATGGGGATATGGACATGGATCAATATCACAAGTATTTCACTGAAGTACTCGGTGCTACTCGTACAGTGATCCTTGAACATGGTCATTTGGCTGGAGATGATACAGACGGACATATTGATACCCTTGCTAGGTTTACTCCAGATCAAGGCATCATCTATCAAGGCTGTGAAAATCGTCCAACCGACCCTCATTTTAGTGGATTACATGCCTTGGGCGCTGAGTTACGACATCATTTCCCTGAGCATGAAATCATAGATTTGCCGTTGCCAAATGTACTAAACAGCCAAAGTGAGCGCTCACCAGCTTCGTATGCCAATTTTTTGATATTAAATAGCGCAATCCTTGCCCCGGTTTACCAGCAACCAGAAGATGAAGTGGCTCTAAGTCAACTTTCTAAGGCTTACCCAAATTATGAAATTGTACCCATAGATTGTTCGGTATTGGTCGAGCAATACGGCAGTCTGCATTGTGTTTCAATGCAAGTGCCAAAGGGTGTATTACGCAACAATCTATTTGTATAAGAGAAAAAAACATGAGCGCACAGACAGTCAAAATCGGCGTCGTTCAACAGGCGATCAGTGGCAACGATAAATCGCAAAATTGGGCGGATTCGGCCAAACAAATAAGAGCATTGGCCAACGATGGCGCACAATGTATTCTACTCCAAGAACTCCACAGCACCTTGTATTTTTGTCAAACTGAAGATGTAGATGTATTTGATTTAGCAGAGCCAATCGAAGGAGAAGGTCATCGCTTTTTTGGTGCCTTGGCCGATGAACTCAATATTGTGTTGATTACTTCGATGTTTGAGAAACGCGCCACGGGGCTTTATCACAATACGGCTGTAGTCTACGATTGCAGTGCTAAAGTGGCTGGGATTTATCGCAAAATGCACATACCGGATGATCCCGGATTCTATGAGAAATTCTATTTTACACCGGGGGATTTGGGTTTCACGCCTATCGAGACGTCTATCGGCAAATTAGGGGTATTGGTTTGTTGGGATCAGTGGTACCCAGAGGCTGCTAGGCTCATGGCCATGGCTGGAGCTGATATCTTATTTTATCCCACTGCCATTGGCTGGGATCGCAATGACACCCGAGATGAACAAGTTCGACAACAGGACGCGTGGTTTACCATCCAACGCGCACATGCTGTCGCGAATAATATCCCCGTTGTAGTCGCTAATCGAACAGGTTACGAAGTGGCTCCTCATGGTCAAAGTGGTATTGATTTTTGGGGGCTTAGCTTTGTTGCCGGTCCACAGGGAGAAATTTTGGCTAAGGCATCACACGATACCCCTGAGAACTTACTCGTTGAAGTGGATTTAGCTCGCAGTGAGCAAGTAAAGCGTTGGTGGCCATATTTTCGTGACAGACGAATTGAAGACTATGGTGATTTGACCAAAAGATGGCGAACTTAAACGCCTCGCCATTATTTGTTTAAAGGCACTAAAAACGCTTTTTGTTGGTAGCACAATACCGCTTGTTGTGCAGGAGATGATAAGACCTCTTGATAAACTGGGTCATCGATAGACAATCCTCCTGTATACACACCTAATGACGGCACAATGAGCTCATGCTTTGAGCTAATAAAACATTTTCCGGTCATTTGTTGGCGTTTTATGACATGACTGAGTTTGGGGTGAAAATGCCCCATAATTTGATAATGTGCTGTACCAGTGTTAGCTAATGGCTCATGTGTAAACACAATATCATCCATACGCCATGTAATGACTTGTTCTCCTGAAAAACCGTTCGGTATATCCGGATCATGGTTGCCCAACACCCATATCCAATGAACCACCTGCTCGGTTAAGGAGCGAATTGCATGCGTTTCGGACACAGACAAGCGCTCTCCAACACACATGTCATGAAAACTATCTCCTAAACACAATACCGTTGATGGTTGATAACGTTCAATCAATGTGTTGATCAAATCAACCGTCGCGATCGTGTCATAGGTCGGCAGTGGGTGTCCGTGCTGTTTGAGAAAACTGCCTTTGCCAAAATGTAAATCAGATATGACTAACAAAGCCGCCTCAGGCAAGTACAAGCCGCCAAGCCCATCAGCAATCCAAACCTTGTTCGCAAAGCGAAAAATTGACGCCGTGTTATCGAGTAACAAACGTTCCAAATGTTCTGAAGTCATACTTGTTGAGGTTGTTCATCGCCGGTTTCTTGTGAAGCTATGCGTCTATCAGTTATCACCCCGGCCGTCATTGCGCCATTGACATTCAGTGCCGTTCGAGCCATATCAATCAGGGGTTCGATCGAAATCAGTAGCGCTGCCAGAGCAACGGGTAAGCCCATCGCTGGTAATACAATCAACGCCGCAAACGTTGCGCCACCCCCCACTCCAGCTACCCCAAAAGAACTCACAATGATGATCCCAACCAAGCTCAAAATAAACATAGGTTGACTTGGGTCAATCCCTACACTGGGGGCAATCATTACGGCCAACATTGCAGGGTATATCCCCGCACATCCGTTTTGCCCAATAGTCGCCCCCAATGACGCGGAAAGATTCGCGATCACTGGCTTTACTTTCAGCTGCTGAGTTTGGGTTTCAACATTAAGTGGGATCGTTGCTGCAGAACTTCTTGAACTGAACGCAAAGGTTAATACGGGCAGTACTTTTTGAAAATACACCTTAGGATTCAAACCGTTGACTAGCAACAACCCCCCATGGACTAAAAACATAATCAAAATCGCGACATATGAAGCAACAATGAACTTGATTAGGTCAAGTATGTCAGCAAGACTAGAACTCGCACCAACTTTGAACATCAAAGCCAACACCCCATAAGGTGTAAATTCAATGATCATTTTGACCAAGCGCATAATCAACGCTTGAGCCGATTTTACAAAACTTCGAAAACGCTGACCTTGTTCAGGTTCTTCTGCGACGAGTTTTAAGCCTGCGATCCCAAGTAATACACCAAAAATGACCACAGCAATGATGGATGTTTTTCGCGAACCTGCCAAATCTGCAAAAATATTTTCTGGGATAAAACTCACCAAGATGGCGGGCAGAGAGAGCTCAGAAACGACACCTTGTCGTTCGGCGAGGACATCTACACGAGCTAATTCACGAGCGCCTTGTGTTAACCCATCGGCAGACAAACCAAACATATTCGCCACGCCGATACCTACTATTGCAGCGATGGCTGTGGTACCAATAAGTACAAACAAAATCGCCCCACCATATTTGCCCAACGAGCTGATGCGATCCATTTCCACCACCGCGGCAAGCATCGAAATCAAAACTAATGGCATGATGATCATTTTGAGTAGGGCAACATACCCACTGCCTACTGCGTTGGTCCACTCAAGAGTATTCATGACGACGACACTGTCATGACCAAAAATAACTTGCACCAGCGAGCCACCGACGGCCCCCACTATTAACGCAGTAAATACACGTCTAGATAAGCTTGCTTCGCGCTTCGCTAAGGTTCGCAACACCACACAAACGCCGGTAAATAAAATAAGATTAAGGATCACAAATGCCATAGCCAACTTCATACCTTGGTCTAATAATAATCAGTGAATTGTAGAGGATCTATATGTCGATGCAACGCATATCTTATAACCTATTGTTCCTGAATATACTGAGATCAGCGCCCAGCCTGCTCCAGCATCTCTCTTACTTCTGCTAGCATAGATTCCGCCTCATCATACAAGGTGGCATGTTCGAGCAGCGCCTCGCGACCGGATCCCTTGATGATTTCAGCCCTGACATTAAGCACAATAGGTATGGCCATGGGTGACACCTTGGGTAATTCTATAAAGTCAATTTTGCCTACATACCGAATCAACAAGTCCGTCAAACGTTGTAAATCGAGTAATTCTCTCTCCGCATCTTGTTGAGTCACTTTTAATAAAATATGATCTGGGTCATGCTCACGCAGAGTGTCGTAAATCAAGTCTGTAGAGAAGGTCACTTGTTTCATCGTTTTGCGCGTGGCGTGATGATTTTGCTCTGTCAGTCCACTGACCATCGCCACATGACGAAACGAACGTTTTAACATTGGCGATGAGAGCATCCAGTCAGCAAGTTCATCACCTAAAATATCTGGATGAAATAAGGTGCGAATTTGCGTCTCATCAATCACTTTTAATGAACATATCGACAATCCGTAATCATTAATACTGAAACTCAGTGGCTGTAACTTGAGTTTTTCCATCCGCTTAGTGATCAACATGCCTAGGGCTTGATTGGCTTTGCGCCCTTCAAAAGTATAAATCAACGTGTATTGCGCTTGACGATAGGGAAAGTGCTCAATCATGATTTTCCCTAACCGAGGGATTGCCGAAAACTCTTCCTGTAGATTCAGCCAATCTGTGACTTGCTCCGGCAATTCACTCCATCTCTCAGGTTCAGACAAAAGCAATCTCACCGCGTCAGCCAAAAAGCTCGATAATGGCATTTGTCCACCCACAAAACTTGGAATTTTGGGCTCTTTTCCTTTTCCTGGATACGCCTCAACACACATATCTTTAATGGTATCAAAGACCAAACATTCACCTGCGAATAAGAACGTATCACCAGGAACTAACTGCTGAGCAAAGTACTCTTCAATTTCACCAATGATTTTGCCCGTATGTGCTCTACGTAAGCGTTTGACCTTCAAACGTCCAGCTTCAACGATCGTACCTATATTTTGTCGATGCCTTAACGTGACCCGTTTGGATGCAGGCTCAAATAGCTCGTCTTCACGTCGTACTAAGCGATGATAGCGATCATAGTGACTTAAAGCGTAGCCCCCATCAATGGTAAATTGCCATAGTTGCATAAAAGTATATCTGTCTAGGCCACCATATGGCGTTGCTAATAATACCTGCTGGTAGATTTCCTCAGGTGCAATGGGCCCAGCAATAGCGCAATTCATGATAAATTGTGGAATGATATCCAGCGCACCTTCGTGATAGGGCTCGTGATCCATTTGCTCTTTGGCGATGGCGTCCATTGCACTCAATGCCTCTAGTGCTTCAAACCGATTTCCTGGAACAAGTAACGCTTCGCTTGGCGCATCCAAGGTATGGTTCGAGCGCCCGATTCGTTGTAATAATCGTGCAACCCCTTTAGGTGCACCGACTTGAATCACCAAATCCACATTGCCCCAATCGATGCCCAACTCTAATGCTGAAGTGCACACAACCGAGCGGACAAGTCCCTGCCCCATCATATTTTCGACTTTGTGACGCTGCTCTTTGGCAAGGGCCCCGTGATAAATTGCAATAGGCAGAGCTTGATCATTGATTTCCCACAGAGATTGAAAAATAAGTTCAGCCTGTGCTCGGGTATTCACAAATACCAGTGAGGTTGCTGCTTGGCTGATTTCTCGATAAATATCGGCCACAGCGAAGGTTGCCATGTGTCCACCATAAGGAATATCAGAAGTTAAGCGCATCAATTGTACCTGCGGCTTAACGACATTCGTCACACGATGGATCTCAACTGGCTCACCACTTGGTCCAAGCCAGGCCGCTAGTATTTCGGGATCAGCAACCGTTGCAGATAATCCAACACGTCGATAATCCGGTTTCAATGCAGATAGCCTTGCCAACGCAAGCGTTGTAAAATCGCCGCGCTTGTTTGCCGCAAGAGAGTGGGCTTCATCAATAATCACCGTACGCAAATGTCTAAACATCTGCTTTGCATCGGCATAGGAAAGCAACAACATCAATGATTCTGGCGTTGTAAGCAGTATATTTGGGGGCTTTTTGCGTTGGCGCTGACGCTTGTGACTGGGTGTATCCCCGGTGCGCGTTTCAACTGTGATATCAATCCCCATTGCGTCGATTGGCGCAAGTAGATTTCGTTGAATATCATGGGTTAATGCTTTAAGTGGCGAAATATAGAGTGTATGTAAACCTTGTTGTGGGTGCTCGATCAACTCACACAACGTAGGCAAAAAACCGGATAGAGTCTTCCCTGCACCTGTAGGCGCAACGAGTAACGTCGAACGATGGTTACGTGCTTGTTCGAGCATGTGCGCCTGATAATCACGCACGCACCAGCCTTTACTGGAAAACCAGTTTTGGAGTTGTACGGGGAGTTTCGTATTGTGCATTCTCTCAATACGGTCGAACATTAAAAATTGGTCACACCCACCCCAAAAAGAGGCTATGAAAGCCTCATGGTCTATTTACCCTAACACCACCGCTTGATAGGGCGTCAACGTGATCACATCACCCTCTATCACACATTCGGTTGTGTTATTCACAAGCACTTTGGTATGGGCTTGTAGCTGGGGAATATGCACGGTGTGGGTAATGGCTGAGAAGTTCATCAATACCAACATCGACTCATCATCAAGATAACGAGTATACGCATAAATATCTTCATGCTCTGGCAGTAATAGGTCATAGTCGCCATAGACGAGTACCTTGTGTTGTTGCCTTAGCGCCGTCAACTCACGGAAGTGATTTAATGGCGAATGTGGATCCGTTTCTTGCGCTTCTACATTGATAACGGAATGATTAGCGTGGACGTTTATCCAAGGCTCACCTGTGGTAAACCCAGCCTGAGGCGAAGCATCCCATTGCATCGGAGTACGGCTATTATCGCGACTATATTCAATCAAGTTGCGCATGAAGGTATCCATATCAGCACCGTCTGCTTGAGCTTTTTTGTAGCCGTTGATTGCATCGATGTCTTTGTATTCTTCAATCGTTTGAAAGCGAATGTTAGTCATTCCCAACTCGTCGCCAAAATACGTAAAAGGTGTACCACGCATAGTTAACAAAAACGTGTTGAGTAATTTAGTTGAGACTTCGCGATATTCCTCAGAGTCATTACCCCACCGCGAAACCATCCGAGACATATCGTGGTTGGCCAAAAAGATCGACAACCAACCGTCCGACGAAAACGACTCATCCCAAGCGGAATAAAGTTGTTTGAATTCAAGCAAGGTATGTGGATTATCGACATTTTTGCCTAATTCAGCCCCTTCAAAATGATACGCAATTTGTAATTCATTGCGGTGTGTATCCACCAAATCGTGAGCATCTTGGAAGGTTGAACCCGCCCCTTCACTGACCGCAAACACATCGTATTTGGATAGGACTTCGTCGTACATCTCACGCAAATACGGGTGTATATTTGGCCCCATACCGTGGTACTTGATAATTTGCTGTTTGCCTTCCATGTATTCTTCAGGCAGCTGCGGAAAATCAGTATCTTTTGACACAAATTGGAACGCATCTAAACGAAAACCGTCGACCCCTTTTTGTGCCCAAAAGTGCATGATGTCATACACTTCTTGGCGGACTTTTGGGTTTTCCCAATTCAAATCGGGCTGTTTGACGGCAAAGTAATGAAGATAATATGAATCGGTTTGTTCATCATACTTCCATGCATCACCACGCTCATCAAAGTAACTCCAGCGCCAGTTTGGTTTGCCTTTTTCCGCTGGCCACCAGTGGTAATAATCGCGATATGGATTGTCTCGCGATGAACGGGATTGTTTGAACCATTCATGCTCATCTGAAGAGTGATTCACCACCAAATCCATGATGAATTTGATGCCTCGTGCATGCAGTCCCTCGAGCAATTCATCAAAATCAGCCATTGTGCCAAACTCAGGCATAATGGCGCGATAATCGCTAATGTCATAGCCATTATCATCATTGGGCGACGCATAGATTGGATTGATCCAAACTGATGTGACGCCCAAGCTTTTGATGTAATCAAGTTTATCAATGATGCCACTTAAATCGCCTACCCCATCGCCGTTCGAGTCTTTAAAACTGCGTGGATAAATCTGATAGACAATTTGTTCTTTCCACCATTTTTGAATATGCCCTTGTGAGGCGGCATCACTCATAACTTGCATGTAAATAAACTACCTTAATTACTTTGAGGGTTCAGTCCGTCTTTTTGACGGCGCTCTAACAATTCTATTTCGATTTTATCGAGTAGCTTCTTGTCGAGTTTGTAAAACAACATCAACAAGCCACCAGCAACAAATAACACAGCTGGTAACAAGGTCGTCATCCAATGAATACCGTTCATTGCTGATTCGGTAAGTTCTGTATTTGCGACAAAACCAATGGCTGCAAGGATAAAGCCTGGTAAAGCACCCCCTATAGCTGAGCCAAATTTTAATGCAAACATCGATGCAGAGACCGTCAGACCTGAAGCGCGTGAACCCGTTAGCCATTCACCATATTCGGCACAATCGGTAAACATCGCAAACAACAAAGTAATGGTTAAACCAAAAGTATATAAGCCACAGGTGTGTAAGAACACCGCTAACCAATAATTCTCAGCAGGCACGAGATAACTTAAAAACAGGAATCCCGCATGTACGACCGAAGACCATAATACGAGCATGTGCTTAGAATAGCGCTTAGTAAACCAAGGCGTCGACATTGCCCCGACCAACTGACCCAATAGAGCAATGGATGAAAATACTGCTACGCGGTCGAAAATCCAGATAAACGCCTCACTGCTGTGTCCTTGGTAATACTTAACGTAATAAATCACCGTTGCAACTCGTGTGACATAAGCAACTAATAATACGATACAAACCACTGCCAAAATCACCCATGAGATGTTTTTGATGAGTTCCTTCATATCTTCCATTGGCTTGGTTTTGTGCTTGGGTAATTCGATGCGTTCTTTGGTCGTGGCAAACGTTGTCCAGAACATCAACATCGACAAAATCGCAAATAAAATGATCGTCATTCTAAAGCCGACCACATCGTCACCTCCGCCCAGTAAATTCACTAGAGGAGTAGCAAACATAGCCACTAACAAAGTACCGCCACTTGCGAAAATAAAACGGTACGTGGTGGCTTTCGTACGCTCTTCAGAGACGGGAGAGATGACTGCTAATAGACCAGAATACGGGACATTAATCGCGGTATACACCAACATGACACCTATGTAAGTCACGTATGCATAAGCTAGCTTACCTGCATCCGACAGCTCAGGTCCGTAAAAGATAGCAACCCCCAAAATACCATATGGAATGGCCATGTATAACAAGTATGGGCGGTATTTGCCGAATCGTGAATTCGTGCGATCAGCAATCAATCCCATTCCTGGATCGGTGACCGCATCAATGATTTTTGAAATCAACATCATGGTTGCCACGGCAGCTGGTGCTAGGCCATAGACGTCTGTGTAATAATACAAAAGATATAGGCCAAAAAAGCCCAAATAAAAGTTCGAGGCCATATCGCCTAAGCCGTAGCCAGCTTTTTCTTTAAACGATAATGGTGCGGTATCCGCTTTGCGATCGGTCATCTTCGTGCTCCTGATGTCGCTTATTATTTTCAGTCCGTGATAATAGCATGATAATGTGTTTTAACACTATATTAACTTAATCAATTAAGTTAAATTTTAACAACTTTTCAAACCTCTACAACAAACAAACGTATGCATAATTATGCTAACGAATACAAACCATCCCGACACTTGGCTGGAGCCACGCAAAGAAGGCCTCTATTGCGTGCCAGCTGATGCGTACATTGATGCAATGCAACCACATACTCGTGTGATTGTCACCCATGGCCATGCTGACCACGCTCGAGGTGGTCATGGGACTGTTTGGGCCACATCACCCACGTTAGATATTATGCGCATACGTTACGGTGATGCCCACGCGACCAAAACCCGAGCTCTAGAGTACGGCCAACGCATCAATATAGGTATCGTTGAACCTGTCTATCTGACGTTTCATCCAGCCGGTCATATTTTGGGCTCAGCGCAAGTTTTGCTGGAGTATCGCGATGCCCGCGTGGTGATTACTGGCGACTATAAACGCACACCCGACCCCTCTTGCGTGCCATTCACAGCAATACCATGCGATGTATTTATCACTGAAGCCACATTTGCATTACCAGTATTTAAACATCCGACACTCATATCACAAATCGACAGACTACTGACCTCCCTATCGCGCTTTCCGGGACGCTGTCACCTAATCGGGGTATATGCTCTGGGTAAATGTCAGCGCGTCTTACTCGGTTTGCGCGCTGCGGGTTATACAAAGCCGATATATGTGCATGGCGCTATGCTCAAACTGATTGAGTTGTATACCGAACATGGCTTTGACTTTGGTTCGATTATTCCTGTGACGGAAGTCACTGACAAACATACCTTACGTGGTCACATCGTGTTAGCCCCACCGTCTGCCTTACATGACCGCTGGTCTAGGCGTTTACCCGATGTGCTAACCGTAGGCGCATCTGGCTGGATGCAAGTTAGAGCTCGAGCCAAACAAAAAGGCGTTGAGCTTCCTCTAGTCATATCGGATCATTGTGACTGGGAAGAGCTTTTAGAGTCAATTCAAGAAGTAAATCCCTGTGAGGTCTGGGTCACACATGGTCGAGAAGATGCATTGATCCATGCTTGCCAACAACTTGGTTACACCGCTCGAGCATTGCGGCTAATTGGTTATGATGAGGACAGTGAATCATGAAACGGGTCGCTGAACTATTCGATG
Organism: Glaciecola sp.; assembly: GCA_018623155.1. Classification (GTDB taxonomy): domain Bacteria; phylum Pseudomonadota; class Gammaproteobacteria; order Enterobacterales; family Alteromonadaceae; genus Opacimonas. The sequence continues at coordinate 38,986 of JAAZVZ010000014.1, forward strand.
CCCTTTACTTTACACAAAGCCATAAGAGCAAATCCCATCTACTTCGAGAGTACTTAGCTACAGCACCTGACCCAGAACGTGGGTATGTCATCGCCATGCTTGCCGGAGAGCTTAATTTTAAATACTTCAAACGCAACACAATCAAACAGCTCATGCTAGAACGCGTCGATGAGACCTTATTTGCACTAAGCTACGATTACATTGGCGAAATGAGTGAAACCGTTGCACACCTTTGGCCATCACTTCCTGATGAAGATTTTGTTGCACCGTTATTTGATGAGGTGGTTGAGTTCGTCCAATCTCATAACAAAGCGGATATTGACACTTTTTTGGTACGCTGTCTCAATAATTTTAGCCCTTCCATTCGCTGGAGTTTTATTAAAATAGGGACAGGTGGGTTACGCGTTGGTCTTTCTGCTAGGCGACTAAAGCAGGTTTTAGCCGAATATGGTAACTGTGATGTCGCCGAAATCGAACAATTGTGGCATGGTATCAGCCCTCCCTATCTAGAATTATTCGCTTGGCTTGAAGGTCGTTCTGAAAAACCAGATATCCGCGACAAAATTGTATTTCACCCCGTTATGCTTGCTCACCCTTTGCTTGCAGATGATATCGCAAAAATTGACTTATCCCAGTACATCGCAGAATACAAATACGATGGTATCCGTATACAAGTGGTCAACAAACCTCTGGGCAAAGCCTTGTTTTCCAGAACTGGGGATGACATTAGTCATAGCTTTCCTGATGTGTTGCCTTTGCTTGATACATATGGGGTATTTGATGCGGAACTCCTTGCATTTGATAAAGCGGGTGACATCAGTACATTTAATCAATTACAGCAACGTCTGAACAAGAAGAAACCCTCACGACAACTGCAGAATGACATTCCTTGCGGCCTAGTCATTTATGATGTGTTGGAACATAACGGTGAAGATGTGACCCAAAAACCCTTGTTTGAACGTCAATCTTTATTGCGAGAATTGTATGCTGTCTCGAGAGAACGAGTTCAGTTATCCAACACGTTCTCAATTAATGATGTTGAAGCACTTCACTCCCAAAGAGAACAAGCCTGTCTGATACAAGATGGATTGGTCGAAGGCTTAATGCTTAAAAAAGCCGATTCGCCCTACATTCCCGGTCGTCCTAAAGGGATATGGTACAAGTTCAAACGCGACCCAAAACTCGTTGACGCGGTCGTCATGTATGCCCAACGTGGGCATGGCAAACGCTCGTCTTTTTACTCAGATTTTACGTTTGGCTTGTGGACAGATGTTGCTGGAGAAACCCGTTTGTTACCCATTGGTAAAGCTTATTCTGGATTTACGGATGCCGAACTAAAAGAATTGGATAAATGGGTACGCAAACATACTATTGGCCGTTTTGGACCAGTAAAAGAAGTCGAAAAGACGTTGGTCTTTGAAGTGGCTTTTGATGGGGCTCATGGGTCCAACCGCCACAAATCTGGTGTCGCATTAAGATTTCCGAGAGTCAATCGAATTCGATGGGATAAACCAGCTATAGAGGCAGATACATTATCAGAGTTTAAGCGCAGCTTTTTGAGCTAACCGACCGCTTTTGGCTCCGCATGAACCACTTTGCGAATCAATGGGATAAAGCTTTCCAATGGGTCTACCTCAAAATTCGGATCAAACCCTTCTGCGTCCCATTCATCCACTAGCTTTACTGCCAAATCGTACCAAGGTTCATCAATATATTTGAGACGTAAATCGGTCGGTGCATCCAGATACGCATAATAATGTTCACCTTGAAAATCTTGGTGATATTTGAGCACATGATAAAGGTGATCGTTTACATAAGGTTTAAACATCTCTGCAGCGATCGCACCGTGATTGGGCACGTTGATAACTTTGGCGATGTCATGACACAAAGCCACTACAATTTCTTCATCAGTTGCACCAGCTCGACGCGCTAATGTACCCGTCATTAATGCGTGTTGTAGCTGATCACAGCTGAACCCTAGAGTGACCCCTTCAAGTTGACGCAACATGTCAATGAAACGTTCTGCGGTATGATGAAAATCTTTTTTATGCGCCGCTGCAATTTTCATCCAGTCGTCCCTTGTACCGTCTTGCATACGAGTAAATGTGGCTTGTTCTGATGGCATTGTCGTGTCCATGTCGGCACTATCTTCTCACAATTTAACACGATATTAACAAACGGAATCTAAAAAACAAACCCTATTCATTCACTTCGCTAGACTAGTGCCGATGGTCTTGCTCGCATCGCTTCTAGCCATCTAGATAAATGAACGTGTTCAGGCTGTACCCGTATTTTGACCACTCGAGCAAACTCCACTGCACAAAACGCTGTGATATCCGCAATAGAATAAGCCTCACCGGCTAGATAAGTGTTTGTTGCTAAATGCTTGTTCAATAAATGCATAAATTTGGACGCGTTAATGCCTGCTTCACGTCCGTAGTCAGGCACAGGAGTCATGCGATCTTTGAAAGCACCGGAAGTGTGTTGAAAACACATCCCTACTTGATTAAACAAATATAACTCAGCGCGCTGTTGCCACTGCATGATGACGCCCCGTTCTAATGCGGATTGACCAAATAAAGAAGGTTCTGGATAGAGTGCTTCAAGGTAAGTACAAATTGCTGTGGATTCACTGATACAAGTACCGTCATCGAGTTCAAGAATAGGAATTTTACCCATAGGGTTTTTGGCTCGCATCGCATCAGATAAGTTTTCACCAGCCATGATATCAACTTGTTCGATTGGGATGGAGAGCCCTTTTTCTGCAATAAACATTCTGACCCGACGTGGTGTTGGGGCGGTATGGGTGTCGTAAAGCCTCACTTGTTTTCTCCTTTATTCTTTTTTGTATACCTGTACATAGTTCACTGGCATCTGCGGCGTTAGGCGCCACTTGCGCTTAAATAGGTTGTATTGCATGCCCGTTTGCTCAAGCAGTTCGCAGCCTGCTTGTTCTGCCCATCCTGATAACTCGCTTGGTTTGACAAACTTATGCCAGCTATGTGTCCCTTTTGGCAGGTAATTCATCACATATTCTGCACCCACTATGGCAATAACAAACGATTTAATCGTGCGATTAAGCGTCGCTAATATCAAAATACCACCAGGCTTTACCAACTGAGCGCATTGCTCAATGAGTAAGGATTGGTTCTGTACATGTTCCACAACCTCTGCGTTAATCACCACATCAAATAAACGACCATCCGCTAATAAATCTGATGCCATAGCATGCTCATAGTTCACGGGCGTTGTTGTATTATGGGCATGCTGACGGGCGACACGAATACTCATGACGCTGGCATCTATTCCAGTAACTGTTGCACCTAAGTTTGCAAGAGGCTCTGACACCAAACCTCCGCCACAACCAACATCCAAAATTGACAACCCATCAAATACTCTGCCCAAATCGTATAAATGCCACAAATTATGCGTTGGCCTTGGAGCAAACGCTAACTCTCGATCAAAATGAGTGGCAATGGATTGAGTAAAATACGATAATCGAGCATGGTTAAAGGCTATCGCTTGCGCGTATTTACCCAAAGGGTCCCACCACTGGTCAGCTAATTGATCAAATTTGGTCACTTCTTCAGGATCAAGGGTACTGCTTAGGTCGCCATCTAAGGCACTTTTATCCAACATAATCTATATACTTAAACTATTTATAGCTAATACGTTACGACGTTCAGATAAGTTTGCATACCTATTTTTTTTAATAGTACAAGAACACAACGTATCTGCTGATAATGAAAAGAGAGCAATATGAGTGAACGCAATGTACTAGGTGAACCATTACAACCATGCTGTGACGGGACAGGTTTTACGCGCAATGGTTTTTGCCAAGTACCCAATAGTGACCGTGGCAATCACTCTGTTTGTGCCATCGTCACTGATGAATTTTTGCAGATGCAGGCTCGGTTAGGCAATGACTTAATCACCCCCATACCAGCTTATCAGTTCCCTGGTCTCAAAGCTGGCGATCGTTGGTGTCTGTGTGCGTCTCGTTGGAAACAAGCTTATGACCATGGACTTGCCCCACAAGTTGACTTGCGTGCTACGAGTGAAGCAGCGTTACAGATTGTCACACTTGATGCACTCAAAACACATTCAATCGAACGACAATAATGTTATTTGAATATATACTCCCTGCAGAGTTCGCAGGAACTCATGCAATCATTCTTATCCTCAGCGCAGGCTTTACCTCATTTGTTTCGGCTGCGATGGGGATTGGCGGTGGACTTTTGTTACTGATCATCATGGCCAACGTGATGCCACTGGGTGCCTTAATTCCAGTTCATGGACTCGTGCAACTAGGCTCAAACGTCAATCGCATGGTGATGACGAGGCAGCATATTCAAATGAGTATTGTGGGATATTTTGCCATCGGCGCGTGCATTGCCGCGATCATCGCCAGTTTTGTCATTGTCCAATTACCTTTATCACTTATTGAGTTTGCCATTGGTATTTTTGTGCTTGCAATGGTCTGGGGAGTTAAGCCACAAAAACGTGATTTACCAAGACCGTTACGTATTTTGGCTGGAGGTATCACGACTTTTTTATCAATGTTCATTGGTGCGACGGGCCCATTGGTCGCGTCTATTATTCACAGTCAACGAGCAGATAAACATCAAATCGTCGCCACATTTTCAACGTGCATGACAATGCAACATGGACTCAAAATGCTGGTATTTGGTGTGGTTGGTTTTACCTTTTTACCGTGGATACCTTTAGTCGTTGCCATGATAGTAAGTGGGACGATTGGCACATGGTTAGGGTTGAAATTGCTCAATCGTTTTTCCGCCTCAAACTTTGAATGGGCGTTTAAGGGCATTATGACCGTGCTGGCATTGAAAACGCTTAGCAGTGGTGTGCAAAGTTTACTTTAGGTTATCTTCTTGCTGCGCCTTTAATAACGCTTGCTGAGTTGCTGATGGTTCCGTTTTATCCAAACGAGCTTGCTCTGCTTCCCAAGCAGCCAACTGCTCTTTAGCATAAGCATCCACCTCTTCTTTGTGGTTACTTACCCACCATCGTTCCATCAACTGAACATTTTTAGTATTGGCTTTATAAAATATATCAACGATGTCACCCACCAAAGGAACGCAGCCCAACCCAAAATCGATAAGTGAATTGCGCACCATTTGTGTCAAAACAGGTTTTGGCACTCCCATCTTGCGTCCCAAATACACAATGCGCCAAGACAACAGTAAGACAATTGCATCGCCAACCCCTGGAATCAAACCAATCAAAAAGTCCAACCCAACACGCAATCCCAGAAATGGAATTTTGACGGCTGTATCAAGCGTGTTGGCTATATCCTGTGCGTCTTTAAGCTCTTTTGGCGCTTGCATTATTTCTTCCTTATCACATCCACTTAGAGCGGCGCATTCAGTGATTTGGCTTGTGTTGCACGCATGGCAATCTCTTCAGGAGATGCATTATGCCACCCCTGCATATGGTCTTGGAGCAATCCATACAACATATCAATATGCGCGTCTGTCGCGTTTAAACACGGAATATATTCGTATCGTTCGCCACCATTTTCCATAAAATATTCGCGATTTTCTTCGCCAATTTCTTCGATGGTTTCCAGACAATCCGCACTAAAACCAGGGCAAATAACTTGTAATGATTTTATCCCCTGCTCAGGTAACCCTTTCAAGGTCTCGTCGGTGTAAGGTGTTAGCCATTCCTCTCGACCAAAGCGCGACTGGAAAGTGGTCATGTATTCGTGTTTGGCTAAACCAAGTGTTTCGGCAACCAAACGAGTCGTTTTATGACATTCGCAGTGATAAGGGTCGCCATTGAGCAAATAACGTTTCGGTATACCATGGTAAGAAAAGACGAGTTTATCAGCACGACCATGCTTATCCCAGTGTGCTTTTATACTATCTGCAACACATTGAACAAACCGCGTATCATCATGATATTGATTGATAAATCTTAACTCTGGCAGCCAACGACGGGACACAAAATCTTCAGCCAATGCATCAAAGGTAGACCCTGTAGTTGAGGCGCAATACTGTGGGTATAAAGGTAAAACAACGACTTTTCGCGCACCGCGTTTGAGTAAGCTGTCCATGGCATTACCCACAGAGGGTTGACCATAGCGCATTGCATAATCCACGAGTACTTCGCCGGGGCGGTCAGCATCAAACTTAGCTTGCAACGCAGCTGCCTGATGTTTGGTATGAGTCAATAACGGCGAGCCGTCTTCGGTCCAGACTGTAGCATATGCCTCAGCTGACTTTTTGGGGCGAATATTTAAAATAATCAGATTTAACACACACCACCAAATAAGCTTTGGTACTTCAACCACTCTAGGATCAGATAAGAACTGTTTTAGGTAGGGTTTTAGTGCCTGTTTAGTCGGCGCTTCCGGTGTCCCTAAATTAGTAATCAGCACGCCAAGCTTGTCAGCTTGATCGTGGGTAAATGCGGTGTTTTTTGTGTACTTCATTCGTTGCGTCCAAACATTTTGATACCTTGTATACGCATAACAACTCGTTTTGATCTAAGCCGCGGGATAATATGTCGGCGCGCCAACCCCAACAGGTAAGCCTAGGACGAATACCCAAAGGTAGAACAATAGCGTCCAACCGACAATGAAGATCATGGAATATGGCAACATCATTGCAATCATAGTGCCCATTCCAGTATCTTTTTTGTATTTAACCGCCATAGCGAGGATTAAACCAAAATAACTCATCATTGGTGATATCACGTTTGTCACTGAGTCACCAATACGATAGGCAGCCTGAATCACCTCTGGCGCATACCCAATAAGCATGAGCATAGGCACAAAAATAGGAGCCGTCACCGCCCATTGAGCAGAAGCGCTTCCTAACGATAGGTTCACCAATCCACACATCAGTATGAACAAGATAAAAATTTCTGGCCCATCTAGACCCACAGCCTGAATGCCAGCAGCGCCTTGCACAGCTAACACGGTGCCTAAATTGGTCCATTTGAAAAAAGCCACAAACTGCGCCGCAAAAAATACTAATACAATGTAAATCCCTAGAGAACTCATGGATTTGCCCATTGCATCAATGACGTCTCGGTCACTTTTCATTGTGCCAACCGTTTTACCATAGACATAACCTGGAATGGCAAACGTAATAAAAATGAAAGCCACTATGCCTTTCAAAAAGGGAGAGCCTTTTATTTCGCCTGTGTCCGGATTGCGTAGAATTCCCCATTCTGGTACGACGGTTAATGCAAGCAAAAAACACAACCCCAAAAAGGCTAATCCTGCATTTCGCATGCCTTGGTACTCAAGGGCGGTGGGTTTTTCTATCGCAGGTTTTTCAAGCTTTTCAGGTGCATCATCAGGGTTGTATTTACCTAAACGTGGTTCAACAATGTATTCGGTTACAAAATAGCCCATACCTGCCACGATGAAGGTACTTGCCATCATAAACCAATGATTTGCTTCTGGTCCTACAATATAGTCTGGATCGATCATTTGTGCGGCAGGTGTTGTGATCCCCGCCAATAACGGATCGATTGTGCCCAATAATAGATTAGCCGAGTATCCGGCAGAAACACCGGCAAACGCGGCAGCCAAACCGGCTAGTGGATGTCGACCTAACGAATGAAAAATCATTGCTGCCAGCGGAATCAACACGACGTAACCCAATTCTGAAGCAGTATTTGAGATGATACCCGCGAACACAATAATAAATGTGACCATTTGTCTAGGCGCACCAACGACCAACGAGCGTAACACAGTTGATAACAATCCCGAATGTTCAGCAACCGAAACCCCTAGCAAGGCAACAAGGACGGTTCCAAGTGGTGCAAATCCAGTAAAATTAGTCACTAGGCCAGTGACAATACGCGCAAGCCCCTCGGCGTTCATCAATGAAATGACTTCAATCATGCCGTCTGCTTCACGGCCTTTAGCACCCTCTGGGCGAGGGTCAGCCACTGCGATATCAAAATACCCTAACAGTCCGCTCAACAAAACGATAAAAATCGATAAGATAGCAAATAACGTGACTGGATGAGGTAAGAGATTCCCCAGGCGTTCGACGCCATTGAGAAACCGAGCAAATCCTCCAGTACTTGCTTGTTTAGAAAAAGAATCTGTCGAAGAAGCCATGCAAAGTCCTTATTGTTATTGTCTTATGATAATAGGTCTACATTGGACCAAGAATGTTATCACAGAATCACAAAGGAATTAAAACTCAATACTTATCAAATCAGGACCAGTACCAACAAAAACGCCAACCGAAAGGTTGGCGTTCTAACAAGTATTTATTACTGATTAATCGCTGCTATTACCTGTGCCCGATTGAGTATTAAGGTAGCGGAAGAAGTCAGAATTTGGTTCTACAATTAACACGTCTTGCTTTGAATTAAAGCTACCGCGATACGCATCCATTGAGCGTAAGAAGCTATAAAATTCTGGGTTTTGCGAATACGCTTCGGCGTAAATGCGGGCTGCTTCAGCGTCCCCTTCACCGCGAAGTTGGCGAGCGTTTCTTTCTGCATCAGCAAGCATTACGGTAACTCGTGCATCAATGTCGGCGCGAATAATATCAGCTTGCTCTTGGCCTTCAGAGCGATGCTCACGCGCAACCGCTGCCCGTTCTGCACGCATACGCTGGAAGATAGAGTTTGATACTTCTAACGGTAGGTTAATTTGTTTCACGCGCACATCGATGATTTCGATGCCCAGTTCATCAGAGCTCTCTGATGCTTGTGCCATCGCCTCGTCCATCAGTTCAGAACGCTCACCAGATACAATCTGAGAAATCGTACGGGTACCAAATTCAGAGCGTAAGCCGTTGTTCACTTTTTGTTTTAAAAGCGCTTCTGCTTGCAAGGTGTTACCACCCGTAGATAAGTAGTAGCGCTCAAAATCATCAATGCGCCATTTGACGTATGAATCAACAATTAAGTCTTTTTTCTCGCTGGTAACAAAACGGTCAGGTGCGTCATCCAACGTTTGGATCCGTGCATCCAGTACTCGCTTAGAATCAATAAATGGCATTTTAAAATGCAATCCAGGTTCGTAAACCTTAGTTAAACCAGTATCGCTGTCTTTTTTGACTTTACCAAACTGAATAACAATTGCACGTGTACCTTCACCTACGAAAAATACCGCGCCAGAGAGAAGTAAAGCCAATGCAACGACAATTGCTACGATTAAATTTTTCATCAATTATCTCCCTGTGCGTCCATTGTTGTTACTGCGTAATCCACCACTTGGAGACGTCACATTTTGACGATCAACTGTCGCAGCGTTTCGCAATCCTTCGAGCGCGTTTTGCGTTGCGTTCATCGGCAACTGTGACGAACTAGACGTATTTTGACGCTCTAAGATTTTATCGAGTGGCAAATACATCATCGACCCACCGCCTTGGTTATCGACCATGATTTTGGATGTGCTTGAGAAGACCTCTTCCATCGTTTCAATATAAATACGTTGGCGTGTCACTTCTGGCGCGGCTTCGTATTGAGGTAGTAGTTTCGCAAATCGCGCTACTTCACCTTGTGCCTCTAGAGTCACTCGTGTCTTATACGCCGTCGCTTCTTCGTTCATGCGGTTAACTTGACCACGTGCACGAGGTTCAATTTCTCGAGCATAAGCCTCAGCTTCACGTATGAACCGTATCTCATCTTCTTGAGCCGCAATTGCATCATCGAATGCGTCTTTTACTTCCTCAGGTGGACGAGCGTCTTTAAAGTTCATATCAATAATCGATACGCCCATGTCATAAGGTTCGATGATCGCTTGAAGCTCATCCCAAACTCTTTGACGTGTTACTTCACGTCCAGAGGTGAGTACTGCGTCCATACTTGAGTGACCAACAACGTAACGAATTGCAGAATCCAATGCTTGTGACAAGCTTTGCTCTGGATTGACGACATGAAACACAAACTTCTTAGGGTCAATAACGCGATACTGCATCTCCATTTGGACACGAACCACATTTTCATCTTCAGTCAACATAGAGCCCGCAGAAGCTTGATCACGGATGGTTTGTACATCCACTGGAATCACTCTATCTATGAAGGTGGGTTTCCATTGTAAGCCAGGCTCTACTAAGTTGTGGTAAGCACCAAATCGCAGCACAACACCTCGTTCCGCTTCACGGATTGTATAAAAACCGCTGATTACCCAAACTACGACAAGAATAGCTAACAAAATAGAAATGCCAACGCCGCCTAAATTAATTGAGCTCGACCCACCACGGTTACTTCCACCATTGCCGCCAAACTTGCTAAATAGCTTTTTGAATACTTCGTCAAGATCAGGTGGACCTTGGTTATTTCCACCTTTATTCTTCCACGGGTCGTTATTGTTACCACCCGGCTCATTCCAAGCCATGCCTACTCTCCGTTGTTCAATGTTATTAAAATGATACGTATCAAATCTTTAAATAGTCTAACTATATCGACTACTTTTTGTTTATTTAACCAGAAAGGCGTCTAATTGCCCATCTAATCTTTTATTTAATTTGTGCCAATCTGTAACTGGTAAGCGTACATTCACAATCCAATTACCGCTTTCGTCATAATGTTGCTCCGCTACACAGTCATATTCATGCATAATCGCCGACACTTTTCCTGCATGCGGAGGAATAACGAGTTGGCAAATTTGCATGCTTTGCCTTAAACATTCAGTAAGGGCTTTTTCTAATAATTCAATGCCTACCCCTTGTTGAGCGGATATCCACACGCGCTCAGGGCGACCTTCTTCATTATAATCAATATGTGGCTCAACGCCTTCTAACCGGTCAATTTTATTACAAATGATGAGTTGCGGAATCTCATCCGCTTCAATTTCTTGGAGAACATCATTGACTTGTTGCATATTATCGCTGTACTGCTCATCAGCAAAATCCACCACATGCAACAATAAATCCGCTTCTTGAGTCTCTTGTAAAGTAGCCTTAAATGCAGCGACCAAATCATGTGGTAAATGTCTAATAAAGCCTACTGTATCAGCCAGTATAACCGGCCCTACATCCTTCAAATCTAACTTGCGCAAAGTTGGATCAAGCGTAGCAAACAACTGATCCGCAGCATACACTCCAGCATTGGTAATCGTGTTAAAAAGCGTCGATTTACCTGCGTTAGTATAACCAACTAGAGATAGAGTAGGAATTTCTGCACGTTTACGAGAACGCCTTCCTTGTTCACGCTGTTTAGCAACCTTATCTAAGCGCTTCAAAATTGTTTTAATCCTACCTCGCAGAAGCCGTCTATCTGTTTCAAGCTGAGTTTCCCCTGGACCGCGTAAGCCAATCCCACCTTTTTGCCTCTCTAAGTGAGTCCAACCGCGAATTAAGCGTGTAGAAATATGACGCAATTGTGCAAGTTCAACTTGTAATTTACCTTCATGTGTTCGAGCTCTTTGCGCAAAAATATCCAATATTAATCCGGTGCGATCCAATACTCGACATTTACACATTGCTTCTAAATTTCGCTCTTGAGAAGGCGATAGCGCATGATTAAAGATAACCACGTTTGCTTCATGTGCTTGAACCATGGAAGCAATTTCTTCGGCTTTTCCTGAACCGACAAAATATTTGGGATGTGGAGCATTGCGTGAGGCTGTAATGATCTCGCAACTCTCTACCCCTGCAGAGCTAACCAGCATTTGTAGTTCATGGATATCTTCTTGTGCAGATTCTGCGGCGAAATCGACGTGGACAAGCACAGCTTGTTCACCACCTTGATAGCGGTCAAACAAGCTTGCTAACACCCCTTGTTAAAAGGGTAAAAGATGTATTCAGAATTGAGTTACTACTCACTCGCAGAGTCACCGTCCTGTGAGGGCATCTGAATTGCCTTAGATGGAACAACTGTTGAGATGGCATGCTTATAAACCATCTGACTAACGGTGTTTTTTAACAAAATAACAAACTGATCAAAGGATTCAACTTGGCCCTGCAACTTAATGCCGTTGACTAAATAAATAGACACAGGGATGCGCTCTTTGCGTAAAATATTGAGGAATGGATCTTGGAGTGATTGCCCTTTAGCCATGTATTTTTCCTTACTTTTCTTATAATTGTAACTGGTTTAACAGTTGAAAATAGAATACACAATAAGATACAAGGTGTACACCATTAAAGTCGACTAATTTTTAATCAACTTTAGTATTATAGAGAGCTTAGCCAGATCAAAAGTATCGAGCCAGTGAACATCTTCCCACCCTCTAAGCCAGGTTAATTGGCGCTTTGCTAATTGCCGAGTCGCGATGACTCCGCGTTCTTTTGCCTCTTCAAAATTTAGCTCTCCGGACAAAAATTGCCACGTTTGCCTATATCCTACACAACGAATACTCGGCAAATCCGGATGCAAATCTTTACGTTTAAACAGGTTTTCGACCTCAGCAATTAACCCTTGCTCTAACATTTGTTCATAGCGCAGCTTTATGCGCTCGTGCAACACGCTTCGTTCCTGGGGTGCAATGGCAAATTGTGCCACGCTGTAAGGAAGAGGTGGCGAATTTTGTTGTTGTAGGACAGACAAAGGACGCCCGGTTATCTCAAATACTTCCAATGCTCTTAATAACCGCTGTGGATCATTGGGATGAATCCGCTTCGCACTCTCAGGGTCAACCTGAGTAAGACGCTCATGCATTGCTTCCCAACCAATTGATGCCGCTAACTCAGTTAATTCTGACCGAACACACTCATTGGCCGCTGGCAAAGCAGAAATGCCTTTGACCAAAGCATTAAAATACATCATGGTGCCACCCACTAGGATGGGCAATTTACCTCGCGAGCGAATATCCTTTATCAAACGCAGTGCGTCATCGCGGAACTCAGACACAGAATACGTCTCTGTCGGGTCGAGAATATCTAATAAGTGGTGTACCACCCCGTCTTGCTCTGACTGATCCGGTTTTGCCGTTCCAATGTCCATGCCCCTATAGATCAACGCAGAATCCACACTGATGATCTCACCATTACAGACCTTGGCCAAATCGATGCCTAACGAGGTTTTTCCCGATGCTGTTGGACCCATTATGAACACGACTTCAGCAGGATCAGATGGACTTGCCACTCGATACTCAGTCATCAGCTACAATCCGGCAAGAGTTTGCAACACTGTCAAGAGCTTTAGCGTTAGCATCAGGTTGTGCATACAGCCATTCATTTAATTGAGCAAAAATTTCACTGTTTCGTTCAAGGGACTGCGCTAGTGCTTGTAAATTAATGATCTCAAAGTCACCGAACACCCCAACGATTTGCGACCAAGGCAAGCTCCTTAATAAACTTGGTACGCGTTTAATGATGATTTTTTGTTGTACATATTGCACATCAAACATTTCAGGCAACTCTATGCTAGGAGCAGAAATCACCTTTATTGAAACAGGTAACAATAATGGAGTGGCCACTTCACTGTGTGAACATTGGGTTTGTAGATAGAGTTCAATAACATTTACCGCGCTGGCTATTTTGAGTTTATCACTGATCAATAACACACGCAGATCTGGTAATAAAACGCAGCGAGGCGCCATCAATCGTGACGTCTCATCTGAGGTATTCATCAACTCTGCGTAATTTTTCAGCTCAGTCCGGCTAGGATGATGACCAGTATATTGACCAAAAGCGACTCCTTTACTTCCAGTTGCAACCACTGAAGATGACGGCGAACCGGTTACTTGGTCACTTGCCTCATAGTTTGCCCCTGTTTGCAGTGGCCGAATGTAATCATGTTGAACAGATTGCTCAGCAATCTGGTTATAATCAGGTGTGTCAACAAAACCGCTTTGTAGCACATCACTTATGGCCTGATAAATAAAATCGTGTACGAGCCGACTCTCGACAAAGCGCACCTCATGCTTAGCAGGGTGTACATTTACGTCAAAATTTTGTGGAGGTAACGTAAGATACACGACATAACCCGCGTGTTGCTGAGGAGAAATCATGCCCTCATATGCCTGTCTAATTGCATGCATAATCAGCTTATCACGCATCATTCTGCCATTCACAAAAATAAACTGCAGGCTGTTATCGGTAAAACCATCCATAGGTTTGCTGACATATGCTTGAAGCTGGTAATCTTGATATTGTGTTTGAATCGGTAACGCGTTTTGTGCAAATGTCTCACCGCACACGTCTTTAATACGGCGCTCTTGTGATGAACGCGCAGGAAGTTTTAATACGGATTTATGATTATGCGATAGCGTAAACCCGACATCAAAATGCGCCAATGCAATTCGCTTTACCAGAGTTTGAATATGTTGAAACTCAGTTTTTGCCGCCTTCAGAAACTTTCTTCTCGCAGGCGTATTAAAAAACAAATCGCGGATTTCAACCGTACTGCCCACAGGATGGGCCACCGGCTCAAACGTCACAGCTTGTTCTTTGCCTTCCGCAAAGACTAACCAGGCCTCTTCTTGCCTTTCTGGACGGCTCGATAAGGTCAAACGTGAAACCGAGCTGATACTCGCTAATGCCTCACCGCGAAATCCGAGCGATTGTATGTTTTCCAAGTCGTCTAACTGGGCAATCTTACTTGTCGCGTGACGCGCCAATGCAAGCGGGAGTTCATCTTTGGGAATACCACAGCCATCATCCTGAATTCGAATCATTTTAGCGCCCCCCTGCTCAATATCGATCAAGATGTGCGTTGCTCCTGCATCAAGGCTATTTTCTACACATTCTTTGACAATCGAAGCGGGGCGTTCCACCACCTCACCGGCGGCGATTTGGTTGGCTAATTGTGGGGGTAATATTTGGATAGCCATGCTCATCCTTGCGGGATCTTGAGGCGTTGTCCTACTCGTATAACATCGGACTTGAGACGATTATGCTGTTTAATTGCGTTAACACTGACCCGGTAGCGTTGAGCGATACGCGATAGGGAATCTCCAGTGGATACCATGTGCTCAACGGGTTGATTGTATTTTTGCATTGCCCAGAGCGTCCCTTCCGGCGGAGACGCACGGAAAAAATTGACAATGCCTTTGTGTATAGAGTCCGCAAGGCGTTCTCTATGGGCCGCCCAATTTAGGTTTTTTTCTTCTCTTGGGTTGGAAATAAAACCAACCTCAACCAGTATCGAAGGGATATCCGGTGCCGTCAACACAGCCAGTGACGCATGCTGTGGAGATTTTTTGTGTAATTTGGTGACCTTATCAAGTTCTGAAAGCATTTTCTTGCTAATTTGATAACTTGATTGTTGTGATGACTCTGTCTGCATATCTAACAATGTGCGCATCAAGAACTCATCTTCTTCCGTTTCTTCTAGAATTTTGCCCGCACCACCGAGTAACTCAGAATGTTTTTCAGTATTGCGTAGCCATTTTGCCAACTCAGAATTCGCGCGGCGGTTGTTTAATAACCAAACTGACGCCCCAGATGGCTGAGGAGTGGTGAACGCGTCAGCGTGAATTGATATGAGTAAGTCGGCCATTTTTTGTCGTGCGATCTCGGGTCGTTGTGATGGCTTTATGTAGTAATCATCCGTGCGGGTAAGCACAGCACGTAATCCCGGAGTAGCATTGATACGCTCTGCGACTTTTTTGGCAATGGATAAGACAATATGCTTTTCATATGTACCCGTCGGCCCAACCGAACCTGGATCTCGCCCCCCATGGCCAGCATCCAATGCAATGATAATATCCGTAGGTCTCTGGGGTTGCTGACCAACTGATAATTTGGGCACTGAGGGAGGCGGGTCAGAAAACTGCACCCACAATGTCGTGCCCGTCCAACCTATCGTAAAATCCTCTTTAGCACGAGTCTCTATAACGACACGAAAATCTGAAGGCTTTTTGGGTGTCGAAGTCCGAACTTTCTGCACAAGCCTATCCGTCTTGCGTTCAGTTATGACAGAAAATTGACCTCTGGTATTGGGTAAATCAATCACCAGCCGATGTGGGTTTTGTAAAGTAAAGTATGAATGTTTGACTGGCTCCGATAACGAGAACTCGACCCGAGTCCCTTGAGAAGTCAGTTTAAGCGTCGCATTGGACAGAGTGGTTTGCGCAAGAGCAGCAACACAACAGCACCAATATAAGGTACTTGCTAGCACATACACTTTCAACTGTCGCATAGCAAAGCTCACTTTTGTAATGTTTGAATTATGTGCATCCCTTGCGAATTATGAGCAGTTAACGTCGCGACGCGCCCAGTTGCCTCACTACTGTGAACCAATTGGATATGCAACGATGGTTCAGGTAAGAACCCCTGGCCTTGAGAGGGCCATTCTACCAGTAATAAATCCGCATCATTGAGATAATCACGCATACCCATGAACTCTAATTCTTCAGGATCAGCAAGGCGATACAAATCGAAATGATAGACTGCAAGCTCGCCAATTTCATAAGGCTCAACGAGCGTATACGTTGGGCTTTTAACTGAACCTGAATGACCTAAAGCCTGGAGTAAATAACGTGAAAAAGTGGTTTTACCCGCCCCCAAATCTCCTTCCAGATGAAGGACAGTTTGCTGGTTCGCAGAAACGGATTTAGCGATTCTCTGTGCGAGTTGTTGGGTATCTGCTTCGCTATTTATTATTATTGTTTGTTGCATAACTCACTATAAGGTAGCATTTGATTGCGTTTAAGTGTTAATTAAGCGCCTGACCTCAGGGAAAATATCACTAGCCAACATCCCGCGCTCGCCGTACTCTTGAGCGATTATATCAGCTGCCCGACCGTGAACACAAACGCCATATTTAGCTGCATCGACGTTACTCATACGTTGAGCCATCAATGCGCCTAAAATACCACTTAGCACATCCCCCATACCGGCTGTGGCCATACCAGGATTACCATGCTCACTAACCCATGTGCGTTGAGCATTATCAACAATCGTGCCTGGCCCTTTTAGGACCGTTACTACCCCATAGCGTTGTGACAATAACTTTGCGTTACTGTATCGTGAACTATCGACATCTTCGAGCGTCGTCTCCAACAATCTCGCTGCTTCCCCAGTATGTGGGGTCAGAATACAATCTGAAGGTGAGAAACGCGTTGCGTGTTGCGGCAGCATATTCAAGGCATCCGCATCCAACACAATCGGTAAATCTTTCTTTTGTAAATAATCGATAACTTGTTTAAACGTCTCTTGTGCCCATTCATCCTGTCCAAGTCCCGGTCCAATCACGATTGTATTAGCCCATTCCAGGGCGTCTTCAAGGGCATCGCTAATGACCATTAACTCTGGTCTTCCAGCTGAAATTTGTACTCGACAGTCAGGATGCGCATATATTTTAACCAGTCCAGTGCCAGCTCGCAAAGCCGCTTCACCGGCTAAACGTATCGCACCTGACATGCCCGCGTTGCCCCCAATGCAAAGCAATCTACCAAAGCGACCTTTATGAGAGTTAACTCGACGCGGAGCGAGCTTTTCAAACTGTTCAAGATTGAGTAAATGTGTATTTGATGGACAGACTTCAGAAAATGCTTTACCCACATCGAGATCTGCAAACTTTAAGACCCCAGAGGCCTCTTTACCTGCAGCGATGACTAAGCCTTGCTTGATACCGATAAACGTTACCGTCATATCCGCTTGCACACAACCACAAAATGCTACGCCTGTCGTGGCATTTAGCCCAGATGGGACATCGACACTTAATACCGGCACTTTAACTTCATTAATTGCATTGATGACGGCCAACGATTCTTGCCGAATTAAACCCTGCACTCCAGTCCCGAACAGTGCATCAACAATGATATCTGCGCGAGATAATAAGGCATCATTAAATTGAACGATTTTTCCTCCCGCAGCAAGAAATGCTTCTTGTGCCTTTAACGCATCTCCGGTAAGAGGTTTATCGGGATTCACCGCTGCGACTTTGACATCGTGTTCATCGTCCAAAGCAAGGGTGGCTGCGACATAACCATCGCCTGCATTATTGCCTGATCCCACGACAAACAAAAAATGTTCACAGTTTGGCACAAGTTCGAAACACCCTTCGTAGACTGCTTTACCCGCGCGTTGCATCAAGCCATACAGTGTGGTCATACTGAGCTCAGCGGCTTGCTCCTCTCGCTGTGAGACTTGATCGGCGCGAAATAATTTTTGTGCTAAACTGGCGCTACGTTTTTCGACTTGAATATGCATATATGTCCTTTGAAAAAACTCTAGATTTGTCGCATTTAGCTCACCTTATCAAGGAGTGGGGCAAAGCGCTAGGGTTTCAAGATGTTGGGATCTGTGATATTGACCTATCGCAACATGAAGCGCCGTTACAAGCCTGGTTAGACAAGCACTATTACGGTACGATGTCTTTTTTTCCCGAACGCGGTATGATGCGTGCTAGACCAGAGGAATTAGTCCCTGGCACCTGTCGCATCATCAGTGTACGCATGGATTATTTACCGCCTGATGCCAGTTTTGCACAACATCTGAATAATACTAAAATCGGATACATCAGCCGCTATGCCCTCGGTCGAGATTACCACAAAGTCATGCGCAAAAGACTCAAGCAACTCGGTGAACAAATCACTGAATATTGTAGTGATACCCAGTACCGCCCATTTGTCGATTCTGCTCCTATTTTGGAACATGCCGTGGCTGAAAAAGCCGGAATTGGCTTTACTGGTAAGCACTCACTTACCATAAACCCTAAACAGGGTTCATGGTTTTTTCTCGGTGAATTATTTATTAACTTACCCTTACCCGTCGATCAACCAATTCAAGCCGATTGTGGCACCTGCACCGCATGCATGAGCATTTGCCCAACGGGTGCTATTGTTGCTCCCTATACGGTGGATGCACGCAAGTGCATTTCTTATTTGACGATTGAACACGATGGTCCGATCCCAGAAACCTATCGCAAAGCAATGGGCAATCGCATTTATGGCTGTGATGATTGCCAACTCGTTTGCCCATTTAACAAAACAGCCCCAATCACCTCCGAGGCAGATTTCCATGCACGACCCGAGTTGCATGGAAATGACTTATTGAGCTTGTTTGCTTGGAGTGAAGCGGATTTTTTGACGCAAACCGAAGGTTCACCTATACGGCGGATTGGCTATGCCAAATGGCAACGCAACCTCATTACCGCCATTGGGAATCTTGGGGCCCCATCTGAACAGGTCAAAGTATTAGAGCACAAGCTGACCTTGCTCCAATCTGAGCAATTTATTGAATATGGATTCCACGCGCCACCCTCTCAAAACGAGCAAAATATGCTGATGGAACACCTTAACTGGGCTTTAAAACAATCCCCACAAGACGATACGAACCGTCAGCAAGCGAGATTGGTTAGGATTGTTGAGAAAGGGTTACCTCGAGACGCTTAAATAGCAGTACTACTTTGAGTGGTACTGCTTTGAGTATTTATGAACAGCGTCGACAAATACGCCAGCATTTTCTGGAGGTACATCGAGGTGGATTCCGTGTCCTAGATTAAATACATGTCCGCTACCTTCACCATATCCGGCCAAGATAGTTTGCACCTCTTCTTCAATTCGCTCTGGTTGCGCATACAACATAGAAGGATCCATATTGCCTTGTAAGGCAACGCGGTCACCCACTCTCGCCTTCGCATCAGCGATATCAATTGTCCAATCTAGGCCAACCGCATCACAGCCTGTATCCGCTATCGCTTCTAACCACATGCCACCATTTTTGGTGAATAACGTCACAGGCACACGACGACCCTCATTCTCACGAATCAAGCCATCAACAATCTTGTGCATGTACTGAAGCGAGAATAATTGATAGTCACGTGGAGAAAGAACACCACCCCAAGTATCAAATACCATAACAGACTGCGCACCGGCTTTGATTTGTGCATTTAGGTAACTAATGACTGAATCGGCAATTTTGTCCAGCAATAAGTGTAAGGTTTGTGGCTCTGCAAATGCCATTTTTTTGATCTTAGTAAAGGCTTTACTGGAACCTCCTTCCACCATGTAAGTAGCTAATGTCCAAGGGCTACCAGAAAAACCAATCAGAGGTACTGCGCCATCCAAACCTTTGCGAATAGTCCGCACCGCATTCATCACATACTGCAGTTCGCCTTCAGGATCCGGGTGAGGGAGTTGTTGGACATCTGCGGCACAGGTGATTGGACGTTCAAAACGCGGACCTTCCCCTGCTTCAAAATACAAGCCTAACCCCATCGCATCTGGAATAGTCAAAATATCAGAAAACAAAATCGCTGCGTCCAAGTCAAAACGGCGCAATGGCTGCAAAGTGACTTCACAAGCTAACTCTGCATTTTTGCAAAGTGACATAAAATCCCCCGCTTCTGCACGAGTGGCTTTGTATTCTGGTAAATAGCGGCCAGCTTGACGCATCATCCATACCGGAGTGACATCAACGTCTTGTTTGAGTAAGGCGCGCAAATAGCGATCGTTTTTGAGTTCTGACATGTGAGTAATCCTTGCAATAACGCGCGCATCCTAGCAAAAAAACACACTTATTGCACTGTCTACCTTAGCCTTGTTTTGCGATTAGCTGTTGCGTGTGTTCAATCAAGCGTCCAGCGATGGATAACTTCGGGGGGACATTAGGCAAATCATTTACATCAAACCATTGTGCTTGGATAATTTCTTTACCATCAACTTGTATCTCGCCGCCAGCATATTCTGCGATAAACCCAACCATCAAGGAATGTGGAAATGGCCAAGGTTGCGATCCAAAATATTCAATATTCTTAACCTGCACACCAACCTCCTCAAAAACTTCTCTAGCTACAGCTTGCTCTAGAGTCTCTCCACTTTCAACAAAGCCCGCCAAAGTGGAAAAAAGATTGATATCAACATGTCGTGGGCCTTGCGCTAACAAAATCTGTTTTTCGTGCCGAATAGCAACAATGATACATGGAGAAATTCTCGGATACACACGATGGCCACAACAATCGCATTGTCGTGCCATTTCCCAACCAATTTGACGCATTTTGTCACCACATTGGCCACAATATTGGTGCGTACGCATAAAAAGGGCGTATTGCCAGGCACGCATTACCGGCTGAAATTCATCCGCAGTATACGTTGCCAATAAATCACGCAAACCTACCGGCCGTAACTCCTTATGTTCGACATATTGAGAACCTAGGTCAATCATTTTCAGATCATCGCCCATCGGCACGGCTGAAGATACA
>JAAZVZ010000044.1 GCA_018623155.1 Glaciecola sp.
ACGTTATCCTGAACCTTGTGAGGCCAGTTTGCTGCAAGGGTTAAAACTATTGCAATCGACGGATTTGAGCAATCAAATTGGCGCGATCAACGTCCCAACACTGAGATTATATGGGCGCCTTGATGCCCTTGTGCCGGTTGACGCGGCAACGCGGATCGCCTCACTGCAACCCACAGCCAAAACCGTCATAATGGAACATGTTTCTCACGCGCCATTCATGTCGGCACGTGAGGCCTTTGTTGATGAAATTATTTCTTTTGTTTCGCCATAGCCGCAGCAAACGCATCGGCCATACCACCACCTAAATTGGTTGGTTGTGCACGTCGCTGATTGCGATGTTTTGCTCCGCCTTTGTTGTGTTGTGGTTTGGTGTCTTTGAGCTGTGAACCAGACGATTGAGCGTTTTTATCCGCAACGATCTCATCATTTAGACGCATGGTCAGTGAGATGCGTTTCCGTGCAATATCGACTTCGACCACTTTGACTTTGACCACTTCACCTGTTTTGACCACATCTCGAGGATCGGAAATAAACCCATCGGTTAAGGCTGAGATATGTACGAGGCCATCTTGATGCACACCAATATCGACAAAGGCACCAAAGTTCGCCACATTGGAAACTACGCCTTCCAAGATCATTCCAGGGATCAAATCTTGTATGGTTTCTACGCCCTCTTTATAGCTGGCGGTTTTAAACTCAGGTCGTGGGTCGCGTCCGGGCTTTTCCAGTTCACTCAAAATATCTTTGACCGTCGGCTCACCAAAGGTCTCGTCAGTAAAGTCAGCGGGCGCTAACTTACGCAACAGTCCAGTGTTACCGATTAAGTCATTTACTGCCTCACCCGTTTGGTGCAAAATTCTGTCGACCACTGGGTAAGCTTCAGGATGTACCGACGAGGCATCTAAGGGGTTTTGTCCGCCGTTGATCCGCAAAAATCCAGCTGCTTGCTCAAACGCTTTCGGTCCTAGACGAGCAACCTCTAGCAAATCTTTTCGCGAGTGAAATGCTCCATTGGCATCGCGGTATGCTACGATATTTTGTGCCAGGGTTTTATTCAAGCCTGATACATTAGCAAGCAATGACGGTGAGGCTGTATTCAAGTCCACCCCCACTTTGTTTACACAATCTTCAATTACCGCCGTCAATGATTGACCAAGATGCGATTGGGAGACGTCGTGTTGATATTGACCGACGCCAATCGCCTTGGGTTCGATTTTGACTAGTTCGGCAAGCGGATCTTGTAAGCGACGAGCAATAGATACCGCACCGCGCAATGATACGTCTAAACTTGGCAATTCTTGTGACGCCAATTCTGAAGCAGAATATACCGATGCTCCTGCTTCGCTGATGATGATTTTTTGTGCTTTGAGTTCACTGTGCTGTTTAAACATTTGTGCCACGAGCTTATCGGTCTCACGTGAACCAGTACCATTGCCAATACTGATCAAATCGACCTTATGCTGTTGACATAACATGGCTAAGGTGCGAATAGACTTGTCCCATGCATTTTGTGGTGGGTGAGGAAATATCGTTGCAGTGGCGACCACTTTACCCGTAGCATCGACCACTGCTACCTTAACACCGGTACGAATACCTGGGTCCAGTCCCATTGTGACTTTAGGCCCAGCGGGTGCCGCCATGAGCAAGTCATTGAGGTTCTTGGCAAACACGTTAATCGCTTCGGCTTCTGATTTTTCTCTGAGCGAATTAAATAACTCAGTTTCCAATGAAAGCAATATTTTGATTTTCCACGTCCAAGTCACCACACCTTGTAACCACTTGTCTGCAGCACGACCTGTGTCGTTGATCTGATAATATGCCGCAATCATATCCTCGCATTCGGAGCGAGTAAGAGGGCTTTCAGCATTCGGGTCTAGGGTAATATTAAGCGCCAAAAAGCCTTCGTTACGCCCGCGAAACATCGCTAATGCTCGATGCGAAGGAACGGTTTTGTATTTTTCTTGGTGAGCAAAATAATCGCTGTATTTGACCGCGTCTTTTTCTTTGCCTGGCATGACTTTGGCCACAACAAAACCATGCTGCTGCATATGCGATCTTAACTTTTGCAGTAACATTGCATCTTCGGCGAAACGCTCCATCAAAATAAACTTGGCACCGTCTAACACCGCTTTGGTGTCAGCAAAACCGGCATCCACATTAAGATAGGATCCGGCTTCTGTTTCTGGGTCGCGGTGTGGCTCGCGATATAATAATTCCGCAAGGGGTTCAATGCCCGCTTCAATGGCGATTTGACCCTTGGTGCGACGCTTGGGTTTGTACGGGAGATAGAGGTCTTCTAATAGTTGCTTGGTTTCTGCTGCGTTGATTTGCCTCTCAAGCTCGGGTGTAAGTTTGTCCTGTTCGCGGATCGATTTTAGGATAGTGTGTTTGCGCTCTGCTAACTCGCGAAGATACCCTAAACGGGTCTCGAGTAAACGCAACTGCGCATCGTCTAGACCGTTGGTGGCTTCTTTGCGGTAACGCGCAATAAAAGGTACCGTTGCCCCCTCATCTAACAAAGAAACGGCAGCTTGAATTTGTTGAGGCTGAACGGATAGTTCAGATGCAAGAGTTTGGATAATCATGAATACTGGAGAATATCTGAAAAACAGCATTATACTGGCAATGTGATAGCTGATTCAACCTGCGAAATCGCAGTATTTATGCTTTGAATGCCTGCAAGTATTTGTCGATGTAAAAGGCTTTCTGTTTACTTTTGTATTGCATAACATAGCGTGGATGTTCGAGTGGGACAATGTCATCAAAAAAACCATATTCAGTGTTCAATTTACATAAAAAATCATAGTTCTTGCCATTGCCAAACACAAAAACACGCTTAGTACAGATGCCTAAAGCGATTTGGTCACGCAGTGCTTTGAGAATAAATGGCATGACCGCATCAGTAAGTGCTTTACTGTCGTAGTAGTTATAATTGACTTCACGTCCCTTGGCATTGAGTTTGGTGAACCCTAAAGGACACACTGCGCCGATGAAAATGTCACGATAAAATGCCTCAACCCCCCCGTATGCAGCAATAACATCATAAACAAACACTGAGGAAGGCTCATGCAAAACAAATGGCGCTTCAATACCGCATGCTTCAGCGAGTCGTTTGCTATCAGTAAATGGTATGCCGGTTGCTCCTGCCCCCAAGCGTCCCGGGTTGATGCCCAAAATAAGCTTACGAGGCTCATCATCAGAGTAATACTTGCGATAAAACTGATCGGATATCGCACGACTAGCATTCCCTTCAGAGTAGGGGTTCATCATACGTATTCCTTCAGGTAAAGGCATGCTTGCATCTAAGCTATGATTAAATTCTATTACTCGTTGGGCAAAAGTCGTCATAGGTTACTCACTGTCGTAGCGAATTTCGTTAATAAAATACAATGTCTTGCCATTTGGTGTGTGCACTTCCACTTCGTCATCGACTTCTTTACCAATCATCGCCCGCGCTAATGGCGAATCAATAGAGCATGGTGACGAGTGGAAGCTGACTTCATCGGTACCCACAACCTGAACGGTTTTGCATTGCCCAGATTCCTCTTCTAAAGTCACCCATGCACCAAAATACACCTTACCCTGTTGTGCATTATTCGGCTCAACAACAGTCACTGCCGCTAGACGCTTGCGCAAATGTCTTACCCTACTATGAATTTGACGTAAACGACGTTTGTTCATGGCATAGTCTGCATTGTCTGAGCGATCACCTAGACCGGCTGCCCAAGTCACTTTTTGCGTTACCTCCGGACGTTCTACGCGCCACAACTGGTCTTCTTCAGCTTGTAAGGTGCGATACCCGTTTGGTGTGATTAAATTGGCTTTTTGCATACTCGTTGAAATAGCCGAAAACAAATATTAGAACATAGTGTAGCAAAATACGGGTCAATACCGACAGTGAATATCCAAGAACTAAATACCTTAATCGATTAACATTCATGACGTGAATGTTTGATATCTCGCAAATTCCCATATCGTCTTACGTGCAAGAACATATTCTTTTGCTAGTATAAAAAGTGAACCCTACAAAATATGAGAGAACACAACATGAATACATTAAATTACCAATCATTCATGAATACCCCAAGCGATGCATTGTATTCATCACACAATGAACCTGTGATGATCAGTAATGGTGAGGAAGTGACTCACGTTGTTTTAACTGCAGAGGAATATCAGAAGTTACAGCAACAACAAGAGTCAACAGCTTCTAATTGAGTATTTCTCTAAGGTAAAGTCACTTCACTTTGACGTGAAGTTGATTTTTTATTGCGTTGTGAGGTGTGACCACCATATCGCCTTTTCTTCTACGAACCGTTTTTGGTTTGCTTTAGGTCGGCTCGAAGAGAGATATCATCAATTTGAATGACTAGGCATTAGGCCTAAATCACACTTTAAGGTTACTCATCGTAAATGTAGGAACTTATCTCCAGCCAGCCAGCCCCCTCCATGTAAAACGAGCCACCCTAGAAGTAAGCCCCAAATAATATGTAAATTAAGAGCCGCTTGAGGCATTTCGGGTAAACTTATTACAGCTACAATATTAATCACACTGATGGCAAAAGCACTCACTCGTGAGAATAATCCTAGAGCCAAAAGTAGCGGGAAAAAAAGTTCGCCAAACGTGGCAAGGTAAGCGGCGACATCATAGGGTAAAAAAGGGACGACATATTCGTATTCGAACAGCAACAAAGTGGAGTCCCAATCTTGAACTTTGACAAGACCGGATTTGAAAAAGACCCAAGCCATATACAAACGGGCAAGTAATAGTCCAGTATTTTCTAACCATATTGTGTATGTAAACAGGCTGTTGTGAATGACGGATGCACGTTGCCATACGCTCATATTTTTACTCCTGAGATAGTAGAATAAATATCGTTATCTGGAATGAGCGCCTGTAATGAGGTTGGCTTGCACCAATGTAGTGAGCCAATCGCTGACGTCTACTCCATATTGATTGCATCGCGATAAAACACTTTCTAATGCAATGTATGGATAAGACCAAGGTTGGGAAAATAAACTTTCACATACCAAGACAAAATGTGGCGGTATTGGCCAGCTTTGAGGCGCGGTATTGGGACGATGTATTAACCAAGACTGAGGGTTGGACACACAAAACAACTCCCTCGATAACTCACCACTTAGATGTCCTTTATGCAGCGCAGGGAGATCGTATTTGCTGTGAACATAACAAAGCCCTGGTGAGCAGACCAATGCAACTTCCGCACTTGGTTTCGATTGAATCAATGCCAATGAGGAGAGTTCACTTTGGATGTTATCAGCGCGATTAGCTTGGGCAGTCAGCCATTCATAATGAGCCATATCTGGTATCACTTGATGTTCAGATAAGGTCTCCTGCTGTGCGAGAAACGCTGCAAAATGCTCACCGTACTCAGCCCAATCAAAAGTCGATTTTGGATATATATATAGATATTCGAGTGCAGCTTTAGCAAACCCTTCTGCACCGAGCATCATGGATGTGACTGGAAAACTCGTTGCAAGGGCGTTTCGTTGAGTGTGTATAAGGTTGTTCGCATATATTGCTTTTGCGCGAACATCTTGTGTCTCGAGTTGCTCAGGCGTATCTAAAATGCCAGTAACAAAGGCCTGCTGCCATTTAGCAAGTTGGCTCATACAAGTGACTTCCCATTGTGAATTAATTGGGTTTGAATATGTTTTGCTTTGTCAGCTTCCTCACGCAAAACCGACCATGTTGGCAAAGCATTATCCCATTCAATTAGAGTCGGTTTGGGGCCAATCATCTGGAGGGTTTCTCGATATAGCAGCCACCCCTCGTTTGAGATAGGTTGTGCATGATCATCAATATAAAAACCAAAATGTTTG
>JAAZVZ010000045.1 GCA_018623155.1 Glaciecola sp.
AAATGGTCGGTGTGATAGGATTTGAACCTACGACCCCTGACACCCCATGACAGTGCGCTACCAAGCTGCGCCACACACCGACCGTAGGCAGAGCATTATAGGGATTTAGATAGAATTTGCTAGTGATTTTTTTACTAATTCACAAGCCTATTCATCATTCGTCACTTTTCGAGACATATACCATCATTTACTCATTAATATCTACTGCTCGCCAAGGCGGTCATAGCAACATTGTTTGATTATTGACAAAATAAATCCCAATCTCATAACGACTATAAAATCGAACGTTTTATCATAAATTTTTCGCTTTTTATTCTTTTTTGTAGATCTATACTCATGTGTGTAAACACATTTTGGAGTCTAATTATGTATGTACGCAGAGCGCAAGAACGCGGTAAAGCAAACTTTGGCTGGCTCGATAGCAAGCACAGCTTTTCATTTGGCCAATACTATGACCCACAGCATATGGGAGTATCTGTATTACGAGTGATCAATGATGATATTGTGTCTGGAGGAGCTGGTTTTGGCATGCATGGCCATCAGGATATGGAAATTATCTCGTATGTAATTGATGGTGCTTTGGAACATAAGGACAATCAAGGCAATCAATATCAAGTCACTGCAGGAGAAGTTCAACGCATGAGCGCAGGCACTGGAGTGATGCATTCTGAGTACAACGCATCGCAAACGGAGGATGTGAACTTTTTACAAATTTGGATCTTGCCTAAGAGCAAAGGGATTCAGCCCAGCTATGAGCAAAAACGAATCGAACAACACCAAACGCTTACCCCGTTAGTAACAGAAAATGGCACTAATGGTTCGATTAGCATACACCAAGATGCTAGTATCTATCGCTTACGTCTAGTATCAGGTGAATCCTGCGAATTATTGGCAAGACAAGGCTATTTGCATATTGTATCAGGGCAATTAGCCAGTGAAGGGCTTAGCTTAGAAAAAGGCGACGCCATTGCTCCTATTGCTGGCAGTAAGACCAACGTCGTTGCCCAATCTGATGTAGAAGCCTTATGGTTTGATTTGCCTATATCGCCATAAAATAAATATTTTATCATTGCCATTGAATCGCCATAAAAGCGCTTTATATTGTAATTAGTGTGCCTCATAGTGAGGCGCTTTTTACCGTTGAGGACATTTTAAATGCTGCGTATTGCCCTATTTATTGCCACGAATATCGCGATAATCGCATTGATATCAATTACTTTTAGTCTATTAGGTTTCCAGGGATTACTCGCACAAAACGGCGTTGATTTGGATCTGACGGCTCTTTTGGTGTATTCCGCGGTCATTGGTTTTGCGGGTTCATTCATCTCATTGTTGCTCTCAAAATTCATGGCCAAACGGGCAATGAATGTGCATGTGATATCCGAGCCTCGCAATCAAACCGAAGCGTGGTTACTCAGAACTGTCAGACGACAAGCTGAACAAGCCAATATCGGTATGCCTGAAGTGGGGATTTTTAACAGTCATGCACCTAATGCATTTGCTACCGGATGGAGTAAAAATAACTCATTAGTAGCGGTCTCCACTGGTCTCATCGATGTAATGAATCAAGCAGAAGTGGAGGCCGTTTTAGCCCACGAAGTGGCTCATGTGGCCAACGGCGATATGGTCACGATGACATTATTACAAGGTGTGGTGAATACATTTGTTATTTTCTTATCTCGGATCATTGGCCACACAGTAGATAGAGTCGTTTTTAAAGTAGAGCGTGGACATGGCCCTGCGTTTTGGATTGTCTCGATTATTTGTGAAATTGTCCTTGGTTTCTTAGCACACATGATCACCATGTGGTTCTCGCGCAAACGCGAATATCGAGCGGATGCTGATGCGGCCAAGATGGTCGGAAACACGGCTATGATAAATGCTTTGTTAAAGCTTAAAAATCCCAGAGTTGAAGAGCCCCTTGCTGATGAAGTGGCCGCTTTTGGGATCAACAGCAATGTCAAACAGCTATTTTCTAGTCATCCCCCAATCGATGCTAGAGTTGCGGCTTTACGTCAGCAATAAACCGTTACAACTTCTCTCTCGACAGGGCTGATCAAAACTCTTAACTTGTACTGTATAAAGGAATAATAATTATCAAGTTGAGCACTATGATCAGCCTGCGTCAAGTCACTAAAAGCTTTAGCAATGGGGATGAAAAAGTCATCGCCTTGAATAATGTCTCACTGGACATCAAGGAAAACGAGTTTGTCGCCATTATGGGCACATCAGGCTCTGGCAAATCCACTTTAATGAATGTTCTAGGTTGCCTGGATACTCCTACCCAAGGCGATTATCTTCTGAATACTCAAAATATCTCACAGTTAAACGATGATACGCTTTCAAGCATTCGCAACCGTTACATCGGGTTTATTTTTCAAACGTTTCATCTGCTACCTAAACTAGATGTCATAGACAATATTACTCTTCCATTACGTTATACCGATATCTCTCAAAGCGAAATCCAAACCCGTGCAGATGCTTTGATTGAACGTGTGGGACTATCTCATCGTAAACATCACAAACCTTATGAG
Source organism: Glaciecola sp. (assembly GCA_018623155.1). Lineage (GTDB taxonomy): Bacteria > Pseudomonadota > Gammaproteobacteria > Enterobacterales > Alteromonadaceae > Opacimonas. Next base: position 2,535 of record JAAZVZ010000045.1, read on the forward strand.
ATGTCTGGTGGGCAAAGGCAGAGAGTGGCCATTGCACGTGCATTGATAAATCAACCTAGCGTGATTTTGGCCGATGAACCGACTGGCAATCTAGACAGTAAAACGTCTGAAGAAATTATGAAATTATTGACCGAGCTCCATCAACAAGGTCAAACCATTGTGATGGTGACACACGAAGCAGAGATTGCGCAATACGCTCAGCGTGTTATTCGAATGAAAGATGGCCAAATTATTGAGGATACTCAAACATGTTCCGCAGTATAATCACCCTATTGTTATGTCTGAGTCCAATGGCTTGGGCGCAAGACGTCCCGTTGGTTCTCTCTGGTAAAGTAAGTTCTGCGGCGAAACAAATTGTCAATGCACCTCGCTCTAGTAGCTGGCAGATCCAAATCCAATGGATGGCTGAAGAAGGCGATATTGTTGAACAAGGTGCCCCTGTAGTGGTATTTGATGGGGCTGCAACCCAAGCGCAACTTGAACAAAACAAAGAACGCCTTGAGACTCTAAGTCTTGAATTTAAACAACTTAAAATGCGTTTGGAGCAAACTGTTACTGAGGCAGAGGGTCGCTTTGCTGTGGCACAAATGCGCGTCGCCAAAGCTCGTATTTCTGTATCCATTGTATCGGATACGATCAATGCTTACCAACGAGGTCAAAATGAGTTAACTTTAGAACGTGCTTTGATGGAACAAGGTAAGGCAAAAGAAGCAGTTGTTGAGGCTGAACAGCAGCTCAAAGCCGGTCTTGAAAAAAAGCGTATTGATATCTTGCAAGTCGAAGACCAAATTACGTATCTAGCAGGGTTAATGGAAAAACTCAATGTCACAGCGCAACATACTGGCTCGGTCAGTTATGCATTACACCCATGGTATGGCCGTAAACTGCGTTCTGGTATGAATGTTCAGCAAAGCTGGAAGGTCCTAGATGTGCAAGCCTCTACGGACTTGCAAATCGAATCATACGTTCATGAGATTGACGCTCTTAAGCTCACAAAGGGCGATCCAGTGACGCTTACCTTTGATGCCTTTCCCGAATCACATTATTCAGGCACCATCGCATCCATTGCTCGTCAAGCTGAAAAAAATCCAATGTTGAGTAACGCAAGTTACTTTCCTGTGATAATCGACTTTAATGAGCTCCCAGATAGAGAGCTAATGATTGGGATGAGTGTGCGAATCGATACACGTAAAAGTTCTGCCACTACCCTTGTAAGAGATTATGTTGGACCGTCATTCATTACTGTTGCAGCAGAACTCAAATCATTACAAGATTTGAGCTTTGGCCCGCCATCGATTTCTCGAATGTGGAATTACAAAGTACAACGGTTAGTCTCTGATAACCAAAACGTGAAAAAAGGCGATATTCTGATTCAGTTTGATGGCCAAGATTTACGCAACCGTCTAGTAGGCCAACAAGCCGATTTAGATGCCGCAACCAAAGAACTTGAGAATATCCAGCTACAAGATAATGCCAGAGAGAAAGATTTAGAATTAGCGTTGGCCGAAGCGCGTATGAACGAAGAAAAAGCGCAACGCAAAGCCGAAATTACGGATGCCTCTCGCTCCGAAATTGAACGTCGTCAACAACAAGCAGATTGGAATATAACGCGTGTGTTGAGCGAACAAGCTCGACAACGTTTGAATGAACATCGCTTACGTAAAGTGCTCAACAAGAAAGTGCAACAGGCCCGCATTGCTAATCTCGCCTCACGAGTCAAAGAAATTCGCCTAAACATGGCAAAACTTAAAGTCAAAAGCCCTGTCGATGGCATCGCCATTGTCAACAAAAATAATGATGGTGATAGATATGCTGTTGGGGATAATGTCCATATGGGGAACTCTTTAGTAAATGTACCCTCTCTCGACAAACTTGCGGTCAAAATGGAAATTGATGAATCTGATACGCAGAAAGTTGCGATTGGCCAGAGCGTCGACATCGTCTTATCGGCCTATCCAGAGCGAACGTTTAAAGGAATGATTACAAGTAAAGGCAAATCCTATCGAGCCAAATCTCAACGAAACCAGCGTGTCATTTTTGATGCTTGGATAACGATTGATGAAATTGACAATGACATTATGCGCCCAGGCATGCAGGCTAACGTGACCTTACCTTTAAATGCGCAAGGGCTTGCGCTAGTCACTGATACAAATGGTCATCTCGCTTTAAACGAGCCCCGCCTACAGGAGACTCAGCCATGAAACAGCTTGGACTTTGTCTATTAGTTTCACTGGGATTAACCGGATGTGGCGATACCATTGATAATCAAATCCCAACCTACACAGTGACTGAACAAGAGTTTATTATTTCTGTAGACGCCTTTGGCGAAATTGAACCGGTTTCTGCCGAACGCATTACCACTCCAGGTCGGCGTCCAATGGTCTTATCTTGGTTAATCGAAGAAAATACTCAAGTCAAAGCGGGTGACGTGATTGCGCGATTTGATTCTGAGCGCATCATGCGACAGAAACTAGAAGAGGAATTTGCTATGCGTAAAATTCAGCAAGACATTCTTGCTGGAGTAGCCGAGCAAACTCAAGAAAAGAATGATATTGCTGTGGAGCAAACATTTGTTGATGCAGAATTTCAGTTTGTCGATCAATTCGCCATTGATGATTTACGTCTTTACTCCAAATTAGAGATCATCGATACCATGGCAAATCGCGATTTTTTGGAGGCCAAAGACGGTTTTCTCGATTGGAAAGAGTCCTCTGTTGATGAGCAACATGCCTCAGAACAATCTGTACTCGACATCCGTAAATCAGGTCACGCAAAGAAGCTTAAACAACATCAAATGGCATTGAATCAACTCGAAGTTAGAGCACCTAGTAATGGCTTAATTTTGTATATGAAAGATCGACGAGGCGAGAAACCGGCTGTCGGCAATACCGTTTTCCCTGGTAGTCCTATTGCGCAAATCCCTGATTTGACAAACCTACAAGCATCATTGTACGTCCTAGCCAATGAAGCCATCGAGCTTGCACCTGGGCATCACATTGATTTTCGTTTAGATGCGTTTCCTGACAAAATATTTTCCGGTCAGATTTTGGAGGTTGCCAAATTCCCAAGTGAAATCCAACGAGGTGACCCCACCAAATACTTTGCGCTCACCGCGAGTATCACACAACAAGACGCACAGGAGTTACAGCCGGGGCGCAAATTAAGCGCCAAAATCACGGTTGAGACCGGTAAAACGAAATTAGCGGTACCGTTGCAATCAGTCATTTATGAAAATGAAGAGTCCTATGTATATGTTCAAAAT
>JAAZVZ010000005.1 GCA_018623155.1 Glaciecola sp.
GTCGCGATATTCATGATTGAGTTGTTGAGATTCCTCCAAGGAGACGATGCGAACCGTCATTTCGGCAGCGTTGAGATCAATATGCTCCAAGGTGGTTTGAATGGTTTGTTGAATTTGACCATGTTGGGGGATGTTCTGAGCATCAACCGCTATTTGTACATCTATGTCAATTGGCATGATTGTCTTTGGCTGTTTGCTGGGCTAGTTTTTGGGCTTTTTCTTCCGCTTTGCGTTTAGCAACTTCGGCATCATGAGTTTCATAAGCTTGCACAATACGAGCCACTACGGGATGACGAACCACGTCATGGGCATTGAAAAAATTAAATGAGATATCCTCTACGTCCTGTAAAACTTCTATTGCATGACGCAAACCCGAACGAACGCCCCGTGGTAAGTCTACTTGAGTAATGTCACCTGTGATGACCGCTTTGGAGTTAAAGCCAATACGGGTTAGGAACATTTTCATTTGCTCAGTGGTGGTATTTTGTGACTCATCTAGGATCACAAATGCGTCATTGAGTGTTCTTCCTCGCATATAGGCGAGAGGCGCAATTTCAATCACGTTGCGCTCAATGAGCTTTTCGACTTTTTCAAAACCAAGCATTTCAAATAACGCATCATAGAGAGGGCGCAAATAAGGGTCGACTTTTTGTGATAAGTCACCCGGTAAAAAACCAAGTTTTTCACCAGCTTCAACGGCTGGTCGAGTTAACAAAATGCGACGGATTTCTTGACGCTCTAATGCATCCACTGCGCATGCCACTGCCAAATACGTTTTACCCGTACCAGCAGGACCCACTCCAAAAGCAATGTCGTTGTTGATGACATTTGCGACATATTGGGCTTGATTGGGGTTGCGCGGTTTAATGATACCGCGTTTGGTTTTAATATGAACCTGTTTACCGTATGGGTTCAGCTCATCTTCGCTCACTTGGTCAAGCACGTTTGCACCTTGGATTGCAAGATGCACTTGATCCGCTGATAATTCTGGAATCACACCTTTTACGGGAGCTGTTTCTACAAATAAGCTTCTTAAGAGATCAATTGCGATGTTAGAGGCTTGGCTTTCACCTAATATCTTAAAGTGATTATTGCGGTAGGTAATTTCAACCCCCAAACGCCTTTCTAAGTGTTTGATATTGTCATCAAAGGGTCCGCATAAGCTAGCAAGACGTTTATTATCTGCTTCTAAAACAAGTTCGTTGGATTCTAAGTTACTCAAAAAGGCCTCTAAAACGGTTTATGCAATGTGTGGCGTAACAATGTTTACGCCCAAGGTATCTTGTTGTTTGGCTAGGATACTTTGTGGCGATACCGCAACGCGCAATCCCATATCGCTTTCACGACGTATGATGTCTCCACGCAATGAATTGGTATAGACATCGGTGATTTTGACATCGACAAACTGCCCAATCATATCGGGCGAACCTTCAAAATTGACGACACGATTGTTTTCAGTACGTCCGGTAAGCTCCATTGGATTTTTCTTGGATGGGCCTTCGACCAAAATACGTTGCTCCGTATCCAGCATATTTCGAGCAATGCGTTGTGCAGACTGATTGATTCGGTCTTGCAAAATGTATAATCGCTGCTTTTTCTCATCCTCGGTTACATCATCCACGATGTCAGCAGCCGGCGTTCCCGGACGAGTGGAATAGATGAAACTGAAACTTAGGTCGTAGCCAATGTCGTCGATCAATTTCATTGTATCGCCAAAATCCTCTTGTGTTTCACCAGGGAATCCAATAATAAAATCAGAAGACATTGAAAGGTTTGGACGGATTTTTCGCAATGCGCGGATCTTGGACTTGTATTCGAGTGCCGTATGGCCGCGTTTCATGAAATTCAAAATACGGTCTGAGCCACTTTGCACAGGGAGATGCAAATGGTCCACTAGTTCAGGTATGCTGGCGTAAGCCGCAATGATGTCATCGGTAAATTCAACTGGGTGAGAGGTTGTATAACGAATCCGGTCAATACCATCGATTGAAGCTACGAGCTCAAGTAATTCAGCAAAGCGACAAATACTCCCATCGTGATGGTCACCGCGATACGCATTGACGTTTTGTCCTAATAAATTGACTTCACGAACGCCTTGTTCAGCCAATTGTGCGATTTCGAACAACACATCGTCGACAGGGCGAGAGACTTCTTCCCCGCGAGTGTAAGGTACTACACAAAATGTGCAGTATTTAGAGCAGCCTTCCATAATTGAAACAAAGGCGGTTGGGCCCTCTGCACGAGGCTCAGGTAAGCGGTCAAATTTTTCTATTTCGGGAAACGAAATATCCACAACAGCAGGTTTCCCTTCTTTAATATCATTGATCATTTCTGGTAGGCGATGCAAAGTTTGTGGCCCAAAAATAATGTCGACATATGGCGCGCGTTGACGAATATGATCACCTTCTTGAGACGCCACACAACCACCGACACCAATGATTAGGTCAGGGTTCGTTTTTTTGAGATTTTTCCAACGTCCGAGTTGATGAAATACCTTTTCTTGGGCTTTTTCACGAATTGAGCAGGTGTTCAGCAAGATGACATCAGCCTCTTCAGCTGTTTCAGCTGCAGAATATCCGTGTGTAGAATCGAGTAAATCGGCCATTTTTTCCGAGTCGTACTCGTTCATCTGGCAACCCCAAGTTTTGATATAGAGTTTTTGGCTCATCTGTCGTATAGACCTTGTATGCAAAGAATCGAAAACGGGGTGATTTTACAGGACATTGTTCATAAAGACTAGTATTGCGCACGGATCAGGAGTGACACATAATAGGGGTTATTACGTATAAGGAATATCATTGTTTTTCTCAGGAGTTCAGAGCATGACTCAAGCAACGTATAACGCAGAATATATCGTCGTCGGTGGCGGTATGGTGGGTTCGGCTGCCGCGTTAGGATTAGCACAATTAGGCCATAGCGTAATCGTTTTGGAAGCTTTTCCTGCCAAAGAGTACTCGTCTGAGCAAGGACCTGATTTGAGAATGTCTGCTCTAGCCATGGCAAGTGTGCAATTATTGGACGATTTGGGGGCGTGGTCGCATATTCAAACCATGCGCGTGCAACCATACTCTTCCCTAGCCGTTTGGGAAGAAACTTGGGCCAAAACACAATTTGACGCGAGTGAAGTGGGTCAATCTTTGTTGGGGTATTTTGTTGAAAATCGCATTACTCAACTCGGTTTAGCACAAGCCATGCAAGCCGATGAGCACATCACTATATTGAACGACAAAGCATCCTCGATTGACTCATCTAAAGCGGTGGTAAGAACCGAATCTGGCAAACTGTTAACTGGAGATTGGGTTATCGCCGCCGACGGTGTGCATTCGCAAGTACGAAAGCAAACTGGTATTGCGACAGTAGGTTGGGAATATGACCAACAAGCGATGGGGATTAATGTGCGCAATCACTATGCTTCTGAGGAGCAAGCTCAAGCGGCGCAAGCATTGACTTGGCAAGCGTTTAAACCCTCAGGTCCTGTGGCCTTTTTACCTATGCATGAACACTATGCTAGTTTAATTTGGTATGACTCGCCACAGCGTTTAGCAGAGCTTGAAATGATGAATCCCCAAGAACTCACCCAAGCGATTAAGGCACACTTTCCTGCTGAAGTTGGAGAATTTGAGATCTTGAATCAAGCCCGTTTTCCATTGGTGCGTATGCATGCTCAGCAGTATGTCAAAGACAAAGTGATTTTGATTGGTGATGCAGCACATGCGATTAATCCTTTAGCGGGGCAGGGCGTTAATCTCGGTTTTGCGGATGTCCGTTGTTTATTGAATGTCATTGCCGAACAAAAATCTCTCAAACGTTACTATCAGCTACCTCGACAGGCAGCAAATGCTCAAATGATGAATAGTATGGATGTTCTATATCATTTGTTCTCAAACACCAATGCGGTATTAAAGCCATTGCGCAATTTAGGTTTGTTCTTAGCTCAACGTGGGGGTTTGGCAAAACGGCAAGTTATCAAGCATGCAATGGGTTTAAAATAAGGAGTTTACGATGGAAGTTTTGGTTTTACTCGGTGTATTGTTTTTGGCATTGATCATATTTATCCCTCTCATAGAAAAATCTAACCTTCGTGTTAGCGATGAAACCAGCAGTAAACTGAGTCGCTTCATCTGGCCTTTGATTATGATTATGTTAATTGTACAGTTGGTAATGCTCGCGTTTTAGTCTACATTTTATAAAACACACATCATCAGGACATTATTTATGCAATGGACGCTACTTGCTCTAGTTCTCATTCTCTCTCATTCAGTTTCAGCCACCTCAATCTGGCAAGTCACAGCACCGGATGGCGATACTTTATTTATTGGCGGAACAGTACATGTTTTACCCGCTTCAGAATTACCTCTGCCTCAACAGTTTAATAATATTTACGCAAACAGTGATGAATTGATATTTGAATCCGAAATGGCGTTTATGGAAAGTGCTCAATTCCAACAACTGATCATGCAAGATATGGTATTTGACGACGGTCGAACGTTTATTGATGTACTCAAACCCGAAACGGTCGAACTGGTGAACTCATATCTTCAACAACGCAGTATTCCAGTTGAAAACTTTTTACCAATGAAGCCCTCATTATTGGGATTTACAATCACGTTTATTGAATTACAACTTTTGGGATTAACTCAAGATGGAGTAGATAAAATATTTTTCGATAAAGCGACACAAGATAATAAAAACATTGCTTGGCTAGAATCTCCTCAAGAGCAACTGGATATGATGAATAGTATGGCACAGGGACAAGAAGACGTATTCGTATCGTATTCGGTAACAGAAACGGCGACGGCCAAGCTTGTATTAGATGGAATGTTATCCGCTTGGCGCAGTGGGGACATGAAAACCATGGCAGATGTGGGCATTGCGGATATGCCCACTGAATTTCCGCGCATTTATGATTTACTATTGAAAAACCGGAACCAGCGCTGGATACCTCAGATTGAGACCATGTTTGCCGACGATAACACGGAATTTGTGTTGGTGGGTGTCTTGCATTTGGCGGGCGAGCACAGTGTACTGGCCATGCTCGAAAGCAAAGGGTATAAAGTCACCCAGCTACAGTAAACATTACCAAATCCCTTTCTCAGATTCGCCTTGGATCTCGCAGTCTCCGGCTTTGTATTCCATATCCTGCCCAGACTTGCGTTTGCTAATATAATCGCGACTGATGTTCACTATGGTGGGTGTCAGCCAGACAATTGCAATGATGTTTATAACGGTCATCAAACCGAGTGCCATATCCGCAGCGGCCCAAACTTTGGGCAGAGCAGCCATTGATCCCCACAAAATCATGGCCAGATATCCTGCAGTATATGCCCAGCGACCGTATTTATTATCTAGTTTAAATATATGCAAGTTGGATTCGCCATAAGCATAATTTGCAACGACTGACGTGAAAGCAAATAGAGCAATAGCAGCGGCTACGAAATCAGCACCCACGTCTCCTAAATGAAAGCTCATCGAAGTTTGCGTTAAACGTATTCCTTCCATTTGTTCGGATTGGCCGCCACCAGCGAGCAAAATAATAAATGCGGTTGCCGTACACAAAATCATCGTATCAATAAATACCCCCAGCATTTGGACATATCCTTGTGATGCGGGATGGTTAGGGTGTGGAGTAGCGGCTGCAGCAGCGTGAGGAACTGAACCAGAACCAGCCTCATTTGAGTACAACCCTCGCATAACACCGTATTTAACCGCAGCGGCAAAAGTCCCTGCAGCGGCTTCTTCTAAACCAAACGCACCCGCGATAATCTGCCATAACACCGCTGGCAGTAAATCAATATTGATGATGGTAATGACCAAGGCAACGGCAACATAGGCAAGCCCCATAAACGGAACAATCCATTCAGCAAAGCGCGCAATGGTTTTGAGGCCACCGACCACAATTAATCCAGCCAAGATAATAATGACTAAGCCAGAATAGAGTGTATCGATGTTATAAGCATTGTTCAGCGCATCCGTAATAGTATTGGCTTGTACGGCTGAAAAAATAAATCCATACCCCAAAAACAGACACAGAGAGAAGATAATTGCTAACCAGGATTTGTTTAAGCCTTGTTTTATATAGTATGCAGGACCACCACGGAACTCACCGTTGGCGTCTTTGACCTTGTAAACTTGACCTAGAACACTTTCAGCGTATCCAGTTGCCATGCCTAAAAATGCAATGACCCACATCCAGAACACAGCACCCGCACCGCCAAGAGAAATGGCTACTGCAACACCGGCAAGATTTCCGGTACCCACCCGAGCGGATAGAGAAGTACACAGTGCTTGAAATGATGAAATACCACGACTGTCTGAAGCGGTTGAGCCTCGAAGAAGACTGAACATGTGTTTGAAGTCAATGACTTGTAATAGACGAAGACGCCAAGTAAACCAGATGCCAGTAATCAACAGCATGTAGATCAAAATTTGGCCGTCACCCCAAAGGATGTTATTAATAAATGCAACGAGTTCGTGGATCATGAAAATAGTGGACGTTTATTCTAATTATTGGAGAAGATTATAAAACAATTAGTCTATAAACGATATGCTTTGGAGAATTTCTGTGCGATTCATGGCTGGGGTAGCAGGACTCGAACCTACGAATGGCGGGATCAAAACCCGCTGCCTTACCAACTTGGCTATACCCCAGTGGATACATGAATGTGTCAAATAGAGAGATGGCTGGGGTAGCAGGACTCGAACCTACGAATGGCGGGATCAAAACCCGCTGCCTTACCAACTTGGCTATACCCCAGCAGATGGTGCGGAAGGAGAGACTTGAACTCTCACGCCGTGAAGCACTGGAACCTAAATCCAGCGTGTCTACCAATTCCACCACTTCCGCATGTCTCCGGTCATTTTACAAAAAGTAAAATGGTGGCTACGGCGAGATTCGAACTTGCGACCCCATCATTATGAGTGATGTGCTCTAACCAGCTGAGCTACGTAGCCATGGTTACTTCAAGCACATTGCTGTGTCTTAGAAGTGGCGCGTATTATGGACATATCGAATGCTTGCGTCAACCTTTTTTGCTAAATAGTTGGCAAAATAAGCATCTTGTTTAAATATTGAGTAATCAGCAATATTTTATAGGATTTACTTATACAAAAAAGGCCGGTAAAACCGACCTTTTATTGACACAAATCGTGGTTAAACATTAAACCGGAAGTGAATGACATCGCCGTCTTTAACGATGTAATCTTTTCCTTCCAAACGCCATTTACCTGCGTCTTTTGCCCCTGATTCACCGTTGCACTCTACGTAGTCATCAAACCCGATGACTTCAGCGCGAATAAAGCCTTTCTCAAAATCAGTATGGATTTTCCCTGCAGCTTGCGGTGCAGTTGAACCTATTGGATACGTCCATGCGCGGACTTCTTTTACCCCAGCGGTAAAATAGGTCTCTAGAGTAAGTAAATTATAGCCACCACGGATGACCCTATTTAATCCTGGCTCATCTAAGCCCATTTCAGATAAAAACTCCGCTTTATCTTCATCTTCCAACTCAGAAATTTCCGCCTCAATGGCTGCACATACTACGACTACAACAGCGCCCTCGTTGTCGGCAATCTCACGCACTTTGTCCAAATAAGGGTTGTTTTCAAAACCATCTTCGTTGACATTGGCAATGTACATAGTGGGTTTCAATGTAAGAAGGTTCATGTAAGCAATGGCTGCATGTTCTTCTTTTTCCAAAGAAACGCCACGTAACAATTGGCCTTCATCAAGATGTGGTTTGATTTTTTCTAAAACTTTTAGTTCGTATTTGGCATCATTATCGCCACCTTTAGCGCGTTTACTGACACGAATAATCGCTCTATCTACACTATCCAGATCCGCCAAGGCAAGCTCAGTATTGATGACATCAATGTCTTCAGCTGGGTCAACTTTACCCGCGACGTGGACAATGTTTTCATCGTCAAAGCAACGAACTACGTGACCAATAGCATCGGTTTCACGGATATTTGCCAAAAATTTATTACCTAAACCTTCTCCTTTTGACGCACCTTCGACCAATCCTGCAATGTCAACAAACTCCATCGTAGTCGGAATGACTTTTTGTGGATTAACAATATTGGCTAATGCGTCTAAACGAGGGTCTGGAACAGGAACAACTCCTGTATTTGGTTCAATGGTACAAAACGGAAAGTTAGCCGCTTCGATACCGGCTTTGGTTAGCGCATTAAATAAAGTGGATTTACCAACATTTGGTAAACCAACGATGCCGCATTTAAAACCCATGAGTCATTCCTCAAATTACGTCACAAAACAAGCTGAACGTCTATTCAGCATTAAAGCTGTGCAGACGTTGCTGTGCAGTGACTAAGTCGTCTTTTAATAATATTTCAGTACAACGAATTGCTTCATCAATACTGGCGTCAATTTTGGCTTGTTCGGTTTGTGGCGCTTTCCCCAAGACATGCCCAGTCACTTTATTTTTATGACCAGGATGACCAATACCAATCCGCAAACGATAAAAGTCTTTCTGATTGCCAAGACTACTGACAATATCACGAATTCCGTTTTGCGTAGAGCTACCACCTACTTTGAATTTAGCCACCCCAGGAGGTAGGTCTAATTCATCGAACGCGACTAAAATGTTTGCCACATCAATCTTGTAAAAGTTGGCGATGGCGGCAACTGACTTACCACTGCGATTCATAAATGTCGTAGGGTAGAGGAGACGCACATCTTGACCCGCGATCCGAGTACGACCGGTGAGTCCAAAAAACTTTGCTTCAGGAGAGAGAGAACAGCCAAAGGTTTTGGCTAAAGATGAGACAAACATTTCACCCGCATTGTGCCGAGTGTTTTGATATTCGGGGCCTGGATTACCCAGGCCCACGATAAGTTGGATCTTAGTCAACGGTCTTACTCGCCGTCAGCTTCACCTTCTGCTTCAGCAGCAGCAGCGCCTTTAGCAGCTTTTACAGTAACTACTGCAAGGTCGTGTGATTCACCTTTTGCCAGTTCAACAGACTCAACTCCATTAGGAAGTTTAACGTCAGATAAATGCAATGTTTGGCCAAGAGCTACTTCAGTTAGATCAACTTCGATGAACTCAGGTAAATCCGCTGGCAAACATAGTACTTCGATTTCAGCTACGTGGTGCTCAGCATGACCGCCTTGCAATTTAATAGCTGGAGCAGTGTCTTCATTAATGAAGTGCACAGGTACTTGTGTATGTACTTTCTTAGATGCATCAACGCGTAAAAAATCAACGTGCATGATCTTTGGCTTATACGGGTGGCGTTGCATATCTTTTACAAGAGCTTCTACACTTTCACCGCCAATATTAAGGGTTAATACGTGTGAGTAGAATGCTTCAAATTCTGATGCTTGGATCAGTTTATTGTGAGCAAGAGTCAAAGATACAGGCTCTTTATCAGCGCCGTATAAGATGGCTGGAACTTTGTCTTCACGACGTAGGCGGCGGCTCGCACCTTTCCCTAAGTCGTTACGGACTTCAGCATCTAAGTTAAAAATAGCTTCAGACATGATAGTCTCCAATTAAATAATTAATGTTGTTAATCTTTGCGACCAAGATTAACCCTTACGTGTAATCAAACTAACTAGATACACGCTTAACCTCAATTTGAGGGCGACGAAGTTTATCATTTGTAATGCCATGCGACAAGTTAAAAGCATTGAACAAATAAAAAAGGTAGCTTATCGCTACCTTTTATAAAGTAATTCCTATTATGAAGTCAGTCATTAATACTCGAACATGGCACTGATTGACTCTTCATTGGAAATACGACGAATGGTTTCTGCTAGCATGTCTGACAGGGTAAGCTGTTTCACTTTTGAAACCTTTTGCATTTTATCGCACAAAGGAATCGAGTCTGTAACGATTATTTCATCAATAACCGATGCTTCAAGGTTTTCAGGTGCTCGACCAGAAAAGACCGCATGGGTGGCATAAGCATATACATTTCGCGCACCGTGTTCCTTTAATGCCTCAGCCGCTTTGGCCAAAGTACCACCTGTATCAATCATATCATCAACAATGATACAGTCTCTGCCTTTTACGTCACCGATAATGTTCATGACTTTTGCAACGTTCGCTTTGGGGCGTCGCTTATCAATGATGGCTAAATCAATATCGTCTAGTAATTTTGCTGTTGCACGAGCACGGACTACACCACCGATGTCAGGTGATACAACGACGGGATCATGAAAATCACGTTCGCGCATATCAGCCAACAAAATGGGAGTGCCAAAAGCATTGTCCACTGGCACATCAAAAAATCCTTGGATTTGTTCTGCATGTAAATCAATGGTTAACACGCGGTCTACGCCAACGTTGGATAAAAAATCAGCAACGACTTTGGCTGTAATGGGTACCCGTGCAGAGCGTACACGACGGTCTTGACGCGCATAGCCAAAGTAAGGAATGACTGCGGTAATACGGCCCGCAGATGCACGACGCAAAGCATCGATCATTACGATCAATTCCATTAGATTATCATTGGTAGGGGCGCAAGTAGATTGGATAATGAAGACGTCGGCACCACGAACATTGTCATGGATTTCTACCGAAATTTCACCATCGCTGAAACGACTGACGGTTGCGTTTCCTAATTTTGTGTAAAGTCTTTCGGCAACTTTACAGGCGAGTTCAGGAACGGCATTACCGGCAAATATTTTCATGTCTGACACAGGTGTTTCCTCAGTGCGGTCACTTAATCAAATTGTCAAAAAGTTGGCTGGGGTAGCAGGACTCGAACCTACGAATGGCGGGATCAAAACCCGCTGCCTTACCAACTTGGCTATACCCCAGTGGTTATTCCGTGTCTTGTGATGCAAATAGCGTTTTTAGTTGACTGTGCAAGGGTGATTCACTAACGCCCTTAGCAATAAATGCATGAGTATTATTATCGACTATTTGCTGTTTACGCAATTCTTGCAAAGCATGCAAAGCTTCATCGTCCGTGTCAAACATTGCAAATACGCATGCGCCCGTACCTGTCAATCTCGACGGTGCGTAGTGTAACAAGTGCTGTAATAAATTTGCAACCTTAGGATACAGGTTTACGACTAATTCCTGACAATCATTTTGTGTCTGAGTAAAGTCATAATCTTGCCAATTCATTATCGGCGTATTTCTGGGTAAATCCGGGTGCTTGAAAATGGCAGCTGTCGAAATATGTTCTTCAGGGTGGATCACCAAAAATGTATTGTTGTCCTGCGGTGCTCGTGCAAACTCTTCGCCAACGCCACTGGCAAAACAGGTTATCCCGTTCACAAATACAGGTACATCAGCGCCTAATTGCAAACCTAGATCGGCTAATTCAATTGGATTTAACCCAAGGTTGAGTAGTTTATTAAGCACCACAAGTGTTGTGGCGGCATTTGATGACCCGCCTCCAATACCCCCGCCCATAGGGAGTTTTTTGTCCAGCGCAATGTTTACCCCAAAATGATTTCCAGTCGTTTGGTGCAAAAGTTGGACGGCTTTCACAATCAAATTATCCTCATCTGCAACGCCATGTATTGGGGTGAGTAAATTAATTTCGTTGTCGGAAGCAGGAGAGAAGCACAACGTATCACCATAGTCCAACATTTGGAATAAGGTTTGTAATTCGTGATAGCCATCTTCTCGTTGCCCAGTGATGTGTAAAAAAAGATTCAATTTTGCTGGAGAGGCCCACTTAACATGAGAAAAAGCATCTAAAAAATCAATTTGATTGTACATTTATAACCAACCTGAGACTTTGAGTTTGAAGGTTTGTTGACCAGTTTTTAGCGTGATCTGGTGCGGTAATGACAATTTATTCACTTTACGATAATCAGAATAAATAACACGAGTTTCCGTTGGGCAGGATGGCTGCATATTAACTGTACATGCAGGAATAAAATCTTTAATTAAGCCGTCTGTATATTTGATTATCTCACCATCTTTATCTGTCACGTCTGCTATTAGCCAATGGTTGAGACGATCGATGGGGAGTTGCCAACCAGTCAATTTGACGATTAATTCCTCTGGCATACTTGCTTGATATGTTTGTCCATCGGTTGTCAGCCTCATGCCGGATTCATTGCGTGATGCGGATAAGACATTTATCCCAAGGCTAGTCGTGATAAAAGTCTGATAATTTTCATTATTACGTTGCCAAAAGAAGTTGACGGCTTGTCTTTCTGTTGGAGTAATCACTGCGAGCTTGCCACGCATTTGCCATTGCGTAAGTTCTGATGATTTTTGTGCATTACTTAGCGGTAAAGATTTGGGTAGAGTGGAACATCCACTAAACCAAAGGCAACAAAACACAATCCATAGTCGTAAACTGCTTTTATTCATAAGGGGTTTTTCGTACAATGCTCGCCGTAATAAAGAGTAGGATAACCATGACCATCATTGCCTTTGGCATCAATCACGAAACGGCCCCCGTGGCACTCAGGGAGCAAGTGGCGTTTACGCCTGATGCAGTTACCCGAGCGTTTTCGAGTTTGCAAGATGTCGATGGCATCACTAGTTCTGTTGTTTTATCTACCTGCAATCGTACCGAAATCTATGCCCAATGTACAAAAGAAGATCCAGAAGTTTTATTAGAATGGCTGGGGCGATTTCATAATATTGACTTAGATACACTTGCAAATCATTCGTACACACATATTAATGAAGCCGCTTTAAATCACATTATGCGAGTTGCTAGTGGTCTCGATTCACTGATTCTAGGTGAGCCGCAGATATTAGGGCAAGTTAAGCAGGCGGTGTTAGATGCCAAACATCACGATGCGTTGACCAATCAATTTCGCAAAGTATTCGATTACACGTTCCAAGTGGCCAAAAAAGTCCGCACCGAAACAGAAATTGGTGCAAACGCCGTTTCGGTTGCATTTGCTGCGGTGCAATTAGCCAAACAGATATTCTCTAATCTCGAGCGTTCCAAAGTACTATTGGTTGGTGCGGGAGAAACGATTGAATTAGTTGCGAAACATTTACATGACCAAGGTGCTCAACACATCAGCGTCGCCAATCGAACCTTATCCAAGGCACAAAGCATTGCATCGGCTTTTTCTGGTGAAGCGCTCACGTTAAGTCAATTACCATCGCACTTAGCACAAGCGGATATTATTATTAGCTCAACGGCTTCACAATTGCCTATTATCGGGAAGGGTACGGTTGAACATGCTTTGGCACAACGCAGACATCGTCCTATGTTATTTGTGGATATTGCAGTACCTCGAGACATTGAAGCGGAAGTGTCTGAGATTGATGAAGCATACTTATACACTGTTGATGATTTGCAACAAATCGTTCAAGAAAACTTAGCTAATCGCGAACAAGCCGCTAAGGCTGCACAATCTCTAATCAGTTCGCAGATCACCGAATTTGCCAAATGGCAAGTCGCACAAGAATCTGTTGATGTTGTTAAAACATTTCGCGAAAAAAATATAGAAATCCGTGATAAACTGCTGGCCAAAGCTAAACAACAAATTTCAGATGGGGCAGACGTTGAGTTTGTCTTAGACGAATTCGCATACAAGCTCACCAATCAACTTGCGCATGGTCCAACCAAAGTCCTGGGCCAACTCAGTGCTGAAGGTAACAATACATTATTAGCTCAAGTGAGTGAGGCCATGGGACTTAATGTGGCAGTAAACAAAGAAGGTAACGAATAAACATGAAAGCATCGGTCGTGCATAAGCTCGAAAATTTGGTTGAACGGTTTGCTGAAGTTCAGGCATTGTTAAGCGATCCTGACGTGATTGGCAATCAAGACAAATTCAGAGCGTTATCAAGAGAGTTTTCTCAATTGGAAGATGTGGTTAAACATTTTAATGATTATCAAACCGCTTGCGATGATCTAGCAATGGCTAATGAAATGTTGAGCGAAGATGATGCTGATATGCGTGAAATGGCACAAGAAGAACTCAAAACCGCCAAAGCGACGATTACTGAGCTCGAACAATCTTTACAAGTGCTGTTATTACCGCGCGATCCACAAGATGATTGCAATTGTTTCTTAGAAGTTCGTGCTGGTGCAGGCGGTGATGAGGCTGCTATTTTTGCCGGAGACCTATTCCGGATGTATTCTCGATACGCTGAAACCAAGGGCTGGCGAGTTGAGTTGATTTCTGCCAATGAAGGTGAGCATGGTGGCTATAAAGAAGTTATTGTCAATGTCATTGGCGAGGGTGCCTATGGTGTGCTCAAATTTGAATCAGGTGGGCATCGAGTACAACGTGTGCCAGAAACGGAAAGCCAGGGGCGTATTCATACCTCGGCTTGTACGGTAGCTGTCTTAGCTGAGTTACCAGAGTCTCAAGCGATTGAAATTAATCCAGCAGACTTGCGAGTGGATACGTTCCGAGCGTCAGGAGCGGGTGGTCAGCACGTTAACAAGACTGATTCGGCGATTCGTTTAACCCATATCCCCACCGGTTTAGTGGTTGAATGTCAAGATGAGCGTTCTCAACACAAAAATCGCGCAAAAGCGATGTCTGTTTTACAATCACGCTTAAATAATATTGAACAAGAAAAACGCGCAGCAGAAGAAGCCTCAACGCGCAAAAGCTTGGTTGGGTCAGGAGATCGTTCTGAGCGGATTCGTACTTACAACTATCCACAAGGTCGAGTGACGGATCACCGTATCAATCTGACCCTATATAAATTGGATGAAGTCATTGCTGGCGATGTAGATGCTTTACTCGAACCTATCCGACAAGAACATCAAGCCGATCAGCTTGCAGCATTAGCAGAAGACTAGTGCTTAGTTCTGGGCAAATCCAAGTCATATTAGCTGAAGCTGAAAGTGCTTTACTGAACGCCTTAGCAAATGTGCAAGGTCCCAATGTGGTATATGGTAAATCCGACGCGCGGATAGATAGCATGCGTTTGATTGAACACATTAGTGACATCTCTGCCACTCAACAACGCGCGTTTCCAGAACAACATTTAAGCGACGCTCAAGTCATACAACTCAATCATATGTTGTTAAGACGCATGCACGGTGAACCTATTGCTTATATTATTGGTGAACAAGGGTTTTACGACAGTATTTTTGCAGTTGCCCCTTGTACCTTAATTCCACGACCTGAAACAGAAATGTTGGTTGATTTGTCTTTACAAAAAATAACCAACATAACCCGACCTCATATTCTTGATTTAGGTACAGGCACTGGCGCCATTGGTCTATCAATAGCAAAAGCTGCTCCGCATTCAGAAGTTGTTTGTGTTGACTATGTAGAAGATGCGGTAGCCCTCGCAAAACAAAATAAACAAGCGTTGAATGTCAACAATGCCGAGGTTTTTAAGAGTAATTGGTTCAATGATATTAATCAAAAATTCCACATTATATGCAGTAATCCACCTTATGTTGAACCCAATAGCCCTTACTTACAAAAAGGCGATATACGATTTGAGCCTCAATCTGCTTTGACGTCACCAGAGAATGGTCTTGCAGATATCAGTTTAATCGTTCAGTCTGCTCCTCAATACTTATATTCTGAAGGGTGGTTAATACTTGAACACGGTTTTGCGCAGGGCAGTGCTATCCAGGCTTTATTTGCTTGCGCTGGGTTTACAGATATCCAAACCCTGTGCGATTATGCACAACAACCTCGAATCACTCTAGGTCGTATGTCTTAGTGTTTTGATGTTTTCACACTCTGAAGAACGAGTAAAAATAATAAAAAAGTAATAAGGAAAATATTATGTATATGATGTTTAAGCACATGCACTATTTAGTGGTGAGCTTGTCGGCGATTGTCTTAACTGTACAATTTGTTGCGCACTACTTTGATTTGGCAGTAAAAGACAAAAAATGGCTTAAAATTGTGCCTCACATTTTGTATACCTTGATTCTTCTCACTGCGCTTGGACTTCTTGGCACGTTAAAATTAAATCCATTTGAGCATACTTGGGTCATGCATAAAATTTTGGGGTTTGTGTGTTATGTTGCTTTAGGCGCATTGGCCTACAAATACGCCCGCAATAACGGGATGCGAATTCTTGGGTATATTGGTGCAATCGCATGGTTATTAATAACGGTCAATATTGCAATTACTAAAACACCATTATTTTAAAGGATATTTATGAGTATTTCTGCTTGCCACATTAACTCTTTACACGTCGCTAATGATGCCCCTTTTACGTTGTTCGGCGGGATGAATGTGTTAGAAAGTCGAGATCTTGCGATGCGTATTGCAGAGCATTATGTTGAGGTGACAACGAAACTTGGGATTCCTTATGTATTTAAGGCAAGTTTTGATAAGGCAAATCGTTCATCAGTACACTCTTTTCGCGGTCCAGGCATGGATAAGGGATTGGAGATATTTGCAGAAATAAAACAAACCTTTGGTGTGCCCATCATTACCGATGTGCACGAGCCATATCAAGCAGCACCGGTTGCTGAAGTGGTTGATGTGATTCAACTGCCTGCGTTTTTGGCACGACAGACCGATTTAGTGGTCGCCATGGCGAAGACTGATGCGGTGATCAACGTTAAGAAACCACAGTTTCTAGCCGCTCATGAAATGCGTCATATCATCAAAAAGTTTGCTGAAGCGGGTAATGAAAAAATCATGTTGTGTGAACGAGGTTCATGCTATGGCTATAACAACCTCGTGGTCGATATGTTGGCAATGGATGAGATGAAAACAATGGCCCCAGTCGTATTTGATGCAACGCATGCCTTACAAAAGCCAGGTGGTCGCGAATCCTCAGCGGATGGTCGCCGTGCACAAGCTGCTCAGCTAGCAAGGTCGGGGATGGCGTTAGGGATTGCAGGTTTATTTATCGAAGCGCATCCTAATCCAGATGAAGCAAAATGCGACGGGCCTTGTGCATTACCACTTTCTAAGTTAGAACCCTATTTATTGCAAATGAAAGCGGTCGATGAGCTCGTCAAAGGATTTGCACCGTTAGATACCAGCGCGCAGTAATATTTGTCTTGTATCATGAAAAGATTGCCACCACTTAATGCTTTACGAGTGTTTTGCGTTGCTGCGAAACACCTGAGTTTTACTCAGGCTTCACTTGAACTTTTCGTGACACAAGCTGCGGTGAGTCATCAAATAAAATTATTAGAAGAGCATCTTGGACTCAAATTATTTACGCGACGTAATCGAAATTTGTTTTTGACAGAGGAAGGGCAAGCTTATTATCACGACATTAAGGATATATTTGCGCACGTGACAGACGCTACCGAGAAATTGCTCGCGCGTGGTGCAAAAGGGGCTATTACGATTGCTTCTCCGCCAAGTTTTGCTAGTACATGGTTGGTGCCGCGTTTGAGTCTGTTCAGTCAGGCGTATCCAGATATTGATGTGCGACTCAAAGCAGTGGATTTTGATGATGGTTATCTGACAGATGATATGGATGTGGCCATCTATTATGGGCGAGGGCGCTGGTCAGGGGTGTTGGCGGATAAGCTCCATGATGAATTCATTACGCCTGTGTGTTCGCCAATCTTGTTAGAAAACGAGCCACGTCTTCATTCAGTAACCGAGTTGGATAAGCATACATTATTGCACGATGAATCTCGCAATGGCTGGCGTAATTGGCTACGACACTATGGCTTAACTCATATTAATGTGAACCAAGGTCCTGTCTTTAGCCACTCTATGTATGTCCTTCAAGCAGCCTCATTAGGGCAAGGAGTGGCATTAGCCAATACGGTTTTAGCAAAACCCGAATTAGAATCAGGGCGCTTGGTTTGCCCATTTCCACAAAAAATAGCAGCGAAAGAAGCTTTTTATTTGGTGGCTGACAAACTGCATTATGAATCAGAAAAAGTGACTGCTTTTCGCGAGTGGATGCTGGAACTGGTTAAACAAGAGAGTGCTGTTCCCAAACGAGATAACACACCATCAAACTGTATTGATGGAGCTTCAGAGCATGTTTGATCTCAATGTGAAACGGTCCGAAACGAATCATCATTTGGTGTTAGCACATGGTGCAGGTGCTGGCATTCGTCATGAATTTATGCAGACCGTTCAAGGATTATTGAGTGAACGGGGAATTAATACTTGGACGTTTAATTTTGGCTATATGCAAAAAGCTTATGCACAAGATAAAAAAGTCCCACCTACACGTTTGCCAAAATTAATTGAAGAATACACACAAGTTATGACTGAAATTCGACATCGTGAGCCCAATGCTCAGCTTTGGGTGGGAGGTAAGTCGATGGGCGGTCGAGTGGCTTGCCATGTTGCATCGCAGTTGGAATGGGTCAAAGGTGTGGCAGTATTAGGATATCCATTTCATCCGGTTGGAAAACCCCAAAACACTCGACTTGAAGTACTGCAAGAGATAAAACAACCGGTTTTGATTGCTCAGGGTGAACGAGACACGTTTGGTAATGTGACCGAAATTGAATCATATTCATTACCGCCAAATATTAACGTGAATTATCTAAAAGATGGCGATCATAGTTTTAAACCACGACAAAAAAGTGGTTTGACACAGGTTGAACATATGCATACTGCAGCCCTTCAAATTGCTCAATTTATACAAGGCGATGAAAATGAATAGGCTTGATCGTTTGTCTCAATGTTTGACTGCATTTGCCGCGTTTGCTGGTTTCGTTTTTGTTGCTCTGAGTGCTTATGTTTCGCATCAAACAGAATTGAGTGACATGGCACAGCGAAGTATTGATAATGCTTTGTTGATGCACATAGTACATGTTTTCGTTATTTTAATTGTCAGCCTATCGCATTTTGCTAGTCGTGCAACATTGACGGTTTTTGTTCAGCTGTTTGCTGGATTAGGGATTCTGTTATTTTCAGGCACAATATATGCCAAATACCTGTTTAATATCTTAATTTGGAGCAAATTTACCATGTTTGGGGGACTTTCTTTGCTGATCTCATGGTTGCTTTTAATAATATACATTATCCGCACAATCCCTAATCAAAGAGACTCAATGTAAGTACAGTATGAAATTATCTAATCCATTTGTGCCAGATTTTAAGATCATAGGTATATTGTGTTATTGCCGTGAAACTTATGCCAGTCAAATGGCGGATGAGTTAAGTGCTTATTTTGCACAGTCAGCAATATCAGGATACTCTAAGTTTTCAAAACACGCTGGGTTTGCTTGTTACTACTTTCATCAGAGTCAAGCGCTTAGAACCATCTCTAAGCAAGTGCTATTTTCAGAATTGATGTTTGCTCGACAATTGGTGTTTTTGGTTGCGCATCCTGTGCATTTACACGAAGACGATCGAGTGAGCAGTGTGTTATCTGTCATACCTGAATCGGAGCAAGCATTACAGACGTGTGTGGTTGAGGTTCCCGATACCGAAGCGGGCAAGCATTTGAGCAAGTTTAGTCGCAAATTTGCAGTGCCGTTGCGTCAAGCTATGCGAGGTAAGGAACTGCTTTATCGACGTAAATTTAATAAGCCCATCACGGGGTTGTGTTGGCATATTTTATTAACCAGTAGTGATAAAGCCCATATAGGACTTAGTTTACCGCAGAATCGAAGCAACCATGAGAATGGTATCCACCGTCTCAAAATGCCACATGATGCTCCGAGTCGCTCAACCCTCAAATTGGAAGAGGCTATTTATGCCTTTATTCCAAAAGCTGAGCAATCTGAGCTTTTTCGAGAAGGGTACCGAGCAGTTGATTTAGGAGCTTGTCCTGGTGGATGGAGCTATCAACTGGTTAAGCGTGGTGTGCAGGTCGAAGCAGTTGATAATGGCAAAATGCAAAATGAGCTTATGGCGACTGGTTTGGTCGAGTACTACGCTGTGGATGGTTTTAAACATCGTCCAGTATATGGTCCGGTACAGTGGTTGGTATGTGATATGATTGAACAACCCCAACGAGTCACTGAACTCATGTTGGATTGGTTAGTCAGAGGGGATGCCAAACATGCCATCTTTAATTTAAAACTGCCGATGCAGGATCGTTTTGCCACGGTTACTCAATGCATCAGGCAACTCGAACAAGAGTTAAAACAAGCAAATATAGCCTTTTCTTTGCAAGCGAAGCATCTCTATCATAACCGCGATGAAGTGACGGTCTGTATTTTACGCCAGAGTGATTTGTAGCGTCGTCGTAAAAATTTTTTGGTTAAAAACTAAAAACTCTATGACTTTAGCGGTATTTTCCTATATAATCCGCCCGATTTTTTGAACCAATTTAAAAGTGTAACCATGACTGATTTATCACTCTATCGTAACATCGGTATTTTTGCTCACGTTGACGCGGGTAAAACCACCACTACAGAACGTATTCTAAAGCTCACCGGTAAGATTCACCGCACAGGTGAAGTACACGACGGTGAGTCAACAACTGACTTCATGGAGCAAGAAGCTGAGCGTGGTATCACAATCCAGTCAGCTGCAACGACTTGTTTCTGGAATGACCATCGCATGAACATCATCGATACCCCTGGACACGTTGACTTCACAGTTGAAGTTTACCGTTCATTGAAAGTACTTGACGGTGGTATTGGTGTTTTCTGTGGTTCTGGTGGTGTTGAGCCACAATCAGAAACAAACTGGCGCTATGCGACTGAGTCAGAAGTATCTCGTTTGATCTTTGTTAACAAGCTTGACCGTATGGGCGCAGATTTTTATCGCGTCGTTGAGCAGGTCAAGAAAGTCCTAGGTGCTAAGCCTCTGGTTATGACTTTACCAATTGGTATTGAAGATGATTTTGTTGGTGTGGTTGATGTACTTTCTAAGAAAGCTTACATCTGGGATGACTCAGGTCAGCCAGAAAACTATGAAGTACAAGACGTACCTGCTGATATGGTTGATAAAGTTGACCAGTATCATGAAGAGCTTATCGAAACTGCATTAGAAGTAAACGACGACTTGTTGATGGAATACATGGAAGGTGAAATGCCTTCACTTGAACAGATCAAAGAATGTATTCGCATTGGTACTCGCGACCTAGAATTCTTCCCAACATACTGTGGTTCAGCGTTTAAAAACAAAGGTATTCAGTTAGTTCTTGACGCGGTTGTTGATTACTTACCTTCACCAACTGAAGTTGATCCGCAAGACTTAACAGACGAAGAAACGGGTGAACCTACTGGCGAAAAAGCAATTGTTTCTCCTGATGAGCCATTACGTGCGTTGGCGTTCAAAATCATGGATGACCGTTTTGGTGCACTGTACTTTACTCGTATCTACTCTGGTAAGATGACCAAAGGTATGACGGTACTTAACTCTGCAACGGGTAAAACTGAACGTATCGGTCGTATGGTAGAAATGCACGCCGATGAGCGTACAGAACTTGATTCAGCACAAGCGGGTGATATCATTGCAATCGTTGGTATGAAAAACGTGCAAACTGGTCACACATTATGTGATCCAAACCATCCTTGTACACTTGAGCCAATGATTTTCCCTGAGCCAGTAATTTCAATTGCGGTTGCTCCAAAAGATAAAGGCTCAACTGAGAAAATGGGTATTGCTATCGGTAAGATGGTTGCAGAAGACCCGTCTTTCCAAGTTGAAACTGATGAAGATTCTGGTGAAACCATCCTTAAAGGTATGGGTGAACTACACTTAGACATCAAAGTAGACATCTTGAAGCGTACATATGGCGTTGAGCTTGAAGTCGGTAAGCCACAGGTTGCTTATCGTGAAACAATCACTCAAGAAGTTGAAGATTCTTACACGCACAAGAAGCAGTCTGGTGGTTCTGGTCAATTTGGTAAGATCGATTACCGTATTAAGCCAGGTGAGCAAAATTCTGGTTTCACTTTCACATCTACTGTTGTGGGTGGTAACGTACCAAAAGAATTCTTCCCAGCAATCGAAAAAGGCTTTGCCTCAATGATGCAAGAAGGTGTTTTAGCGGGTTATCCTGTACTAGACGTTGAAGTTGAATTATTCGACGGTGGTTTCCACGCCGTTGACTCATCAGCTGTAGCGTTTGAAATTGCAGCGAAAGGTGCATTCCGTCAATCAATTCCAAAAGCCGGTGCACAATTACTTGAGCCTGTAATGAAAGTTGACGTATTTACACCAGACGATCACGTTGGTGACGTTATCGGTGACTTAAACCGTCGTCGTGGTATGATCAAAGACCAAGAAGCAGGCGTAACTGGCGTACGTATCAAAGCTGATGTACCTTTATCAGAAATGTTCGGTTACATCGGTCACTTACGTACAATGACATCTGGTCGTGGTCAGTTCTCGATGGAGTTCTCACACTACAGTGCATGTCCACAGAACGTAGCAGAAGCGGTTATCGAAGAAGCGAAAGCACGCAAAGAAGCTAAGTAAGTTTTTCTAAATATTAAAAACCCCGATGAGTCATGCTCCTCGGGGTTTTTTAATGTCCATTTTTTACTATCGGTACTTATTTACTTGCCTAAGAGCTTGCTGCATGCATAGGTAATGTGTTCAACATTCTTTATAAAAACATAGTCAAAAACAGATGAGATTGCTTATAAATGTTTATATACTGTAATGAATTGAATTAACTATCTTTTATTGACAGGGAAGCGCATGGCATTACATCCTCTCGCTGGTCAGCCAGCAAAAAGTGAACATTTGATCAACGTTCCAAAACTCATCAGTGATTATTTCAGCTTGCAACCCGACGTAAACGAGCCAACCCAAGCGGTGAGTTTTGGTACATCAGGTCATCGCGGCAGTGCGTTTAATCTGTCATTTAACGATGCTCACATTGCTGCCATTACTCAAGCATTAGCCGAATATCGAAAAGAACAAGGCCATACAGGCCCATGTTTTATAGGTATGGATACACATGCTTTATCTGAAGCAGCGTTAACCACGACGATAGAAGTACTGGCTGCCAACCATGTCAATATGGTGGTGCAGCAACATCGAGATTACACGCCGACGCCTGTGATCTCACGAGCAATTTTGCAGCACAATGCCAAGTATGATGACGTGGCGGATGGTGTGGTTATCACGCCATCGCACAATCCGCCACAAGATGGTGGCTTTAAGTACAATGCTGCCCATGGCGGTCCGGCTGATAGTGACGCAACGAGTCAAATCCAACAACGTGCAAATGAGTTACTGGCTAACGCAAATGTCGAAGTAAAACGCATCAATATCGCAGAGGCAATGGCGTCAGAATATGTGACTGAAATTGATTTCATGGATGATTATATTCAAGATTTGGTCAATGTAGTAGATATCGAAGCCATTCAAACCGCCAAATTGCGAATCGCTGTTGATCCCCTTGGTGGCTCAGGAATGCGTTATTGGCAACGTATTGCAGAGACTTATCAACTGGATATTGAAGTTGTAAATAACAACATTGATCCTACGTTTCGCTTTATGACTTTAGATAAAGATGGTCAAATTCGCATGGACTGCTCCTCCCCTTACGCTATGGCGGGGTTACTTGCATACGCTAAAGATTATGATCTGGCGTTTGGCAATGATGCCGATTTTGATCGACACGGTATCGTAACTCCCACACATGGCTTATTAAATCCGAATCATTATTTGGCCGTAGCCATCGATTATGTCTTAGAGCATCGACCGTATTGGCCAAACAACGCTGCAATTGGAAAAACACTTGTCTCAAGTTCAATGATTGATCGTGTGGTCAATGCCAAAGGTGCGCAATTGTCTGAAATGCCTGTCGGGTTTAAATGGTTTGTTTCAGGCTTGTTGGAGCAATCTATAGCGTTTGCCGGAGAGGAAAGTGCAGGGGGGATATTTTTGCGTAAAGACGGGACACCTTGGGCAACGGATAAAGATGGCTTCATTTTGTGTTTACTAGCGGCCGAAATTACCGCAAAGACAGGTATGAATCCTGGAGAGTATTACGCAAAACTCACCCAACAACATGGGACGCCATTTTATAAAAGAGTCGATGTGGCCGCGAGTCTCGCTGAAAAACATGCATTAAGTTCAATGGATGCCCAAAGCGTGACTTCAACGCGCATTGCTGGAGAAGACATTATACGAATAGAGACACACGCCTCAGGGAATAATGCTGCAATAGGTGGAATAAAGGTGAGCACTGCAAATGGCTGGTTTGCGGCTCGACCATCTGGTACTGAAAATGTTTATAAGATTTATGCGGAGAGTTTTGTGTCAGAAACTCATCTTGAGTTGCTATTAGAGGATGCACAAAATTTGGTCGCAAGCGTAATTAAATAGCTCAGTTTGTTTGTTTTGTGTTAATTATTGTAAATAAAATGTTAATAAATAGGTGTTTGCAAACGAATGCATTGCAAAAAACTTATTTGTTAACTTAATTTTAACATAAAAATGAATTAACCACTGTTACACTTATCGAAGTTATTAACTTTAAGATATGTGGATTATGACAAGTTCATCAATTACCAAGCAGACATTTAAAGGCGCTGTTGTGCGTCATCTTCATTCAACGTTAGGTACGGATGAGAATAAGGCCAATAACCATGCATGGTGGAAAGCGACTTCTGCTGCAGTCCAGGAGTTGGTGTTAGAAGGGTTACGGAAAACCCAAAAAACACACTATATAAATGACACCCGTGCGGTTCATTACCTATCAGCAGAGTTTCTGATGGGGCGCTTGCTGTCTAACAATATGCATAATTTTGGTGTATTTGAGGCTGCAGATGAGGCGCTGCAAGAGTTGGGTGTGTCTTTGACTGATATTTTGGAAGAAGAACCTGATATGGCCTTAGGTAATGGTGGCCTTGGTCGGCTCGCAGCGTGTTTCTTAGATTCTCTTGCGACGCAGGATTTACCTGCGATTGGTTATGGTATTCATTACGAGCATGGTTTATTCCGTCAAGAGATCCGTGACAATCAGCAAATAGAACGACCTGATAGCTGGCGTGATTACGGAAATCCATGGGAGATTTGTCGTCCGGAGTCGATTCAAGAAATCCCACTCTATGGTTATGTTGAAACCAAATACAATGATAATGGCGGGATCACTAAAGAGTGGCACCCAGGCATGATTGTCAAAGGGGTACCATGGGATGTTCCGGTCGTTGGATACGGTGGCAAAACCGTAAATGTCCTACGTCTATGGCAATCAGAAGCGTCAGATTATTTTAATTGGGATGTGTTTAATGCTGGTGGCTATGTTGATGCGCAACGTGAAAACGTTCAAGCTGAAACGATTTCTAAAGTCCTTTACCCTAATGATGAAACGGAAGCAGGTAAAGAACTGCGTTTAATTCAGCAGTATTTTTTCTGTGCTTGCTCACTAAAAGATATTATACGTCGTTATAAACGTGCGCATGGTGATAACTGGTCACGTTTTGTTGAACAAGTTGTGATCC
This sequence comes from Glaciecola sp., assembly GCA_018623155.1. Taxonomy (GTDB): domain Bacteria; phylum Pseudomonadota; class Gammaproteobacteria; order Enterobacterales; family Alteromonadaceae; genus Opacimonas. Next base: position 25,183 of record JAAZVZ010000005.1, read on the forward strand.
AACTCAATGACACCCATCCAGCGATTGCGATTCCTGAACTAATGCGTATTTTGGTCGACCGTGCAGAGTTAGATTGGGATACGGCGTGGGAGATCTCTAGTCAAGTATTTGCTTACACTAATCACACACTCTTGCCAGAAGCGCTAGAAAAATGGCCTGTGCGTATGATTGAGAAGATATTGCCTCGTCATATTGAAATCATCTATGAGATTAATCACCGCTTCTTAGCTGAAGTAGAAAAGGTTTGGCCGGGTGATAATGCCATGAAGGCAAAGCTTTCTATCATAGAAGAAGCAGATGAAAAAATGGTGCGTATGGGTAACCTGTCTGTTATTGGTTCGTTTAAAGTCAATGGTGTTGCTCAAATTCACTCTAAATTGGTCAAAGCCAATCTATTCCCCGAGTTTGAACATATGACGCCTGGGAAGTTGACAAATGTGACGAATGGCATCACTCCTCGTCGTTGGTTAAAGGCTTGTAATCCCCGTTTGTCAAAACTAATCGATAAAAAGATAGGCAAAGATTGGCCTTTGGATTTGGATAAGTTAACTGGGCTTGCCGCGTTTGCTGATGAGGCAAAATTCCAAAAAGCATTTATGAAAGTGAAACAAGACAATAAAGTTGATTTAGCCAAAGAAATTTTTAAATTAACGGGTATTAAAGTAGATACCAAGGCTATATTTGACATTCAAATTAAACGTTTACATGAGTACAAACGTCAACATTTGAATTTATTACATATTTTGGCTTTGTATCGTCGATTACTCGAAAACCCAAGCTATGACATGCATCCTCGAGTCTTTATTTTTGGCGCAAAGGCTGCACCGGGTTACAAATTGGCAAAAGATATCATTTACGCCATTAATGCAGTAGCTGAAAAGGTCAATCATGATCCACGCGTGAACCACAAGCTGAAAGTTGTGTTTTTGCCGAATTATCGCGTGTCTCAAGCTGAAAAAATGATTCCTGCAGCGGATGTTTCTGAACAGATATCAACGGCAGGTAAAGAAGCATCTGGTACTGGTAATATGAAGTTATCCCTCAATGGTGCATTAACGATTGGTACTCTAGATGGTGCGAATATCGAAATTGCTGAAGAAGTTGGAGATGACAACATTTTCATTTTTGGTTTAACTGTTGATGAAGTACAGGCTCTTAAAGTAAAAGGGTATAATCCATATGATTATTACTATGCCAATGCTGAATTAAAAGCCGTTATTGACTGGTTGGATACGGATTACTTTACGCCAGGTAAGCCAGGTGCTTTGAGTAACATTAAACACAGTTTATTAGATGGGGGCGATCCTTATTTATGTCTAGCGGATTATGAAAGTTACGCCAAAGCGCATGAAGATCTAGACAAAGCATATCGCGATCAGAGTAATTGGGCACGTATGGCAATTTTGAATACGGCACATATGGGTAAATTTACCTCTGACCGTTCGATTCGCGATTATGTGAATAACATTTGGCAGTTAACACCTTGTGAAATTAAAGACTGACATAATAGTGCGTTTGATGAAGGAGCCCAGTGGCTCCTTTTTTATTGTGGCATGGATGGCAAATAGGTAAAATACAGCAAAGTAGAACTTTACAGTATACGTCGAATGCAGACATTTTTAGAGCGTTCTCGTTTTATGCCTGACCAAATACAACCACATCAAAGTATTTTGGCAAATGGGACTCGAGTATCCGTCATTGATGCGGGGATTATTGAGTTTGCACCTGCTCATTATAATCCAAGTGAGATCCGTCATATTGTCTTAAGTTGTGGGGTTCATGGCAATGAAACTGCACCTATAGAAATGTGCTCAGATTTAGTTGAAGCGTTGCTGACTCAAAGCATTACCCCAAAGGTAAAAGTACAATTTCAATTTGCTAATCTTGCTGCGATGAATATTGGCGAGCGATTTGTTGATGTCAATATGAATAGATTGTTTGATGGCATGCACGAACATTATAAGTCTTGTCCAGAAGCGCTTCGTGCAAAACAGTTAGAACAGTATACTCGTCAATTCTTTGCTGAATGTCACAACCGCGATCGCAAATTTCATTATGATTTACATACGGCCATACGCGATGCAAAATATCCAAGATTTGCCGTATACCCCTACTTGGATGGAAAGCCTTACAGCCGGCAACAAATGAATTGGTTAGCCAGTGCAGGTATTCAAGCCATCTTGTTATCACATAATCCAACGACAACGTATTCATATTTTACGAGCAAACATTGTGATGCACATGCATTTACAGTTGAATTAGGCAAGGTGAGGGCATTTGGGCAAAATAATCGTGAGGACTTTACCCAAAGTGACGTCTTTTTGCATGATTTAATTACAGATGATACGTTTGATCCCGACAGTGAAGAGACACCGCTTTTGTTTGATATTGCGCAAACGATTCTGCGTGAAACGGATTCTTTTGAGTTACACTTTGCTGATGACACGCCAAATTTTACACGTTACCAACGTGGTGATGTTTTGGCCACAGCAACTTTTGATGATAAACAATCTCGACAATATCCTGTTTTGGCAGATGAAGAAGCCATTGTGTTTCCAAACGCGAGCGTGGCGGTTGGACAACGGGCATTATTAACCGTTGTTGAGATTGGACTTCATGATTTGGAATTAATATGAATGCCGGATTTGTCTTAGACACTCGCTTACAAGTCGACACTGACTTTGTCATTGATTTACGATTGTGTACCGTACGTCTGATGAATGATGCGCAGTACCCTTGGTTGATTTTGATTCCTAAAATAGCCAACTTGAGTGAATTACATCAATTATCGGAAGCGCAACAACATTTGCTTAATCAGGATTCAAATTTGACTTCAAAAGTATTGATGCAATTATTTGAACCTGAAACGTTAAATGTGGCTTCATTAGGAAACATTGTTAGACAATTGCACATTCATCATGTTGCTAGGTTTACTGATGATCCTGCTTGGCCGGGACCGATTTGGGGTAAGCATCCAGTAATGCCATATGAAGATCAGATTAAACTAGAGAGGATTGAGGCGATACAAGCATCGTTTACTCACATGATGAAAAACCGTTAAGCTTGGTTGTCGTCTTCTTGCTCTTTTAGATGCTCGGCTTCTGCTTTTTTTCGGTCAAGGTAAGATTGGGGAAGATCCATTCGTTTTGAATCCTTCAACAATAACAAATTAGAAATAATCAAGCCAAAAACAACAATAACAATAATAACAATGACTGTTGTACTCATAATGCATCCTTGATATTGGAATTATTCAAAATATATCGATTGTATACAATATCTAAATTGGCCAATACGATATGTTTTCCAGCCAAAGAATACTGAATTATTTGCTGATGCAGGGCTGCAAGGGGGAAGTTTTGAATGATTTTTTGGGCCACAGGAGCATAACTGTAGTGCCATGGTTCAATACCTATACCACCTCGATCCTGAGCATATGGACGAGTAAATTCAAATTTTTCTGCATTTTCCATCATCCAAGCGTTTAAATCGGCACAAATGCCGCCGGCTTCATATTCACTTGGTACTAATTTCAAATTGTAATTCGCATCATTAACACATCGTGCATCATATACATCGATATCTGTACCCCAATGATGCCTAGATGCACCTGGTAACGCTGAAAAACGCAATATTGCATGCATTTTGTCAAGTTCACTCAAGTGATGCAGTTCAACTTGTTCTTCCGCATCGTTTAATGTTGGTCGTTCACCAAACCACTTTTGCTCCCAAATTGAGGATTGGGCATTAAAACTCCGAAATCCAGAGTAAATTTGACAGTCTATACCGTCATCACTGGCTGCTTTTTGCATGGCAACAAAAGCCTCTCCGGCTTCTTTTACTAAGGCAAAATTACCAGAAACACCTAACGCATTGAGTTCTGCTAAATCAACTAAATGATCATCTGCCAGACCAAGGACTTGCTCATCAAGTATCATAATGAATCCACTAAACAATGTTTGAGTATGTGATAGTACATGTTTGTTAGTTGGTCTAAGTCGTCACAACTGACGCGTTCGTCTATTTGATGAATTGTGGCGTTTATCGGACCTAATTCAACCACTTGAGCGCCTGTTGGAGCTATAAATCGACCATCAGAAGTTCCACCAGCAGTAGACAATTCAGGTGTGTTTCCAGTTACGGCTTCTATAGCATCCACAGTGGCATCAACCAGAGTACCGGTTTCAGTTAAAAATGGCTGTCCATTAAATGTCCAAGACAATTCATAATCCAGACGATGTTTATCAAGAATAGCAGTTGTCGCCGATATCAATGAGTCAAAGGTTTGCTCAGTGCAAAAGCGAAAATTAAACATGATCTCTGCTGTACCAGGAACGACATTACCGGCGCCTGTACCTGCATTGATATTTGAGACTTGAAAACTAGTCGGTGGAAAGGCTGCGTTACCTTCGTCCCACTGTGTATTGGCTAATTCAGCTAAAGCGGGTGCAACCAAATGGATAGGGTTTTTGGCAAGGTGGGGGTAGGCCACATGACCTTGTTTGCCAATAATCGTTAAGTCACCAGTCAATGATCCGCGTCGTCCGTATTTAACTACATCGCCAATACGGGCAGTGCTGGATGGTTCACCCACAATACAATAATCAATTTTTTCATTGCGAGCTTCCAAAGTATCAATCACTTTAGTGGTGCCATTAATGAAAGGTCCTTCTTCATCTGATGTAATCAAATAAGCAATAGATCCTTTGTGATTTGGATAATCTGCAATAAATCTTTCAGTCGCAACCACCATTGCTGCGAGTGAACCTTTCATATCTGCAGCGCCGCGACCCCAAATCATGCCGTCTTCGATATGCGCATCAAATGGAGGGTGGCTCCATTTTGCCTCAGGCCCAGTTGGCACAACGTCCGTATGACCGGCAAAACAAAAAACAGGCTCAGTAGTACCTTTTCTCGCCCACATATTGGTTGTATCATGAAACTGCATCGTTTCGATATCAAAGCCAAGTGGGATGAGCCGTTCCGCCATCATTGGTTGACAATTAGCATCGTCTGGCGTGACTGACGGCTGTCGAATAAGGGCTTGGCAAAATGATACGGTTGGAGATTTATTCATTAAAAAATTGCTCGTATTGTTCTGGTTTAAAGCCAACTACACTCATAGCTTTGGCATTATTTTGATCGCAGAGGATGGGGCGTTTTATCATAGAAGGGTTTTCTAGCAATAAATCTGGGGCATTATCTTCATGCAAAGATTCTTTGACGGTATTGTCCAGCTTCCTGTAAGTCGTTCCACGTTTATTGACGATTGTTTCAAGTCCATGCTGCTTGATTTGGTCTACGAGCCATTCTCGTTGAGGCAGCTGTTTTTTATAATCGACAAATTCGTAATTAACGTTATTAGCGGCTAACCATTTTAAGGCTTTTTTTACGGTATCGCAGTTCTTTATTCCGAATACGGTTATCATTATTAAAATTAACTATTTAAGTATGTTTAATTGCTTTAGTGTAATAAATTATCAGATTAAGTTCATCAAGAATCTTTAGCGAGCCTTGGGCCCAGGATGTCTGTAATTTTTTTATTACTGGTAATAATTATCCACTGACACTGTGGATAACTTTGTGTATAGAGTTTCAATATATACTATGGTACTACATATATTCGTATCATCATTGAGTTGTTCAAAAAGTAGGCGAGTTATACCCGGTTTTTTTAAAAAAAAAGTTCAAGCCCTTATTCTAGCTGGTGATATTAATAATCAATAGGATAAGTATCCTTTTTTGCTTTGAGCTAAATAGGATTGAAAACCGTTTTATGAATGTTTATGTATTGGATAAATGTACGGTATAGTGTGTGTGGATTAAATTGCAAAGGTTGACCAATTCGTAAGCATACATTGATATTCGTTTTTATCTGTTCAAATCATAAAAGGAAAGATATTTGTTAAATATATACGCAGGTCCCTATGCAAAACAAAAAATTAGGGAACAAGGCTTTAATCCAGAAATGTTTGATACTATTTTGGGCGCTTCAGGTGGTCCTAAATGGTTTGTATTAGCAGGCTTAGATCGTATTTTAGTAAGCGAGTTTTTTGCGAGGAGTTCTCAAGTAATTAACGTTATTGGCACTTCAGCGGGTGCGTTCCGCGCCGCGTGTATGTGTCAAAGAGACTCTCGTGCTGCTATAGACCGACTTGCGCATTTTTATTCTAATACAGTTTATTCAAAACAACCCTCACCGGCTGAAATATCAGATAGCGCGGAAGACATATTGGCGAAGATGCTAGGTGATAGTGGTATTCAAGAGATATTAACTAATTCAAGGTATAAAGCTCATTTTATTGTCGCTCGAAGTAAGGGCTTGGTTTCGAGCGAAAATAGTCATATTCAAATGCTAGGTTTGGCTCGTAGTGCATTGGCAAATATACGCTCGAGAACAAGGTTGAGTCGATATTACGATCGTGTCACTTTTGGCACTCAGTCCCTAGACATCGTTGACCCTTATGATTTAGGTAATCAGTTCGTCCCCCTTGCGGAAGATAATTTAAAACCTGCCTTATTAGCCAGTGGCTCAATACCAATAGTGATGAGTGGAATTGTCAATATTCCGGGCGCAGGTGAGGGGATGTATCGCGATGGTGGGATCACCGATTATCACTTTGATTTGCAATTTTCTCACCAACAAAAAAGCGGAGGGTTAACCTTGTATCCGCATTTTTATTCAAGACCCATTACAGGTTGGTTTGATAAACGTCTTACTTACAGAAAACCACATGCAGCCTCATATGATAATGTAGTCATGCTGGTACCGAGTAAAGCATTTGTCGCGTCATTACCTTATGGCAAAATTTCAGATCGCAATGATTTTGCTAAAATGACTCCGGAACAAAGGATCCCATATTGGCATACTATTTTGAGTGAATCAGATCGCTTAGCTGAGTACTTTTGCGATGCGGTAAAAAGTGGTCGTATTGTGGATGAAATTGAAGATTTACCATTTGCTGTCAAATAATGAGCAATTTACAGTTAATGCTTGCACAGCAACATTTAAAATGTATAATGCACCTCGACTTCGGGAGGACTGTAGCTCAGTTGGTTAGAGCGCATCGTTGACATCGATGAGGTCGGCGATTCGAATTCGCCCAGTCCTACCAAATCTTCTTACGTCTCATCTTCTATCGCCTTGTTTTTTATAATCTCAACTGCTAATTTAACAACATTAAATTTATTCGGTTGATGGTATGTTGGTTTCAAGATTTTCGCTTTTATTGGGCTGTTTGTTTGTCTTTTCTTGCGGTGGCAACTCAACCTCTGATCCTATTTCCGTGCCATCTGACCCCATCGAGTTACCGAATATTCAACCACCATCATTGTCTATTGCAAAATTGAAACCTGCAACGGCTGGAGAGTTACAAACACAATTAACAAACGGTTTGTATTACACCAGTATTTCTTCCCGCACAATGTCTTCTCCTATCGCATCAAGCACCATGGATTCAGAATCAGCTGTCGGTCCTACATTTTCGCAAACGGTGACCCAAGAATCAGGTGTGGATGAAGCGGACATCATCAAATTCAATGGAGACTTGTTATTCATTACTACTCCAGAGCAGAACTCTGTTAGAGCGTTACGAACAAACACGGATGGCACACTAGATGAATTGCAAAATGTAGCCTTAAACCTTAATGAGGATGACTACATAAACGGCTTATATCTTTCTGATAATTATTTATCTATCTTGAGTCGAAATCACTCTTTTTATAATCGTACATTGAATGATTTTTGGTCACCTCTGCCTGAAACATTTAGCGTATCCATTGTTGATATTGGTGCGGTTTATGGAACACAAAGTCAAGCAACGCAAAATCCCCCCCAGACATTACAATTTGATGGAAATTTAATTACAAGCCGGCGTGTAGGAAATCACCTCATTCTCCTAAGTACTTATTGGCCTAGTACGATAAATCTACCCACAGCAACGACTGATGCACAACGTCAAGCCAACCTTGATGCGCTTTCTATGACACCGGTAGGGCAATTATTGCCTACTTTTGAGTTTAATAATGTGCGCGAACCCTTGGTCGATGCATCTACATGTTTTATACCTGAAGATGCCACTGAGTTGACTGGCTATAGTGGTGTGGTAACCCTAACTACCATCGATTTAACGAACCTTTCCGATATCCAGTCAATTTGTGTAAATGGTATGTTCGATGGAATTTATGCCTCGCAAAACGACGTAGTCATTTTTGGTCAAAATTACGTAGAAAATACACTTGGCGAGTATTCTGAACAAACAGTGTTACATCACTTTGCATTCTCAAGCGACGCCATAACGTATAACGGCAGTGCTAATCTTCCGGGGCGTTTAGATTGGAATCAGCCTCACTTGCGTTTATCTCTGTTTGCAGAAACACTTAGAGTGGTTACAACCGTATCAACACAGGATGTGGAAGACCGATTTGACCATCAATTCTATGCACTCAGTTTATCTGCGCAAGATAGAACGTTACCGGTGTTAGGGCAATTACCAAATTCGACGTTCCCACAAGAAATAGGAAAACCAAACGAAGACATCACCGCAGTACGCTTTTTTGTTGAAAGGGCATATATTGTTACCTTTGAGAGAATCGACCCATTATACGTGTTGGATTTAAGTGAGCCTTCTCAGCCCTTTATTGCAGGTGAGCTCCAAATTCCTGGGTATTCATCTTATTTGTTACCTCTGGGAAATGAATATTTACTTGGTATCGGGCAAAACATTGACCCTAATCGTTTTGTTGATCAAGTTGGCGTTACTACGTCCATTCCGGCGCCATTAGAAGAGGGCGCCAAGGTCGCCTTATTTGATGTGTCTAACAGTACACCACGTCTAATTGATGAAGTGATATATGAACAAGGTGCAACGCCAGCTGAGTTTGACTATAAAGCGATCACGTTTCTTCCTTTATCAGTATCTGATATACGTATTGGCTTACCGGTGCAAAGTTGGATAAGTGACAACGATGTTTGGCGCAATGATAGTCGGTTGGAATTGTTACAGATTAATCTCGATAGCGGAGGTTTACTGAATTCTTATGGACAGGTACGTTCATCAGAAGAAACTCAATGGGGCGTTTGGAATGATCGTGCAGTATTTACAGGTGATGACATTTATTACATTCATCAAGGAATTGTTTATCATGCATTGTGGTCGGATCCAACCACTCTAATCGGTCAATATTAATATTTGCAGCGAGTCTAGAATCAGCGCTGTAAATAGCCCTGTGATAAGGCAATGTGAACGAGTTCAGCTAAGTCTTTGATGGCCAGTTTTTGTTTGATTTGAGTAAGACTATTCGCAACTGTTTTTTCATTGATCCCTAATGACTGAGCCACGTGTTGTTTGTTTTGGCCATGGGCGATGGCCAAAAATATATCGAATTCACGTTCAGTGAGAATTTTCCCCAGGTTGGGTTGTTCATTCAGTTCTGCACTGGCTAGTTTGGTCGCAATTTCTGGAGTGAGATAAGTTTTACCCTCAAGCACAGTGGTGATGGCAGCTTGCATCATCTTAGGTTCACTGCGTTTGCTAATGTAGCCTAAAGCCCCAGTTTGCATGGCCTGTTGAATAAGACTGGGTTCATCATACATGCTAAAAAACAATATTTTGACTGCTGGTTGAGATTGCAAAAGCTTAGTTGCCAATGAAATCCCTGACATTCCACCCAAATTGATATCTAAAACGGCCAATGAAAAGTCTTGAGATGAGGCCAGTAATAAAGCGTCCTCACCTGACGCGGACTCTTGTATCACAGCGTCAGGGTAGAGCATTTGCACTAATGCACTATATCCTTGACGGACTACAGCATGATCATCAACCAATAAAATATGTAAGGGTAAACTTGTCTTTGTCATTGTTATTTTAATCCTTTTTAAAACTGACCCGGATCCGAGTACCATTATTGGGTTGACTGCTAATATTTAACTCACACCCTGCAATCCTAGCCCGCTCTTGCATAGAATGAAACCCAACACCTGGTTTTACGGTATTGGATTCGAAGCCAATTCCGTTATCTGTAACATCAATAAAGACATCATTATTTTTAGCAAATAAACGGCAGTCTATTTGTGTTGCGCGCGCGTGACGAATTGTGTTTTGGATAGATTCTTGGCAAATTCTGAATATTTGTATATCCCGATCTTCATTATCATTCCAAGTGTCGAGTTGATTATCAACATTAATTGTAATATCGGCACTTTCATTGGTGGCAGCAATAAATTGAGCTAAGCCTTGTTCAAATCCAAGGCGACTAAGCATAACAGGGTGAAGGGAGTTGATTAAATTTCTTGTATCGTCTTTAAGCGCTTCACACATTTTTGATATCTTATTGGCTATGTCTAATACATTGTCTTTTGCTTCTGGTTTGGTTTGCAGCATATAAGCATTCACATGGATCCCACTGATGATTTGACTTACGTTATCATGCAGTTCCATGGCTAAATGCCGTCGTTCTTGCTCTTGAATATGGACCAATTGTTGCTGGATGCGATGTATGGTCTGTTCTTTTTCATTTAACACTCGTTTTACACTAAACAGGATTAACATTAATGCCATGGCAAATAAAGCAAAAAAGAGTCCTATGGTGACCGTGATTTCATCAAGTTCTGACGAATCATCAGGCAAAACATAATAGCGTTCTCCATGATAGATATAATGTGGTGTGAGTGCTTGTTCTTGATGAAGCTTTGTCACTTGTACATGACGACTATCGGTAAAATACTGATGCAATACGGCTGGAGGAGTATCATTATTAATAAGTAATTGGGCACTGTATAACGCATTTTGTGTTTCAAGTGCAATATCGTGCTTGGACAACTGCCAGAAACTGATCGTAGACGCAAGAAACACCAGGCTGAAAATTAAAACAATAACTAGGTGTAATCGTGCAGAGGTTTTCATTTCTAAAATTAATTAATGTAGATATTTATTACCATAGACATTAAAACAGAATACATACAATGTCTACATAGTTTAATCGTCTTATTTTAGTATTTGATATATCAATTTAGTTTGTCTCCAGTGGGAGATATTGAGCATTGTGCGAATAAGGCTTGCCAACTTTTTACGTGTGCGTTTAAAACGTCTTTAAAAGCTTCGTATTGTTCTTGAGTATGCGATGTAATAAACGCTTTCATGCTTGACTCAATGGAAGGTTTGTCTAAGAGGGTTTGCCATGCTTCTGATGATTGTTCTTGGGCTCGGATAATGGTGCTGGCAAGCGGTTGAACATAATCAATAAAAAACATCATCATGACGTTGCGTAGTATGTCTAATTCTCCTAGTGTGGCACGACAGTTTAAGCCCTTTCGATAGTCATTTAAGACAGTTGTAATGCTTGGAAGCACTTGAATAATATACCGTTGGGTTCGCCATATTTTAGCCCATACTTGGCGTTGTTCAAGGGTTTGTAGATGCTCATTCATCTCTGAAATATCCACTTCTTGGGTACTATCGATTTTGGCTAAATAGTGAATCGCCGCAATGCTTTGTGTGATTTCAGAGATTGTTTGTTCGGTCCCAATAAATTCTGAGGAGAAACTCAATCCAGTTACTATCGCATTACTGTTTTGTAATAAATCAGCAAATGCCAGTGGTAAATTTTTGGTCTTTAACGTTTGAAGTCGGCTAAGTTCATCCATCAAATCGATATTGTCGCTTTGTATTAACTCACCGCATTGCGACAAGGTTTGCAACAACTGTCGCTCATAGGCATAGCGTAACTCAGGTGCTTCCACTTTCCCTAAAGTCGTATTGCGCTGAGCAACGAGCGTGGCAAGAGGGCAGCCATTTATTGCGTAGAACTCTCTTAAATTTAAGGTTGTGCTGGGGATAGTAACCTTTCTTTCGGAAGCTTTTGGATAATATAATTTGAGATCCGGTGATGGTGGAGAAATTTCTGATTGGGTGACTCTGGCTATACGTTCAGCATAACTGTTCATGTTCATTTCTAACGTGGTTTGTCCGAAGCAACCAGATAAACACAGAATAAAAAAAATCAGCGGCATTCTATTCATCATTTAAGCGTTCCTTAATGGCTAACATCGTCTCTTCGGTTGCATCTTGCATGGCTTTTTCCGCTAACCAATCGGGTATAACCCCTCCAGGATGCGCACTGCCTAGATAATTTAACTCATACCAGTCATCGTGCGAATGTGCCATGGACCATTGAGCAGTGACATTGCGTAACATCACACGGTTTGGATGAATTGGAAAGTGTTGTGAAATATCTTCGACCAATATCGATAAATGATCGCCAGAAGGGCTAAATTGATGGGTTGAACGGGTAAACATTTCACGATCTTGCAAGGGCCATGGACTGCTTAAGATGGTATGGACAATTCGCACTGTTGGAGATTGGCTAGGATAAATTTTGACGGCTGTACAGTGCGCCAGCCAAGAGCAGTCATGATTAGCTGAGTCTAATAGAGCCAAAAAAGCATCTGGAGACGAGCGAATAAATACTTTTGCGTTGATTTTGATCATGTCATCTGTACGGGAAACAGTGACTAAAAGAGATTCGGTATCAACACTCGTTTGCCAATCATCGGCTTGTGTTGGAGCAAAGATAAAAAAGCCAATGAATACGAACCAATTGAACGATTTTGAATCTTGTCTGCCAAAGATTGATTGCATGCGTTATCTTATCCGATTTATAATGGTTGTTTTATAATGATACATGTGGCACTACGTAGGTGTCACCACTGTGAAGGATATTTCATGCCAGTAATTACCTTACCCGACGGTTCCCAACGCGCATTTGACAATGCAGTATCAGTTTTAGATGTAGCAAATGATATAGGACCTGGCTTAGCCAAAGCGACTATTGCAGGTATAGTCGATGGCAATCAAGTCGATGCTTGTGATCTTATTACCCGTGACGCACAGCTTCAGATCATAACTTCTCGTGATGATGCGGGCCTCGAAATCATTCGCCACTCATGTGCGCATTTATTAGGTCATGCCATCAAGCAATTATTTCCCAATGTAAAAATGGCCATTGGACCAGTCATTGATAATGGGTTTTATTATGATGTTGATCTTGAACATTCTCTTTCACAAGAAGACTTAGAGAAACTTGAAAAGCGTATGCTAGAACTCGCTAAAACGTCTTATGATGTGGTTAAGAAAGTCGTATCTTGGGAAGAAGCTCGCAACACGTTCGCATCTCGCGGTGAGAGCTATAAGATAGAAATCCTGGATGAAAATATCGGTCAAGATGAAACTCCAGCGCTATATCATCACGAAGAATATACGGATATGTGTCGTGGACCGCACGTGCCGAACATGCGTTTTTGCCAACACTTTAAAATCATGAAAGTCGCCGGTGCTTATTGGCGTGGTAACTCGGATAATAAGATGTTGCAACGCATTTATGGCACAGCATGGGCAGATAAGAAACAATTAAAAGCTTACCTTAATCGCCTCGAAGAAGCAGAAAAGCGCGATCACCGCAAAATTGGTAAATCGTTAGATTTATTTCACTGGCAGGAAGAAGCGCCAGGCATGGTGTTTTGGCATAATGACGGTTGGTCTATTTACACTGAACTAGAAGCGTTTGTTCGCAAAAAACTACGTGAATTTGATTACCAAGAAGTCAAAGGCCCATTAATGATGGACCGCGTTTTGTGGGAAAAATCTGGACATTGGGATAAGTACGCTGAAAACATGTTTACCACGGAATCTGAAAAACGTGAATACGCCGTTAAACCAATGAATTGTCCTGGACATGTGCAAATTTTTAATCAAGGCCTTAAATCTTATCGAGATTTGCCATTACGTATGGCGGAATTTGGCTGTTGTCACCGCAACGAACCTTCAGGTGCGCTACATGGTTTGATGCGTGTACGTGGTTTTACTCAGGATGATGCACATATATTTTGTACGGAAGAGCAGATTTTGGACGAAGTCTCTAAATGCATCCGAATGGTTTATGACACATACGCGACCTTTGGTTTTGAAAAAATTGTCGTGAAATTATCAACTCGCCCTGAAAAACGCGTAGGCAGCGATGATATCTGGGATAAGTCAGAAAAAGCGCTTGCAGATGCATTGCATGCTAATGATATAGAATTTGCGTACCAGCCAGGAGAAGGGGCTTTTTACGGCCCTAAAATCGAATTCACTTTATATGATTGTTTAGACCGTGCATGGCAATGCGGTACTGTTCAGCTTGATTTTTCGATGCCTGGTCGTTTAGGTTCAACCTATGTTGCTGAAGATGGTGAGCGTAAAGTCCCGGTCATGATTCACCGTGCTATCTTAGGATCACTTGAGCGTTTTATCGGGATTTTAACCGAAGAATACGCAGGATTTTTTCCAACTTGGTTAGCCCCACAGCAGGTGGTTGTCATGAATATTACGGATAAACAGTCCGAATATGTACAAAAAGTCGTGAAAACATTACAAAATAATGGAATTAGAGCCACTTCGGACTTGAGAAATGAGAAGATAGGCTTTAAAATCCGCGAGCACACTTTAAAGCGTGTGCCATATATGTTGGTTGTTGGCGATCAAGAAATGGCCGACAACGCTGTTGCTGTCAGAACACGTCGCGGTGTTGACCAAGGTAAGATGGCAACAAATGATTTTATCACTCAAATCGTGCAAGATATTGCGGATAAAAAAATAGATTAACTTTTTCGGAGGATTAGCACATTAAAGGCGCTAACAAACAAGGCCAGAGCGACAAAGCTCGGATCAATGATGAAATTACGGCTAACGAAGTTCGTTTAGTCAGCAAGGATGGTGAACAAGTCGGTATTGTGACGCTCAGTGAAGCGCAAACATTAGCCGATGAAAATAGGTTGGATTTGGTTGAGATTAGTCCCAATGCACAACCACCCGTTTGTAAAATCATGGATTATGGCAAGTTTCTTTTCGAAAAGAGTAAAGCTCTCAAAGAGCAAAAGAAAAAGCAAAAGCAAATTCAGGTCAAGGAGATTAAATTTCGCCCTGGCACTGATGAAGGCGATTACCAGGTCAAACTGCGCAACCTGCGTCGCTTTCTAGAAGGTGGTGATAAAGCCAAAGTAACTATCCGCTTCCGCGGTCGTGAAATGGCGCACCAAGAGATCGGTTTGGAACAACTAAATCGTGTTAAAGAAGATTTAGCAGACATTTCTACTTGTGAGGCATTCCCGAACAGAGTTGAAGGTCGCCAAATGATCATGGTGCTCGCCCCACTTAAGAAGTAGTTTCGGTTTACAAGTTTAGTACCTGCACAGTATTAACACCGAGCTGCAAACATTAACCCCAGTTCATCTGCAACGAACTGGTATTTAACAATGCGGAGTTTTAGCAATGCCTAAAATGAAATCCAACAGTGGAGCAGCTAAGCGCTTTCGTAAGACAGCGTCAGGTCGTTTCAAAAGTAAACAGTCTCACTTGCGTCACATTTTGACCAAGAAGAGCTCTAAGCGTAAACGTCACTTGCGTGGCAAAAAATTAGTTCATACTGCGGATACAGCACTTATCCAACGTATGTTACCGTACGTTTAAGAGGAGACTGAATCATGGCTAGAGTAAAACGCGGTACAATTGCACGCGCTCGTCATAAAAAAGTATTAAAGCAGGCCAAAGGCTACTACGGTGCACGTTCACGTGTTTATCGCGTAGCGGTTCAAGCTGTCACAAAAGCTGGTCAATATGCTTATCGTGACCGTCGTCAGCGCAAGCGTCAATTCCGTCAATTATGGATTGCACGTATTAACGCTGCGTCGCGTCAAAATGGTTTATCGTACAGCCGTTTCATTAACGGTCTGAAAAAAGCGTCTGTCGAAATCGATCGTAAGATCCTTGCTGACATCGCAGTACACGATAAGAACGCTTTCACTGCCTTAGTCAATGCGGCTAAAGGTGCGTTAGCATAAGATAAACAATTAAGCTTAAGTTTTGGAAAAACGTCGAAGCGGATCTTCGGCGTTTTTTTTTGCTTCCTATTTACATTATTCCTTGATTTTACAGTGTGCTAGACACTAAGTTGGTGTAAAATATACCGCGTTTAATACCTTAGCTTCTCTGCCATGTCTTTGCGACTGGCACAACAAAATAAATTTGGAAAACCACATGGAATTACAAGCCATTGTAGAACAGGCCAAACAAGCCATTGAAGCGGCAAATGATGTTGCTTCTCTTGATGCGGTTCGCGTTGATTATTTAGGTAAGAAAGGTCATATGACTGAACTCATGAAGGGCATGGGGAAATTATCTGCAGAAGAGCGTCCAGTATTTGGTCAAAAAGTCAACGCCGCAAAAGGAGAGATTCAAACAATCCTTACAGCCAAAATTCAAGAACTTAAATTGGCTGAAATGAACGCTAAATTAGTGGCGGAAAGCGTTGATGTGACTCTGCCTGGAACACTGCAGAACGTGGGTAATGTTCATCCTGTTTCACGTACTATTGCTCGGATTGAGTCGATTTTTGGTGAGCTGGGTTTTGCGCCAAAAACAGGTCCGGAAATTGAAGATGGTTTTCACAATTTTGATGCGCTAAATATTCCAAAAAATCACCCTGCGCGTGCAGATCATGATACGTTCTACTTTAATCCCGATATGATGTTACGAACGCAAACTTCTGGGGTGCAAATCCGCACAATGGAGCAAGAAGCTCCACCAATACGCATTATTTCACCCGGTCGTGTATATCGTAACGATTATGATCAAACCCACACGCCAATGTTTCATCAGGTTGAAGGGTTAATGGTGGATAAAGACGTATCATTTACTCAATTAAAAGGTATTTTACACGATTTTCTTCAGCACTTTTTTGAACGAGAGTGTCAAGTGCGTTTCCGTCCATCTTATTTTCCTTTTACTGAGCCCTCTGCAGAGGTCGACGTGATGGACGAAAATGGCAAATGGCTTGAGGTATTGGGCTGTGGAATGGTTCACCCAAACGTTTTAAAAGCGGTCAATATCGATCCTGAGCAGTACACGGGATTTGCTTTTGGTATGGGTGTGGAACGCTTGACCATGCTTCGCTATGGCGTCAACGATTTGCGCGCATTTTTTGAAAATGACTTGCGCTTCTTGCAGCAGTTCAATTAAGGAGATAATGCAATGAAATTTTCAGAAAAGTGGTTGCGTGAATGGGTTAATCCTGCATTAAATACTCAAGAATTAAGTGAACAAATTTCCATGGCTGGCCTTGAAGTTGATGGCGTTGAGCCAGCTGCAGGGGAGTTTTCAGGAGTGCTCATTGGTGAGGTTGTCGAGTGTGCTCAGCATCCAGATGCGGACAAATTACGTGTCACAAAAGTCAATGTCGGTGCGGATGAGTTACTTGATATTGTCTGTGGTGCACCCAACTGTCGTTTGGGACTCAAAGTAGCCGTTGC
This sequence comes from Glaciecola sp., assembly GCA_018623155.1. GTDB lineage: Bacteria > Pseudomonadota > Gammaproteobacteria > Enterobacterales > Alteromonadaceae > Opacimonas. The sequence goes on from JAAZVZ010000005.1 coordinate 42,524, forward strand.
TTGTGTAGGCGCTGTTTTACCCGGTGATTTCAAAATTAAGAAGGCCAAATTGCGAGGCCAGCCCTCACATGGGATGTTATGTAGCTTCTCCGAATTAGGTATCAGTGATGATCACGATGGTATTATTGAATTACCAGCTGATGCACCCGTCGGTCAAGATATTCGTGAATATTTGCAATTGGATGACAATATCATCGAGATTGACTTAACGCCAAATCGTGCAGATTGTCTAGGTATTCGTGGTGTGGCTCGTGAAGTTGGGGTCCTAAACCAATTGAGTGTCTCAGAGCCAGTGGTGGTTGATGTGGACGAGTCCATCTCAACGCAAAAAACGGTTCACCTTGATGCGCCTGAAGCATGTCCGAAGTATCTAAGTCGCGTCATCAAAGGCGTTGATTTAACCCAATCTTCGCCATTATGGTTACAAGAAAAACTCCGTCGCAGTGGTATTCGTTCCATCGACCCTGTGGTGGATGTGACTAATTATGTCTTAATTGAACTCGGTCACCCTATGCATGCATTTGATGCGTCGAGTATTCAAGGAGATATTCATGTGCGTTTTGCAACAGAAGGCGAATCTTTAGTTTTACTTGATGAAAGTGAAGTTCAAGTCAAACCCGATACACTGGTTATTGCAGATGAAGAGAAGGCCCTTGCATTAGCGGGTATTTTCGGTGGTTTGCACTCCGGTGTAACGCCTCAAAGTACAGATATTGTATTAGAGTGTGCGTTTTTTGCACCCGATGCGATTTTGGGTAAAGCGCGTCAATATGGTTTACATACCGATGCCTCGCATCGTTATGAACGTGGTGTCGATCCTGCATTACAAGCTAAAGCAATGGCTCGTGCTACACAACTACTTACTGCCATTGTTGGTGGCGATGCCGGTCCAGTCTTCACTGCTGAAGTACCTGAGTTTGTCCCACAGTCCAAGCAAGTCAGTTTGCGTGCAGAGCGCCTGACTCGCGTCGTTGGTATTGAGTTTAAAACGGAACAAGTCACTGAAATATTACAACGCCTTGGTATGGACGTGTCATATAGTAATTCGGTTTGGCTGGCAACCGTTCCTGCGTATCGTTTTGATATTCAAATCGAAGAAGATCTCATCGAAGAAGTGGCTCGTGTATATGGTTACAACAACATTCCAAATGTTGCACCTACTGGGCAGTTGGCTATGTTACCACGTAAAGAATCAGAATTAGGTGTCAATGCATTTAAAGCGGTTCTTCTTCAACAAGGTTATGATGAAGCGATTACTTATTCATTTGTCGATCCCAAAAAACAATCTGCATTATTTGACGGCATGGCTTCGCTGACCTTACCACACCCAATTTCTGCTGATATGTCAGTGATGCGAGTCAGTTTAATTACGGGCTTACTCGATGCGCTTGCTTACAATCAAAAACGTCAACAATCACGTGTTCGCTTGTTTGAAACTGGACTTAAGTTTACTGTTGATGACGCATCAGAGAATGGGGTAGCGCAGATACCAATGATTGCAGGTGCCGTGATTGGTAAGGTAACAGACGAATATTGGCAAGGCGCTGAGAATGTAGATTTTTTCAGTGTAAAAGGCGATGTAGAAAGACTTCTTTCACTCACCGGTCGCACTGATGAATTCAGTTTTGTGCCGACACAACAAGCGCACTTACATCCTGGTCAAGGTGCAGACATTGTTTATCAAGGCGAAGTGGTTGGCTTTGTGGGGGCTTTGCATCCGCAATTTGAAAAAACGTTTGGTCTCAAATCACGCGCCTTTGTATTTGAGATTTGTTTGTCAGCGATTATGGAGAGAGCGTTACCAAAAGCACAACCGGTATCCAAATTCCCAACGAATAAACGGGATGTGGCAATCGTCGTGCAAAATGACATAAGCTTTGCTACTATACAAAAGTCGGTAGAGAAAGTTGGCGTAAATCAATTAGTTGACCTAACATTGTTTGATATATACCATGGGGATGGTATTACTGATGGGTATAAGAGTATGGCGATGACGCTCACCTTTAGTGACCCTTCTAAGACCATGGAAGAAGCTGAAATACAAGCTGGCTTTGAAGCAATCATTGCTGGTTTACAAAGCGATGTTGGGGCAACGTTAAGAGAGTAGAGCACATGGCATTAACCAAAGCAGAGATGGCTGAACACTTAGTCGAAAAGCTTGGCTTAAATAAAAAAGACGCAAAGGATTTGGTAGAGGCTTTTTTTGAAGAGATTAAGCACGCTCTTGAGAATGGCACTCAGGTAAAGCTGTCTGGTTTTGGCAATTTTGATTTGCGCACCAAGAGTGAAAGACCTGGACGCAATCCAAAAACGGGTGAGGATATCCCAATCAAAGCCCGTCGTGTGGTAACGTTCAAACCTGGACAAAAACTCAAATCCCGTGTGGAAAATGCATCGCCCCCTAAATAAATCTCCTTTTTTTTATATTCTGATTGCGGTATTACTTACCGCACTTCTTTATGTTCTCGTTGTATGGTTGACTCAATCCGAGCAACCAAAAGCACACGCTCCATTTTCTGATGTGACGATGACGCAGTTGTTAAGCGTGCCAGAAGTTACTGATAAAGCGTTTCGCTCTGTGGTTGAAAATAACCCTAAGATGTTACTCGACATACAAGCTGAGTTAATTGCAACAGCAGAGCAGTTAGGGTTTAGTGATTCCCAGTTATTGTTTTTGTCTTCTGAGCAACTTTTAGATTATTTGATTTATCATGCTAAACGCGAGTTATTTAACTTAGCAGTACAAGATGCATTTATCAATCTCGAAAGAATCGACGACATCAAAACCCAATACCCAGAGGCCAGAGATTTGTTTGTGGAAGCTGATCGTCTCATTTATGAGCGAAATCAATTAATTGAGCAAATTGCCATATCTGTTGCCAACCAAGATGGGCTTTCTATTCCTACCGAAGCTCATTATCAACAGGCTGTGGAACTGTGGCGATTAAACATGTCAAAAACTAGTCAATCCGTACTTTAGCCATTTTAAATTGCTATACTAGCATCACTCAACGGCTCTGAGTAACAAAGTATGAAGTGGCGGACCTGGTAATAACTTGCGCTTACCATGCTCGGCATAATTCTCAAATCCTTTTCGATAGAACGGCGATAGTGGATGTCCTGATTGTCCACCTGGAACCGTCATGATGGCATCTTCCCAACGACCTGGTGCAACAATAAAACGTTGCGAAGCACCGTGATTGCCATTTTGTACAGCAGGCATATAACTGTCACCAAATCCAGGAATGGCTGGCATATCGAGCCACTCTGATAATATGGGAACTTGTTGGCTAATAGGATGACGAATATGCAGTGTATTGACCATGCCCCAGGTATATTGTTGATGATCTGAGCCATGTGTTTTTGCTAATTTTGCAATGGCTTTATCATAGCTAAGCTTGAGCATTGCCCCATAATCATTGGCTTGTTTGGGTAACCAAGAAGAAGGTTGTTGTACTAAGATCTGGCGCAATGCAGGCTCTAGATGTCGGTTGATAGGCCAAAACTCAACGTCACGTTCTTTTAGTGCAAAATACAATGGCGCAAAAACGGTGTTAAATACTTCAGAACGAAATTTACGAGCCAATGTATAACCTACATCAGAAGGACACGCACAGGCTTGCCAGCGCTCTAATATATCAATATCCGTTGCGTATTGTTCTGGCGCAGTACGCAGAGTCTCAAGAAGTAGGTCGCGCCAATAACGAATAAACAATGCTCGGTTATCCAGCTGCAATGCCATAAAGTCGTCTTCAGTAAAACTATCCTTATGCAGCAGGCGTTGAGCAATTTGTTGTCCTCTAACCCCTAGGGCATAACCTCCATCGCCGTAGCGTTTAATTTCAGTACTGGATAAAACTCGTGCATTGGCGGTCCAGAGTTTTGAATATTCAGGTGAGCGATACATGGGCGGTGTCATATCGGGCAATTGCCAAGCATCGTCATAGTGTTGAGGTGATATGGCAGTGATATGTTTGGCTATTCGTTGAGTGATTGCGCCGGTTGGTCGATAACTGATGGCACCAGTGTAGTCAGCAGCCATCATGTTTTGCACTGGAATACGGACGTTTGCTGCAAGTGTGTGTAATTCATCAAGGTTTTCTGCTTCAGCAAAATCCAGCAAAGCAAAGTTATTAGCATAAGGTTTGTGAGCTACCCAACTCAGTGCATAGCGCTGTTCATCAACATACCTTACTGGGCCAAATTCAGACATCTCAATAGTGTATTCTACTTCAGATTCAGGTGTTACGATGGTCTCAATAACTTTATTGGTGGGTATATTGTCGGATAAACGAACCCAATCCACATTATCTAAATTGGCGTTGGTAAAGCCCCATGCCACATTTGGTGTGGCACCTACTACAATACCAGGAGCACCCGGAAGTGAGACCCCTGCAACATCGGTTTGAGCGTAACGAATCTTAGCTTTGTACCATATTGCTGGGACATTTAGGCCTAAGTGCATATCGTTAGACAGCAACGCATAGCTATCGGGTGTGTGCTGGCTAGCGACTGCCCAGTTATTACTGCCGATGTCCATATCACGGTCAGCAAAATCGTGTTGTATGTTTGCTTGATTGTGTTTATCAGGATTGATTGTGCTTGCACGCTCGCGTTCTTGTAATTCAGGGATGGGCACTTGGATGAGAGGGATCGCTACTTGGTCCAATGACGCTTGGGCAAAAGAAGGTTGTAAGACAAAATCCACCATTGCCTGGCCGAATTCTTCTTCTAGTATTGTCAGTGCCAAATCACGTTTTACTTGCCCACCTTGCAGGTCTAGATACATTGAATAGATAACCAGAAGGGAATCCTCTGGTACCCAAGGCTTTAATTCGCCTCCGACTAACCAATATTCAAATGGTTTGGCAGACATTTCCTTAAGTGCTTGATTTACTCCTCGTGCATAGCTTTGTAGAGTCAGTTGTTGGCGTTTAGGAAGGGATGCAAAAATCACCTCAGCACGTTGTCTAAATTGATGAAAACGCGATTGTTTGTCACGCGATAAAGCACCTGTTCCAAAGAGTTCTGAAAGTTCACCTGCTGCATTGCGTCGCAGTAAATCCATTTGAAACCAGCGGTCTTGTGCATGGACATACCCCATGGCATACATGGCATCGGTTCTTGACTGGGCTTGTATATCCGGTACGCCATATGCATCGCGATGAATGGTGATTGATTGTTGGATAGATGGATGCGTTAACTCACCATCAATAATGGGCAAAGACCGTTCGATGACCGCCCAAATAGTACCAGTAGTGACGAAGATCAAACCGATAACAATTAAACTGATGATTTTAATAAGACGCAAAATAACTCCGTTGGGAATTTGTTGTATTTTTTTGTAATACCATAGCTTAAAATATGACTACATACACATATTTTTTTGGAACAATATGCATCCAATCATGCTTGATGTTGCGGGCTATGAATTGACCGCCGAAGATAAAGAAATTCTGGCACATCCTTTGACTGGTGGAGTGATCTTGTTTGCCCGTAATTATCACGATCCTCAGCAATTAGGTGCATTAACTCAAGCTATGCGGGATGCTGCCGGTAAACCGCTATTGATTGCGACCGACCACGAAGGGGGGCGAGTACAGCGTTTTCGCGACGGTTTTTATCCATTGCCTGCGATGGCACAACTTGCGTACACCTCACACCCTCAAGATGCAGCACAGTACGCAGGGGAGATCATTGCATTTGAATGTTTTGCACATGGAGTCGACTTAGCGCTTGCTCCAGTATTAGATATAAATGGTGTCAGTCAAGTCATTATGGATAGGGCGTTTGCGCGGAGCGTGGATGGAGTCATCGAGCAAGCTCAAGCCTTTATTAAGGGAATGAAAACGATCGGTATGGCCTCTACGGGGAAACATTTTCCAGGACATGGCAGTGTGGAGGCTGATTCACATATTGCCCAGCCCATTGATGTCCGTGCTTTCTCAGACATTGAAAAACAGGATATGCACATATTTTCCAACATCATTGAACGTGTAGGTCTCGACTCAATTATGCCTGCACACGTTGTTTATCCAGAGGTAGACCAGTATCCAGCTGGATTTTCTCGAGTTTGGTTACAAGATATATTAAGGGCAAAGTTAGGGTTTAAAGGTGTGATTTTTTCTGATGATCTAGGTATGCAAGCTGCCCAAGTGGCCGGTGATATGGCACAACGCGTACTTACCGCACTAGAGGCTGGGTGCGATATGGCGCTTGTGTGTAATGATAGACAGGGCGCCATTCAGGCACTCGACAATGTGCCATATGATGCTCATACTAGCCAGGATTATTCTGATAAACCACAATATTTGATACGCAGTGTTTATGCACGGCTTGATGTTCATCAAACTCGATATGAGAACGCCAAGCGAGCATTATCTAAACTGTTACCTCCTGTGTTTGCGTCTGATAGTTCACCCAGCGAGCTGCCGTAAACAGATAATCTGATAAGCGATTAATGTATTGTAATACGGCAGGGGGGACATCATTATCTTGCGAGAGATGAACAAGATGGCGTTCGGCTCGTCTTGCGACGGTTCTGGCAACGTGTAATTGTGCCGCTGCAGTATGTCCACCAGGCAAAATAAAAGTCGTCTGTGGGGGCAACTGTTCCGTCATTTCATCTATTTTTGCTTCAACGGCTGTGACGTGTTGCTCAGTGAGCTTCGCATTGGCAGATAACACAAAACCCATGGTGAAAAGGGCATGTTGAATGTTGGGTAAATCCAATACGGAATCTTGATAAAGACTGTGTGCAAGACCAATATGCGCATTGAGTTCATCTAGCGTACCGTATACTTCTAATAACACATCGTCTTTACGCCGACGTTGCATGTCCTGCAAATAGACTTGAGTATGGCCTTTGTCACCTGTTTTCGTATAGATCTTCATTCTCTGCCGGAACCTCTTTTATGGGACGTTTATAGCGACGCAGTTCTACAATCATTCCAAAATAAGGATGATCAAAATAATGAACTTGCTGAGAAATGATCCTGCGACGCTGTTTGAACTCATGTGGCAGCAATATTCCGTTTTCAAGGGTATAAAAACCCATATGTGCATCAATGTGCAAATAAGGAACGCCATTCACATAACGTATAAATACGTTTAATAAGCCGTCTAGTTCAAATTGTGGTTCGGTATTTTCTACTTCTCGGATTGGTATTATCTGATCTGGATAAATAACCGTCTCAGGAGCAGTAAGGTTCGCTTGAATCTGAGTGATCAAATCAACCTGAGAAACTTTATCTGTATTGTCTACAGATTCTTCAATGTCTTCAACCACTGACAACACATCAGGTGAACCATAGGTTAAGTTTTTTCCTGCAAGTATACGTATCGGAGTAGCATTCTCTTCACCCACCATAACAGGTTGACGCCAAACCGAGTGAAAAAGGGGCGTTGTGGTTTTGTCCCAGCGAATATTTTTATACAGTTCAATTAACTCGCGCTCAGATTCAGGCAAAAAATGAATTGTTTCGGGATAAGGATTGATGAAGCCATCCATAATCACTGGCACATTGGCGATACTTTCTAGAGATTCACTTGGAATTGAGATAGGTTCAAGTGGTAAAGGCTGTGGTCGGCAATCAAAGGAGTGTTTAGAGGATTCGCCTTCACATATTGGTAAAGCAAGATATAACCAACGAAGGTCAGGTATGAGTTGTGTTAAAAATAAACTCGAATCAGAATGATCAAAATCGATATCAATCTCAGTAGAAAACTGTTCTTGAACCCCTTCAGGACCAGCATGATATTTGAAAAGCAAGACTTCAACGTCAAACCACCAATCTGTTGTATCATTTTGTTGCGCATAAGCAGAACTGAGCGTGACCGTAATAAAAATCAGACTTGCAAGCAATATTCGCATGGTTACGCGTAACGATTTTGAGGGGGTGTTAATGCGCATTTAAGCCGTTAATCCTTCTTCATAGAACCCGAGTAACAATTGCTCCACCCATTCGATTCGAGCTGATGCAAAGGGGGCAGATTGATTCACATTTAGTTTGGTTGGGCCAGCGAATTGATATACATTGGGTTGTGCTTGCACTAACTTAATCAACCAGCCCGGGTTAATTTTGGCATCTTGAGCAAATTCTACCATACCACCTTTTGCGTTAGCTTCAATCTTTTTGATGCCTATATGTTTAGCAATGAGCTTAAAGCTAGCAATCATAAAGAGGTGTTTTGCGGCCTCAGGCAACAAACCAAAGCGGTCAATGAGTTCCACTTGCAATTCATCAATACTCGCTTGATCTGAACATGAAGCAAGTCGTTTATAAATCGATAAGCGCATATTGACATCCCCCATATAATCTTCTGGAATTAATGCTGGAATGCGCAGTTCAATTTCGCTGTCATCACTAATGCTCTCAGTCAAGACAGGCTCTTTACCGTCTTGAATGGCTTTTACCGCTTTATCTAACATATCCATGTATAGGCTAAAGCCAATTGAGGCGATTTGTCCAGACTGACCATCACCGAGCAGTTCGCCAGCACCGCGTATTTCCAGATCATGTGTTGCCAACGCGAACCCTGCGCCTAAGTCTTCTAATGAACTAATGGCTTCGAGTCGTTTGGCGGCATCCTTAGTCATGCGCCGTGGGTGTGGGGTGAGTAAATAGGCATAAGCCTGATGGTGTGAACGTCCAACTCGTCCTCTGAGTTGATGCAGTTGCGCCAAGCCCAAGTGGTCTGCTCTATCCATAATAATGGTATTAGCTGTAGGCACGTCGATGCCAGTTTCAATGATCGTGGTGCACAGTAACACGTTATAGCGTTGATGATAAAAATCATCCATGACTGTCTCAAGCTCGCGTTCTTTCATCTGGCCATGTCCAACAGCAATTCGAGCTTCGGGTATGATTTCGAGTAATTCTTGGCGAGTTTTCTCGATCGTGGCAATATCATTGTGTAAAAAATACACCTGTCCGCCACGTAACAATTCCCGCATGATTGCCTCACGAATGATGTCCACTCGTCGTTGCATGACAAATGTCTTGATCGGCAGGCGCTTAGCCGGAGGAGTTGCAATGATGGATAGATCTCGCATGCCACTCATGGCCATGTTCAAAGTCCGTGGAATGGGGGTAGCAGTAAGCGTCAAGATATCAACATCTGCGCGCAGGGCTTTAAACTTGTCTTTTTGTCTAACACCAAAGCGATGCTCTTCATCAATAATGACCAGACCAAGATCGGCAAATTTCACATCACTTGAAAGTAATTTATGGGTACCAACAACGATATCCGCATGACCTGAGGTGATATCAGCCATGGTGCTTTTTTGCTCTTTGGCGGAACTAAACCTTGATAACACTTGGATATTAAACGGCCAGTCATTAAAGCGATTTACAAAATTTTCAAAGTGCTGCTGTGCCAGCAAGGTAGTAGGAACCAAAATCGCTACTTGTTTGCCTTGATGGGCTGCAATAAAGGCGGCACGCATGGCAACCTCTGTTTTACCAAAGCCAACATCACCACAGACTAACCTATCCATAGTGGAAGCACTGCCCATATCATTGAGTACTGCAGCAATAGCTTGTGCTTGGTCGGGCGTTTCATCATAAGGGAAACTATCAGCAAATTGCTGGTAGGCATCCCAATCAATACCATGAGCAAAACCTGGTTTAGCCGCGCGTTGAGCATACACATTAAGTAGTTCAGCTGCGACATCGCGCACTTTTTTGGCCGCTTTTTCTTTGGCTTTTGACCATGCATCTGAGCCAAGCGCATGAAGCGGAGCATGTTCAGGATCGCCACCACTGTATCGCGAAATAGCATGTAATGAGGCCACCGGAACGTAAAGTTTGGCACCTTTGGCATACTCAATGGCCATGAACTCCGTTTCGACGTCACCCGCAGCAATAATTTCAAGTCCGATAAAACGTCCCACACCATGGTCAATATGCACAATGGGTTGACCGGTACTGAGTTCAGCTAGGTTGCGAATGATCGCGCCTTCATCCGTCGCTTGACGTTGGTCGCGCCGACGTTTCATGGTGATTTGATGGCCAAGCAACTCTGTTTCTGTAATGAATACTAAGGTGTCACGTTTGTCTTTATATAAAAAAGAATGCTCGACCCTCCCAACCATAATGCTGACCAAACTCGGGCACGAAAAAGCGTCATTAAAATGCGCAATATTTACGGGCTTTAATGAGGTTTTTTTGAGAAGCTGAAGCAGATTTTCTTTACGACCTTGAGTTTCTGCACAGAACACAACACGCGTGCTGGCACCAAGACTGTTGAGAAAGTTATTTAATGCGATAAATGGCATCTTTTTCGTGGCATCTACTGCAATTTCTGGCAAGGGGACACAACCATAATTGGTGCGACCACCCTTAGAGGCCGTTTTATTGGCACTGATACTGACGCGGGCAAAGGTTTTGATGCGGCCAAAACAGCTATTCTTATCTAAATAGAGTTTATCAGGACCAAGCAATGGTCTCTCTACATTATAGCGATACTGTTCATAACGATGCGTTAGGTCTTGCCAAAAACGTTCTGTGGCACTTTCTAGATCTTCATCCAACAATAGAAGAGTGTGGTCGGGAAGATAATCAAACAATGTCGAGGTTGTATCAAAAAATAAGGGTAAATAGTATTCGACGCCACCAGGCATCATTCCTTTGGTGATTTGAGTGAACGCCGAATCTTTGCTGGTATGATCCGGAAACAATTCTAGATACTGCTGACGAAAAACGGTTATGGCGTTACTATCAGTGGGAAATTCTCTGGCTGGTAATAGTTTTATTTCATCAACGGTTTCGCCAGAACGCTGGTCTGACGGATTAAAAAAGCGAATCGAATCAATTTCATCATCAAACAAGTCCACTCGAAACGGTTTTTCTGAGCCCATCGGGAATAGATCAATGATGGAACCGCGGACACAGAACTCACTGTGACTCATGACTTGTGATACATGTAAATATCCAGCTTGTTCTAATTGCTGGCGAAATGCATCGACGTCTAAGGTTTGCCCGCGTTTGAGGTATAAAGCATAGTGTGCAAGATAATCGGTTGGCGCGAGCCGTTGAAGTGCGGTTTTCATAGGCACTATGATGCATTGTACGTTCCCTTGAGTGAGTTCATACAATGTTTCTAGTCGTTGCGAAACAATGTCTTGATGGGGTGAAAAATGATCATAAGGTAACGTTTCCCAGTCAGGGAATATCTGAACCTGCACTTCTGCTTGAACAAATATCTGAATTTCGGCTGCCAAACGCGTGGCACTGTTCATCGTTGGTGTCAGAATAACGATAGGGCGTTGTTCAACTTCTAATGCTTGAGCAATAGCGAGTGCTTTACTGGCACCGTGTAGCTCACCCCAACCCAAGTGAGAAGGGAGTTTGCCGGCACTCAATGTATCGGGCAAAGTAATCGGTAAAAATGAACTCATGAATGATTTATTTGTTTGTTTTGGTGATAGTTCAGCAATAGTTTTCTCGCTAAACAAACGATAATGACTTATTATGCCTTAAAAATCATATTGCTACTACGTTCAACACAGAATTCTGTTCACCTATGTTTAATGTGTCACAAACTGGATTATTTGCGAGTTTTTTTATCGGGATGCGTTATGCCAAAATAATGCGCCAGCGAAAGCTATCCCGCTCTACATCTAAGTTTTTGGCATTTATCAATTTTTTTTCAGTGTTGGGATTGACCCTTGGGGTGATGTCATTGATCGTGGTGATGGCAGTGATGAGTGGTCTTGAGGGGCAACTCAAAGATCGTATGCTCAACTTAATACCTCATGTGCTAATTCAATCCGATGAGGCAGTTAATCTGCCGACATCATTATTGCGTTCACAAACGCTTTATACCGAATCCCAAGCTCTATTACAAACACAACAGGACCTTGCGCCTGTTGTGGTTCAAGGTATGGCAACACAGGTATTACTCAATGAGTTGGCGTTGAATAAATACCTAGTCTTAGGAGAGTTTTCTGACTTTGTCAGTGATTATCACATCGTTTTGGGTTCGGCTCTCGCGAGACAGCTGAATGTCAGTGTTGGGGATAAAGTGCGCATCATTGTACCCGGTCAAAGCCGTTACACACCGTTTGGACGGATCCCTTTGCAACGTTTAGTGACAGTACAAGCCGTTTATCAGATGCTCACCAACGCAGATGACTACATGGTATTTATGCCCTTGTCGAGTGTACAAAAATTTACCCGTGATTCCCCAAAGACGCAGCGTTTGTTTTTGAGCGATGCCTTTGCATTAGGAAAAATATTTTCCTATTTGGAGGGGGCTCAATTCAGCACTTGGCGTGAACGGGAAGGGGCTTTTTTTGATGCTGTAAGAATGGAAAAAAATCTCATGAGCATCATGCTCAGCCTCATTGTTGCCATTGCTGCGTTTAATATTGTTGCCGCGCTGGTCATGTTGGTCAACGAAAAGCACAGTGATATTGCTATTTTGCGCAGCCAAGGTTTCTCAAAACCTGCAGTCATGCTTATTTTTATCATCACGGGTCTAACCAACGCACTAAAAGGGACTTTACTTGGTTGTCTATTAGGTATCGTGGTGATCTTTAGCATGAATCCTTTGTTGCTGTATATGGATGCGCCGATCAGCCTAGCCATTGATGGTAATCCCATCCCTTATATACTGCATGTGTCGGATGTAGCAAAAGTCATTTTAGGCGCGATTGGTCTGTGTCTCATGGCGACGATAGTACCAAGTTTACGAGCTCTAAAAGTGGAACCTTCTCAAGCGTTGGCCAGTGAATAATTTGAGCCCTCAGTCATACCACAGTATACTGAGCGTCAATAATTAAAAATATGAAATTCATCATGACAGATAAAGTATATATCTCTGCTCAATCCCTCTTACAAGACTCATTCCGTCTTGCACATCAAGTCTACCAAAGCGGCTTTGTGCCTGATTTTATTGTTGGTATATGGCGTGGTGGAGCCCCAATTGGAATTGCGGTACAGGAGTATTTTGAATACAAAAATATCACCACCGATCATATTGCTGTGCGGACGTCATCTTATTATGGCATTGGGCAGCAATCTCGTGAAATTAAAGTGCATGGTTTACACTACTTAATTGAAAATGCCAATGCCGAACATTCTTTACTCATTGTCGATGACATCTTTGATTCTGGTCGCAGTGTGGAAGCACTTATCAAACAAATACAGACACAGATGCGTAAAAATACCCCAGGGCAAATTAAAGTTGCTTGCCCTTGGTTTAAACCAGCAAACAATAAGACTCAGTTATTACCAGATTTTTATATTACCGAGACGACCGATTGGGTTGTATTTCCCCATGAGTTAACGGGTATTGATAAGTCTGAATTGCTCGCGGGCAAATCAGATCTCGCAGGCTTAGAGGATATCCTTTAATACACTGGCTACTTAATCTTTTGGGTCAAAGTAGTGATCGTCCTTAAATGTCTTGACCCAATGGGGGCGGTAGATGATGAGCAACGTCATGGTCATACCATTGAGCATAGCCTCTGGAAAGAGTAATAAAGGAATTAATACTAAGAAGTTGTCATTGACAACCTGCCATGTATGCACTCCATTCAAAACATAAAATCCGCCCAAAAAGAACATCTTTAGGGCAATCATCAGGGCACCAGGAAAAAACGCGTTGATGAAGACATATACAAATAAATGTCTAGGTACTCGGTGGAAGCTAAAGGAGTACACCGCATAGGTGAGTGCGATGGGTAGGGCTACGCCAAGCAAACCGTTTGCACCCAGCATTTGCCAACTTTCTTTGCCAACGAATGTTATCGCAAATAGTACTATCCCACCTATAAATAATGCATAGCGAAAACCTAATGTAAGTGTCAGTGCTGAAAGCCACAAAAAATGGACATCCAAACCTTCATAGATCCCAGCTCGAAATAGCCAAAGTGCAAACACTGATGCGCCTGCACCAAATACCAAATGTTGTAAAAACGACGATTGCCTGAATTCCTGCCAATCAATATGACGGATATTCCAAGCATACAAAGCGACAAACCCCGCCAGAGCAAACCATGTCATTGTTTATTCAAACTCAGCGAAAATAGGCGCATGGTCAGATGGCTTTTCTAATGCTCGCGAAACGTAACATATTTCAGACTCGATGCATTTTTGCGCCATAGATTGACTGGCTAAAATGACATCAATACGCAAACCTCGATTATCGTCAAAGCCTTTGGAGCGGTAGTCAAACCATGAATACCGCTCTGTTTTGTCTGGGTAAAGTGAGCGGAAGGTATCAACCAAACCAAAATCTTGCAAGGTCGCTAACATTTCACGTTCAACCGGTTGAAAGGAGCACTTTCCAGTTTTTAACCAGCGTTTTTGATTGGGTTCGCCAATACCAATATCTAAATCAGTCGGAGAAATATTAATATCGCCCATAACAATGATGTGTTCTTCTGCGGTATGCGCTTGGTGCAAATGTGCTGTCAAATCTTTATAAAATTCAACCTTATACGGGAATTTGGTTTCATGGTGAATGTTTTCACCTTGTGGAAAATACCCATTATACACGGTGACATCTTCACCTTGATTATTTTCAACCGTAACGGCAATGAGACGCTTTTGTTTATCTTCATCGTCGGTCGGTAAACCATACTGAACTTGCTTGATTGTGCGCTTGGACAATATGGCAACACCATAGTGTGCTTTTTGACCATGAAACACAACGTCATAACCCATAGATTTGATATCTTCGACTGGAAATTGAGCATTATCTACTTTGATTTCTTGTAAACCAATTAAGTCAGGCTGATGCAAATCAATGACGGATTGTAACTGTGCAAGACGGGCGCGCACACCGTTGATATTGAATGAGATGATTTTCATTATTGTTTTTAACTCTGAGTTAGCGTGTGATTTTATGTGGTTTGGTATCATGATACACTGCATCGGTATTTCGATGAAGAGTGAATTATATCGTGTCGGTGTTTCGTGCTGATTTTCCTTTTTTTACCCATTATCCTGACGCTTTGTATTTTGATAACGCGGCTACGACACATAAGCCACAATGCGTTTTGGACAACATGCAACACAGCTATATTCATATCAATGCCAATGTACACCGTTCTTCCTATGGTTTAGCTCAACAGGCAACCACCGCATTTGAAGAGGCTAGACAAACACTTGCAGACTTTATCAATGCCCCTCATCCTAACCAAATTGTTTGGACAAAAGGGGCGACGGAAGGGCTTAATTTATTGGCTCATGGTCTTGCCTCCGCCAATCTGTTAGATGGGGAAGAGATCATTCTTTTAATCAGTGAGCACCATGCGAACTTACTTCCTTGGCGACGCATGGCAGAGCAATGTGGTCTCAGTATTGTGTATCATGGCATCAATGAGCAAGGTGATGTTGACTACGACGCACTTCTTCAACTTATATCAGATAAGACCGCGTTAGTCGCCTGCGCCCATGTTTCGAATGTGTTGGGCACCATTCATCCAGTGACAGAGATTGCAGCACGTGCTAAAGCTCATGGTGCACTGTGTATTATCGATGGTACTCAAGCCGTAGCACATTTGGAAGTTGACGTTCAAGCCATTGGGTGTGATGCCTATGTGTTCAGCAGTCACAAAATGTTTGGCCCTACCGGCGTGGGTGTTTTATATGGCACCACAACATTATTAGACGCCCTGGGCGTTTACCATCTGGGCGGGGAGATGGTACAGCAAGTCACACGTGATAGCGTATCTTATCAACCTGCTCCACTTAAATTTGAAGCGGGTACGCCTGCTCTACATGGTGTATTAGGTTTGGCTTGTGCCACGCAGTATCTGCAGAAGCATGCGTTAGCTTGGTCGAAACACGAACAAATATTACAACTAGCGTTGATAACGGCTTTAACTGACAGACCGGAATTCACATTTTATGGACAAAAAGCGATACAGTTAGGACGTTCGATCCCTTTGGTCTCATTTAACCATGCGCATATTAACGGCTATGATCTGCTGCAACAACTACAGAGTTTCCAAATATCTATGAGGGTGGGGCAACATTGTGCTATGCCATTGCAACATGCATTAGGCATTGAGAGCAGTATTCGTATTTCTTTAGCAGGGTACAATACCGTTACAGACATAGATCGATTTTTTGCATTAATGGATCGCTTTACCGCGCCAGCTCAAATTAATGTATCGCTTGCACTGCAAGAAAATCAATCATCTTCTTCACAGCGTAAAGTGGAATCACTTCTATCCCAAGCGCATGGCTTTGCGGCGATTAATAGAGCGTTAATGTTAGCGTCTAAACACTGTCCAATATTAGATAAGGTGGAGCATAGTGATCAGTACCTAGTGCATGGCTGTGAGGCTGCGGTATATCTTAAAAAAGAAGGTCAGCTATGGTTTGGTTACAGTCAAAGTAAGATCATCCGTGGGGTATTAGCCGTTCTATTATTGCGCGCAAACGATCTGAATGAAACGGCAAAACATTATGATTTTGCCGCGTATTTAGATGAATTAGGGATCACACAAGTGCTCAGTCAATCACGGGTATCTGGGGTGGGACAGATAATTGCGCGATTGACTGCTTAGCTTCAATCCATTGTGACATATACTTGTGCGATGCATGTTGCTGTTGTGTGAGCATTTGTTGCAAAAATAATTGGCTGCGATGTTCGGGTAATCTTTTTAGAAGCGAATTGACCTTATCGATGAGTTCTTGACGATGCACTGCCGTATCAAAGTGTTTTGTCAGTGCATCTTGCGCCATGTGATTGAAATCATTCCAAGCGTTTTCTTGGGTATACAGCTTAACCGCTAATGCTGCAAATCGCTGGATATCTTCTTCACAGTGTAATGCTGCCTGTGGCAATTCTGTTGTAATCCCTTCCCAGCCAATATCAGTCGTGACAATCGGGGTGTGGCAGCGGATGGCTTCACAGACTTTTCCTTTTAACCCCGCACCAAAGCGTAATGGTGCTAATTGGACTCTAGCCTGGCGGACTGTGGCAGGGGCATCTTTGGCATACCCTTGAATATAAAATCCTTTATTTGGTTGATGCAGTTGTTGTGCTTTTGGAGGCGTATACGCCCCATAAATATGACATTGTGCATTCGGTAACTGTTGTCTGATCGCCGGCCAAACGTGTTGTGCAAGTACTCTAACTGCATCCCAATTAGGTGCGTGCCGGTAATTACCAATGAAGACAAAATCTTTGCGTTCGGCAAAGCCAATAGGGTGTTTGTCTATGTCTGACAGTAAAAATGGACAATGATGAAGTTGCTCAGCCAAAATCGGATAACAATGAGCTAATATCTGCATTTCAATAGGGGAGATGATAAGGCTCAAGTCAGAGCGTAAAATACTGCCTATCTCTCTTACTGCTAGAGGGTGATACATGACCTGGTGATGTTGATGCAACGCTTTAAGCGCAGGCCATGAGACGTCACAAAATGCCTGACGTTTGATAATGTCATGACGTAACTGTCTGAGACTATGTAAATCTTCTGTATCCAATACATGCATTGCACTTGGTACGCTTTCGCGAACGCGCCAGCTAAATTGCTCTTCCAACATAAACCGGTCATAGAACACAATGTCTGGTTGCAATTCACTGACCCATGCATTAAAACTTGAACAATTGAGGGCAATGGTATGAGTGTGAAACCCCAAAGTGCTCAAATCTGGTGCGGATTGATCTTGCTGGGCCGCACTGGCTACATGGATTTCATCACCAGAGTTTGCAAAGGCTTGTAACAGGCTCAGTAGATGTTGTCCAGCTGCAGAACTATTCGGTTCAGGAAAAACCGTACACAAGGCAAGTATTGTTCGAGACATATTTAGTTAATTCACACTTTGCATAAAGTGGTTATATTATACTGGTTTGTATGTGTTGCTTAAACGTCTAAAACTATGCAATATTTGAGTCAATAACAATAATAAGGATCAGCACTGTATGTTGAATGGAGCCCATGTTGTATTTGGCGCAGGTTTGATTGGTGGATATCTATCTAGTCATTTGGTTTCGCAATGTCCAAACGCCATTGTCAAAGTAGTGGCTAGAGAGTCTGCTAAAGCACATTATACAAGACCTGCAACGGTTACTGATATGCTTGGTCATAGACTTGTTGCGCCGCACCCTCCACAATGGATTGAGACATTAGATGAACTGAGAAAGGGCTGTGATTATCTTTGGTTAACCGTCAAATGTACGGGGGTTCGTGATGCATGTATTTCATTACAAGATATCCTCCCAAAAGACACGGTGATCATGTGTTGTCAAAATGGCATCGGTTCTATGGATATTGTCCGGGAATATTTGCCAAATAATCCAATAGCACGAGTCATGTTTCCATTTAATGTCGTTCAACAACAAACTGGGCACTGGCATCGAAGTTCTTCTGGTACCGTAGCGATAGAACCATGCGAAGCATTACCCGAGCTCATTGACTTTGTGGAAGCAATAAATTGTGAAACGATGCCTTTAATGACAACCTCTGATATGGACGCTTTATTGTGGGCAAAGTGTCAGATAAACCTAACTAATTCGGTCAACGCACTGGCAAATACTTCTTTGCAAACTACATTACTCAATCGTGAGTATCGGCAATTAATAGCGGAATTGATGTTAGAGCATTTAGCCGTGTGCAATGCGCTGAACATAAAGTTACCCAAAATCACTCAAGCACCGGCCTGGCTGATACCTCGTATCATGCAACTCCCTGATTGGTTATTTCCACGTGTTGCCAAACAAATGGTTGCGATTGATCCAACTGCTAAGTTATCAATGTGGTGGGATTTAGAAGCGGGTCGCGAAACTGAAATTGATTTCATCAATGGAGCGACTGTCCGCTATGGAAAACAGTTGAATGTTACTACACCAGCGAATGATGCCGTCATCCGTGTCATTAAAGCACTACAGGTGGAACGTGCCAATGGTCAACCAAGACGAACGATAAGCGCCTCAGAAGTCATCAATTTTTGATTTCCCAACATGGAAGTACGCAAAAGTACGAAATCTGTTCTATACCATAAAGAGGTTTAAAATAGTCAAATGTTGGATTTATGATTAATGTGGTTGAGTACGCTTCGTTTGCATCTGAGATGTTTGAGTTGCCTGCCGCGGTAATTGAAACCCAATCTATGCTCAATGATGAAAAGGCTTCATTGGAAGATTTTGTGAATGTCGTCAAATTCGATCCAATGTTGGCAACCCAATTACTAAAAATCGTCAATTCTCCTTTATATCACTTACGTGGGCCGGTGAATTCAGTAGCAAGTGCAGTCAAAATATTAGGAACGAGAGCCGTATACGATTTGGCCATCAGCTATGGTGTGGCAAGTGCGTTTCATGATTTGGACAAAAACACCATTGATTTGGAGCAATTTTGGGCATACTCCTTACGCACAGCGTTATTTGCCAGATATTGGGCGCAACGCTTGGCATTGCATGAACCAGAGCGCTTTTTAACTGCCGGTCTTATTCACAATATTGGTGAATTGGTCGTCGTGAGCAGGCATCCTGAAATTGCCGTTCAATGTACTCATTTCTCTGTTAACCAGCAACCTTGGGAAATACAGCAGAATGTTATGGGGTATACCTATAAAGACATCACCATTAGGCTATTACAAGTATGGGGAATACCCGATAGTATAATTAATTTAATCAAACCTATTTATCATTCACCGCATCACATCGGTTCAATAGACGCAAAAGTGATGCAATTGGCTTACCATCAGTCATTACATGAAACCTTCCCCATGTTTAATGATGATATATGTGAGTTACCTGAACAATATGCGATTAGCTTAGGGTTAAATCAAACTAGTCTAGAACAGTCGGTTGATAATATACGTCTCAGTTTACTTACGGTAGTGAATGTATTCACCACCCGTGGTTTTGGCACAAGATGATTTAGTCAAATACGCCAACAGTTTGTCTTGATATAGCAAGACAGCGACCGTCCTCTGACCATATTGTTGCTTCTGTTGCACCATAGCCATGTTCAGCATGAATTGTCTTATCATGGTAAGCAAACCAGTCATTAGCATTACCCTGTGGCAAAGGATGGAAAAACTCCACATTCCAATTGATGGTACTTGCCGGAGCAGGCCACTTTAGAAGTTGAATCAAAGTGGGTGGGTAACTGTCTAATAAACCAATAAACGCAGCCTCACTCAATGGTGTTGTGAGATTTTTGTAACGCATCCAGCCCAAGTAATGGTCAGTTTTACGACCGGTAAATGGTATACCACCTTCTTGAATCGCCAAATCAAAATGTTTCAAAAACTTGGGAACTACTTTTGGGATCGGAGGGAAAAAATTAGCATTCTTCTCTCGTGTAAAATGAAGAGTTGGTTGATTATGAACGGTTATTTTTGAACGCCTATCTCGGGTAAAACATGCTTGACACACGACACATGTTTTGTCGTTTTGCGTTAAATATGCAATGAATTGAGTAACATTTTTCCCCACCCGCAACGTTTGTACATCAATTTGACAGGGCGCTTCGGTAAACAAGGGGCCAACAAAATTTACATTAATATTCTTAACTAGGTAGTGCTCAGAAACACGTTCCTTTATAGCTTGAAATAACAACGCAGTGGATAATCCCCCATAGACAGTTCTTCCTTGTGACCAACTATCTTCTACAACAAGTTCGGCTCCATCGCTTAGGTGAGACAATCCTTGTTTTAAAATATCATTAATATTCATTTACTTGCCGTTCTGGTCTGATGAGTGATAACATGATTATATAGACTGCATAGGTAACTGCAAATGACTTTTAGTGATTGATGAATATATCTTTTGTTCATGCAAACGGCATTCCTGCGCCAACGTATCAAATTCTTTTTGACCAACTACCCCATAAGGTTTTCGCAAAGCACCAATATGCGCATGATAAGCGATACCCATTGGTCAATGGTTGGGTACATCAAGTAGATGAGCTTTTTGCCTACCTTGATACACAAAAACTAAAAGAACCGGTATTGGCTATGGGGCATAGCTTTGGTGCTGTGATCTCTTACATGGCAGTCGCTAGAGAGCCAGAGCGATTTTGTGGCCTAGTAATGTGTGACCCGCCGTTATTAACGCACTTTTATGGACAGATATTTGAATTGTGCAAGAGAACATTTCTGATCAACAAAATCACGCCCGCTCACGTCACCATGCAGCGAAAAAAACAATGGCAGTTGAGTGAAGATGTCGTTGACTATTTTGCAAAAAAACGTTTTTTTGCAAAATTTGAAAAACAAGCTGTGCAAGATTACGTTAGCAGTGTGACAACTAAAATTGAAAATACATGGCAACTGTCTTATCAACCTGAGATAGAAGCTCAAGTTTTTCGTACTATTCCAACAGACCTATCTCAGTATTTTGGACAAGTGTCTATTCCAAGCCTCTTACTTACTGGCCGAAATACGGATGTGACCATGCCTTTTTTGAGACGAAAGTTTTTGGCAAAGCAACCTAATTTTTTACACCAAGAAGTGCAAGGAGGTCACATGTTTCCACTTGAGTGTCCAAACGAAACCGTCCAGTCAATTAAGAACTATATAGAGGATTTATAATCTTATTTTTGTTTTTCTAGCATATCGGGGGTAACTAGCACGATACCATTGCTAGAAACGCGAAAGCCGCGACGTCTATCCTCATCATGATTAACCCCTATCTGCATACCGTCAGGGATCTGACACCCCCGGTCAAGTACCGCACGGCGAATGACACAATGTGCACCCACTTCAACTGCAGGCAAAATAACGGTTTCATCCACGATAGAGCCACTATTGACCCTAACATTAGAAAAACATAGGCTTTTGTGGAGTTGAGCGCCAGAGACAATACAACCACCGGAAACGACTGAATTGATGGCTTCACCAGGAAGATCATCAGCTTCTTTGACAAACTTTGCAGGTGGAAGCTGTTCTTGATAAGTCCAAATTGGCCAGTCTGCATCATATAAATTTAGGGCGGGAACCGGTTCGACAAGTTCCATGTTTGCCTGCCAAAAAGAATCAATCGTGCCCACGTCGCGCCAATAATTTTCATTGCCGTTGCCTTCGCCAAAGACAAACGCTTGCACTTGATGATCTTCGATGATGCGTGGAATGATGTTTTTACCAAAATCGTGCTCAGAATCGTTATCCGCTTTGTCATCTTCGAGAACGTTAAATAAAAATTCAGTATCAAATATGTAGTTACCCATTGAAGCGAGACAATTCTCTGGATCATCGGGTAGGGCGTCAGGTTGTTCGGGTTTTTCGGTAAAAGCAAGAACGCGTTTGTTTTCATCTACTGACATTACCCCAAACGCACCCGCTGCTTCTGGGATAGGGACTTTCATACAACTGACAGTCATCTTGGCCCCAGACTGAACATGTTGAGCAAGCATAGAACCATAGTCCATTCGGTAAATGTGATCACCAGATAAAATCATGACGTACTTAGGGAGTTCATCACGAATAATATCTATATTTTGATATACAGCATCGGCTGTTCCTTGATACCAATCCTCTGAAAATCGTTGTGATGCAGGAAGGATCTCTACTGATTCGCCAAGCTCTTTTTTGAAATGTCCCCAACCGCGATTTATGTGTCGGATCAATGAATGAGATTTATATTGAGTTAAAATACCCACTCGGCGAATACCTGAGTTGATACAATTAGATAATGGAAAATCAATTATGCGAAATTTTCCACCAAAATATACAGCGGGTTTAGCGCGCCATTTAGTGAGTTCATGCAAACGCGAACCTCGGCCTCCGGCGAGAATAAGCGCGTATGTGTCCTTGGTTAAATTACTCACATAACGTGGGTTGTGTTGAGGCATTTTCTATTCCTTAAATAATACATCCTACGGTGGTATTATACGCATAAAATCTTCTGACTTTCTAGATAAAGATGTCAGCATTTTTTACATTGTTTGTAAGGTATTATGAATGGGTTGGATAAGCTCTATTGACCAGCGATGGCGGTTGTTTGTTTAATTTAATACATATATTTTGCCCAACCTCAACGCACTTAGCTAAGTCAACTCCGTGCTCTATACCTAAGCCATTAAGCAAATACACAACATCCTCGGTAGCAATATTACCACTGGCACCTTGGGCATAAGGACATCCTCCTAAGCCAGCGATTGCAGAATCGATTCGAGTTATGCCAAATTCCAGTGCGGTACATAGGTTAGCTAACGCCTGACCATAGGTGTTGTGGAAATGGACTGCCACTTTTTCAGCAGGTATATGCGCCAATAACGTATCCAATAGTTCCGTTATTTGGCGAGGTGTCCCTACACCAATGGTGTCTCCTAGAGAAATTTCATAGCAGCCTAGTGCCAGTAATTCTTTCGCTACATTAAGTACTTCATTTGGTGTCACTTTGCCTTGATAAGGACAGCCGACTATAGTTGAAATATAGCCTCTTACTGGGAGATTTTGGGTGTGTGCAGAGTGTAATATTGTTTCGCAACGAGAGAGGCTCTCGGCAATGGTGCAATTAATATTTTTCTGAGTAAAAATGTTACTTGCAGCAGTAAAAATAGCTATCTCGCTAGGGTTATGCGTAACGCATTCTTCGAAGCCTTTTTGGTTGGGAACTAGCGCACTGTATACAATATTCTCATGCCGGCTTATACCATCCAAAACACCCCCTGAATCAGCCATTTGTGGGACCCATTTAGGGGAGACAAAACTGCCGCATTCAATATGAGAAAGACCTGTATCACTTAATGCGTCAATTAATTGTATTTTGTCTGTGACACTTAATGATGTGGCTTCATTTTGTAAGCCGTCTCTAGGTCCAACCTCAATCAGTGTCACTTTTTTGGGATAAATACTCATGCCTTTGTCTCAGAGAGTAAACGAATTTCAATCAAGTTCTGTCCGCCATTGACCAATTGACCTTCGGTGCAGAGCACATCTTTTATGATCCCGGCAGTTGTTGCCCTGATGGCATGTTCCATCTTCATGGCTTCCAATATGACTAATGTCTGTCCCACTGTCACCACCTCATCAGGATGAACATTGACCTTAACCACTGTACCGTTCATCGGAGCACTGTAATCATTGGGTGTTTCGTGGTTGCTATTTTGAGTAAAAGGCACGGTCCAATCTAAGGTATGTCCGTTACAGGATAGATAACGATGTGATGCACTTTGGTAAAAGTATCCATGGTAGGAAACTCCGTCGATAACTGCGTGAAAATTATCTTCATTCATGTGCCATTGTGATATACAGACTGTTGTGTTGTCTAATGTGACAGTAGCACGTTCATCAGTCAGATTAATATAAGCAAAGCGGTCATTAGCTAATTTTATTGAGGAATACCCAGAATGATTGATTCTAAACTGTTTGCGTACCCCCATCATTTGAGATTGATTTAGTAATTCATGTCTGACGGGAACATCATGTGACTGATATTCAAATAGACACATGGCCAACAAGGACTCCAATATGTGTGCTTTGATGATTGACTTGTCATGCAAAGCCAATGCATGACGCTCTACAAACGTCGTTGTAAGCTGCGCATTTAAGAAGGCAGGGTGTTTTAAAATAGATTGGATATATTGCGTATTCGTTCGACATCCCAATATCACATATTCTTGAATGGCGAGATGTAAAGTATGAATCGCTTGCTCACGGGATGGGGCATGACTGATCACTTTGCTGATCATGGGATCATAATAAATACTGATTTCATCACCTTCAGTCACGCCACTATCGACTCGGATATGTTGGCTTCGCGGTTCTTTATACCTATGTAAAATACCCGTTTGCGGTAAAAAGTCATTTCTCGGGTCTTCTGCATATATACGAGCCTCAATGGCATGACCATGACAAGACAGTTGTTCTTGTGAGTAGGGTAATTTCCCCCCGTTAGCAATATGTAACTGCCACTCTACTAAGTCCTGTCCAGTGATCATTTCTGTCACCGGATGTTCGACTTGTAATCGCGTATTCATCTCCATGAAATAAAATTGGTGCTGACCATCGAGCAGAAACTCCACTGTGCCTGCTCCGACATACTGGATAGCTTTAGCCGCTTGTACAGCGGCTTCGCCCATGGCTTTGCGTGTTGCATCTGACAAACCCGGTGCGGGGGCTTCTTCGATAATTTTTTGATGACGGCGTTGAATCGAACAGTCTCTATCAAACAAATACACGCCATTGCCATGAGTGTCACAAAATATCTGAATTTCTATATGACGAGGTTCTTTGATGAAGGTCTCGATGAGTACATGATCATTACCAAAGCTTTTCTTCGCTTCGCGTTTAGCGGTTGAAAGTTGTTCCATGAAATCACTTGCACTGTCTACTATACGCATGCCTTTACCGCCACCTCCGGCGCAGGCTTTTATCATGACAGGATAGCCAATCACATCAGCTTGTTGGGCTAGGAGCGCTTCATCTTGGTTATCACCGTGATAGCCTTTAGTTATTGGTACGCCGGCATCACTCATCAGTTGTTTAGCTTGAGATTTTGCCCCCATTGCACGAATAGCCCTGGAGGGTGGCCCGACAAAGATAATTCCGTATTGCGCACATTTTTCAGCAAATTCTGTATTTTCAGATAAAAAACCATAGCCTGGATGTATGGCATCCACTTTGGCTTGTTGAGCAATGGCCAAAATATTGTCTTGGTTTAAATAAGATTGTGATGCCGATGCTTGACCGACACAATGCGCTTCATCAGCAAGCAATACATGCTGGGCGTGAATATCAATGTCCGAATAAATGGCAATGGTATGTATACCAAGTTTGCGTGCGGTACGAATAATACGACAAGCAATTTCTCCGCGATTGGCGATCAATAAACGAGAAATTGGCCGCATTATTTGTCCTCATGCCATACGGGTTTTGTTTTTGCAAAAAATGCAGCGAGTCCAGCTTGGCCCTCGTTACCGACACGCAACGCGGCGATGGTAGCCACGGTTTTGTGTTGCAAAGATTCGTCTATTTCGTGTTGATGACATTCTAATAATAATCCTTTGGTTGCACTGATTGCTTGAGGTCCCCCTTTGTGTAATTGTGCGCATAAGGCAGCAACCGTACTGTCTAATTCACTTTCTGTCACCGCTTCATGAATTAAACCAAGTCGACGGGCACGCCGGGCAGAAATGACTTCCGCACTTAAAGCATACCGTCGAGCATGACGATAGCCTATGGCATCAATGATATAAGGCATAATTGTGGCTGGAGCCAATCCTAATCGGACTTCAGATAAACAAAATTTGGATAATTTGGTTGCTATGGCAATGTCACAACAAGCGACCAGTCCAACGGCACCACCAAACGCGGCCCCATGGACTTTGGCAATGGTGGGTTTTGCAAGAGTATTTAACGTCTCAAGCATATTGGCTAGGGACTGAGCATCTTGCATATTGGTTTCATAATCATACTGTGCCATGCGCTGCATCCATTGCAAATCTGCACCGGAACAAAATGTATTACCGTTTGCTTGTAAAACGACGCTTCTCACATAGTCATCTGCTGCTGCTCGATGGCATAATTTTGTGATCCGAGCAATCATCTCATCGTCAAATGCATTATGTGAATCAGGACGATTGAGCGTAATGTACGCTGTGTGCTTTTCTGTGTGGTAAGTGACTTTTTTCATTTAATATCCTATCAACCTGAACACTTGGACTTCACATCCTAAAAATACCAAATCGTGACACTTCTATTGGAGCATTTAGGGCGCTGTGAAGTGCAATGATTAACACATCACGTGTGTCTGCTGGATCTATCACCGCATCATCCCATAAACGTGCAGAGGCGTAATATGGGTGACCTTGTTGCTCATAAGTGTCAATGATAGGGCGCTTTATTGCCTCTAACTCCTCATCAGAGATAGTGGTACCTGATTTGGCATATTGCGCTGCTTTTACTTGTGCTAATACCCCAGCAGCTTGTTCACCGCCCATTACCGAAATACGCGCGTTAGGCCACATGAACAAAAATCTTGGATCGTATGCACGGCCACACATACCGTAATTTCCAGCGCCAAAACTGCCGCCGATCAATACTGTGATTTTGGGTACCTTAGCAGTGGCGACCGCTGTTACCATTTTGGCCCCATGCTTGGCTATGCCGCCCGCCTCATATTGTTGACCAACCATAAACCCGGTAATGTTTTGTAAGAAAATAAGTGGAATTTTGCGTTGTGCGCACAACTCAATAAAGTGTGCACCTTTTTGCGCAGATTCCGAAAAGAGAATGCCATTGTTCGCCACAATCCCAATGTTAATGCCATCTAAACGTGCAAAGCCAGTGACTAATGTAGTGCCGAATAAGGCTTTGAATTCCTGAAAATGAGAGTCATCCACAATACGGGCAATGATGTCTCGCACATCAAATGGTTGTTTGGGATCTTTGGGGATCAAACCGTAAATATCTTTTGCAGAATAGCGAGGGGGAATGGACGGTTGACGATTGATATACTCAATTTTGGGGCGGTTAAGATTGGCGACTATATCCCGTGCAATCGAGAGCGCATGATGATCATTTTCTGCTAGATGATCAACAACACCCGATGTTTGGGCATGCAACGCACCACCGCCGAGTGCTTCAGCTGTTACTGATTCTCCCGTGGCAGCTTTCACTAAAGGAGGGCCCGCAAGAAAGATAGTCCCTTGTTCCTTAACAATGATGGATTCATCGCACATTGCTGGTACATAGGCACCGCCTGCCGTACATGAACCCATGACGATCGCTATTTGTGGGATGTTTTGTGCGGATAAATTGGCTTGATTATAAAATATTCGCCCAAAATGTTCCTTGTCAGGAAAAACTTCATCTTGCCTCGGCAAATTTGCGCCACCTGAATCCACAAGATAAAGACAAGGCAGGTGGTTTTGAGAGGCAATCTCTTGGGCGCGAAGGTGTTTTTTAACCGTTAGTGGATAGTAGGTACCACCTTTGACGGTTGCATCATTGGCGACAATCATACACAAGTGCCCGTGGATCAGACCAATACCGGCAACCACGCCGGCGCAAGGTACTTCTTCCTCATACACTTTGTAGGCAGCGAATTGACCAATTTCCAAAAAAAACGAACCGGGATCAAGAAGCGCATCGATACGCTCACGAACCAGTAGCTTGCCTCTGGCTTTGTGTTTCTCTCGAGCGGATTCAGAGCCTCCTTGCGTGATGCGAGCCACTCGTTGTTTGAGGTCGTTTACCTGTGCTTGCATGTGTGCAATATTCGCCTGAATATCTTCTGCTGATAAATTGAGTGGTTGTGAAAGTATCGTCATGTTCAACGCGTCTCATTAAATAATTCACGTCCAATTAGCATGCGACGGATTTCTGAAGTGCCAGCCCCAATTTCATAGAGCTTTGCATCACGTAACAGGCGGCCAGTTGAATATTCGTTTATATATCCATTGCCACCCAATATCTGAATCGCATCGAGTGCCATTTGGGTCGCTAATTCTGCAGAGTACAATATCGCTCCAGCAGCATCTTTGCGCGTTGTTTCACCTCGGTCGCAGGCTTTGGCCACGGTGTAGACATAAGCTCTGGCAGCATTCATTTGAGTATACATATCCGCGATTTTGCCCTGGATAAGCTGAAATTCTCCAATGGATTTGCCAAACTGCTGTCGTTCGTGAATATATGGCACGACAACATCCATACAAGCGCGCATGATACCCAAAGGTCCACCAGATAGGACTAATCTCTCATAATCCAATCCAGACATTAATACGGCAACACCGCCACCTTCATGACCTAAAATTTGGTCTTTATGCACAACACAATCGGTAAACACCAGCTCACATGTGTTCGAAGAACGCATACCGAGCTTGTCGAGTTTTTGTGCCTGACTGAATCCTGGCGTATCCTTTTCAACAATAAATGCGGTGATCCCTTTGGAACTAGCATGTAGATCTGTCTTAGCGTAGATCACGAATACATGCGCATCAGGACCATTGGTTATCCACATT
This sequence comes from Glaciecola sp., assembly GCA_018623155.1. Taxonomy (GTDB): domain Bacteria; phylum Pseudomonadota; class Gammaproteobacteria; order Enterobacterales; family Alteromonadaceae; genus Opacimonas. The sequence continues at coordinate 71,406 of JAAZVZ010000005.1, forward strand.
TTATTGCCATTGAGGATATACTCATCTCCGTGTTTATCCGCACGTAATTTCATACTGACAACATCTGAGCCTGCATTGGGTTCGCTCATGGCTAGCGCGCCAATGTATTCACCTGAGATGAGTTTAGGCAAATACTTGGCTTGTTGCTCGGGATGACCATTTTGGTAGATTTGATTAACGCATAAGTTCGAATGCGCACCGTAACTTAAACCGATGCCTGCAGAGGCTCGTGAAATTTCTTCCATTGCAACCGTATGTGCTAAGTATCCCATGTCTGCACCCCCTAATTCTTCAGATACGGTAATACCTAATAATCCCATTTCACCCATTTCTTTCCACAGATGGTTAGGAAATTGATTGGCTTCATCTGCACTTTGTGCAAGAGGGGCTATACGATCCTGAGCAAATTGACTGACCATGTCTCGCAGCATGTCAATCTCTTCACCTAAGCCAAAATTTAACATCGGGTAATTAAGCATGCTTTGGCCCTCTAGTGTGTGAAGACAATTCCAATAACTCTTCTTTACATCGCGCTTCGACTTCGTCTAATTCAGCCAAAAGCATTTGGATATCATGTAATTGTTGATTGAGCGTTTCTCGTTTTTGTTGCGTCAATTCCAACATGGTTTCAAGCTGTACGGTAGAGTTTGGGTCTGTATCGTACAGAGCAAAAAGCGTTTTTATCTCAGCTAATGAAAACCCCAAACGCTTTCCGCGAAGTATTAACTTTAATCGGACAGTATCTTTGGCATAGTAGATTCTATGAGTCCCTTCACGTACTGGGTGCAATAATCCTTGTTCCTCATAAAAACGAATGGCCCTGGTGGTTACATCAAATTGTTTTGACAATTCGCCAATGGTTATTGTGTTTGCTTGTTCATTCATATTGATGCAGTACTTAGGTTGAAGTTATGTCATGGTTAATACATAATCTACAACAGGTTTACGTTTACGTAAAGCTTATTTACGTAAACTATGTGTGTTTGCAAAGTACTCATCCAATGGTATGAAAGGAGGCCGTATGTCAGATTCAATTGTCATTGTTGATGCTAAACGTAGTCCAGTGGGGGCAATGCTCGGTAATTTGAGTCCTCTGCAAGCAACGGAGGTAGGTGCGCAGGTCATCAAAGAGCTTGTACCTGAGACGTGTAAAAAACTCATTGATCAAGTCATTATGGGGTGTGTGTTACCTGCAGGGTTAGGTCAAGCACCGGCTCGACAAGCAGCATTGCATGCGGGGCTTTCGCATCAAGCGAGCGCCATAACGCTAAACAAAGTTTGCGGTTCTGGTTTACAAGCAGTCATGACAGCGTCTGATAATTTGCGTCTTGGGTATGTGGATATGGTTGTGGCAGGTGGCATGGAATCAATGTCAAATGCTCCATATTTGTTAAGTAAGGCTCGTGCGGGTATGCGAATGGGGCACCAAATGACTTATGATCATATGTTTTTAGATGGGTTGGAAAATGCTTATGATGGCAAATCCATGGGGTACTTTGCTCAACAAACGGCTAATGAACTGGCAATTACACGTCAACAGATGGATGCGTTTGCACTGTCTTCCTTAGAAAAAGCACAACATGCACAAATACAAGGCCACTTTACCTCTCAGATTGTCCCCATCGCGATACAGCAAGGCAATGACACCGTGGTGGTAGTAGAAGATGAAGCGCCCAAAACCGCACGACGTGAGAAAATACCTCAACTACGTCCTGCGTTTGCTAAAGATGGAACGATTACCGCAGCAAATTCGAGCTCAATTTCTGATGGCGCTGCAGCCTTGTTGTTAATGCGTGAAAGCACAGCTAAGGTTAGACATATCAAGGCAATGGCTAAGATCGTTGGTCATGCTACCCATGCACAAGCACCTGAGTCCTTTGCCACCGCACCCATTGGTGCAATTAAACAATTAATGACCAGCTTAAATTGGTCTGTTGATGACGTGGATTTATTTGAAATCAACGAAGCTTTTGCCATGGTGACCATGGCAACCATGGACGCATTGCAGATCCCCTCTGCAAAAGTGAATATTCACGGCGGTGCTTGTGCTCTTGGTCACCCAATAGGAGCATCAGGTGCACGTATTTTAGTGACGCTGTGTCATGCTCTTATGATGAATAAAGGTAATAGAGGTATTGCTGCTTTGTGTATTGGTGGGGGTGAAGCCGTAGCTGTGGCGGTTGAAAACATTTAAATACTTGCACTTTACTGCCGATACTTGCATTATGAATTGAGGTGGTTTGCAAGGTAGCGAGCGTGAGTGATTCAGTAGATTCAGATGTTATAGCCATGCTTGAGCGTCGTTTAGCACGCGAAAAAAAAGCTCGAGAGGAAGCGGAAAACCTTTTGATTGCCAAATCACGTGAGATTTATAAAGCCAATCAAGAGTTACAGATTGCCCTTGCGAAAAGCGAGCAACGGCGTCAAGAGATGGCGTTTCTCGCGCGGACAACAGGCGCGTTGACGCTGTCAGAAAATAACGAAAACCTACTCGCTAACGTGTGCCAATTCACCTGCGAGTTTTTGCACGCTGAGTATGGTGTGGCTGCAGTTCAAATTACAAATTGTCACGCTTACGATATTCATACTCCAGTATTCAGTATTCAAAAGCGCTGGCACGAGAACTGCAAACTTTTAACTGCCATTAATCAATTTGTTGAAAAATTGCCAGCGAATCAAGATTGGCAAGATTTTCCCTTTTTGTATTTAGAACAATCATTCCGTTTGTTGGTTAGACACAAGCCCCTTGATAATGAAAGCTACATTTTGGTGTGCTTTTTACTCAAAAAAAGCCCAGCCTCAGCGGAGGTTTACAACACATTAACCATCATTTTCCGTCAGCTTAAAAACCTTCTGTTAGCCCGTAAACTTGGGCTCAGTGGTGAAGCGCAATCCTTTGACTATGATGCCTTACGTTCTCAACTGAATCGTGCACGTGCACAACTCGAGCAATCCGAAAAAATGGCCTCATTGGGTCAACTTGCAGCCGGTGTGGCTCATGAAATCAATAACCCTGTTGGTTTTGTGCGTTCGAATATGGAGTCACTAAATGATTATCTATCTGATTTGAATGCTTTTGCCAAGGCATTAGAGGCATGTGAAGATACACAAATTAAAGATTTATTTAGTCAATATGATGTAGCATATCTTTTAGAAGACAGTGCCGATATTGTGTCTTCCAATTTAGGTGGATTAGATCGGATCACTGAAATTGTGCAGGGGCTCAAATCATTTTCGCATCAAGGTGAAGCTCAAAATCTATCTTTTGACTTGAATCAGGTCATTCATACTGCGCTGAATGTTGCCAACAATGAATTAAAATACAAACACGATGTTACGACTCATTTATGTTCACAGCCCGCGTATATTTTTGGTCAACCAGGGCAGCTGCAACAGGTGTTTATTAATATGTTTGTTAATGCGGCTCAAGCGATGCCAAACGGTGGTGAATTAGACATATACTCCGATATCACAAAAGACTCCGTTGTTGTTATGATCCGTGACACAGGATGTGGTATGGATAATGAGACTCTAGACAAATTGTTTAATCCGTTTTTTACCACCAAACCAGTGGGTGAAGGAACCGGTTTAGGCATGTCTATTAGTTACAGTATCATCGAAGGGCATCAAGGGCATATTAAAATAGATTCTGAATTAGGGAAGGGAACAACGTTTACTCTGACCTTTCCGTTACACAATTCAAACTGAGATTATTTACCTGTTCAACAACATTGCTTAGGCATATTCTGAAAAGTGGGCATGCCATGGTGAAGGGGACTCAAACTGTCGATGAGAAAATTGTTGATATCCCGCTAATAAGCAATACCAACTCATGGTTGGGTAATATTGATGTAGTTTGTGCGTGGTTAGATACGCATTAATATCTTGGCCTGTTTGCCAAAGTTGCATCAATTGTTGCAGGTGAGCAGTACGATGTTTTGCCTGACTTGCTTCTTTCCAGTACTTGGAATCACAGCGATTACTCGCACAATAATGTGCAGAAATGTAATCTTTTATCCCCAAAAAACGACTGCGAATATTATCATTAAACGCATCTTGAAAATGCAACGTTTCTTTACCTGCCAAATACGCACCAATAAACTGCACAACCGTTTCTTGTACTAGATGCAATGCAGTGGCCTCCAGCGGTTCAATAAACCCTTGTGCTAAACCGACAGCCACACAGTTTTTGTGCCAATGCTTGGATACTTGGCCAACCTTCATTTTTAGATGACGGGCGGGTGAGCTTTTGTCTATACCAAGATGATTTCTGAGCTCGTCTTCAGCGGCCTCTTTATCGATGAAGTGAGAACTGTAAACATACCCATTACCAACTCTAGAGGTTAAAGGGATCCGCCAAGCCCAACCTGAGGAAAGCGCAGTTGCTTGAGTTTGCATGGGCTCCAGATTTTCTCTTTTAGTGGGTATGGCAATCGCAGAGTCATTGAGTAGATTGTCTGCAAACGATTCAAAAGGCACATTAAGTGTTTGTTGTAAGAGTAACCCTTGAAATCCAGAGCAATCAAAAAATAATTCTCCATGATACTGCGTTTGTTGTTTACCATGTAAAACGGCAATGCCATTTTCACAGCTCTTAACGTCTTTTATAGTGTCCACGCATCGCTTTATTCCTTGTTTTTGTCCAAAATCAGCTAAAAAAGCACCGAGTTTGTAACTATCAAAGTGATACCCATAATTACAGGAACCACCGTTTAGAGATATCTCACACGGAGCGATGTTTTTATGGGTGAGATATGCCGTTAAAAAATACGGATCTGGTTTAACTGGAGCGGGATACCCTTGCATCATGGTATGGCAAGCATGCATAAATTCTATTGCTGTCCTAGCATCGGTAGAAGCAGGGAAGGGATGAAAATAATCGTCCAAAAACGGACGTTTGGGGTCAGGTTTACACCAGTGACGAAATTGAATCCCATATTTATAAGTGGCATCACATTTAGGCATCCAATCCTGTTCTTGGATCCCTAGCAAGTCAAAAAACACCTTCAATTGTGGCGTAGAGCCCTCACCAACACCAATAATACCAATATCATCCGATTCAATTACAGTTATCCTGTAACCCAATGGTGCCAGTTTAAGATGCAGTAAATTAGCGCTCATCCATCCGGCAGTACCACCGCCTAAAACAATGATGTTCTTGTTTTTTTTCATCGCTTTTATATCTGAATACGTATGCAGATTTTGACCTACGTCTTGTTCTGTCTAAATGAGATAGTTAACATTATCTTATCTTACTTTTGTCAGATAGAACAAGCATGCGCATAATCATTCAATTCTTTTTCCTTTTTTTCTTAGTCGCTCCTATCAATGCCCAAACCATTCATCCATTACACTGGTATACAGGCATGCACTCGCCAGAACTTCAACTCATGGTTCATGCACCGGATTTACCGTATCCTCTAGCTGAATATAGTGCTTTGATTAACGGAAAGGGTATTGTTTTAAAAGATTCCACTAGCCTGGATAATCCAAATTATTTGTGGCTTGACTTACTCATCGACTCGAGTGCGCCGCCTCAAACCATAACAATAACGTTTCAGCATGAACGTGGACATGAATGGACGAATGCTTATGCCTTACTTGAACGAGCGCCAAATAGCGCAACTCGTGAAGGATTTTCGGCCAAAGATGTGATTTATTTACTGACTCCCGATCGTTTTATTAATGGTGACCCAAACAATGATAACGTAGAAGGCTATCGCGAACGAGCCAACCCGAGTTATAAAGGGGGACGTCATGGGGGAGATATTCAAGGTATGATCAACGCCATTGATTATTTGGCTGAGATGGGTTTTACGCAAGTTTGGACGATGCCTTTATTGCAAAATAATATGGAACGATATTCTTATCATGGTTATTCCACGACAGATTATTATCAAATTGACCCGCGTTTAGGCACCAATGAGCTCTATGCTAAATACTCTAGGATGGCCAAAGCAAAAGGTATTGGGACGATAAAAGATATGATTTTGAATCACATTGGTTCAGAACACATATGGATGAAAGACATGCCTAGTTCTGATTGGATCAATCATGGCAATACATTTGTTCCTACGACTCATCGAAGAGAAACGCTACACGATCCGCACAGTACAGCAGAAGATCGTCTGGCGTTCACAGATGGTTGGTTTGTGCCAACCATGCCAGATCTGAATCAACGCAATCCATATCTTGCGACATATCTCATTCAAAAAGCAATATGGTGGGTAGAATACGCTGATTTAACAGGTATTCGGGTAGATACGTACTCATATTCTGATAAAGACTTTTTAGCACAATGGAATCGTGCCTTAATGAGTGAATATCCAAATCTGACGATAGTGGGTGAAGAATGGTCTGTAAATCCAGCTATCACGGCCTATTGGCAAGCGGGGTCAAAACGTCACGATGAATATGAATCCGCGTTGCCCAGTGTAATGGATTTTCCACTTCAAACCACATTTGTAAAGGCTTTGCTAGATGAGGAAACATGGGGCACTGGTCTGGTAAAATTACACGAAGTCATTGCCAGCGATTTTTTATACGGAAACCCATATAAATTAGTTATCTTTCCAGATAATCATGATATGGGACGTATTAAATCTCAACTTGGTGATGACGAAGATTTGTTTAAAATGGCATTGACGTTTTTTGCAACAATGAGAGGTATTCCGCAATTTTTCTATGGGACCGAAATCGGTATGTCTAACCATGGTAATGACGATCATGGCATCATTCGAAATCCATTTCCTGGTGGTTTCGCTGATGACAGCGTAAATGCGATAACGGGTGTTGGCTTATCTGAAGAAGCTCGTCAGACGCAGGAATACATGAGGTGGTTGTTAAACTTCCGACAAAACAGTCCTGCAATTACTCATGGTAAGATGATTCAATACACTCCAAAAAATGGGGTATATTCTTTTTTTAGAGTGCATGCTGAGCAAATACTCATGGTCGTTCTGAACAAAAATGAAGAAGAACATCTTTTCACGCCTGATGCTTTTCCAACCATGTTAGAGTCAGTACAAACGTTTACTGATGCGCAAACTGGGCAAAGCTATGGCCGTGATGCGATACAGATACCTGCTCGCAGTGTACAAATTTTTATCATCCAATAGGAAATCAGACATGACAAGAGCGTTTTCACTGACTATTCTGGCTGCTTCAACGTCCATTCTTTTCGCTTGTAATAGTACTTCAGATGCGCCAAGTAGAATGGTTACTCCAAGCAAACCTGCCCTGGTAGGCACTCAGCATCCTTTCGCAAGTGAAGCGATTTATTTTTTGATGACCGATCGGTTTGTCGATGGTGATCCGACCAATAACTATGAAGATCAGGGCGGTGATTTCCCAACTTGGGAAGGAAAACTGGAAGGTCCCGATGGGCAAGTCGCTTATGTTGGCTACATGGGCGGTGACTTCCAAGGAGTACTCAATAATGCGGATTACTTTGTCGACTTGGGCTTTAGTGCATTATGGATGACCCCCATTGTTGATAATCCAGACCAAGCCTTTGCTGGTGGTGAGCCAATTGAATTTGGTGGGATGTTCAAAGATGGAAACAAAACCGGTTATCACGGTTATTGGGCTTCTAACTTTTATAAAGAAGATGAACATCTGGTGTCTCCAGGCTTAGATTATGAAGCACTTAATAAAGCCTTGGCACAAAAGGGACTTAAAACGATTTTAGATGTTGTAGCAAACCACGGCTCCCCATCGTTTACCATGGAAATTGATCAGCCTAAGTTTGGAGAGTTGTACGATATTGACGGAAATTTGGTTGCTGATCATTTTAATCTAGACCCAACCAAGCTCAGTCAAAATGAACCTTTGCATGATTTTTTTCACCAATATCCAGATATCTTACAATTATCAAATTTAGATGATACCAACCCAGCCGTACAAGATTATTTGATTAATAGTTATCTGCATTGGATTGAGAAGGGTGCATCTGCTTTTCGTATTGATACCATTAAACACGTACCACATCGCTTTTGGCGGATAATGGCAGACCGTATCCGCGAACAGCACCCTGATTTTTTCATGTTCGCAGAAAGCTACGACTACAATGCTAATTTTATTGCTCAACATACGCTACCCAAAAACGGGGGCATCAGTGTCTTAGATTTCCCAGGACAAGGCGCGATGACAAAAGTATTTGAAAATCCAGAAAGTGATTTTGCTGAATTAGAAGATTATTTACATTTGACCCATGGCCCATACCATAACGTTTATGAACTCACCACATTCTATGATAATCACGATATGCGTCGAATGAACGCGGATGATATGGGGTTTGTGAATGCGCATAACTGGTTATTTACCACTCGTGGCATTCCTGTATTGTACCAAGGCAGTGAGTTTGGTTATATGCGCGGTACGTCTGAACACATGGGTAATCGCAACTTTGTGGGACAAGAACGACTTGATGCGGGTAAAAATCACATAATATACAGGGAGCTCAAAACCATTGCGAATGTGCGTAAAGCATTACCGGCATTGCAACGCGGTTTACAAATTAACCTTGAACTCAGTGGGCAAACTGCCAGTTTTTACCGGGTGATAGATACAGAAGAAACACAGCAAATCGCGCTTGTCTTACTAAACAAAGGCGACACTGCTGCAGACTTTGAAGTCAGTACAATGCTCCAAGCGGGTTCATGGCATGAGACCATATCAGGCATGAAGCAAACTGTCACAGATACATTGACCACCCAAGTCAAACCACATGGCGTGCAAGTTTGGGTTTTAAATGAATCAGTGAGTCAACCTGAGTTACTTCAAGCTGCATTGCATGCAGTACAATATAAATAATAAAATCAGTTAAGTAAAAGGGGGCCTGTGGTGATGCAAGCTCCTTTTTTAGGTTTTAGAATACGGTTTACTGCTATCTCTTATAATTAATGAAGCGGGAATAAGCGTATCTGAAGTGCTCTCATTGTTGATTTGTTTTAAAATATGTTCAACAAGGGTGCCGCCAGCAGCTTTGGTATCCTGCTGAACTGTGGTTAGAGCGGGTTCGGCAAATGCTGCAATCGGGATATTGTCATAACCTGTTACCGCAATATCCTCTGGGCAACGCAAGCCAACTTGCCGCATAGCTTGGATAACACCTAACGCAATAAGGTCGCTGGCGCAGACAATTGCATCCGGATGATCACCTTCCGCAAAAAGTTCAATAGCAGCTTCCATACCTGCTTCAACGGTGAATATGGCATCAAATTGGCCAAAGTATTGATCCATCAAATTGGCTTGTGTGAGAGCGTGTGTAAAGCCCTGAAAACGAGCTAAGAATTCTGGGGCATGTGAATCCGCTTCTCCAACAAATGCAAAGCGAGTTCGACCTTGAGCAATGAGATGTTCGGTAACAACATATCCCCCTTGAAAATTATTACTGCCGACAGAAATGCCTGGATACTTGGGATCGGCAGCTCCCCAGCGCACAAAGTGAGTATCTTGTTCTTGTAATTGATTAATTTTGGCTTCGTAATCTAGGTAGTCTCCGTAGCCAAGAAGAATGAGACCATCCGCTTTGTGAGTGTCTTCAAATTCTGCGTGCCAGTCATCAGTCAAATTTTGAAAAGAAACTAATAAATCATAATTTGCAGCAGAACACGCTTTTGTAATAGAACCTAATATAGAGATAAAAAACGGGTTAATTTGCGAATCGTCGGTTGAGGGATCTTCAAACAACAATAGCGCTATAGTGCTTGAACGTTGTTTGCGTAAATTACTGGCATTCTTATCAACTTTATAATTAAGTTCTTTGGCAATTTGCTGAATTCGCTCTCTGGTTTCCCTGTTAACTAATGGCGAGTTAGAAAGGGCTCTTGATACCGTAGATTGTGATACGCCGGCACGATGGGCGATGTCAAAAGAGGTCGCTTTACCCTTCATATTGGTTCCTTAAGAAACTCTTAACATTATGATTCTTAGATGATTATGCCGAAGTAATGCATAAATGCAAGTCTCTATGCAATTTTATGCAATAGGTGATAACGACTATAAAAAAAGCCTATGCCTCATGGCTGACAGTGGTATAATCGGCGATAATAAAATATTTAATTTCAAGGATACCTTGCATGAGTGATTCGCTCGACACGCGACCGTCAAATTTTATTCGTCAAATAATTGATAAAGATCTTGCTAACGGCGTACATGAAACTGTCCAGACGCGTTTCCCACCTGAGCCGAATGGTTATTTGCATATTGGTCATGCTAAATCGATTTGCCTTAATTTTGGTATCGCACAAGATTATCAAGGAACCTGTAATCTGCGCTTTGATGACACTAATCCTGAAAAAGAAGACATTGATTATGTGAACTCGATTCAAAACGATGTTCAGTGGTTAGGTTTCACCTGGGATGGTGACGTAAGATATTCCTCTAATTATTTTGATGCCTTGTATGGCTATGCTGTTGAACTCATTGAAAAAGGATTAGCCTATGTTGATTTTTCTTCTCAAGAGGCAATGCGAGAAATGCGCGGCACATTAACCGCACCAGGCACCAATAGTCCATATCGAGATACAGATCCGACTGAGAATTTGGCTTTGTTTTCTCAAATGCGTGAAGGCAAGTTCAAAGAAGGCGAGTGCTGTCTTCGTGCCAAAATTGACATGGCTTCTCCATTCATGTGTATGCGTGATCCGGTTTTGTATCGGGTAAAATTCGCACACCATCACCAAACTGGGGATAAATGGTGCATTTACCCTATGTATGATTTTACGCATTGTATATCTGATGCGATTGAAAATATTTCTCACTCATTGTGTACGCTTGAGTTTCAAGATAATCGTCGTTTGTACGATTGGGTAATTGAGCATATATCGATTGATGCTAAGCCACGACAGTATGAATTTTCTCGCCTTAATCTTGAATACACTGTTCTTTCGAAAAGGAAGTTAATTGATTTAGTGGAAGGTCATTATGTCGATGGCTGGTCCGATCCGCGGATGCCCACCATTGCAGGTTTACGTCGTCGTGGATATACCCCAGCATCAATCCGCGAGTTCTGTTTGCGTATTGGTGTCACAAAGATGGATAACCTTGTCGAAATGAGCATGCTAGAAGCGTGTATTCGCGATGATTTGAATGTGAATGCACCTCGCGCAATGGCCGTATTGGAACCGATTAAACTCATTATTGAAAACTTCCCTGAAGACGAGACACTCATGCTAAAAGCGCCAAACCATCCAATGGATGAAAGTTTAGGCACCCGAGAAGTACCGTTTACGCGTGAAGTGTTTATAGAGAGAGAAGATTTTCGCGAAAGCGCAAATAAAAAATTCAAGCGTTTAGTCTTGGATAAAGAAGTGCGTTTGCGCAACGGGTTTTATGTAAAAGCTCTGCGTTGTGATAAAGATGCACAGGGTAATGTGACGACCGTCTACTGCCAATATGATCCAGATACGTTAGGGAAAGATCCAGCCGATGGGCGTAAAGCGAAAGGCGTCATTCACTGGGTCAGTGCTAAGCATGGTGTGCCTGCTGAAATTCGTTTATATGACCGATTATTTAATGTCCCTAATCCAGCCGCAGAAGAGAATTATCTAGATGCACTTAACCCCGCGTCACTTATGGTTAAGCAGGGTGTGGTAGAACCTTCTTTAGCCAATGCGAAAGTAGGTGAGGGCTATCAATTTGAGCGAACAGGATACTTTACAAAGGATAATCAATCTGATGAATTAGTGTTTAATCGCACTGTAGAATTGCGCGACACATGGGCGAAGATTGGCGATTAAATCTAAGCGTTAAGATGTAAAAAAAAGCGGCTCATGAAGTCGCTTTTTTTATGATAATGGTAAATTTAATTGTATTTGTATTACTTTGGCTGGCAATCTAGAGATTGACCATTTACATCATTGCTCGCCGTTGCCATCAAATACACATAAGTTGGCATGATGTCTTGTGGTGTTTTGAGTGTCATAGGGTCTTCTGCAGGATAAGCTTTACCACGCATAGTTGTGCGTGTTGCGCCTGGATTGATGCAATTGACGCGAATAGTCGAATTTTTTAATTCGTCTGCCAATACTTGCATCATACCTTCAGTAGCAAATTTACTAATACTGTAAGTGCCCCAAAAAGCGCGACCAATGCGACCAACGCCAGAGCTTGTAAAAATGACACTCGCTGATGGAGCCGCTTTTAGTGCACTAAAGAGTCCTTGTGTCATGCTAAACTGAGCAGTGACGTTTACTTGCATAACATCTTGAAATTCATCGGGCTTAATTTGTGTGAATGGACTCAGGTGCCCAAGAATAGATGCATTGTGTAAAACACCATCTAAACGACCGTATTGGTCCACAATCATCTGTCCCATATCTTGATAATTTTTAGGTGTTGCGCCTTTCATATCAAGCGGCACAATGCCAGGCTCTTTGCAACCGTTTGCGATGATTTCATCATAGACCTGCTCAAGTTTTGCTACTGTTCGACCTAATAATATGACTTCAGCTCCGTGATTTGCATAGGTGATTGCGGCGGTTTTGCCGATTCCATCACCTGCTCCGGTCACTAATATTACTTTGTTGTTTAAGCAATTTGGTTGGTTGAAGGTTAAATGAGCAGTCATAGAGAGTTCCCTGAAAAATTTGGCGTTATTATACGATTTTTATCGTAAAAATACCCTGCTGATTCATGTATTTATGCATTTTTTTAGATTTTAAAGCAAAAAGTTGTTACATATCGTTAACAATCCTTTGCAAAATAGTGACAAAGACAATAGACTAAGGTTAACTCTAACTGGTCTAAGCACTTGTTTTGCTCAATTAACAAAATGCCAAGCACCAAAGAATAAAAAAAATACTCTTAGGGAGACAAAATGAAAAAACTGTTAATCAGCACTAGTATTGCAGCGGCTCTTACTCTAGGTGGCTGTGGCGGTGGTGAAACCATCCAAGACCTTCGTGCAGACAATCCCGTAGAACCCCCTGCGTCCCGAATTAAGTTTGATCCAGGTGCAGGTGATTTAAATATCCCCAATGATTTGTTGATGATCCCAGACGATGGGGCAACAGTAGATTATACTCTCAATATTCCTGTTACGGATGCGACCAATTTCGGGGATCCATTAGTTGCTGTGAATGCATTAGATGGGTGGTCAACGACCCAACCTATGTTGTTGGAAGTTATTATGGCACCTGGCGCAACAATTGATGCGACTTCATTATCGGCTGGTATTAGTTTAGTCAAAACATCATTTACTTCACCAGGTCTACCTGAAGGTGTCTCAGCCACGTGTTTTGCTGCGGCATTGATCCCTGGCTCTTGTACGGTAACAGAGACGCTTCAGTTCGGTGTCGATTACACGTTAAGCTTAGTCAGTGGTGACACAGTAGCCATTATTCCATTGCGACCACTTGATGCCTTTACTGGGTACATGATTGTCGTTACAGATGATTTGATGGACAGTAATGGGTATGCGGTAAAAGGTTCCACCACTTGGGAATTGGTGAAACAAGACATTACGACGCGTCCATTAGCCTCTCCATCTCAATTGGGTCTACAACAGATTATTAATGGTTACGTCAATACACTATCTGGTGCTGGATTTACTCGTGATGAGTTAACCTATGTTGGCGCGTTTAATACTCAATCCGTTATGGATGTCACCGACACCATGAAAAAGTTACTCGTTGCGACCTACGCAGGACGCCTTGGCGGTGGCGATCCAAATGCCGCAGACTCATTACCAGGAATTATAGCTACTGATCCTGGTCAAGATGATCCGATTAATGCTATGGAAGCTTTAGGCTTAGTGTCAGCTGATGCCGTGTCCGGCGCTATTCAATTAGCAGGTCAGGGGGCCGGTCTCACCACTGCTCAAATAGCAGGTATTACCGGTGCAGTGGATTTCTCAGCCTTACAAACTTGCGCAGGTTTGCTCAATGCAGCCGCGGGCGGTGAGACTGTCTCTACATCTGGTATTACTGACCCAGCAACATTGCAAACGTTAGGTACAGCAAATGCACTCGCTTCTGGTGTGGCGCCTCAGATATTGGCCGGTGGTGCCGGTCCATTTTGTGCCGCGAAACATTTAACGGGTACGGTTGCATTACCTTATTACTTAGCAACGCCCACGGAAGCCAATCCAATGGCACCGTTAACTAATTCAATGACCGCAGCATGTGACAATGGATTAGCGTTAAGTCTAGCTCCCACTGAAGCACTCGCTGCGTTAACACCTGGTGCTAACGATACCATGTGTCAAGCATTGGGTTTGCGTGATTTGGGATTAGATGCGGAACGCAATCTTACCACCTTTAGTCCAGTACCCGCTATGCAAGGTCGTCTAAGTGGTTTTGAAAACCTTGATGTACAAATCACTGTGCCTGATGTAGCAACCGCTGCTGCGCTCGGTGTGACCTTACAACAGCCAGAAGCTGGTTGGCCTGTTGTAATCTTGTATCATGGTATTACATCAACTAAAGAGGCCATGCTAGCAATTACTGGTTCGTTGTCTTTGGCTGGATATGCAACTGTAGCGATTGATCAGCCTCTGCACAATTCTCGTGGCTTCGATATCAATAATGATGGTACTGACGAGATCAATGCCTCTACAAATAGTGCAACAGATTATATGAACCTTGCTTATTTGAAGGTGGCTCGTGACAATCTGCGTCAATCTGTTGCTGATTTGTTAGGTCTGCGTATTGCCTTGCACAAGGTCATAGACTCTTCAACTGGCAATGTGGTAGATCTAAATTCTAATGCGGTATCTGTTATGGGCGTATCATTAGGCGCAATGACAGGCGGTAATTTTGCAGGCATTGCGAATATGTCTATGGGTGGAAGCCTTGCTGCATTAGATGGTTTATTCAGTATTCAGACTGCAGCATTAGAATCACCTGGTGGTGGTGTAGCTAATTTCCTATTAGAGTCCCAAGCATTTTCTCCTTTGATCAAGGCATTGCTTACAGCAGGTTCTTCAACAGAATTCCAAGCTTACTTAGTTGAAAATCAAGTGAACCCTGCTGATCAAGCCGCCTTGATTACGGCTTATGCAACGTTTTATGCTGCTCTCCCAGCAGCTGGACAAGCCGCTATTGATGGTGTGTTCAATGAGTTTGTATTTGCTGCGGGAACCGTATTGGATGCAGGTGACCCAATGAATTATGCAGCACTAACTGGCTCAAATACCCCAGTGGTTGGATTCACTGTTGTAGGCGATGGCACACCAGAAAATCCTTCTGATACCGTTATCCCTGCGATTACCACCAACCAGTTATATGGTCAAATTCCATACTGGCGTGCAATGGGCGCAACTCAGGTGTCTTCTTCACAAACCGGTGAAGACTTGAAAGGTTATGTATTATTTAATGAGGGCGCACATGGCTCATCATTGAATCCGACGCCTAGTGCAGCGGTTACGACTGAGATACAAACTCAAATTGCCACTTTCTTGTTGTCCGGTGGTATGAGTATTCCAGTAAATAACACAGATATTACAGTGAACTAACTCTTAATCACCACTAATATTGTTTAAAAAAAGCGTCCAATTGGGCGCTTTTTTGTTATTATTATTAGGAATATTAATGGCATAGGCATCAATTAGTGGAATTTTTATTTGAATATGGTTTGTTCTTGGCAAAAGCTATCACAATAGTGGCTGTAATTATTATTCTTCTTACTACCGTTGTGGGAGTCGCCACTAAACAAAAGAGTTCTGATAATACTAAGGGCCAATTAGATATCTACTCACTTTCTGAAGCACTGGATGAACTTAAACAGTTTGCGAATAGGGCAATTGTTCCAGAGAGTCAGTTAAAAGCGTACGATAAAGCCCAAAAACTCAAGAACAAAAAGAAAAAGAAAAACACTCATCAATCTGATGAATCTAAGGAGAATCCCGAAGAGGGTAAAGTGTTTGTATTAGATTTTAAAGGTTCGATAGATGCCAACGAAGTAGAATATTTACGACGTGAGATCACGGCTATCTTAATCATTGCAGATCCTAAAGTGGATGAAGTGATTGTGCGACTAGAAAGCCCAGGTGGTTATGTCCATAGTTATGGATTAGCCGCATCTCAATTACAACGGATTAAAGATAAAGATATTCAATTAACGGTATGCGTTGATCAGGTTGCAGCAAGCGGTGGCTATATGATGGCATGTGTCGCACACAAAATTGTCGCAGCAAAATTTGCCGTTATAGGCTCTGTAGGTGTGGTCGCTCAGTTACCGAACTTTCATAAATTACTGAAGAAAAATGACATTGATATAGAGTTGCATACTGCCGGTGAATATAAACGAACATTAACAATGATTGGTGAAAATACAGACGATGCACGCGATAAATTTAAAGCTGACTTAAATCAAATTCACGTATTATTTAAAGATTTTATCAAACAAAACCGTGAGGGATTAGATGTCGATAAAATAGCGACAGGTGAAACTTGGTATGGTACTGATGCCTTAGAAGTAGGTCTGATCGATTCTATCTCGACATCAGATGATTTACTTCTTGAGTTATACCAAACAAGAGATGTGTATTCAGTTAAATATACTCAGAAGAAAACGCTTGCAGAAAAGTTAGGGTTTGCAGCAGAAGGGACATTGATGCGTCTTTATCAAAGAGTGTTTGCACATTCTCAAACGCCAATTAGCTAAAATATAGCCAGCAAAATGAAGCTGGCTATAAATTTCTGCGCGATTTATCTGGGTGCTTTTGAACCAGGTAATTTTGCTAAAACTTGATTTTTCCAGAAGTCTTTCACTGAAAAACCACTTTTTGCAGGTTTGGCTGATTTTTTCTTGGCAGGTGCTTTCTTTTCAGCGGTCTTCTTAGGTTCTTTTTTAGCTTTAACTTCTTCTTTCGCCGCAGGCGCTGACGAACCGCTTAGTTCATTAGCCATTTCGTCAAGGGCAGCGAGTCGCATATTTTTGCCACCACCAACGCTATACCAGCCACCTTTTGCTTCGATTTGTGGTGCTTTACCGTTTGCTGCGGTATACGCTTCAGTAAATTTTGCGATTACTGCGTCTTTATCTAACTTACTCATAATGTATATGAAACCTTGATTTAATGTTAAAATTTTATTCTTTATACAATTTTTCATAGATGATGTCTATTTAGGACATGTAGAGTAGGGTAAGAGATGTTACGAAATGATTTGGTTACTGCGCTGAATTCCCTGTTAAATGTGGGATTAATCAAAGATTACTGCCCAAATGGCTTACAGGTTGAAGGGGTAAGCTCTGTTCAAAAAATAATCACAGGTGTAACTGCTTCACAGGCTTTAATTGACCATGCCATCAGGGTTGGTGCAGATACTATTATTGTGCATCACGGTTATTTTTGGAAAAACGAAGATCCGATGGTTACTGGAATGAAAAAACGTCGGTTTTCGAGTTTACTGGCCAACGATATAAATCTTTTGGCTTATCACTTGCCTTTAGATATTCATCCAATTTATGGCAATAATGCTCAGCTTGCAAAACATCTTGGGATAAGTGTATCCGGGTTTTTAAATGCTTCTCCTGATGGCGTCGTTCAGTACGGTGAATTAGAACATCCTCTACCATTAAAGGCTATCGCAGAGCGTTTATCGACGTCACTTAATCGTACACTGTTAATAGAAGGTGCTGAAGATAAATTAATTCAACGCATTGCTTGGTGTACTGGTGGCGGTCAGGGTTATATTGACTTAGCGGCTGGACATGGCATGGATTTATTTGTTACTGGAGAAGTCTCAGAGCAGACTATCCACAGTGCCAGAGAGCAAGATATCGCGTTTATTGCTGCAGGTCATCATGCAACTGAACGCTATGGGGTGATGGCATTAGCGGAGTATTTGCGTGAAGAATATGCTCTGGATGCTCAATTTATTGACATAGATAATCCGGCGTAAATATGTCATCTGATCATTCCTTCGATGGTATCACCCAAAAATTTGCTCATAACATTTATGGCACCACGAAAGGCAAAATACGCCATGCATTGTTGTGTCACTACCTCTCTGAGCATAATATGCTTAATGTCGATTTGTCGAAAAAAACAGTTTTAGACGCAGGATGTGGTCTTGGGCATATGACACGTGAAATCATTAAAACCAATGCAAACATAACAGCAATTGATATTTCTGCACAATCTATTGCTCATGCAAGAGAAGCCACTTGTGGGAATGTAGATTGGCAAGTGGGTTCACTTCAATCAATTGAATCTCGGTTTGATTACATCTATTGCCATGCTGTTTTGGAGTGGACCCAAGCGCCTTTGGACAGTCTTGAGCATTTACTGAAGTGTTTGAACGACAACGGTCGTTTGTCTTTGAGTTTTTTTAATGCCGAGGCGCATCGTTTTGGTAATTTAATTTATGGCAATTTTGCCTATACGGAACAGCCAGAGCGCAACGCCAAGACGGTTCGTTTAAACCCTCAAAATCCAGTCAGCTATCAAGCAGTATTAAACCATTTGCAAGCACTACCAAACATTCAGGTAATTCATCATGCTGGTATTCGCTGTATCCATGATTATATGCGTGATGTTTCAGCTCAGAGTCGACAATATGATGAGATTTTAGAGGCAGAAAAAAAATACGGCACTCAAGTACCGTATTTATATCTCGGAAAATATTGCCACTTAATCGTACAAAAAAATTAGGCTGTTAAATACTCTTCAATGTCTTTTTTAATTTGTTCAGGCTTAGTGGTTGGAGCATATCGCTTCACCACATCTCCAGTCTTATCAACGAGAAACTTTGTAAAGTTCCACTTGATACCTTCACTGCCAAAAACCCCCTTGGCATGATTTTTCATAAACTTATAGATAGGGGCTGCTTGCTCACCATTTACATCAATTTTACTGAAAACAGGGAAGGAAACTTGATAATTCATCTCACAAAAATTTACGATTTCGGCATTGTCACCTGGTTCTTGTTTGCCAAATTGATTGCACGGGAAAGCTAATACACTGAAGCCACGCTCAGCAAACTCGTCTTGTAACAATTGTAAACCTTTGTATTGAGGCGTAAACCCACATTTGCTTGCAGTGTTTACAATCAGTAACACCTGACCTTCATATTCACGCAAATCTTTTGCCTCACCTGAAGCCAGTGGCATCGTGAAATCATAAATGTTATTCATCATTCTATCCTTTTATTTATTAATAATTATAATACGTATATGGCGTTATTATAGATTATTGCAATATTAAAACAGGTCAATATATCATGAAAAATGTAACCTTTATCGGTTTGGGGGTAATGGGCTTTCCTATGGCTGGTCACCTCCAGAAGGCAGGGTATCAAGTCACTGTTTATAACCGAACCTTTTCTAAAGCTCAGACATGGGGCATCGAATACGGTGGTGAAATAGCATCGGATGTAGCACAAAGTGTCGCGCAAGCAGATATTGTCTGCTTATGTGTTGGCCGAGATGAAGACGTGCTTGAAATGCTGAACGGGGGTGTACTCAGAGGTGCAAAAAAAGGGACGATTATCATTGATCATACGACAACTTCGGAACAATGCGCCAAACAAGCTTCAGCGCTCGCAGAAACGCAAGGTATGTTTTTCATTGACGCGCCAGTATCTGGTGGTCAAGCAGGTGCTGAAAATGGTCAGTTGAGTATCATGTGTGGAGCTGAACAAGCCGTTTTTGAACAAGCTTTGCCGGTATTGAATGTGTATGGCAAGCTCGTCAAGCGAATTGGCCCTAATGGTGCAGGGCAATTGGCTAAGATGATGAATCAAATCGCCATTGCTGGTGTGATTCAAGGCTTGGCTGAATCGTTACATTTTGGTCAAAAAGCGGGGTTGGATTGTCACTCAGTGTTAGAGGTGATTTCCCAAGGTGCTGCGCAATCATGGCAGATGCAAAACCGCGGTGAAACCATGCTTGCCGATCAATATGATTTTGGTTTTGCGGTCGATTGGATGCGTAAGGATCTCGGTTATGCACTCGCAGCGGGTGATCAATGCGGTGCGACCTTGGCAAACACGGCTTTGGTTGATCAGTTCTACGCTGACGTGCAAAAACTCGGTGGCGGACGCTGGGATACCTCAAGTCTGTTAAAACGCCTGAGTTAGATATTGGTGATCCAGACGGTTTGATAGGGCTCACAGTGTGGGCCAAATTTTGGCGTTCAGCACGAGACAAATAAAAGTCATCAATAGATAGCGTTACAACCGATCAGCCAAATTGCTGAATTAAGTATTGAGCAGAGAAATCGGCTAATGTACTTTTACCAGAGCCTTGAGAACCATTGCTGCCAACAATGTATGGCCTTGCACTATCCGTGTGCGTTTGTATTCTGTTCAATATCGGGATGAATCATTTTTGTGCATGCTCGATATAACTCTTAGGAAGGCGATGAGCCAATAAAAACGCTTCGTAATCCAACTTTATCCTCATTTGTTATTATGAGTAACATGTTTATGATAAAGAGTAGTCCAAAGATTATGCCAAAGCGAAGTTTATTTATTTGCAATAAACACGGCTCGAGTTGGAGCAGGGTAGCCTTCAATGGTTAATGATGGATCATCTGGATGTAAAAAGTCAGCAAGAGAATGGCCATCAATCCAATCTGTTTTACGTTGTTCTGCCACAGATGTCATTGCCGAATCGACGACCTTCACTTGCTTAAATCCAGCTCGCTCTAGCCACAATATCATCGCGTCTGCACTGGGTATAAACCAGACATTGCTCATTTGCGCATATCTGTCTTTGGGCATTAGAACCGTTTGATCATCACCCGGAATAATGAGCGTCTCAAGTACTAATTCACCCTCTGGAGCGAGTTGATTTTTAAGTTGTTGCAAAAAAGCAAAAGGATCTTTGCGATGATAAAAAACCCCCATAGAAAACACGGTATCAAATCCATGAGAAGCTGGCATAGCCTCAATTCCCAAGGGTAAAAAGTGCACAGGATGGTTACCCGCAAAGTGTTTCACAATTAAAAACTGCATAAAAAATAGAACCGTCGGGTCAATGCCAACAACGTTTTTTGCACCCGCTTCTAACATTCGCCACATGTGATAACCACTGCCACAACCTACGTCAAGGACACGTCTATCATCGAGCGGAGTAATGTGAGGAAGCAGTCTGTCCCATTTGTAATGACTTCGCCATTCGGTATCAATAAAAGTAGTATCGATTTGATAAGGGCCTTTGCGCCACGGTTTAAATTGGCGTAACAGACCATTTATACGCTTATTTTCGTCATCGGTAAAAAGCCCTTCACACATTACCACTGTGCCGTCTGTTGTATGCCACTCTTGATTGTCAGAAAGTGGATATTCTTTAAGTAATTTTTGCCACCTTGGCCAATGCCCATGTTTGTTTGAGGTTTCCCAGTCAGAAAGAGACGCGGGTAATGATTCAATCAACCCTTCAAGAGGTGTATCGAGAATAGTTCGAAAAAAATGGCTGAAATGTGGATGCATAAAAAATTCTCTTAAGCTTTAAATGCAAGCATTGAAGAAAAGTTAAAACAGCGATACCACTCAGTATATGAGTCAAATCCTGCCGCATCAAACCGAGCAAAATGTTGAGATTGGGTATCGAGTAGCATAACGTTTTCCAGGGCGGTGCGTTTTTGGCTTATTTCCAAATCACTATATCCATTATCACGTTTGAAGTTATGGTGTAAATGAATTAATAACTCATCGTGATCAGTGCGTTCGCCTTTTACCTTTTCTGAGAGTATTAATACACCACCAGGTAACAAGGCTTCATGAATGCGTTGCAATATGGTTTCTCGTGAATCGGGGGGTAAAAACTGCAAGGTAAAATTCATGACAACCACTGAGCAGGGAGCTAATTGAAAATTCAATATGTCGGCTTCGATGAGTTCAATAGGTGTTGAATGCTGATACGCTTTTACGAAACGATTACATTGCTCAAGCATTGCTGATGAATTATCTATACCAATGACTCTACAATGTTGTGCTGTGACTGCTCGTGCAATGCTTAATGTACTAATACCTGTCGCACAGCCTAGGTCGTAAATAACGGAATGATTTGACGCGAAACGATTAGCGATTTCGCCAATATTTTGAATCATGATGGCGTATCCTGGGATAGATCGATTTATCATATCAGGAAACACTTGTGCAACCTGTGCATCAAAACTGAAATCTGCAACTTGTTGCAACGGCTTAGAAAATAAATTGTCACTCTTCACAGTGCTAGTCTAGACTTTGGTTATAATATAGAACATTCTACGCTAGTATTTGATTGTAGACTAGCTTACATTGAAGTTGTGTTGATAGTTGAGCAAATAGATTCGAATGAATTTTAGATAAGTAATGAGACAATAAAAAGCCCATACTAAGTATGGGCTTTATAAATGTTATACCTAGGTTAAGCGGCGTCTTTGCCATCTTCGGAAGCCTTATCAGCTTCTTCTTTCTTAACCACGGCTTTTTTTACATTACGCCGAGTTGAAGCTTTACGTTTTGGTGCAACACCAAGCTTTAGTTCCTCCGGTGCAAAGTCGTCGACATTAATGGTTTTTAAACGGCCTTGTTCAGCACGAACTAATAACGCAGCTTCCTCTTCGGTAATGATGTTCTGCTCAAGAGCAATGCTTGCTAGCTCATCAAGTTTTGTAAACTGTCGCTTTTCACCTATGGCTTTGCATACTCTCGCAAAAATAGGCTCAGCAGCAACAACATCATCAAGAGTTTGCTCAAGTTCTCCAAGCAAGTTACCTTGGACCCGAGCTGTAAACTGGCCATCACCTAAACGCGAACGGGTAGGGTTAGGCGCTTGTAACATGTGGGCAATCTTATGTTCAATCACATCACTTGGTCCACCCTGAAGTTGGCCAAATGGCTGAATGACAAGGCGCATGAACCAGCGAACGGGTTTGATTGGAAAATTGCGGATGTACTCATCAATTGCATATTCAATTGAAGCCATTGAATCTTGTAAGTTCCAATGGACCATAGGTAAGTCATCTTTAATTCGACCTTGATCATCAAAACGTTTTAATGTTGCAGAGGCTAAGTATAAATGACTTAATACATCCCCTAAGCGAGCTGATAAACGCTCACGACGCTTTAAACTTCCACCGAGAACACCCATTGCTAAGTCAGTCATAAAAGCTAAGTTTGCGCTATATCCTGATAAACGCTTGTAGTATTGAGCGGTATCGTCATGGAATGGGGTCGAATTGAAGAACCCTCGAGTTAAAGTAAACCATAAACTGCCAAAGAAGTTGCTAATGCTAAACCCGATATGACCAAAAACAGCTTTGTCGAAAGATTCAACTGCTTGACCATTATCTTTGATCGCAGCAGCTTGTATTTCGGATAAAACAAAAGGATGACAACGGAATGCGCCTTGCCCAAAGATCATCATGTTACGAGTTAAAATATTAGCACCTTCTACAGTAATGGAAATCGGCATACCTTGGTATCCTCGGCCAAGATAGTTATTTGGACCTAAACAAATACCTTTACCGCCGTGTACATCCATTGCATCGTTGATGACAATTCGCATGCGTTCTGTGAGGTGATATTTAGAAATAGCAGAGATAACAGAAGGTTTTTCACCGTTATCTATCCCGGTTGTTGAGAAAGACGTCACGGCATCCATCATATATGCACTTGCCCCAATGCGAGCGAGCATTTCTTCTACGCCTTCCATTTGTCCAATAGGCATACGGAACTGACGACGGATACGAGAATACGCACCTGTTGCCAAAGCGATCGACTTGGCAGCCCCTGCTGATGAAGATGGTAGCGTAATACAGCGACCAACCGATAGACATTCCATCAACATACGCCAGCCTTTCCCTGCCATGGCTTGACCACCGATAATATAATCAAGTGGTACAAAGATATCCTCACCTCGAAGTGGTCCGTTGTGGAAAGGCACATTTAGTGGAAAGTGACGATTGCCGATATCGAGTCCTTTTGTGTCACGAGGGAGAAGCGCACACGTAATGCCGACTTCTTCGTCATCACCGAGCAAACCATCAGGGTCGTAGAGTTTAAATGCCAAGCCAATAACTGTCGCAACCGGTGCAAGCGTAATGTAGCGCTTATCAAAGGTCAGTCGCATACCAATAACTTCTTCGCCTTCCCATTTGCCTTTACAAACAACACCGCGGTCAGGAATAGAGCCAGCATCAGAACCAGCCTCTGGACTTGTGAGTGCAAAACAAGGGATCTCTTTACCAACAGCTAATCTGGGTAAGTAATGATCTTGCTGCGCTTTCGTTCCATAATGCTGAAGTAGTTCACCAGGGCCTAGTGAATTTGGTACGCCTACCGTCGTCGATAGAACTGCAGATACAGCAGACAATTTTTGCAGGACACGAGATTGAGCGTACGCAGAAAATTCGAGGCCACCATATTCTTTTTTGATTATCATAGCAAAGAACTTTTGTTCACCAAGATATTGCCAAATTTCTGGTGGTAGATCTGCGTCCTTGTGGTTTATTTGCCATTCGTCAACCATTGCACATACAGTTTCCACAGGTCCATTTAGGAATGCCAGCTCTTCATCAGTTAGAGTGGGGGCATTCATTGCATGTAATTTGTTCCAATTGGGTTTCCCTGAAAAAATTTCACCATCCCACCAAACAGTACCCGCATCTATTGCTTCTTGTTCAGTTTGAGACATCTCAGGCATCACTTTACGGAAAAACTGTAACAACTTGGCACTAAATAATGCTTGTCTTACACTTGGAATACCAAACAAAACGAAGGTTAATACCAATAAGCCCCATGAAAAAGTGAAGTTAATTCCACTGGCAGTGCCAAGAACTAGAACACCCGCAACTGCAGAGAGTGTGACGAGTAAAGACAAACGTTGATAGCTACAAAAACCAATGGCTGAAATTGCAAGTATGACCCAAATAACCTCTGACATAATTTCTCCAAAAAAACAAGGTCTGACCAGTTAGATGGTAGCGTTTTGTTGTAAAAAAATCAAGGTGCAGTTGTAAATGAGTTGTTATTTACTGGGTTGAGATAGGGGGTCTTCAGTAAAGCTTTTTAAACGCATATCTGCTTGTTCTTTACCGTTTTTATATTGTGTCAGGCGGACTAATTGATGATTATAATCGGATGCAAACCACGCATGAGTTACTCGACGAGTAGAATTAGGTCGAGTAATTACAAAGTAGTGTGCAGACACTTTACCGATAGGTAAATCGAGAGTCTGTTTGGCTTGTTGTTCAACTAAGTAAGTTCGTGGTTGTCCTCGATAATTTAAAAAATTATATTCAGTGGGAATTGATATACCCTGATTGAGGCGAAATGGAATGTCCAGACGAAAATATTGGTTATCATTTAACAAGTTTGAAAATGTATCAATACCTTCATCACTTTGGATAGTTTGTTGTTCAAAATCAATGAATAATTGATCATCCGGCCCGGTACCAGTCCGAATGTATTCATAGGACTTAGATTTAATTGGAATCTGTAATGAGCGTTCGTCCTGAAATTGATAAACGCTTCTTTCCGTCCGTTCATCTGTCAAAAAAAATCGACTGACTTTTGAGTGATAATCAAAAATGGCTTCTGAATGTGATAAACGAAAAGAAATTGATGCGTGGCCAATTTTACTACCATTCCTTGTTACCTGATATTTGGCTTGAAAGGGCACCAATTGGATCTGTGCTGAATCTGATTGTATCTCAGACGCGAACGCATCCAACATGGTCACCTTTATCATTAATAGAGTGACTATGAGCCATCTAATCTGCAGCATAACCAGCCTCTGGTAATGGCATGCCATCTAACATGGCTACGCCATTTTTCATCTCTAGTCTATTCTCGATGAACCATTTTACGACCAGAGGATAAATTTGGTGCTCTTGTTGTTGCACTCTGGTGGCTAGAGTATCCGTATTGTCGTCAGTAAATACGGGCACTTTAGCTTGTAATACAACTGGACCACCATCTAATTCTGCCGTAACAAAGTGCACTGAAACACCATGCTCCTTGTCGCCAGCATCTATTGCTCGTTGGTGAGTATGTAATCCTTTGTATTTAGGTAACAAAGAGGGATGAATATTTAATAAGCGACCTTCGTATTGACTCACAAACTCTGCAGATAAAATTCGCATAAAGCCAGCTAGTACCACAAGGTCCGGCATAAATTCGTCAATTTTTTCTCGTAATACCATATCGTATTCGTCACGAGAAACATTAAGTGCTTTGGCGTCAACAACTCGGTTTGGAATATGCTCGTCCGTGGCACGAGTCAGTCCGTACGCTTTGGGTTGATTAGATATTACACCGACTATTTGCGCATCAATAAAGCCTGTTTTGCAGGCATCAATGATTGATTGTAAATTACTGCCGCTGCCTGATATGAGTACAACGATTCTTTTAGTTTGGCTCATCTTACATGACTACCGAAGCATCACCTGTTTTGCTACTGATAGTACCAATTTGCCAAGCCGTTTCTCCATGAGCAGATAAAATAGACAACGCTTCTGATACCTTTTCTTGTGGTAGCGCAATGATCAAGCCAACACCACAATTAAAAGTGCGGTACATTTCGTGAGTGGTGACATTACCTTGTTCTTGAAGCCACTTAAATATGGCAGGCCATTCCCAACTAGCCGTGTCAATGTTGGCTTGCATAGTGTCAGGTAACACACGAGGTATATTCTCCCAGAAACCGCCTCCTGTAATATGTGAGATGGCATGCACTGGTGTTGACTCTAGTAATGCTAAAACCGACTTAACATAGATTCGAGTCGGTTCAAGTAGTTGCGATTGAATAGAGCTGCCTTCTAAATCAGTACTGACATCTGATTCAGACACTTCAATAATTTTGCGAATTAATGAAAAACCATTTGAATGAGGGCCTGATGATGCTAAAGCAATCAGCGCATCACCATCGCTGACTTTACTTCCGTCAATGACGTCTGCGGCTTCCACTACGCCGACACAAAAACCAGCGACATCATAATCAGAACCATGATACATGCCTGGCATTTCTGCTGTTTCTCCACCAATTAAAGCACAGCCCGATAATTCACACCCAGCACCAATACCAGTGACAACCTCTACTGCCACGTCAACATCTAACTTTCCGGTCGCGTAATAATCTAAGAAGAACAGTGGCTCTGCACCTTGCACAATTAAATCGTTGACACACATTGCCACCAAGTCAATACCGATGCCAGAATGTTCATTGCAATCCATCGCTAAGCGCAATTTGGTGCCGACACCATCAGTACCAGAGACTAATAGTGGGTTTTTGTACTTTTCTGGCAATGCACATAGTGCTCCAAAACCACCTAAACCACCACGAACTTCTGGGCGATGTGTTTTTTTGGTCACGGATTTAATGCGTTCGACAAGTTCATTACCAGCGTCGATATCAACACCAGAGTCTTTGTAGCTTAGGGATTGTGGGGATTTACTCACAGGACGATCTCACGAAAAAGTTGTAATTTGAAAATCGCACACTCCAATGCGAATTAGAAAAAATCCGTTTAATTACGTGCATTATACTTTGAAATACATAACAATATCACTATAAAGTTTTGAGATTTTTTTAATTGGGATTTTGCTTGGCTAACACACGAATTAGTTTAGTTTTTGTCATGTTATGCATTTTATTTTTTTGTGTCCCCACAGCATGGGCGACGCTTTCTTTAAATGTTGGACAAGCTCCCATGTCAGAACAAACCCGTTCAGCAAGAATCAAAGCAACCAAAGAAGCGTTACAACAAGTCCTGGTGAAATTGTCTGGAGCGCAAGATGTTTTGTCCCATAAATCAGTAAAATCGTTATTAAATAATGCACAAAACTACGTGGATGCATCGCGTTTCATCGCTCAGCCTTATGTCGGTTTGGAAGTTGAATTTGACCAATCCCGTTTAGAGCAATGGTTAAAAGAACAACAGCTGCCGCTTTGGGGCGAGCAAAGACCAAGTGGATTACTATGGTTAATATTTCAAGATCCTATAAGTGACCAAAAATCGGTTATTCATGCTGCGAGTGAGCATACATTAAAAAAAGAGCTCGAACGTGCAATAAAACGAAGAGCGATTCCAATTTCTCTGCCAATTTATGATCTTGAAGATATTGCTTACGTCGCGCCAATTGATATTTGGGGACAATTTGTTGATACGCTTTACATGGCAACTGAAAGATATCAAGCAAGAGCGACTTTGGCGGCCAGAATATACCCTAACTCTGAATATGTATGGCAACTTGATGGCTTTGTTAAAGATGGGGATATGTTGCGGTTAGTCTCTTTTACTGGATTAGATACGCAATCGCTTTTAGACAAGTTCGTTGATTTTTATGCAAATCTTTCAGCAGCAAGGTTTGCAATTGATACTAAACAGTTTGCTAATAACAATCGAGTTAATCATATTATTTCTATTTCTGGCACGTCAGATATTGCAATCCTTTCAGCTTTACAGAATTATTTGTCGACTATAAGTGTTATTGATGACTTTGCACATATTTCACAACATGGTGATACGGCTACTTTTGAGCTAAGTTTACTGACAACCCAAGAATTCTTACATGAAACGTTTATGCAGAGTCAATTGCTAAAGCCCATTATTCAGGTTGACGATTATCAAGAATCAGAAAACGGAGCCAGCAATTATCAATGGCAACCCTAATGCAGTTACCTTTATCCTTACAGCTTAAACCACGTTTAACCTTGGACGCTTTTATTGCAGGAAAAAATAAAATGGCGTTGACTGCTGTTGAACAATTACTTGAAGGTAACGCTTCAGCATCAATGCGTTCAGCTCAGTTTATTTATTTATGGGGTAGGGCTGGTGTTGGAAAAACTCATCTGACACATGCGATTGCGCAAGAAGCGGATAAATCAAATACGAGTGTTTTCGTATTAGATTGTCAGGAATTAGTGGACACAACCCTCGCTCAAGCCGAGTTGAATATCGTTAATGATATGTTGGTTGGCTTAGAACAATACGAACTCGTTATTCTTGACAATATAAATGAACTTTGGGCACATCGAGTCTGGGAAGAAGCATTATTTGATTTGCTGAATCGCTTACTTGAGCAAAATCGTCGACTGATCCTAACCAGCTCTGAACCACCTCAATCTGAACTCATTCAACTGCCAGACCTGCGATCCCGTTTGTGTTGGGGGCAGGTCTATCAGATCTTCCCACTGTCGGATGAAGATACGTTTACAGTCTTATCAGACATGGTCCATGCACGTGGCATCAAATACAGTGATAATGCGTTATCGTATTTGCTCAAACACGTTCCACGTGACATGCATTCACTGGAGAAGCTCATCGCAGATCTTGATGAGCTATCTTTGATTGAGCAAAAGGGCATTACTATTCCCTTAATCAAGCAATACCTTAATGAGCATGAGGTATAGGTATCTGTTTATGATATCTTCTGGCCAAGTCTCGTTGTAGTCGGAATTCTTTATCAAGCAACGGACTCAACCGATTCGTTTTAGCACTTCGTGTTGTGTCGAGATTTAGATTATCCCACCAGCTTCTTCCAACGAACATAGATTGAGGTTCGGGCAAGGTATCTTGAATAGCTCTAGGGTTTAACTCTGGATAAATTCGATCAACAGTAAAAGCCACTCTTGATTGTAACTCAGCCGCATTAAAGCGATTGCGTTCCCCCCAAACCACGGTTAATTGTGGGTCAATCTCTCTTGAAGCTGTGACTGCAATATCTGAATCAGCATCTAATCGATATTTCATCATGAATTTCTCGAATAAACTCGCATAATCTTCACGAGTTGTGTAGTAATTGTAAAACCCTGTCGCAGCATCACTGGTAAATTCCGTTGCCACATCACTCGCGGTCGTATTTCGTTGTGCTTCGGTGGCATCTTGCCCTCCAAAATTGACTTGGGCTAATGCCTTCATTTGACTTGAACGCAACGGTAATGTGTTATCAAGCGCATCAGAGTCTGGGTCGCGTTCACCATTGATCACGGAAAGAGGGGTTTCACTACCTCGCAAAGACGCCCAGGTCGAAGGAGCAAAGAAATCATTCGCATGACCTAATTCGTGGTACATTAACCATGAAATATCACCTTCTAAGTCGACAAAACTGCGACTTGCTCTTTCGTTAATTGGATAACTTCCCGCAGGGTAATATTGATTATTTTTGACATAACGCCACGGCATAATAAATTGAAGTTCAGCACCAAAACCCGCACGGTAATCTGGTGCTTCGTTCAATGTGTCGCGCTCAACGGGTGTTAGCCAAAAGTTATCCGCGTCCAAATAGATTGCACCGGTTACAGCCCAGTAAAACGATGGCCTGACTTCATAAGAAATTACCACTGCAGTTACCCCACGTAGTAGATTTAACATATCTTGACCCACGACCGAATCACGCAAGTATTGTTCAAAACGCTCTCCCATCCATTGATGGGATACGAGTGTACGATTCAAAATATCCTCAATATCAGGTGTCATGGTTTCCATGCCAATTAAGGGTAACTCACTGAAGCGACAGGCGTTTGCGACCTGATTAGTGTATACACACCGTTCAATGGCTGATGCATGAGGTGAGTTGGGACGATAAGCAAACATATTTTCAGTTACTATATTATCTGCATAGCGTGGAAAATACCCATCATCTAAATCGATTTCACTATTGCGAACGGCAATATACGCAACATCATTACCCGTCGTACCATCACTGTATGCTACTTGGGCCTCAACGCGGATGGCCGTGTCTTGTTCAACTCTCGGTGCGGTAAAAAAGATTCGGTTGTCTTGTTCGTCTACAGCACTTGGTGCAGGCAACGTTTCGCCGGCTAAGTCCCAGGTGACATCACTGATTGTTTTTCCTGCTATGGGGTCGACTCGTAAAGAAACTCGCCCACCTTCAACTGCAGCATGATCGAGTCGTAACTTGGCACGTTGACTTGTGCTGATAGTATTAAATGAAATGTTTGCAGTGATCGATTGACTACTGCAACTTGAATCTCTTTCAGTAGTACAGGGCCTTGCCGACACTGCAAACTCATAAGTTCCAGGTTGGGGTACTTCGAACGCTAGTGTGTTGGTATGCATCGCTGGCGATTGAATGGTTGGGCCTGAAATCTGTTGCCATTGAATATTAACGAGCTTTGCTGAATTCGTTGGCATGGCGACAAGTGCTACCTGATCACCTACAGCGCCTTCATTGTCACCGAAAAAAGTCACTCCGTTATTCTGACCAATACTGGAAAACTCTTGGCCACTGACAGGTGGTGGTTGAGGAGTTGGAGTAGGGGCCGAGCTATTTGAGCCACCCCCACATGCACTGAGTATCAAAAAAAAGCTAAGCGGTAGGATCTTTTTCATTGTTTGTACCCTCGAATCGTTGTTTTTCTTCTTCCATAACAGACTTGAGTTTAGGTAATGTTTGGCCTAACTCTTTTCCTCTTAGTCGAGCAAAATAGCTGCTACCTACAAACATCATTAAGCACAATACTATTTCAATTAATGCATACAGCCACTGTTCAGGGATTGAATACCATACAGTAATGCCATGCATCAAATATAACAAGACAATAAAACTTGCCCAAGCATGAGTGTAAGGTTTGCCTTGTATGATGCCTTTCGCTGGTAATAGCAAAGGCAATACATATACGATCAATATAAATGTAATAGTGTATGTGCGAGGTTCAACCAACAAAATATGCCAGAACATTACCCATAGTAATAACCCAAAGAAACCAATAAGGGCAAACTTTCTTGCGAGTGCCGTACTGGACGCCATTGGCATCGTATCATAACTGACTGTATGTTCATTGTGCATTATGAAATCTCTTTTAGTGCTTTTGCTAATGTTGCTAAACGCTTTCCTTGGGCGATTGCCAACTCAGATTCAGCATCACTTAATTGGGTATTATGGTTGGTCGCAACATGAGT
The DNA here is from genome assembly GCA_018623155.1 of Glaciecola sp. Taxonomy (GTDB): domain Bacteria; phylum Pseudomonadota; class Gammaproteobacteria; order Enterobacterales; family Alteromonadaceae; genus Opacimonas. The sequence continues at coordinate 103,213 of JAAZVZ010000005.1, forward strand.
TACCCCATAAGGGGTTCCTCCGCTGAGTGTGGTATGCAAGGCAGGTTCAGAATAGGGTAACCCACATATCACCATGCCATGATGCATAAGAGGAATCTGCATTGATAACAAAGTGCTCTCCTGACCACCATGCATCGAACTGCTTGAACAAAACACACAAGCGGGTTTGTTAATTAGAGCGCCACTGAGCCATTGAGTTGATGTTTGGTCCAAGAAATATTTTACAGGAGCCGCCATATTACCAAAGCGCGTAGGACTCCCCAGTGCGAGGCCACTACATGCTGCTAGATCTTCAAGGGATACAAAGGGAGGACCTGATTGAGGTATCGCTTCAGCCTGAGTGTCCAAATTATCTGAGACTCGAGGTATTTGTCGCAGTTTTGCTTCAACGCCCATCGATTCAACACCTTGTGCGATTACTTCTGCCAAATACGCTGTACTGCCGTGTACCGAATAATAAGTGATAAGTATAGGTTTCATGAAAATAAGGTTAATACGTTCTCTGGTGGTCTGCCAATTATAGCTTTACCGTTATGTAGGACAATTGGCCGTTCAAGTAGTTTAGGGTGTTGCGTGATTGCTGTTATGAGCGTGTCATCATTACTTTCCATTGACAATCCGGCGACTTTGAACTCAGCTTCTTTGGGGCGCATCATTTTTAGTGCGTTATCTATTCCCAAGCAATCTTGAAGGTGTTTGAGCGTAGTCACATCTAGAGGGTGCTTGAGATATTCTACTACCTCAAAAGCCACGCCTTGCTCCTCTAATAAAGCTAAAGTTTGACGTGACTTGGAGCAACGAGGATTATGATAAATGATTGTGTTTTTCATAATAATTGTTCATATTAAAAACTTAGACACAATATAAACTACGAAGAAAAGAACAACAATGAACAAGTCGAATTTGATTATTTTTGTGGTGGCTTTAGTTGCCATGCTTAGTGGGATATGGGTTTACCAACATCAGCGAGGAGATTTTTATGACCTAGATGAAACAGCCTACCGCTGGTCACAACTTAATCAAGAAACGCTTATTGTGAACTATTTTGCAGAATGGTGCGCGCCATGCATAAAAGAAATACCTGAGCTCAACGCACTACATGGTTGGATACAGCAACAACCCAAAATGACGTTTATTGCAGTGAGTTATGACGCATTAAGCACTGCAGAACTAGACGAGATCAGACGCAAATACGATATGCAGTTTGCCCTAGTTGCAGAGCCTGGGGAGCACTTCCCGATTGCTAAGCCGAACTATTTACCCGCAACATTTATTGTTAATAAAGGAGTGTTACATGGACCGTTACTTGGCGAACAAACCTTTCAAACACTCAAAAATGCCATAGAAGAAGTTATGTCCAAACATTGAAGCGACTATGTATTTACAAGCGTCTTCATGCGCTCTTCACTGGCTCTAAACTGCTCCATCCGTGCACGCATCCGTTGTTTAATTAAATGTGATTCGGCATAGTTTAGAGCAAATTGAAGTTCCTCGATTGCTCTGCGATAAGCACCTAAAAGATAATACCATTCCGCATTGGCTTGATGCATGAACATAGGGGACTGTAGACTCGCATGAGCATTGGATAATAAACGCCAACCTAATGTACTCTCTGGATGCACCATCACAAAATCTTTTAATAAATCAACAGCAGCTTGTGATTGGTTTGCTTCGATATATTGATTTGCGTAATTGAGTAAAATAACTGGATTGTTGGGCATCGCATTGTTGAGTGGTGCGAGAAGGTTTTGGGCTTCAGTAAACTGGCCTAAGCCAATATAGATATCAGTTAAAGCATCAATATACGCATAATTTTCAGGATCTTTTTGCCACAAAGGCAATAGGTAAGCCAGTGCTTGTGAATATTCATCTTTGCGCATGTGAGCAATCGCCAAACCGTAGTAGGCCGCTTCAGGTAAAATGGTTTGTTTTTTTAATTGCTCTTCAAACCAAGTGATATTGTAATTTGCGGTATGAAAATAACGGGCAGCAATGCGTGCTTTTATTAAGTGAAATGCTAAACTGGAAGGCCTATTTTTTGAAGGTAAGTTGGCCGCGCGATTTCTCGCTTCAGCTGAACGAGTTGTTGATACAGGGTGAGTCAACAAAAATGCTGGTGGCTTCGAACCCCAACGTGTTTGCTCCGTCATTTTGTCAAAAAAGCGAGCAGCGGCATATGGATCAAAGCCACTTTCAGCTAGGATACGAATACCAATACGATCGGCTTCTTTTTCATTACCTCGTGTGTAGTTAATAGACTGCTGAATTGCAGCACCTTGCCCAGCATAAATTGCCGCCATCCCAGCTTGCGGAGACGCCATCATCAGGATAGCACCACCAATCATCGAAGCAATTTGTAAGGGCGAGGCTTTTTCTTGGGCAGCCATACGTCGCACAATATGACGTTGAGTGACATGGGCTATCTCGTGAGCAAGAACCGCAGCGAGTTCAGCTTCATCATCAGCGTGATAGAACAACCCTGTATGTATCCCAATATGTCCACCAAAAAAGGCAAAAGCATTGATACTCTGATTATTCACAACAAAAAAGGTAAACGGGAACTTGGTATTATCAGCATGAATCACTAGTTCATTACCAATACTTTGAATATATTGTTGCACGACAGGGTCTTGTAATACCGCATTTTGACCGCGTAATTGGGAAAAATACACTCGACCGATTTCCACCTCATCTTGCAGTGACAATGTGTTGGCTGCGACTACGCCAATTTCGGGAAGAATATTTTTGTTATTTGCATGTGCAAAGGCACGATTCATTGCAACGAGACTGACAGTCAAAGTCAGTACACACGTAATAGACATGTAACATAGAAAACGTAAACGATTAATGAACAGTTTGTGCAAAGGTTTCTCCAAATGACCTACCTAAAGACGATAATGTCTAAAAATAGTTCAATAAAAAATCACTTAGATACTAGTGTGTTGAGCAAAGAAACTTTACACTATTGTCAGTTAAGACAAAAGGGTTCTTCATGCAATGCTTTCAATGATTGGTAAATGGTACGAGAAAACATTTTCAGATCCTGACGCACTAATGCTGCTCATTCTGATCATTGTACTGAGTGCAATGTTAGTGTTACTAGGCGGTTATTTAATGCCGGTATTAGTGGCCATCGCCTTAGCTTACTTACTTGAGGGGGCAGTGCAACGCGTTGAAGAATACGCACCGTCTCGATTACTTGCAACCTGTGCGGTCATGCTAGGGTTTATCGGGTTTATGATTATCAGTCTAATCAGCATCGTTCCGACCATTAGCCAACAAACCCTTAATTTTTTCGAAGAAGCCCCGAGTTTGTGGCAACAACTTCAAGCTTGGATGTTAACGTTACCCAATGCTTATCCAGAAATCGTACAAGCAGAGCAAATTCAGTCGATTAACAATGAAATCAACCAAAAAGTGGTTGGTGCATCTGAAGCGTTGATCAGTATGTCTTTTGCCTCGCTAGTGGGTATAGGCGCCATGTTGGTGTATGTCATCTTGGTCCCTTTAATGATGTTTTTTATGCTGAAAGACAAACAAGTACTTATGGACAATATTGGTACGTTGCTCCCTAATGAGCGCCGCTTGATTCGGCAGGTGAGCAGTGAAATGAATGTTCAAATTGGTAATTATATCCGCGGCAAGGTGATTGAAATTTTAATTGTTGGCGCAGTGTCTTGTGTCACCTTTGCGATGATGGATTTGCGCTATGCGATGTTGCTTGGGGTATTAGTCGGTTTGTCTGTCGTCATCCCATATATAGGCGCTGCGGTAGTGACTATACCTGTTGCGCTTGTGGCATTCATTCAATGGGGCTTCGGTGCTGAATTTGGCTACTTGATGTTGGCGTATTTTATTATCCAAGCTTTAGACGGTAATTTGTTGGTCCCGATTTTGTTCTCCGAGGCCGTCAGTTTACACCCACTGTATATCATCATTGCTGTGCTATTTTTTGGTGGGTTATGGGGATTTTGGGGAGTGTTTTTCGCCATTCCTTTAGCTACTTTGGTCAAAGCATTATTCAATGCGTGGTCAACACCGGTAAAAGGACCGAATGTTGACCCATGCGATGAAATGTCAGATAACACTTAACTCTTTAAATAATCTAAGACGACTTCGTGATGGTCTTTGGTTTTGAATTTATCAAAGACCTTTTCAACATTGCCGTTTTCGTCAATTAAAAAAGATATACGGTGGATACCATCGTACTCTTTACCCATGAACTTTTTAGGCCCCCACACACCAAAAGCATCGGCTATTTGATGGTTTTCATCACTTAATAGAGTGAAATTTAATGATTCTTTTTCGATAAACTTAGGAAGGCGTTTCACTGGATCTGGGCTGATACCAAAAACGACGACATTGTGAGCGTCTAATTCTGCTTTGACATCACGCAAATTTTGCGCCTGCACTGTACAACCAGGCGTCATGGCTTTTGGATAAAAATACACGAGTACTTTTTTGCCCTCGTAGTCACTTAATTTAATGATGTTGTCGTCTTGATCCGCTAACTCAAATTGCGGGGCAGGATTGCCTTCAGCAAGAAATTGCATAGTATTACTCCAAAATGGTTTATTTAGTCTAGTTTACACTGAAAAAGCTTTGAGAGATCAGTTCATTTTGACTTTTGTCCTATTGCTTACACAACTTGGAATCGGTAAGATCGACGACTTGATTTTTTGGAGCTCAATATGTTTAAAGGTAGTTTTGTAGCGTTGGTTACCCCAATGACAGAATCTGGTGATGTGGATTTTGATGCACTCAACGCGTTAGTCGAATGGCATATCGAACAAGGTACACATGGCATCGTATCGGTAGGTACGACAGGAGAATCAGCTACCCTCTCGTTTGCGCAGCACATTGCCGTTATCAAAGCGACAGTGAAAGCCATAGCTGGTCGTTGTATGTGTATTGCTGGTAGTGGTGCAAACTCAACGGAAGAGGCCATTTATTTGCAAGACCAAATGGCAGGACTTGGAATTGATGGATATTTAAGCGTTGTGCCTTATTATAACAAACCTCAACAAGCTGGTTTGTTGGCCCATTTTTCAGCACTTGCAGATGCTGCAAAACTGCCTATTTTGTTATATAACGTTCCTTCGCGAACCGTAGTTGACATCTCTGATGAAGTGGTCGCTCAATTAGCAGAACATCCGATGATTGTTGGGATCAAAGATGCAACAGGTGATTTGACACGTCTAGCTAATCTCCGCAAAGTTTGTCCAGAGGACTTCTTGATTATGAGTGGTGATGATAGTTCAGGTGCTGCTTTCATGACTCAAGGTGGGGATGGTGTTATTTCTGTTACCGCCAATATTGTGCCCAAACAAATGAAATTAATGTGTGAAGCGGCATTATCAGGTAATATAGATGAAGCATTTGCAATCGATGCACAGATTGAAAGATTGCACAGTGATTTATTTGTAGAAGCCAACCCAGTGATGCCTAAATGGTGTTTGTTCAAGATGGGCAAAATTGCATCACCGACGTTACGACTTCCTCTAGTGTTGCCGGAACTTTCTAGTCAGAGTACAATCGAAAGCACATTACGAGACTATCACTTAATTTCATAAGAATTAATACAATAATAAAGGGTCATTATGCGACAACCCACACAGCGAGTTTTGCTCGGTTTATGTGTTTCATGTGTATTGTTTGCTTGCTCAAGTGTTGATGAGCGTCGTGCAGCATCTGGGAGCAAAGCTTATTTAGACACGCCAGCGCCAAAACCTTTACTCATTCCCGATGGGTTAGACAAGCCTAGTACTAACACCGATTATCAAATCCCTACCATCAGTAGTGAAGCAACTGGCCTTTATGGTGATGATTTACCCGTTGTTGCACCTGCATTGGTGTTGGCAACGGCACAAGGCACGTACCTTGAAGAAGCAGATACTTTTACGTCTGCAATATTTGATAAACTAGATAGTAAAGACAATATTCGTGATTTGGTGATAGAGAGAATTTCTTCTCATCTGTTTAACCAAAACATTGCTTTTACTGTTCCAAATCAAGCGGGAAATACCATTTTAACTGATTGGATTTTATCCAACGAAACAGGGGACAAAGCTTGGTATGATTTTGGTGAAACAAAACAACAAGTCGGCAAACGATTTCAATTAAATATTGAACCAGCGTCCCACGGCCGAACGGCACGTTTGAATGTAATATTGACAGACTTAGTTGTGGGCGATGAGCAAGACTTGGTTGATGGGCTCGACCCATTTTTAAAACGAGAGCTAGAAGCTGAGTTGTTAAACGGAATTATTCGTCAGTATTCATTAGAACAAAAAATAGAAAGTCAGCAACGTCTTGCACAAATTCGCTCAGGAATAACCGCTGAACTCGGTTTTGATGCTGATGGGAATGGTGCAATTATTTTGTCGTCTGAATACGATATTGTTTGGCCAAAATTTCAATTGGTTTTACGTAAGTTAGGTTTCAATGTTAAAGATTTAGACAAATCAAACGGCCTTGTCTTTGTGAGCTACCAGTCATCTGAAAGCACTTGGTTTAGTGGTTGGTTTAGCTCTAGCGATACATTGCCATTAACTGAAGATGATTACCGGATAACCGTCAATGCATTGAGCAGTAATAAAACCAGTATTACATTCAAGAATGAAGACAATCAGCCGTTTAGCGCGGCAAAAACATCAGAGATTTTCCCTATTATTGCGGAAAACTTCGCCCTTGATAATTTAGATATTTAATCGAGCAACCTATGCAAAAACTTGATGAACTATACCGTGGTAAAGCAAAAACTGTATTTCATACGGACAGTCCTGAACATTTAATTTTAGAATTTCGTAACGATACTTCAGCGTTCGATGGCGAAATAATTGAGCAACTTGATCGCAAGGGTGAGGTGAATAACAAGTTCAATCACTTTATTATGCAAAAGCTTGAAGCGGCTGGTGTACCTACGCAAGTGGAATCATTGCTATCTAACACTGAATGCGTAGTTAAAAAATTGGACATGATCCCAGTTGAGTGCGTGGTACGCAATTTCGCAGCGGGTTCTTTATGTCGTCGTCTAGGCGTTGAGGAAGGGATTGCACTAACTCCGCCAACGTTTGAATTTTTCTTAAAGAACGATGCGTTGCACGATCCTATGGTAAATGACTATCACATTATTGCTTTCGAATGGGCAACCCAAGCGCAAATTGACCAGATGAAAGCTTTAACATTTAAAGTAAATGATGTGTTGACGCAACTGTTTGATTCAGGTGATATGTTGTTGGTCGATTATAAACTAGAATTTGGTATTGATAGTCAGGGAAATATCGTACTAGGCGATGAGTTCAGTCCAGATGGATGTCGTTTATGGGATAAAGAGACTCGTAACAAAATGGACAAAGACCGCTTCCGTCAAGGTTTAGGCTCTGTGGTAGAAACCTATATTGAGGTGGCTAAGCGTTTAGGCCTTGACTTGTAACGCTATTGTAATCCCAAAAGCACCTTTTTTAAGGTGCTTTTTTATGTTCCTTTTTGGTAAATTAGATATACCTAGGCACATTTTCAACATACAATTTGTATTCGTCCTTATATAAATCAAGTAAAAACTGCTCTTCTAAATAGATCTGAATTCGCAAAGCAATTAAGCCGACTAATAAACAGACTAAACTAAATATTGTTGGCCAGGCCATAAAAAAACCAAATTGCGATGTAGCGACGCCAAGATATGAAGGGTTGCGTGAACGAGCATAAATCAAATGGGTCACTAAACCCGGTTTAGAATTCGGGTCAACGCCAGAACGCCATGATTTGTCCAAAATCAAATTACAGTAAATAGCTAAACTGAATCCCAGCATCATCAAACAACACCCAATAGTTTGTACAACAGGATTTAATAGTTCAGTAAAAAGACCCAAATAATTATTTATTGTAGGTATAAACACTTGCATAACACACGCCGCCCAAATAGCGATACGAAAAGCACGAAACGTTAAATGGTTATACCAGTGCAAAGAATGAGGTTTTCCCATGTGCACTAATGTATTACTGCAACTGGTCCTTTTTTTGAGTTTGATAATGACAGTGTAGAAAAGGGCAACGATAGTATAAAACGCGGCTAAAAAGTAGACTACGAGAGGGTTTGGAAGTTCGACTATGACCGAGTTCATACAATTAAAATACTTACGTTTATTTCTTTAAGTATAGCCTAAACATAACATTCCATTTATTTTATTAAATTGATACTTTGGTATAGAACTATCTATAAATTAGTTGGGTGATTCAAATAATATTGATGGAAGTACCGAATACGCGTGGTATAGGCTACTGCTGCAAAGGTCAAACCAATAATAATGGCTATCCAGAATCCTTTCACACCCATTGCAGGTAATAATATATCGGTTAGGCTCAAACAATACCCCAGTGGTAACCCAATGACCCAATAACTTGCGAAGGAAATAGCAAATAGCCATTTGGTGTCTTTGTATCCTCTTAATGCGTTGCCCGAAACCACTTGAATGGCATCGGATATTTGAAACAGGGCACCTAAAAACAACACTTGGGTGGCTAATGGCCAAATATGACTATCCAATGTATAGATTTTCACGATTGTATTGGCTCCCGCTACAGTGAGACATGCTGTAATGACAGACATTAAAGTGGTTATTTTAACGGCTGAAAAATAGGTTGCTCGGCATTGCACTGGGTTGTATTCACCGTGCAAGTGCCCCAATCTTATTGCAGTTGCCATACCAACGCTTAGTGGCAACATAAATACTAAAGATGAAAAGTTTATGGCGATTTGGTGCGCGGCAACTTGAACGGTACCCAATGGTGCAACTAACAACGCAACAGCAGCAAAAAGCGTGACTTCAGCTAGCAAGGTAAAAGAAATAGGCAAGCCTAATTTGAGGATCAATATCAATTGTGAGAGTCTAATTGAGCTAGATTCCCAAATCTTAAATGCTCTCATCGAGTCAGCATATTTGGAGTACGCAAACGTGATTATGGCCATCAACCAATACACGATAAAGCTGGCAATGCCACAACCTGGTCCTCCAAAAGCTGGGATTGGGCCCAAACCATAGACAAATATGGCATTTAACGGAATGTTTAAAAATAAGCCAATGAGCATAATTATCATTGTTGGCTTGGTAATGCTCAACCCTTCGCACGTTTGCCGAACCACCTGATATAAAGCAAAACCAGGTAAGCCCCAAAGCATCCATTGAGCGTACTCAAATGTCATTGGGTACATATTTTCAGGAACACTGAACCATTCGAGAATATTTGGTAAATACCAATGTAAACTCGCACCCAACAAACTTAATGTCATCACGACAACCAACATATGACTGACATACCTTGGGATTTTGTGTGATTGTCCTGAACCATATGCATTGCCAACGAGTGGCACGAGAGCAAGCGCAACGCCCTGTAAGAAAAATTGCAAAGGGTTTATTAACGACACACCCACAGCAATTGCGGCCATATCATCCGCACTATACTGTCCAGCCATTATGGTATCGGCTACCCCCATAAGCATTTGTGTAATGAGTGCGATGAACAGAGGCCATGCTAAGTGCAGTAAATGTGATGCAGGAGAGCGAATATCAGTCAAAAGAGGTCTCTAAAATACAGTCGCTTATTTATGAATGTTTAAAAAGTAGAACAAACATCCTACTTTGGACGTCAAGTTTAGCAAAATATGGAATAAAATTTTAACCAAACTTGACTATATTATTAACAAGTTTATTACACAAAGGGGTGTTTATATGTCAGATGTCATGGAAAGTGAGGCCTCTAACATGCATAACGTCATTTGTGACCGCGATCATATGGCACAAATCACCTCAACTCAAGCAGTTACCCTTGTTGATAAGCAGTCTACTTCAATGCCAATGTTGCAATTATTGAATCCAACAGGAGAACTCCTCAACGAGCAATATAAGAATGCATGGGATAAAAAAATCGCGTTAAAGCTATTTTATGCTATGCATTTTACTCGTATTTTAGATGAACGAATGGTTGCCGCTCAGCGTCAGGGGAGGATCAGTTTTTACCTTGCTTGTACGGGTGAAGAAGCAGCTATTGTCGGAGCAACAGCAGGCGTTGAAATGCGCGATATGATTATGACGCAATATCGTGAGCAAGGGGCTTTGGTATATAGAGGATTTTCTGCTACTCAATTTATGAATCAAATGTTCTCAAATGCACTCGACCCAAACAAAGGGCGTCAAATGCCTATTCATTATGGTGACAAAGAACTGAATTTCATGACCGTGTCCTCTCCATTAGGTACCCAAATTCCCCAAGCTGCAGGCTTTGCATATGGGCAAAAAATGGCTGGGCAAGATGCCATTACCTTATGTTTTTTTGGCGAAGGCGCGGCTTCTGAGGGGGATTTTCATGCCGGTCTCAACATGGCAGCAGTGTTAGAGTGTCCATGTATCTTTTTGTGCCGCAACAATGGCTATGCTATTTCAACACCAGCGAATGAACAGTTTAAGGGCGACGGGATTGCTTCTCGCGGTGTTGGCTATGGCGTTCATACCATTCGAGTCGATGGCAATGATGCATTAGCCATGTATGTTGCGACCAAAGAAGCTCGCCGGTTTTCACTTAAAAATAATCGTCCGGTATTGATTGAAGCAATGACTTACCGTCTTGCTGCTCACTCTACATCTGATGATCCTAGTGGTTATCGTTCACGTGATGAAGAAATTGTGTGGCGAGAAAAAGATCCTATTATGCGGATGCATCGATATTTGCAACAGGTAGGCTGGTTAGATGAGAAGGATTTAGATGGCTATATCTCAAAGACTCGTTCAGACTTATTGGCAGCAGTAAAATATGCAGAAAATCAATCTGTTGCCCCACTGACAGAAATCGTTACGGATGTGTACAAAGACATTGAGCCACACTTACAAGACCAGCTTAACGCACTGCGAGCGCATGTGGAAAACTATCCAGAGTCATATCCAAATACAGCGCACCCAATAGCGTCAGATAATCAAACAGGTGGACCAAAGTAATGGCCCAACTCAATTTATTACAAGCGGTTAATCATGCCCTACACACCGCCATGGAAGCAGACGACAGTGTCATGGTGATGGGGGAGGATGTTGGTCATTTTGGCGGTGTATTTAGAGCTACGTCAAATTTACAAAAAACCTTTGGTAAAGCCCGGTGTTTCAATACACCACTGGTTGAGCAAGGGATAATAGGCTTTGCTAATGGCTTAGCGGCACAAGGCGCTAAACCGATAGCAGAAATACAATTTGCTGATTATATCTACCCGGCGTTTGACCAGATCGTCAATGAAACAGCCAAGTTTCGCTACCGTTCTGGAGGGCAATTTACAGTGGGAGGTTTAACAATACGTACGCCTTATGGAGGAGGTATTGCAGGTGGACACTATCACTCACAATCACCTGAAGCGTTTTTTGCGCATGTGCCTGGGATCAAAGTCGTGATCCCTCGCAATCCTTACCAAGCTAAAGGGTTATTACTCTCTAGTATTCGCGCTAGTGATCCGGTTTTATTCATGGAGCCGAAACGCTTGTATCGTGCCAGTGTTGGGGAAGTTCCTGAAATGGATTATGAATTACCTTTAGGCAAAGCAGACCTGGTACAAAATGGCAGTGACATTACGTTAGTGGCTTGGGGCGCGCAAGTTGAAATACTGCAAGAAGCGGCACAAAAAGCACTTTCCCACGGCGTGTCGTGCGAGATCATTGATTTACAATCCATTCTTCCTTGGGATCGCGAAACGATATGTCAATCGGTCATAAAAACTGGGCGTTGTTTGATCAATCACGAAGCGCCATTGACAGGTGGCTTTGCTAGTGAGATTGCAGCAGTCGTGCAAAGTGAATGCTTTTTGCATCTCGAGGCACCCATAGCGCGTGTATGTGGTTTAGATACACCTTATCCATTAGCGCACGAAAAAGAATACATGCCAGATGCTCTCAAAACCTTTGAGGCGATTATGCAGACTGTGCATTTTTGAGGAGATAAACCATGCAAACGACGCAGAACCCAACCCACAGCCTCGTATCAGGTATTACCAAAGATTTTATATTGCCGGATATAGGTGAGGGCATCGTTGAATGTGAGTTGTTAGAGTGGTTGGTAGCACAAGGCGATGAGATTGTTGAAGATCAGCCTGTAGCAGAGGTAATGACCGATAAAGCCACAGTTCAAATTCCTGCGATGTACTCAGGAAAAGTCACCAAACTCTATTATCAAGCTGGAGATATTGCCAAAGTACACAAGCCTTTATTTGCCATGCAAGTGACAGAATTATTGGATGTGCCTGCGAAGGATAATACACATAAGGCATCTCAGGAAAATTTATTTTCGAATCATCCAAGCGCTCCTAAACTCACAGGGAAGGCCATCGCTAGCCCTGCTGTGCGCCGAATTGCAAAAGAAATGGGGGTTGATTTGGCTGCCATTCAAGGTAGTGGCAAAAAAGGTCGTGTACTCAAAGAAGATGTAGAAGCCTCAAGTCATTCTAGTAATCCTCATATTGAACCAATCAGAGGCATCAGAGCGTCCATGTTAAAACAGATGAACCACTCGGTACACACTATCCCACATTTTAGTGTGTCTGATGAGTGCCAAATGGATACCTTACTGCAATTAAAAGAGGTGTTAGCGCCAGAATTTGCCAGGCGTGAAATCAAATGGTCACTACTGCCATTTTATTGTAAGGCGTTATCACTTGCGTTAAATCAGTTTCCTATTTTAAATAGTCGAGTGACTTCTAACGAAACGCAAATAGAATTTATACCTGAGCACAATATCGGTATTGCCATTGCAACGGATAACGGCTTGATCGTGCCCAATATCAAAAATGTACAAGATAAATCTATTATTAACATTGCAACAGAGCTCGATACCCTGATAAACAAAGCAAGAGAGAACTCTTTGCCACCAGCAGCATTTAACCAAGGGACTATTACTATTAGCAATATAGGTGCCATTGGTGGGGTGACGGCTACTCCTGTTATTAATCATCCAGAAGTAGCGATTGTCGCACTTGGTAAAATCCAAAAACTCCCAAGGTTTAATGATAGAAACGAAGTGGAAGCACGACACATAATGACGATTAACTGGTCTGGCGATCATCGAATCATTGATGGCGCAACCATGGTTGAGTTCAACAATACTTGGATGCGATTTTTGACTCAACCGGTATGGATGTTAAGTGAATTGCGCTAAAATAACACAAAACCTTTATTCGGAACTCTTTGTGTTAAGTTATCAACATATCTATCACGCAGGCAATCACGCTGATGTGTTAAAACATTTATCTTTAATGGCCATATTACATTTTCTTGCGAAAAAGTCTAAACCAGCCACTTTGATTGATACTCATGCCGGAGCGGGACAATACTCGTTAAATGCGGCGGAACTGAAACAAAATCTTGAATATGAGGAAGGCGTAGCACGCTTATTGAATCACCACAATAATGTATCAGATCCATTATTGGCGACTTATTTACAACAAGTTATCACCAGTAATCAGCAAGGTTTTTATGGTGGTTCTGTGGATATAATGCATAACTGGTTACGCGAACAAGATCAGTTGCATGCCATTGAACTTCATCCTAGAGCATTTACTGAATTGTCTTCAACGCTGCACAAAGACAATGCTCATGCTTATCAAAAAGACTGCTTTACCCAACTCAATGCATTGGTGCCACCTATACATAAACGAGGGCTTGTACTCATCGACCCACCATTTGAAGACAAGTGCGAATACAGTCAAGTTATTCAAGCAGTCAGCAAAGCAAATGAAAAATGGGCAACGGCGTGTTATGCCATCTGGTATCCATTGCTTTCAGAGAGAGCAGGAGAAAAGGCAATGTTAAGTGACAAAATGCGAGAAGAGATGGTTCATTTGCCCGTAAAAAACGCGTGGTCGATTGAATTTCGAGTCCATCCTAATCAGGAAGATGTCGGGATGTATGGCAGTGGTATGTTGATCCTCAATTGTCCTTATCAAGTTGATACTGCAATTACCGATGCCATGTTAGAGGCCGCAAAATTATTTAACACGTCGCCAGAACAAAACCCGATTCAAACATGTTGGCATAAAGCACCTATGTAAATATTAATGAGATGAAACCTAATCAGATACAGCATTTTTACATCCCTGAGGACCAATCTATTTATTTATTGGCTTCTCAGGATGCGCAAAAAATCAAAAATTGGTTACATCTCTGCGAAAGAGAATTACAGCGTCTTGGCTACCGTGATATAGAACTGATAGGAAAGGGGGCATATGGTTTTGCTTTTGCCGGAATAGATTCTTTAGGTCATGCGTTGGTATTTAAATTTACCCGCATTGATTTACCCCAATCGATTCATGACCGTCTTGCCGAAGAAGCATATATGCTTAGTCAAGTATCCCATCCAAATGTGCCAAAATGCATAGCGTTTGAGCAGGTAAATAAACAGTCAATTCTTGTAATGGAACGCGCACCGGGTATAGATTTGGAACAGTACTCTATTCGTTACGGGCGGATATCACCCAAGATGGCTGTCTCAATAATGTTGCAATTGCTCGATATTTTGACGCATTTACATCAAACGACTGATGCCCGAGAAGCTATCATTCATGGCGATATCAAACCATCTAATCTCATCTGGGATGAGTCTACTCAGCGCCTGTCATTAATTGATTGGGGCAGTAGTGTGTTTGCGCAAACCGATTTGCATGGTAAACTGACCACACATAATGTGTTATCTGTCATGTCCGATGACCTACAAACTAGCAATGCGCGATTAGGCGATATATATTTTATCGGTGATGAGCAACTTAACGGAGCGTTATCCAGTCCATCTTTTGATTATCAGGGATTAGCAAGTACTGTCTACGCCTTAAGTTCGGCGCAAGGTGCAAGGTTTGGCTATCAAGTCATTACGCCAAACTCGCTTGGGTTACCGAAAATGTGCGCTGACTTACTCAATGCATTATTTGACACTGCCCCGGAGCAGCGTCTTGCAGGGGCATTGTATCTTCAGAACAACTTATACTACCTCCAAAATACGGTCTTCAGAGAGTATGCCCTAGAGGCTCACATACCATTGATTCCCTGTTATCTAGAAGATAGCCAGCGTGAAATTGAGTCTGTGGTGTATAGCTCCCGTAAATCTTTTCTGCGCGAACAAGATACGGATATTGAACTAAGTGTTATAGCAAATGATGCGCAATTTGCAAGATATTATAAACATTATCTACAAGGTATGGGAAACACTGAAAAAGCGTTCATTGCTGCAGTCAGTCGTTTAGCTAAATACCCAGTGGTGGGAGGGTTAGCCATTCGTTGGCAAGCCAATGAAATTTTTGTCGATTCTCATTTGACCTTGCATTGTCCATCACTGTTAACAGCGTTTGAGCAGACTCTTAATAATATGATTACATTGGCACGTGCTATTCATCGAGAAGGTGTTTTCAAAGCGTGTTTATTTGATGCTAAAGATACGTTGCATATTAGTCGAAATGTATCTGGTGTATTTGCCAAACAAGCCAACCAACAGATTCCCTTTGACCTTAAATCCCTCAAAGAAGTAGACAAAAGCTCACAGCATTCCTATTTTGAGGACGGTGATGACCCTGATGAGCAACTTATACTGCCCGAAATAATGCGTGAAACCATTGAAAAAATGAATAATATCCATCATGCAGGGTGTATTATTTTTGAAGTCCATCAAGAGCATCTCAAAATTCATACTAATCTCACCTTGTTTGAAAGCGAAAAAGCCCCATTATTCACTTCATATTTAGAACGTTTATTGCAAAGCATCTCGTTCATTGATGATGTTGGGATTTCTGGTTTTATGAAACTCCCATATAAAGATACTCGTCGCTTTACTCAACAAGCACGAATACCTGATGCGTTTTATCCACGTAATATAAAGACTATTTGAGGTACTTATGATCACTCCGGCACTGACGGATTTGTTTGAACTTGAAACTCTTGAACAACATTTGTTTCGTGGCAAAAGTTGGGATCTTGGTTTTCCTGCTATATTTGGTGGTCAAGTTTTGGGTCAAGCATTGTTTGCTGCCTACCAGACGGTTGATTCAGAACAAATTGCACACTCTTTTCACTCATACTTTCTCCTTCCTGGAGATGTAAAGCAGCCTGTTTTATATGATGTCGAAACGGTACGTGACGGTCGTAGCTTCGCGACACGACGGATCAAAGCGATTCAACATGGCAAAACCATTTTTTATGCCACGGCATCGTTTCAATATGCACAACCACATATTTCACATCAAGACACACAATTACCAGATGATTTACCACAGCCTGATAGCTTACCTCGTGATGTGGATGTGTTTGCACAAAAACACCACCCTTTATCAGATGAGCAGGTGCGGACTTTGCGCTATCACGAGCCGATTGACGTGCGCACCGTCAATGTGTCTCAAGCCTTTGGCAAGTCAGTTATTGCTCCTAAGCGTCATATTTGGATGAAATCTCATAGTGAGTTACAACAAAATATAGCCCTACATCAAGCGGCAATGGCATACGCCAGTGACTATCATTTTTTAAGTACCGCATTGCAAGCTCACGATATTCATTCAAACGATAAACGTTTGCGCATGGCTACCATTGATCACGCTATGTGGTTTCATCAAGCGGGTGATTTTAATCAATGGCATACTTACGCTACACACAGTCCATTTTCAGGGAACGCACGTGCATTTGTTAAAGGCGAATTTATAGATTTGCATGGCAAACTCATCGCAACCACCACACAAGAAGGAATGATTCGAGTCAAAGAGTAGTTGTGCTCTGCAAAATCAGTACTAATGGTGCATGGGCATCACTTGACAAATCGGCTAGACTGTTGTGAAGATTTGTTATTATGAAGAAATACCCTATGACTCAATTTTCGACTTTTTTACCTCCTAATCGCACGCTGATGGGCCCTGGTCCATCTGATGTGTCTCCACAAGTTCTCAATGCGCTAGCTCGTCCAACATTAGGTCATCTTGATCCACAATTTGTGGCCTTAATGGATGAAACTAAAGAGTTACTTCAATATGTGTTTCAAACTGAAAACGCGTTAACTATGCCTATTTCTGCGCCAGGTTCGGCGGGCATGGAAGCGTGTTTTGTGAATTTGGTGGCACCGGGTGATACGGTCATTGTCTGTCAAAACGGTGTGTTTGGCGGCCGCATGAAAGAAAATGTCGAGCGCATTGGTGCAACAGCGGTGATGGTCATGGCAGAATGGGGAGAGGCAAACGATCTCAACGCGATTGAGGATGCGTTAAAGGCTCATCCTGAAGCCAGCGTGGTGGCTTTCGTGCATGCTGAAACTTCAACAGGTGTTCGCAATGATGCTAAAGCGATATGCGAGTTAGCCCAACAATATGACTGTCTAACCATTGTTGATGCGGTAACTTCATTAGCCGGTTCTGAATTGCGTGTGGACGAGTGGGGGATTGATGCTATTTATTCAGGTTCACAGAAATGTTTATCGTGTGTTCCCGGTTTATCACCTGTATCGTTTTCTGATAAAGCTGTCCATCGTATTCAAAATCGCAACCACGCGGTGCAAAGCTGGTTCCTAGATATGAACTTAATTGTCGGTTACTGGGGGAAAGGAGCCAAACGCGCTTATCACCACACTGCACCAGTCAATAGTTTGTATGCCTTACATGAATCACTGCGTTTGGTACATGAAGAAGGGATAGAAAATGCTTGGGTAAGACACGCAACTATGCATGAAAAGCTGAAAGCTGGTCTACATGATATAGGACTGTCATTGCTAGTGGATGAAGCCATCCGACTGCCACAACTCAACACGGTAATCATTCCTGAAGGGGTAGAGGATGCCGCTGTGCGTACACAATTACTCAATGAGTTTAATTTGGAAATTGGTGCAGGTCTTGGCGCATTGGCTGGTAAAGTTTGGCGTATTGGCTTGATGGGCTATGCAGCCAATGACAAAAATATTGATTTTTGTGTCTCTAGTCTCAAAAAAGTCTTGCGCTAATTTGCCTCAGAGTAGGTAAATTAATCAAAACTATTCGTTGGGTAGCATTGAAAACACTTCAGTGCTACTCTCTTTCCCATAATAACACCAAAATATTGTGGGTCATCACACAACTATGTTGCATATTCTTTGGCTGATTTTTATAGTCAGTGCCTTCTTTGCCTCTTTATATCAAGTATTTATCCTCGGTCATCTTGGTGCGTTTTCTGATGTAATGGATGCCATGATGGCAATGGCTAAATTATCGGTTGAAATTGCTATTGGCCTTGTCGGGCTGTTGGCGTTTTGGCTGGGTATATTTCAGGTCGCAGAGCGTTCAGGTTTAATTAGTAAATTAGCCAAAGTATTAGAGCCTTTTCTTATTAGAGTGATGCCTGAGATTCCTCGAGGTCATCCAGCCTTTGGCAGTATCACGATGAATATGTCCGCAAATGTTTTGGGATTAGATAATGCTGCAACCCCTTTTGGCATTAAAGCAATGCAAGATTTGCAAAGCCTTTCCAAGAAGGATGACACTCTATCAAATGCACAAATTTTGTTTTTGGTACTCAATACATCATCGGTTACATTATTTCCAATCTCCGTATTTTTGTATCGAGCAGAGCAGGGTGCCGTCTCACCGACAGATGTCTTTATTCCTATTTTATTAGCTACCAGTGCCTCGACTTTAGCTGGTTTACTCGTCACATGTATTGTCCAAAGAATCAATCTCTTTCAAAGAGTGATTGTCTTGTATTTAATCGTTATCTTGAGCCTTTTGGGCGCGACTATTGCGTATTTTGCCTCGCTATCTGCAGATATATTAGCGTCACAATCCTCTTTGATTGCGAATTTTTTATTATTTACATTTATCGTTATTGTGTTACTCACCGGCTGGCGTAAACAACTCAATACTTATGAGTTATTTGTTGAGGGCGCAAAAAAAGGGTTTGATGTGGCTATAACCATCATTCCTTATTTAATTGCCATGCTTTTTGCTATTGGTGCGCTTCGGGCGAGCGGTGTGATGGATGCTGTCACTGGTGGAGTAGCAACTTTAATATCTGCTTTGGGTATGGATACGCGTTTTATTGATGCTGTGCCAACCGCATTAATGAAACCATTAAGTGGCAGTGGCGCCCGCGCGTTAATGATCGAAACGATGCAACATCACGGAGCAGATTCCTTTGCTGGTCGTTTAGCGTCAGTTCTACAAGGTTCAACTGAAACCACATTTTACGTATTAGCGGTATATTGTGGTGCGGTGAGCATAAGACATACTCGACATGTTATTGGCTGTTGCCTCGCCGCAGATGGGGCGGGTATTTTGACAGCTATACTCGTGAGCTATTGGTTCTTTGGCTAACATATAGATTGAACAAAATTCATTGTCGTACCAGATACTCAGGTAACGATTTTTTCCATTGCAAAATTTGAACGCTGAGTTATATTGCGCGTCTAATTGCAAAAGTTTAAGTATTCCTATGACAGATTATGCACTTTTAGAACAACAAACGGCTGCACTCATTGCCGATGAACCAGACGTAATCGCCAACCTTGCTAACATATCTGCTTTATTAATGGATGTCATAGAAGACATCAATTGGGTAGGGTTTTATATTTTAAAAGACAACCAACTTGTGTTAGGTCCATTTCAAGGAAAACCAGCTTGTGTGCGAATCCCAATTGGCAAAGGGGTATGCGGGACTGCGGTAGTCGAAAAATCTATTCAATGTATTGAAGACGTTCATGCTTTTGATGGTCATATTGCCTGCGATAGTGCATCTAACTCTGAAATTGTTCTACCAATTATGTTAGAAGAGAGTGTGTATGGCGTGTTAGATATTGATTCACCAACATTTGTTCGCTTTGATGACAAAGATATTGCAGGGCTATCTAAAATAGTCCATTTAATCGAAAGTTACGTAATATAAGAACTAAAATGAAAGAATTTGTCGATATTCATGTGATTTTAGCTACATATGACGATATGATAGATCACCATGATGACCCTGATGAGGCTTGTGAAGCCTTTAACACCTTGCTTCATATGGTGTATGATGCGTTACCTGAAGACGAGTCTGTAGAAAATATTGAACAATGTTTGCACTATTGTTGGGAGCACTGGTCGCAAGACCAACAACTCGTAGATTTTACGGATGATGAGATGCATCAAGTCGTTGAACACATACTCGCGTCTTGGCAAGATGCATAATTATTTATATATAAAAGAACTTTTCAAATGGAATCAAACCAAAAAATTACCGATAGCAAAGCTGTTATCTCCCTTTTAGCTGAACTATTTCCTCTTTGTTTTTCTGATAAAGGCCCAGCAAAACCACTCAAAGTAGGGATTTTTAATGATCTTTCTGAGCGTTTGGCTGATGAGGAACGCGTATCAAAAACAACACTGCGTTCGACGTTGCGTCATTACACCAATTCTTGGCGTTATCTTGAATCTGTTACAGTCGGAGCAAAACGGGTCGATCTTGATGGTAATGAAGGGGAAGAAATTAATCAGGAGCATGCAGAGTATGCAGCCGAACAACTTGCTAGTAGTAAAGCAAAGGCTGCCGAAAAACGTGCTAACTCACCTAAAAAGCCAAACAAAAGCTTTAAAAAACCAGCGTTCAAGGCTAAAGTTAACAATAAATCAACATTTAACAAACGCCCTCCAGCGCCCAAATTAAATGACGAACAACTTGTTGCAGGTACTGCCGTGACGGTAAAACTTGGAAAATCTCCAATGCCAGCCAAGATCACAGCAGTTGAAAAAGACGGCATCCAGGTCCAACTTGATTCAGGTATGGCTGTCAAAGTTAAAGCCGAGCAACTTCGCTTAGACACTAGACGGAAGTAACCTATGCTAAAACAATTCACTCGTTCTGCAAGCGCCATATTAGTTGGTTTTACAATAGTCGCAAGCCCATTACATGCCGAAGAATCGAGTGAATTGCCGCAACTGGCACCAGAGATTCAACACGCTAAAGCAACCAAGCGTTTAGTAAGCACCTATGCACGAAATCACTATGTGAAATTTTCACTGGACGATGATTTATCCCAAAAAATATTTGAACGCTATTTGCGTAATCTCGATTTTAATAAGCATTTTTTCATTAGTTCAGATATTGAGTCATTTGCAAAACTGTCAAATCTGTTTGATGACGCGCTCATGACAAGTAACGTTCAAATTGCATATGACATTTACAATTTAAACCTGCAACGTCGTGAGGCACGCCTTGATTATGCTTTGTCTCTTCTTGACTCGGAGTTTGATTTTTCTAAAGCCGGAGATAAGTTCTATTACGACCGTGAGGACGCTCAATGGGCTGCCAATGAAGTTGAACTCAATGAGCTTTGGCGACAACGAGTTAAATATGATCTTTCTAATTTAATCCTTGCCGAGAAGACTCTTGATGAAGCTAAAGAGCTTTTAAAAAAACGGTATGAAAGAAGTAAAAAACGGTTATCTCAAACCAAGTCAGAAGACGTCTTTCAGGCTTTCATGAATGCTTTCTCACGCTCCATTGAGGCGCATACTAGTTATTTATCTCCTCGCAATGCCGATCGATTCCAAATGCAAATGAATTTGTCTTTTGAAGGTATTGGCGCTTCGCTCCAAGTTGAGGATGATTATACAGTTATTAGAGCTATCATACCTGGTGGCCCTGCTGATGCGTCAGGTGCACTCAAACCTGAAGATAAAATAGTCGGTGTTGCCCAAGGCAAAGAGGATATGGTAGATGTTGTTGGGTGGCGTTTAGATGACGTGGTTGAATTGATTAAGGGACCTAAAGGCACTACAGTAAGACTCGAGATCATTAAAGGCAGTGCAGATAGCAAAGCAAGAGAAGTTATCTCCCTTGTTCGTGATAAAGTCAAACTTGAAGACCGTCAAGCTCAATCAAAAGTTGTTGTCCCTGATGAGGGCGTTGCATCAGGTTTACCGATTGGCGTCATAGAAATTCCTTCGTTTTATAATGGATTAACCCAACACGTACGTGCCTTAATTACTGAACTTGAGCAACAAAACGTTGCAGGAATCATTGTAGATTTGCGCGGTAACGGTGGGGGATCCTTGAATGAGTCTCGTACGCTCACAGGGTTGTTTATTGATTCTGGCCCTGTTGTACAAGTGCGTTCTGCTAATAATCGGATCGATGTCGAAAGAGACGTTGATGGTATTACTGTTTATAACGGTCCTTTAACCGTATTAGTTGATCGTTTTAGTGCATCTGCCTCCGAAATATTCGCTGCAGCCATTCAAGATTACCAGCGCGGTATCGTATTAGGTGAACAAACATTTGGTAAAGGGACTGTGCAGCGGCACAAAGGCCTTGGCCGTTTTTATGATGTACAGGATAATCAACTGGGCAGCATTCAATATACTACGTCTAAGTTTTATCGAATTAGTGGTGGGTCAACTCAACACCGCGGCGTCATCCCTGATATTTTATTCCCAAGTGCAATAGAGCCTTCAGAGTGGGGCGAATCACGTGAAGAAAATGCATTGCCGTATGACGAAATTAATCGTGCTAATTACATTGTGATGGACGACTATGCAAACGTCATAGATTTACTCGCTGCAAAACACAACAAAAGGATCCTGCAAGATCCTGAGTTTGCTTATATTCTTGAAGACATTGCTGAGTACCAACGCAAACAAGAAGATAAATTTATCAGTTTAGTTCTTGACGAACGCAAAACGGAAGATGAAGTGAATAAAGCACAGCGTCTTGAGCGTGCGAATGCAAGATTAAAGCGTTTAGGCAAAAAGCCAGTGCAAACACTCAGTGAGTTAGATGATTTACCTGATGACTTGCTTGATTTTGATCCATTTTTGGATGAAGCCGCCAAAATAACCAATGACTTTATTCGCCTAGATAAAGTTGCTCAGCATATTGAGTCTGGTAAAAACTCTGATTAAACACACAATATCCTTATAACAATAATATAAAGAGGGCAGGATATGGCAGTACGTGGAGAATTCTCCTCTCGTCTTGGATTTATTTTAGCCGCTGCGGGTTCAGCAGTAGGCCTTGGTAACATATGGGGATTCCCATCACAAGTCGCACAAAATGGTGGGGCGGCATTTGTTCTTGTGTACCTAGTGTTGGCTTTTTTGTTGGCTTACCCTGTCCTAATGGCTGAACTTGTCATAGGTCGTGCCACACGCTCAAATGTCGTTGATGCATTAGAGCGTGTTTCTGGTTCAGTATTGGGTAAAGCAGTGGGTATTTGGGGAGCTGTTACCGCCTCATTGATTTTATCTTTCTACGCAATCGTTGCAGGCTGGATGATAGCTTTTGCAGTAGAAGCCTTTTTAAGTTTATTCGTTGCTGACACACAACTTGTTTGGTTAACCGAGTTTTCCACACCTAGAAACTGGTTATTTTGTTCTGTATTTTTGATATTTACGGGACTTATCGTTATTGGCGGTGTTAAACAAGGTATCGAAAAGTGGTCAGTACGCCTAATGCCAACTCTTGTGTTACTAATCATTGCATTGATAATGTATGTCTCATTTCAAGAAGGTGCGGCTGAGGGCTGGCGTGCTTATCTTGTACCTGATTTTACATTGATTACGGATCCAGAAATACTGATCAGTGCCATGGGGCAAGCATTTTTCTCAATGTCGTTAGGTGTTGGCACCATGTTGGTATATGGATCTTATATCGCTAAAAAAGAACATCTTCCTAGCTTGGGTGCTTCTGTTGCACTAGTAGACATTGGTGTCGCAGTTATTGCAGGAATGCTAATCATTCCAGCAATGTATGTTGCACAAGTTGCTGGAGTGACTATATTTGCCGAGGATGGGAGCCTTATATCTGGTGGTGATCTAATTTTCCAAGTTCTACCAGAGCTTTTTAGTTCTATTGGTGTTGTCGGAATTATTTTAGCATTAGTATTTTTTGTATTGATGTCTATTGCCGCTGTCACGTCTTCTATTTCAATGCTTGAAGTACCAGTATCTTACCTTGTTGAAAATCGTAGACTGCCTCGAAATACAGCCGTCTGGTATATGACTGTGCTTATTTTAGTATTCAGCAGTTTAATTATTTTTAATTTTGACGCATTGTTCGGCAATGTCATTGCATTTACAACTGAGTATTCACAACCACTTTTAGGTTTACTAATGTGTATATTTGTGGGTTGGGTATGGCGACGTGATAGGGTGTTAGAGGAAGTCAAATCTGGCTTTACTGACGCAGAATACTCTATGTTTTGGAAAGTTTGGCCTTGGTATGTCAAATTTGTCTGCCCACTTATCATTGCTGTCATGTTTATCCGCTCAGTGTTCTAATGGAGATTATGTAATGACTAAAGCCTCTTCAACAGTTCGTGAGCCAAGTTTTTTTGATGCAATGATCCCGTTATTATTACTTGTTGTAATGATGGGTGGTGCTGTCTATTTATATGGGGATTCCTCTTCTTATGGTCCTAACCAAATTGCCCTGTTAGTAGGTGTTGGTATAGCCAGTATCATTGGTCTAAAAAACGGTTATACCTGGACTGAAATTGAGCAAGGTATCGTTAAAGGGATCAGTATGTCATTGGGAGCATGCCTCATTTTGTTAGCCGTTGGCTCGTTGATTGGTACATGGATGTTAGCCGGTACTGTTCCAACCTTGATTTATTATGGCCTAGAGTTGTTAAATCCAAGTTTTTTCTATGCTGCTGCGTGTTTGATTTGTGCAGTAGTTGCAATGAGTATTGGGAGTTCTTGGACCACTGCTGCAACCGTTGGTGTTGCGCTGATTGGTGTCGCAACTGGTATGGATATGTCACTAGCAACGACTGCTGGTGCAGTCGTTTCTGGGGCCTACTTTGGGGATAAAATCTCTCCATTATCCGAAACTACCAATTTGGCTCCAGCTATCGCAGGGACTGAACTGTTTGCACACATTCGCTATATGCTTTGGACGACGATACCCAGTTTTGTGATCGCTTTGTGTTTGTTTTTATTCCTTGGTTTTAGCGAGAATACAGTCGGCTCGGTTGTGCGTATTGAACAGATGCAATCTGTCTTGGCTGATACATTTTCATTATCCATCATTAATTTAGTGCCATTAGTGTTATTACTCACACTGGCTATTCGTAAAATGCCCGCATTTCCTGCGGTCGCGATTGGTGCGCTATTTGGTGGAGTGTGGGCGATGTTGTTTCAAGCCGACGTCGTTGCCTCAATGACAGACCAAATAGGTGGTATTGCTAAGCTAATGGTAGTTTGGACTGCGTTATACGATGGTGTGAGCTTTACGACTGTTGATGACAATCTCAATAGCTTATTGAGTCGTGGTGGTATGTCCTCGATGCTTAACACGATATGGTTGATAATTTGTGCCATGTCTTTTGGTGCAGTACTAGAAAAAGTCGGTATCTTAAAGCGCATTGTCAGTGTGCTCCTTAAAGGGGCGCAAAGTGCAGGAGCTATGATTAGTAGGACTATCTTCACTTGTTTGGGGACAAATTTGATCACTGCTGATCAGTATATCTCGATAGTTATGCCGGGTCGTATGTATAAAGAAGCTTATGCAGAACGCGGTTTACACCAGCTTAATTTGTCGCGTAGTTTAGAAGATGGTGGGACTTTGACATCGCCATTGATTCCATGGAATACCTGTGGTGCGTATATGCATTCGGTATTATTGGTTCATCCATTTAGTTACATATTTTATGCATTTTTCAACTTGATCAACCCTGTGCTTGCAATTGTTTATGCTTATATTGGAATCAAAATTTTGCGCCTAGATCCACCAGACTCAATCGTACAAAAACGCTAGGGAAGTTTATGGTTACTGCCAAACGGCGGAAGGATTATCAGCCTCCGCATTTTTTGATATCGCATATACATTTAGATTTTGTGCTTGATCCGCAGCAGACACGGGTCACTAACACGATGCAAGTTAAACGAGTATCTGAATCAACCAGTATTGAGTTAGATGGGGTTGGTTTGACATTATTAAGTGTAAAAGTTGATAACGAAGTCGTTGAACATTTTACCCTGACTGATACATCTCTTTCGATTCCAGTGACTCAGGAATCATTTACTTTAACGATTCAATCTGAGTGTGCTCCTGAAGCCAATACTGCGCTGGAGGGGTTATATTTTGCTGCTGATGCTTATTGCACTCAATGTGAGGCAGAAGGGTTTCGACGTATTACTTATTTTATGGACCGTCCTGATGTCATGGCGGAATATTCTGTAACGATTACTGCAAATAAAGCTCAGTTTCCTTATCTTCTCAGTAATGGCAACAAGACTCACGAGTTTGACAATCCAGATGGCACTCATTCGGTCACATGGCATGATCCACACCCCAAACCCTGTTATTTATTCGCACTAGTTGCTGGTGACTTCGATCTTTTGGAAGGGAGTTATACAACACAAGAGGCTCGCGACGTTGTCCTGCAAATGTTTGTCGAAAAAGGACGTAAACACCAAGCACAACATGCTCTCAATTCTCTGATTAAATCGATGCAATGGGACGAGCAAACCTACGGTTTATCGTATGATTTAGACATCTATATGATTGTGGCAACCGATTTCTTCAATATGGGGGCAATGGAGAACAAGGGACTCAATGTTTTCAATAGTAAGTTTGTTCTTGCCGATGCTGAAACAGCAACAGATGAGGACTATTTTAATATCGAAAGTGTCATTGCACACGAATATTTTCACAACTGGACAGGTAACCGCGTCACTTGTCGCGATTGGTTTCAGCTAAGTTTAAAAGAGGGGTTGACGGTTTTTCGTGATCAACAATTCAGTGCTGATGTCATGGCGCCATTAACCACCCGTATTAAACAGATTAATTTAATGCGCGCTCAGCAATTTGCTGAAGACGCATCCGCTATGGCACATCCAATTCGACCAGATGAAGTGATTGAAATGAATAATTTCTACACGTTAACCGTCTATGATAAAGGTGCGGAAGTGATTCGCATGCAACACATTTTGCTTGGTGAAGATGGATTCAAAAAAGGCTTAGCGTTGTATTTTGATAGATATGACGGTAAAGCGGTCACGTGTGATGATTTTGTCGATGCTCTGGCTGATGCCAATGGATTTGATATGTCGTTGTTCAAACGTTGGTATGCACAATCTGGAACACCAGTGATAACCTCTAAACGCTATTATGATGACCTTACCAATACCTTAACTATTTCTCTCGAGCAAAAAACAGAAGCCACAGCTGATCAGTCTGTAAAATTACCTTTAGTTATACCATTAACTTATGAATGCGTAGATAATAAAGGTAATCAGTATCAGGCTGAGCAAAACACTCGGGATAATTTGGTTGTATTAAGCGAATCGCAAATGCAAATGACATTTAGCAATATCCCAAAAGATACACACGTTTTGTTTAATATTGGGTTTAGTGCGCCAGTCAAAATTTTAAACGACTACACGCTTGAGAACTTGCAGCATTTATTTATTAATACCCATAGCCCCTATGCAGTATGGGAAGCAAGTCAGATGTATTTGCAACACATCATACAAAGTCATTATGAAGCGTTGTTAATTGATTCCACAAGTTTACTGAGTGATGAGTATTTTGTGATGTTTAAGCAATGGCTTGAGCGTGCACCCGATGCTGAACTGATTAGTGAAGTATTAACGATACCAAGTGTTGAAGCTATGTTGTCGGTAATCGGACAAGCGGATCTGCAATTATTATTAATATCACGCATTCATGTTGAAGAGTCTTTAGCACGGACCATTGCGTCCATTCTGCAAACAATGTTGATTGATATTCCACAGGACAGTGAATATCATTATTCGGCCAATGCAGTACACACAAGAAAACTCAAAAGTACCTTGATTTATTATCTGGCGCTGAATGATGCTAATCAGTTTGACTGGCTAAATATGTATCAAAATTCGACCATTATGACGGAGCGTCTTAATGTTTTGCGTTGTGCTCAACGGGTAAAAGCAAAAGATTTTGATGCTCTCTTAACCGATTTTATTGATAGTTACCAATCTGATTCAGTTGTAATGGATAAATGGTTTGCTATACAGGCGACTCAAGATTCAGACGATATATTGACCCAACTTGATTTGTTACAAACGCATCCATTATTTGCATTAAATAACCCCAATAAAGTCCGTGCACTTATTGGCAATTTCGCGTTTTATAACTATCGCCATTTCCACAATATTAATGGTAGTGGTTATGCATATTTAGCTGACTTCATCATGCGTTTTGATGGTGTTAATCCTCAGGTTGCAGCAAGATTGGTGACACCATTGACCCAATGGCAGCAGGTGAGTCTACCGTACCGAGAATTGATGATACAACAATGCAGACGGTTGCTTGATAACCCTCATCTAAGTAAAGACGTTTTTGAAAAAGTTTCTAAGAGTGTTTTGCAGTATGAAAACCTCATTCAAGACGCGTTAATTTGCAATAAAATGTAAAAAAGTACTTCACTGGTACGATTAGTCCTTGCATAGACTAATAAATAATGTAATTATTTTGTTAATAACTATAAATCTGGTCAACTATTTTCACCTATAAACTCAGGTGATCCAGGAGAATAAAAACGATGAAACTCAGACCTACTTCTTTTGTCAAAACTCCCATCGCTCTCGGTATCGCTGCCTTATTATCAACACCTGTTGCAACTGCTGCAGAGTTTGATGTAGGTAACTTTACTGTTAATATCGATTCAACCGTTACCATAGGCACCAGTATCCGTGTTGAAGATCGCGATACTAACTTAATTGGTCATCCTAATTTACCTGTTTTTGACTGGACAGGGTACACTGCGCTTGGGAATGTGATTTATCCAAGTTCCGATGTGTGGGCGCTAGCAGATGCGGCATATTCTACGAACGGCGATCTAGGTAATCTAATGAATGACCCGGGTGATGCATTCTCCACGCAATTTTCCGGGTCACATGAGATAGACATTCAGTATAACCATGATGATATGGACTTGGGTTTCTTCAGCCGGGTCTTTTACTTTAAAGAGTTTGTTGCTGATGATAATGACACATGGACTCGTCCGATTGGCGGTGACAAGATTGACTTATGTGCAACAGACAAATCAAAAGAAGAACTGTGTCAGGATTTTCGCTTATTAGATGCTTTTGTCTACGCTGATTTTTACATGGGCAATACACCGGTGTCGTTTCGTGTCGGGAACCAAGTGATCAGTTGGGGTGAATCCACCTTTATTCAACACGGTATCAACACTACTAATCCAGTGGATGTAACACGTGCACGTTCGCCAGGTGCAGAATTGAAAGAGGTGTTTATTCCTGTTGGTATGGTGTACTTAGATTTAGGTTTGACTGATACTGTCAGCTTGTCTATGTATTACCAGTACGAGTGGGAGCGTTCACGTTTGCCGGTTGCAGGTTCATACTTTGCAACGAATGACTTTGCAGGTGAGGGCGGTCAAAACTCAGCTATTCAGTTAGGGTTCTCGGGTAACCCAGATATTCATCTTGATTTCTTATTGTCAGAATTAAATACTTTAGGGACTATGGCTGCTGGTGCACTTGCGCAGAGTGGCGGTAATCCAGCAGGTCTTGCGCCACTTGCTCAAGCTATGTTGGCATACCCAACTAAAGTAGCTGTTCGTGGTTTGGGCGACGAAGCACATACTGATGCCAGTGATTCAGGTCAGTACGGTATTAAACTAGGTTGGTTCGCTGAAGACCTCAACGAAACTGAGTTTGGTTTTTATCACATTAATTACCACAGCACTCGTCCATTGGTATCAGGTGTCACATCAGATTTTCGCACTAATGCGATCCTTAGTGATTTGGCCTATTTAGCACAAAACACCATCACATCTGATAATGTTACGGATCTACAGACCTTCACAAAAGCTCAGTTTATTTACCCAGAAGATATTAAACTTTGGGGTGTGTCATTTAACACCAATATTGGCGAAACGGCTGTTGCAGGTGAGATTTCTTATCGTCAAGACGAGCCATTACAAATTGATGATGTAGAATTACTCTACATGGCCATGCCGGAACAGCTTGCAAACGCCGGACTCCGTCCTGATTTGGCTGGTATATCACAACTCAACAACGTTGGGTTAACTACTGGCCCTGGTCAATATGCGGAAGGCTTCTTATTATCTGATACCTTCCAAGCTCAGGTAACCGTTTCTCATATTTTCGGCCCATCTCTAGGTGCAGATAACTTAGTCCTATTGGGTGAAGTCGCTTACGTAGATGTTAAGGATATGCCAGATGCGGATGTGATTCGTTTAAATGCGCCTGGTACGGGCCGCTCTGGTCCGATTTTCAATTATTTAGAAGAAACCCCACGTGCACTTCAAGGTTTACACACGGGTCTATCTGATGGTCCTGAAACAAATCCTTTCGGAACCAAGACTTCATGGGGCTATCGTCTTCTAGCAGTGGCTGACTTTAACGACGTGTTTGACGGGGTAAATCTTCGCACAAGAGCAACCTTCGCTCATGATGTGGATGGTACTACACCTGATCCGTTGTTTTTATTCTTAGAAGACCGTAAGTCTGCAAGTGTGGCCTTCACATTTGATTATTTAAGCAAACTCTCAGCGACTGCATCTTATAATGCATTTTGGGGCGGGGTAGGTACGACAAATGCCCTATCTGATAGAGACTTTGTTTCATTTAACGTTAAATATTCATTCTAATTAGGTGTCATTATGATTAAAAAAATAAGCCTAGTAGCCGCAGCATTAACTCTATCTTTGGGTTCAGCTGGTCTACACGCAAATGTAACCGAAGCCGAAGCAGCAAAGCTTGGCAATGAATTGACGCCAATGGGCGCTATACGTGCGGGTAACGCCGATGGCTCTATCCCAGAGTGGACCGGCGGTATAACCGCTCCTCCTGCTGGGTATCAGGTTGGCGACCATCACCAGAATCCATTCCCTAATGATAAAGTTCAGTTCACAATCGATGGCAGTAACTATAAGCAGTACGCAGAGTTTTTGTCACCAGGTCAACAGGCGTTATTTGAAAAATATCCTGAAACGTTCAAAATGCCAATTTACCAAACGCGCAGAACCGCATCGTTTCCTCAGTTTGTTTATGATGCAACGATTGCTAATGCAACGACTGCTGAGCTGTTAAATGACGGTAATGGCTTAAAAAATGCTATTATGGGTATGCCTTTTCCAATCCCTCAAAATGGTTTAGAGGCGGTGTGGAATCATATTCTGCGTTATCGTGGTGATGAGGTGTCTCGTGAAGCTGGCCAAGTTGCAATGACCGAGTCTGGGGCTTACACCTATGTTGGCTTTAATGACCAACTCAAGATTAAGTATTCTGAACCAGGTGTAACGGCTCAAGAGGTGATGGAAGACAACATTCTTTTCAAGTTTAAACAAGAGGTTACCGAACCTTCTCGTTTAGCCGGGACTGCACTATTGGTTCATGAAACAGTTGACCAAATCGCGACTCCTCGCCAAGCGTGGACTTACAATACTGGTCAGCGTCGCGTACGTCGTGCCCCCAATGTAGCGTTTGATACACCAGGAACAGGTTCTGATGGTCTGCGTACTACGGATGACTTTGATATGTATAACGGTTCACCTAACCGTTACACTTGGGAGTTAAAAGGCAAACAAGAACTCTATGTAGCATACAATGCTTATGATTTGCATTCAGATAAAGTTACTTACGATGACATTTTAACACCTGGTCACATTAATCCTGAATTGACTCGCTATGAGAAGCACCGTGTTTGGGTGGTTGAAGCTAACATTAAGCCTGAGTTCCGCCACGTTTATTCTAAGCGTGTATTCTATATTGATGAAGATAGCTGGCAGATCTTAGTAGCTGACTTATATGATGACCGTGGCGGTTTATATCGCGTTGGTGTAGCTCACAACTTAAATTATTATGAGGTGCCTACAGCATGGTCTACATTAGAAGTGTTACATGATTTGAACTCTGGTCGCTATCTAGCCCTCGGTTTAGATAATGAACATGAAATGTATGATTTCTCTCCAGGTCTCAATGACCGAGATTTTACGCCTCAAGCATTGAGACGTTCTGGCAGACGTTAAGTTAGAAAATAACGGTTGGCCTTGGTCAACCGTTTCTTTTTGGGATACTATGAAAAATTTATTTTTCCTTATTACTTTAGCTTTTACTTTTTCTGTAAGCGCAAATA